>JBNKHI010000037.1:0-36403 GCA_050290265.1 Cellvibrionaceae bacterium
GCTGTTCTGCACTGGTTTTCGACCACAAGGCAAACGCCTTTTTCGCTGCACTAACAGCAGCATCGACATCGGCAACTCCGGCGCTGGCAGTTTGTGCACAGACCTTACCATTTGCTGGATTCACTACATCAATCGTTGTGTTGCTACTCGGGGCTTGCCAAGTGCCATTAATAAAAAACTGGTTAGATCGATACATATTTACTCCGTCCTCGTGTCGCTGAGGTTTACGTGCGCCGTCATACTTAGTTGATGACGGCGAGGCTTTCATCCAGTGCATTGATAAAGAAATCAACTTCTGCCTTACCCCACGCCAATGAAGGGCGGAGCTTGATGACGTTGGGTGCCCCTTTGCCAATCAGCGCACGTCGAGCAAGCATTTCTTCGATCAGTTTTTCGGTTTCTTTCACGGCGGGTGTTTTTGCTTCGCGGTCGGTAACCAGCTCTAAGCCTGTCAGCATTCCGCGTCCGCGCACATCGCCAATCAGTCGGTGTTTGTCGGCCAAACGGTGCAACTCCTCACGCAGGTAATCGCCGACCTCGTTGCATTTTTGCAACAGGTTTTCGCGTTCGATCACGTCCAGCACCGCCATTCCGGCAGCACACGCTACCGTGTTACCACCAAAGGTGCTGAAAAGCAGTGGGTAAGTACCGTTAAGAAACTGCTCCATCAATTGGCGGCTGAGAATAATCACACCCAGCGGGTGTCCATTGGCTACCGGTTTACCCATGGTAATGAAGTCGACATTTTCATCGTTGAGGCCGTTGCCCCGAAAGCCCCAGAACGTGCCCATACGACCACAGCCAGCTTGCACTTCATCGGCAATGACATAGCCACCCGCGGCACGAGTTTTCTCCGCTATCAAGTTAAAGTAGTTGGCTGGCGGTTGGGTTAGGCCATGGGCACACATGGCGGTGTCGATCATCAGTGCCGCTGGCTTATGCCCACGCGTGGACAGCTCAGCGATAGCGCGATCAGCATCGGCCGCGTACTTGTTTGCCGCATCTGGGTCGTTCGCATAAGGCCCTTTGTAAGTATCGGGAATCATGAGTGTTTCAATGGCTTTCGGCTGTAGTTCTGGTGGTAAGTGCCCCCAGCTTTCGTGCGATAAAGCCGTGGTGAGATCGGTACAGCCGTGGTAAGCCTTGTCGATAATCAGGCCGCCTTGGTGACCGCTGAGGGAGCGGGCAATTTGCATGGCCAGGTCGTTAGCTTCGCTGCCAGAGTTAACAAAAATGCAGGTGTTCAAATGTGCTGGCAGGTCTGCGGTTAGTCGCTCTGCATAATCTGCAGTGATATCGCAAAGGTAGCGGGTATTGGTATTCAGTACCGTGGCTTGCCGGGCAATCGCTTTGGCAACATGCGGGTGGCTGTGGCCGATTTGCGGAACGTTGTTATAAGCATCCAGATACCCGGTACCTTCGGGGGTATACATCCAGGCGCTTTGGGCACGGTTGAAATGCATCGCTTGGTTGTAAAAGTGCCAGATTGGCCCAAGCTTTTGCTCGCGCTTTTGGAATAATTCGTCATGCCTGTCGCTGAAGATTTCGTCGCCGGCCTGTCTGGGTGAGTAAACCGGAAAGCGGCAGGCATTGCGCAAACGGCGTATGGCTTGTTCACGACCTTGCTTATGTAGCAGCTTCATCATGCGCGAGAAAAAGCCGCCGTCTTCAATATGTGCCTCTGCTTCTTCATCATGCAGATCCCGCGACTCAACAATCACGGTTGCGATTGCCAGGCGCAGCAACATGACGTCGTAAATCAGATCGATCTCATCTTCTTCCAAAGGGAACGAGGCGTCGAATCCAGCGGCGATATCACACAGGTAGGCGATAGGGTCGTTGTCTTGCTCGCTAAAACTTTCTGCTGCGACCACAATATCGTACACGATAGGGTTGTAGCCCATATCGCCAAAATCGATGATGCCCGCGGGTTTGGTGTGGTCCTGGGGGTCGACCAGAACATTGCCGGCATGCGCATCCTGATGAACGGTTTGCCAGCGGGTTTTTTTCAGTTGTGGCAATGTGAACTGTTCTGCGCGGTCGAAAATTTCTTCACACAATTGGCGCAGTTCAGGGGCTTGTATCTGTGCAATATGCGGACGTAGAGTGGGCCCTCGGCTGATATCCCAGAGGTGGATATTGCGGGTGGCGTAAGGGTGAAAAAAATTGCGTAGGGCGTGCGTTAAGCGGCCTACCATAACGCCAACGTTATAACGCGTTGTCGGGGTGCGGGCACTGGGATACTCTTCCATGACATCGCCCTGTAAATAGGTCAGTACGCGAATCATATGCCGGTCACCACTGGTTGACTCTATCCAGTCGTAAGCTTTATCAGCGAGGGTGTGGATCATTCGAGGCACGGGCAGCTGCGGGTCAACGTTGGCAACGTGCTCTAATGTTTTCACTTGTAGATCCACAATGCCTTCAGGTTCTGCCGCATTCGATATTTTCAAGACAAATGCTTCGCCGTTATCCGTGCGAATGCGCCAGGAGAGATCGCGTTCGGAAACCAGCTCTCTATAGTCGCCGGTTAAACCATAAAGGTTAGTTACAATTTGCCTGACTTCGCCAAGTTCAAATTGAGGAAGGTTGCGTTGCAACAAGGCTTCGGTTGCCATAGTTAACTCCGTATCACGATTGCTATATGCAGCATAAGCGGCTCTGCGCAAAGCATCATAGTGGCCTTGGTAGTTTGCTCGAAAATGCATGGGATATTTTGGGTTTCATTCTGGCTAGATTCATCAACAAGATATATAACCAGATTGGAGTAGTTGAATTTGGTGGCGCGGGCACGACAGCAAACTGATTACCCGCAGTACACTCTAATTATTGTCAACAGGCTTGAAGGAATCTGTTAAGCTTCGTCGAACACTCGCCCAATTTCTGTATCCAGTATTGCTATGGCAAACAACCAAGAACCTGACGTATTGCAAACCATGAATGTCGTGTCCAGCGGGTTTGGCGCCGTGGCGAAAGCTGTCGGAGAGACGCAATTTCCGAGCGTGGTGGGCGAGGCGCTCGAAAGCCTTCTACAGGTCGATGAAGTCATTATTACTCGTTTTGCCGAGAAGCCGATATCAGAGTTGTTTTGCCAGAATGTACCGACTTTTGCCGACGATGAAGCCATGTATCTGGGCGCTGCTTACTTGCTAGACCCCTATTATCGTGCGGGATTAGATATGGGGTATAGCGGCTTCAGCACTTATACAAATCTTGCCCCGGAAGGTTTTTTTGAGAGTGAGTATTACCAACGTTACTTAGTTAAAGTGGGGTTGGTGGATGAATGCGGCTACTTAGTGCAGTTTGACAACGGGCAGTTTATCAATATTAGTATGGGGCGGCATGAAGGGCTGGGGTGTTTTACCACGGCTGAGCTCGGTATGTTGCGTGCGTTGACGCCCCTGATTGACTCGCTCTGCCAAATGCACTGGAAGCAAGTTTTTGCTCAAGGTTCGGAGCATGGGCAACTGAATAGACAGCTGGATAACGCCCTGACAAATTTTGGTTCAAGCAAACTCACCCCGCGAGAATGTGAAATTGTTCGTTTGTTATTGCAGGGGCATTCGTCAAACTCAATTGCAGAAAGGCTGCATATTTCGCGCGAAACAGTGCGCATGCATCGACGCAATATTTACTCCAAAATCGATATTGGTAGTCAGTCGGAGCTGTTTAATTTGTTTATAGGCTCGTTGATGCGCTTTGACACCTACGAAGGTGGTGACCCTCTGGATGGTTATTTTTAGTTGCCAGTTTTTGCTTGGCCCCAGCTACATGCCCGGGCCAAGGTCACCTCATCAATGTCATTACTTGTAGGTCACACCCGGCAATACACACAAGGCTTCGTACAGAAGGTTTGCGCCCAATTGAGAAGTGTTGCCACTGACATCATAAGGCGGTGAGACTTCTACCAAGTCGGCACCGATCAAATTTAAGCCTTTGCAGCCGCGCACAATCTCCAGCGCTTGTATCGATGTTAGCCCACCCACTTCCGGTGTGCCGGTGCCGGGTGCCCAGGCGGGGTCAATACCATCGATATCAAATGAAAGATACACCGGTCCAGAGCCCATTAGCGTTCTGACTTCGTCCATTAAAGGAGCTAGCGATTTGTGCCAGCATTGCTCCGCAGTCACAAGGCGAAAACCCTGGTCTTCGCTCCATGTAAAATCGTCTGCTGAGTAGCCTTGCGCCCGTTGCCCGATCTGTACAACACGGCTGCAATCGAGCAAGCCCTCTTCAACAGCCCGCCGAAAGGTGGTTCCGTGGGCAATTTTTTCGCCAAACATCTCGTCGTTAGTATCGGTATGGGCATCTACATGAATCAGACCAACGGGGCCGTGTTTTTTCGTTATCGCCCGCAAAATTGGCAGTGTCAAGGTGTGGTCGCCGCCCAGTGTGAGTGGAATCAGGGGGTAAGCATTGAGGCGGGTGTAATACTCCTCAATGATCGCCACTGACTTCAACAAGTTATAGGTATTGATGGGTACGTCACCGATATCAGCTACCGACAAACTATCAAAAGGGGCAGCTTTGGTGGCCATGTTGTACGGGCGAATCATAACGGACTCTGCACGAATCTGGCGCGGCCCAAAGCGGGTGCCTGCACGTAATGAGGTGCCGGTATCCAGGGGGATACCAATAAAGGCGGCGTCGAGCCCTTCCAAGTCTTCAACAAATGGCAGGCGCATCATGGTTGCTCGTCCGCCAAAGCGTGGCATCTCGTTACCGCTTTGGGGCTGATGAAGTTCTTTGTGCATTTATGTGTGCTCTCTGTGTGTGTTTGCGTGGTGCTACAGGGCTCTTAGCCGTATACCGTTGTATCGTAGAAATACCGGTCAGGCCCTGGAACCCATGCGTCAGGTGTTTACTGTGCAGCCTTTTGATAAACATTGTCACCGGCAATGTAAGTAGATTCTACCTGCAACTCTAACAATCGGTGGTCAACGGGTTCGGGCAGGGATTTGTCTAACACCACAAAGTCTGCCCACTTTCCAACACTGATGCTGCCGAGTTGGTCGCCCCAGCCGCTGATATTGGCCGTTGCCTGGGTCATAGCGTACAACGCTTGTTCAAAGCTTACGGTGTGTTCTGGGTTACCTTGTATCACGCCGTTTTCGTCTTGTTGTGTTACGGCTACTTCTAAAATGACCAAGGGTGAACCCTCATCGGTTGGCCAGTCGCTGCCGAACGTTAATAGGGCTCCGCTATTTAAGTAATCTTTCCAGGCCCAGGCCCGATTGTGCCGTGCCTTGCCAACTCGCGCTTCGTAATATTTAGAGCCACTGATGGCGTGGTAAGGCTGCATAGATGCAACCACGTTCAATGGCGCAAAGCGTTTTATATCCTGTGCTGTTGTCAGCTCGGCGTGTTCAATTCTGTTCGGCAGCGCGGGGCGCTTGGGTGATGCTTCAAAAGCATCAAGCGTTGCTTTGATCGCGGCATCGCCGATAGCATGCACCGCCACGGGAACATTGGCAGAGTTGGCTTTGGTGATGATGGTTTGCAAATCGCTGACCGGCGTCACCATTGCACCAAAATGCCCGTGTTTGTCTTGGTACTGTTCTTCCAATGCTGCGGTGTGCGTAGACACTACCCCATCCGCAAAAACCTTGAGGTAGCCAAACTCCATGCGCGGGCCTTGGTAGTTGGCGACGTTAGCGCGCTGCATGATGTCTTGCTGCATCTGTAGGTCATGATCAACGGAGTCAACCGAGGTGAAGGCTCCGAACCACATGCGTAGAGGGAACTGTTTGCGCTCTGCCAGAGAAATCAATTCTTCGGCTTCAGGCGCGGCACCAATGTTATGCATTCCGGTGATACCCATACGATTGGCATTGGCCATAGCATGGAGCCATACCTCATCCTTTTTTTCCTTGGATAAACTGCCAATGGCAAAAGCAATTAATTCGTGGCCAGCAGCTTCCTTCAATATTCCTGTGGGCTGCCCTGTTACTGGATCTTTAACAATTTCACCACCCTCTGGATTGGGGGTGTCAGCGGTAATATTAAATCGTTCCAGCACGTTGCTATTCACCCAAATACTGTGGTGATCGCTGTCTATCAATACGACGGGATGTTCGCGGGTAATGCTATCCAACTGCGCCGCGGTAGGTAGTTTGGCTGATACGCCAGGGCGCCAGCCTGCACCGAGAATGATGTCCCCTTTTGGTGTGTTCTCGGCGCGTTCGCGAATTCTCTCAAACCAGACAGCGCGATCTTCGGTATCCATCATGTTGACACCTTCACCAAAAAACAGCCAACTCGACAAGTGAAAGTGGTTATCAATAATTCCCGGCAATACTGCTTTGCCTTTAAGGTCTTGAACTTTCGTTGTCTTATCCGCCAGCGCGAGCACGATGTCGTTTGATCCTACTGCCACAAAACGGCCGTCTTCAATGGCAAACGCCTGTGCAGTGGGTGCTTCAGGGTTAGAGGTTTGTACCTCGCCATTAAACCAGATGTGGCTGGGTGCAGCGTTAAGTGAGCCAGAGCATAACGCAAACAGCATGGGCAGTGCTCGGCTCAGTAAACGTGCGCTAAAAATATCTGCTATAGCAGACGTTAAAAAAGTCATGCGATTTTCTTCCCTTGTTCTTTTCATTGTCTTACCTACCTCAGTTTTCCAGACAGGGATTTTTCAGAAACAGATTGCTCAATTAAATGTTTTTTGCGGGTTTTGGTGCTTAGCAAGTCACTCATCAAACGCGATATTGGTACCCCAGTTATCCATAAAGTTTACCCACAGTTCCATAGCAAACTGATCCTGAAACTGGTTTTTCCAGTCGGCCACTATACGGTCGGTCAAAAATTGCGCCCGGGGTTTTAAATAGGTATCGCTGGTAGACAGTTTGATAACAACATCTGGCATGGCGTTGGCTTTTATAGCTTCAGGATTAAACGCAAGCACAGTACATTGGTGCAGCTCGATAATAATATCCGACTCTGGTACTTCAAATACGGCTTTGACAGCCTTTTGTAACAAGGCCATCACTGCTTCACTGTTCTCGACTAATTGATCCTGAGCGTTAATCGACTTGGGATAAATTTCTATGTAAGACATGTTCCTTGATTCCAATACTGTAGAGAGTGGGGGCACCCTAGGGTACGAGCTATTTAGGTTAACTTAGCCGCTATCTATTCAGCGTCTAAGTTGATCTGCACCAGTTCTACCGGAAACCCAATCGGGGGAACTCGGTCAAGTTTTGCTTCCTGAGAGGCTTCAGATTTCATGTGTTCATTAACTTGCCAGCCTAGCTTCTCTAAACGTGTCAGATCTGAATCAATATCGGGTGTTAGAAATCCCACTTCGCTTAAGTGACCAATAGGTAGGGAGCAGCCGGTATCATAGCCGAGCTGCTGCTTTTCAACAGGTTCCATTAGCTCAATGTAAAACTCTTCGTTCACCCAGGCTCCGCTGACGACGGCTTCGCCGTCGTACAACGAACCTTCTTCTCTATAAAAACCGTTGACACCTATGCCAAACGATTCTGCCAAGAGGTTCTCCATGTAGTTGATATCTTCAACCCGCACGCAAATGTGGTACATGATCATTCTATTTTCGCGCTTGCATTTTTCAGCAAGTTTTTTTGTACGTTCATTGAAGTCGCGACTAACATCGTTACTGTTCATAACGTGTTCCTCTTATCTGGGTTGGGGTTCACAAGAAAGCTTTTATGTAACGACCTTCTCCTATACTCAAAACAAGTAAAAAAGCCGATGAACGTCGAAAAAATATCGAGCGTTTTTTCGGGAAGCTCTACTATTCAATTATGAATAATTACAGAATTATCCAAGATAGCTTTCGCCTATCGGCTTTTGGACAGCGGCTGTATCACTTGATGGCTTGTTGCCCTGTACACCACATACTTTGATCCGTTTAGCAATGTAAAGGGAATCCGAGAAAAGAAATATAACGCAATTGAGGTATTTGATAGGGGTTGTGATCGGCAGGGGCCTGAGGGTTACTCTTCCAGGTTCGCGGTTTTGGGTATTATGAAATAGGGTGCCGGTACCGACTTGTGAAGGTGTCAACTAGGCCGTGTTCTATAGTAGATTTCAGCAGAAAACCTATAAGTACAGTTTGTAGATGATAGTGGGTATGGTCAATGTAAGTCGGAATTGCCGGGCTTCTCCTTAAGGGTGCCTCGGCACAAGAGAGGCCCGTTTGGGGCTGGATATAATAACGGAATGGCGATTATACTAGTTGCTGAACACCTCAGGCCCAATATTTATGAGTATCACCAAGCTGGCTTCCCGTGGCTGGTACCACGCCATGGGTAATGCGACCGAAAAGCTGCACCAGGAAGATTTTCCTCGGGCGTTGGTGGAGGCTCTTCAACGGGTATTTACTTTTGATTGCGTATTAATCTTAATCTATCCCGTTGATAGTATCCCCGTTCTCGTATACGAAGAAGATTTTCCAAATATTTTGGAAAAAAGAGGTGAGATAGCATACTACTTGGAAGGTATTTATCTCCTAGATCCATTTTATCAGCTGGCGATGAAGCAGCCCGATCCCGGACTCTACCTGCTAAAGGAAGTGGCTCCGGACCACTTTCATCGTTCAGAATTCTTCCAGCGGCACTTCGTATATAGCCATCTTAAAGATGAAATTAATTATTTGCTGCCGCTAGATAATGTGGGTACCGTTGCTATTTCTATTGGTTGCACTCGGCGCTTCACTCCTGCCGAGATGGAACGTTTTCGTGCTCTCGAACCTTGGGTGCTTTCGATGATGAAGTGCCACTGGAGTAAGCCATCTATTCGGCAGGAGTATTCTGTCGAGCACATGAATCTTCACCAGCAGCTGTCTGCTGGCTTTCAAAATTTTGGCCGATCACAGCTCACAGATCGTGAGTGTGACATCGCTCAGCTGATTCTTAAGGGCTTTTCCTCGAAGGCTGCAGCACTCAAACTGCATATCTCAGATGAGACCGTCAAAGTTCATCGACGCAATATCTATAAGAAACTGAATATTCAGTCGCAATCAGAACTTTTCTCTTTGTTTCTCAGCTTTCTCGCTGCTAAAGGCTCGCCTCATTCCCTTGAAGAATCAGGTGATCAAAGGGTTGTCTGATCTGCTTGCTCAAGCGAGATAAGCGCGGGCGTTCTAGCTGGATGAGTCGATTTGGCTAGGGGGCAACTGCGGCTGTGGTTGGTCGATATCTGTAATCTCGTTTTCTGCACCAGGCTGGGGAAGGTTTCATATTTTTCAACAAGAGTAGCTTAATATACTCCAAAAGCATTATGTTGCTAGCAAATCAACTCTCTTACACTCCACTCATCGATTATCAAAACTGCCCAGTCGTTAGTTGGCTATTTGCTGGATAGTCATTTTGGCAAACTCCTATGGGCCTCCGAGATCGCGTTTCTTTTGGGTGACGGATGCTGGCGTGCCTGTAATTACTGGTCTAGTGGCCAAGAGTTCGATGAATGGGTAGTTAGACCTTTTGCTCAAGGTTGATTTTATACGCTTAGCCAAGCGCAAGGTATTTTAACATTGGCTTTGTAGCAGCAGTTACCCAATAGCATTGCGATGCTGACCGATCCTATTAATTGCATCATAATTTCGATGGAGAAAAGACCTAATGAGTGAAAAAATTGCATTGGTTACGGGCGCGTCTCGTGGCATAGGTCGTGCTATTGCTATTCGGTTAGCAGCAGATGGCTACACTATCTATGGAACGTATGCAGGAAATAAAGAAAAAGCTGAATCACTACTGTCGGAACTTGGTCGTGGCAAGATGTTTCAGGTCGACTTTTCAGTCCCCGAACAGGTTGATCGGCTGCTCAGGGAAATCGCTGGAGTTACACTGTCTGCGTTGATCAACAACGCCGGTGTTTTCGAGTACGAAGATTTTGATAATTTTGATATGGCTCTTTGGCGCCAAGTGATGCAGATTAACCTCGACGCCGTGGTGCAGCTTTCCACAGCATTGGGGTCTCAGATGGCTGAAAAGGCCTCAATAGTAAATATCAGTAGCCTTGACGGTTATGTTGCTGCTTTCGATAGTATGTCCTACGCGGCGAGCAAAGCTGCATTAATCAATCTGACCCAGAGCCTAGCAGTTAACTACGGCCCCAAAAATATTCGAGCGAATGCCATTGCCCCTGGCTGGATTGAAACCGAAATGAATGCCGACTGCGACATGAGTGAATCCGTTGGCTGGACCCCCTTGAAGCGCGACGGCCAACCGGAAGAAGTTGCCTCGGTGGTGAGCTTTTTCTGCTCCGAAGATGCTAGTTTTGTCACTGGCCAAACATTGATTGTTGATGGTGGCTACGGCCTCATCGATCCTGTGATCAAACGCGATTCTGATCGTCTGCGCGCAGAACGTTCTGCTGTTAACTAATCTTGCAAAAGATACCTGAGCTTTTTGCGGCGGCGCGTTGGAAATAACTGTGGGATATTGTCAAATCTCATGTGTTTTCGACGCAAGTGTTTATTTTCGGCCATCAGCGGTGCCGTCATTCGCCGCTTATTAAATCGATAATGATTCTTTATAGATTTGTAGTGTCTGTTGATACCAATCGGATTTTGGAAATTTTCGAAGCGCTAATGAATAAATTTATAAGTTTTTTGATTGAAAGTTATTTCGATTTTTTGATTCATTAAATCAATACAAAATATTTCATTTGTTTTTATATGTTGATCCTAATTCCTGGGTTTAAGGCAGTTAGGCTTTCGCCTGATCTTTGAGGTTGTGCACAGATTGGGTGCGACTTGTCGAGTTTCGTTGTATTCACAAGCGTTATCGTTTTGGTGCGTTTTTAGTCGCGGTTTTATTTTTTGTTCGGAATGAGTGCGTTTCGTTTAATATTATCCGGTGTTGTTTTCTCACTGTTGGCCTGTTTTAGAGTGATGGCTATTTTGAATTTTTGTTAAGCGTAGCTACAAAAATTTTATTTTTTAATTAATTAATTATTTTCCAGTCCCGTTTCCTGTTGTTGTTTTCATTGCAGTTTTTACTTTGATGTCTCTCTTCGCAAAGTTATTAAGTGCGAAACAGGATTTTTTTCGTGTTTAGCATAAGGTCTACCCAAATATAGTTATATAAATATCACGCTGAAAGTCATAGCGTTGATATCTGGCCTTCGATAAAAAATTATCAATGAAGATTTTCCCGATTCACTCTGTGGTCGGGTAGTGATAAATGTTGAAAATTTTTTGAGGCAATAAAAGTAAAAACTACACAAGAGAGAGGGAAGGAAATGATAAAGGCACGTTATATAACGATGGCGGTGATGGCTGGCCAGGCTTTGTGGTCTGTTCCGGTGCATGCTTCCAGTGTGTTAGAAGAAGTAATAGTAACTGCTCAGAAACGCGAGCAAAATCTGAATGATGTCGGTGTTTCAGTTTCCGCGTTCAATGGTAATCAGCTCAAAGAATTAGGGATAACGGATACAACCGATTTGCAGGCTTTTACTCCCGGAATGGTTTACACCGAAAATGGGGGGGCGCCAGCTCCAGCGATTTTTGCGATTCGAGGGATTAGCCAAAGTGATTTTTCGGATCATCAGGAAGGCCCGAATGCTTTGTATACCGATGGGGCATATGTCAGCTTTACCGGAGCTGTTGGGCTTTCAATGTACGATGTGGAGCGAGTTGAGGTATTGCGTGGTCCGCAGGGTACACTTTTTGGAAGAAATGCAACCGGCGGTTTACTACATGTCATATCCAAAAAGCCTACCGAAAATTTTGAGGCCTATATCGATGTGACCGCTGGTGAGTATTCAACATTTAATACTGAAGGGGTTGTTAATGGTGCTTTAACCGATGCGGTTAATGCTCGACTGTCATTTGCCACCAATCACAGTGATGGCTGGTTTCGTAATGGCGGGGGTGATAGAAAAGGTATTGAAGACAGGAACTACAATTTACGTTTACAGTTTGACGTTGAGTTATCTGACACAACGACATTACTCCTAAATCTTCGAGGTACTAAAGACGATAAGGCTGGTGCGGGAAAGAATGATGCCATTCTGGCTTATGAAACCGATGAAGGCGAAGTGATTAATCAGCAAAGCGACCAATTTGTTTTTGCTGACTACCAGAATTGGTGCAGTGACTTTTTTGGCTCTCAGGGTGGTTCTCCAACCCAAGACTGTTTTGGCGAGCAATTGAATCCTGATCCGTACGCGGAAAATACTGACACGGGAATTTTTGATAGAGAGTATATGGGTAGCACCATCACATTGACAACGAGCTTGGGTGATGGCTCTCTCGAACTTACCTCTATTACTGACTTTCAAAGTTTGGAAAAGCTTTATATAGAAGACGCGGATAAAACAGAGCTCACTACGGGTACTTATGATCCCGTTCAAGACAGTCATCAGTTTTCGCAGGAGATAAATCTGAGTGAAAATGATGGCGACTTCCGTTGGCAAACTGGTTTGTACTACTTGAATATTTCCGGTGACTATTTTGCGACGTTTGGTGGGGATGATGCACTTTTTCTCTCTTCCAGTGACTACAGTCTTGACACGGTAACCTATGCCGCATTTATTCAAACTGAGTGGGACCTGTCTGAAGAATTAATGTTGCTGACGGGATATCGTCTTACTCGTGATGAGAAAGACCTCCGTTTCAGCGGCACGTGTATTCAGTACTTTGATGATCCCGACGTAGCTGGTTTGTGTAGTGAAGCAGACTTCTTTGCTTCCGAAAATCCCCTGCAAGAAATTCAGGGATTTAAGGATCAGATCGGTGATACTGATTATGCTTATAAGGTAGAGCTGGACTGGAGACCAGCGGATGAGACACTCCTCTACGGCAGCATTACTCGCGGTAATAAAGGTGGTGGTTATTCGGTGTCAGTGTATGTTGATGCTCCGTCCGATCAAGTCGCCTTTAATCCTGAGGTCATATTGTCTTATGAGATTGGTTTGAAGCAAACGTTGTTTGAAGGCTCAGCGCAATTCAACGCCAGTACATTTTACTATGACTATAAGGATCATCAAGCTCAAACATTTGATGGTCAAGCGGTTACCATTCTCAATGTGGACGCAGCGGTCAAGGGTTTCGATGCTGAATTTAAAGCAGACTTGGGAAACAGTTGGACTCTGATGACCGGTGTGGCTTATTTAGATGCCGTCGCTAAAGACGTTCCCCTTGGTGACCGGTCGGCTAGTCAAGAGTTAGGGTTGTCTCCTGAACTCAGTGCTAACGCTATGATTCGAAAGTCGTGGGATCTGAGTCAAGGTAATCTTTCCTTGCAGGTGCAAAGTTCATACTTTGATGAGCGTTACTTAAGCGTAGTGAATGAGCAGGTTACCTTAATAGACGATTATACACGTACTGATGCCAGCCTCAATTTTGCTTCTTTGGATGAATCTTGGTCTGTAAGCCTCTTTGTTAAGAACGTTACTGATGGATTGCACAATACCTATAAGTTCAATGAGTTTGAAACCAACGGCACTGCATCTGTTAGTTATGATACTCCGCGCTTCTATGGGGTATCGGTGAGAAAATCTTGGCAATAGGATAATTCAGCGTTAAAAGAGCTGCGAAGTAGTAACGATTGGAAAGTGTTGTTGGTGCGGCGAGGTTCGGTCAATTTACTATTTTCCAAATCGTATTCGCAGTAATTTTTTACGAAATCGTTGTGTAGACGTTTTGTAATAAGGGTGATTTTTAACAGTTTCAACTACTTAGTTAAATGGAAGAGATATGAGCCTATTAACCAAACATGTTCGGCTGCTGGGCGGTAGCCCAATTTCAGTTTTTGCTATCACCGTAGCTGTTTTTATCGGTTGGCAGGGTGTAATGGCGTTACCTATTCAAATCGGTGCCGTTGTTGAGGGTCTTGGAGCAAGTGAGCAGCGAAGCGGCTTTCTTGGGTCTGTAGAGATCACGACTATGGCGCTGACAACCATATTTCTCGCGGTAAAAATTGGAGAGTGGGCTAAGCCAAAAGTTGCTTTGACTGGGTTGGGGTTCATCATCGCTGGTCAACTACTGTCAGCCGTAGTATCCAATCTTGATGTGCTTCTTGTTTTACGGATCACGGTCGGTTTTGGCGCGGGACTAATGTACGGTGCGGCCTGTTCCTGTATTGCTGGCAACCCGTCTGGGGATCGTCTGTTTGCCTGGGGTTTGGGATTAGGGCAGATTCTTATTGGTACCATGCTTTTGGGTTTGTCTTTTGTCGCATCGAAAGCCCTTCATCAAGGTGTCTTTATCACGTTGGCTATTCTAGCTATTTTGTTCGGCCCGATACTAATAAAACTGCCAAATGGGCGGGAGGAAGTCACCACTGAAAATGTCAAAGTCAAACAAAAAAATAATGTATCGGCGTCGATGATCTTTTGGTTTTTTGTTGCACTCACATTATTTAATGTGGCGATTGGGATGCTCTGGGGATTTGTCGAGCGTCGCACGGATGAACTTAATATGGACCCTTCGCAACTGGGTGCCATTCTCGCCGCGCTACCCATTGGTGGCGCCATAGGGGGCATTTTAGCCGGCATCATCGGACATAAATTTGGCCGGCTTAAGCCTTTTGTTGTCGCCTTGCTCATATGTACTACGGCATGTTTTCTGTTTGGCTTGGTTAAGGTTGATATCGCGTTGCTGATAGCAACTTTTGTACTCGGCATTTTTGAGCTGTTTGTTGTGGCATTCTTTATTGGTACTGCATCAAGTATGGACAATGTTGGCCGATTGGCCACGCTGGCGGGTGGTATGACACAGCTAACTTATGGCTTGGGGCCCGCGTTGGGTGGATTACTGTCTGGTCATTTTTCAGTATCAGAAATCTGTCAAATATCTGGTCTTCTTTGCCTTGTCGCTGCATTGATCTCGGTGCCGGTTGGTTTGCTGTTAGACAAACGTGTGGTCGCAGTTGTTGCAAGTCCCGCGGTTTGATTCTAATTAGCGGCCTGCTGGAAGACGCACTATTAAGTAAAATGCGTTGCACCAGTAATTTCGTCTGTCTAATGGAGAGTGAGGAAGGCGCAAGAGCCTGCACTAGCGTCACCGTATTCCAGGGTGTCGTCAGGTTTTAAGGCGTGCCGGTGATGTGTGTGAAATAAACGTAGTGGGAGATCCCAACTATCGAGTTGTCAACGACACTCCCGGTTGATCAATTGATTTCTTTGTCGAAAAAAGCCAGGCATTGCCTGGCTTTTTTCGTTTTACGATAGTGCTCTGATGTTGCATAGAATTATCTGTAATTATGAAAAATTCTGACATAGCAAAATAGTCCTGCGTTTTTGGGTAGATCTCGCTATCTTGTTAATCAGATAGTGCTGTAATCCGTACCAATAAGATCCTAACCCTGAATCATGCATGCCTGTTAATGTTGTCTTGGCTGGCAGTTTCAGTTGTCAATAACTGAGGTGATCTATGCAGCGACATTATTATGTAAGTGAAGACTTAAACGAGTTGGCGTCAGTGGAGCAAGAGTTAGAAGAGTGTGGTCTGGAGACCCCGCATATGCATATTCTGTCCGAGCAGGATGCTTCGGTCGAGAAGCAACAGCTACCGGACGTAGACTCTTTATCGAAAAAAAATGTGGTTTATTCCACGGAGGTTGGCGCATTGATTGGCTTGTGTGCGGCGGGGTTGATATTAATTGTTGCCCACTATTCTGGGCTCCCGGAAGTGATGACGTGGGTGCCGTTTATTTTCCTCGCCATTGTCGTCTTGGGCTTCTGTGCGTGGGAAGGAGGGCTGCTGGGTATTCAGGAGAGTAATCGGGAGTTCAAACGGTTTGCACCAGAATTGGCTGAGGGAAAACATGTGCTAATGGTGGATGTTGATCCGCAACAGGAGTCTATGTTGGAAAAAGTTATGCGTTATCATCCGCGCCTACAGTTGGCCGGTACCGGAGAGGCTCCTTCACGTTTAGTGTTGGGGGCGAACAAGTCTTTCCGCAAGTTTGTTCGCTGGGCTCCCTAGCGTTGTGTTAATTCAATATGGCCTGAATATTTACTAGTCAGCTTGGCTCATCTTTGCTGTTTGAGTCTATTTAATAGGTAGTCGGGAGCCCAGCAGTTGGGGTTAAAGTGGGTGTTCCGGCTCTTATACTCTTTCAATCGTTAACATTGTCATCGTTTTTTCTTGCGCCAGTCCCCATGAGTCCTTTCTGTCTTAGTGCCATCGTATTGGCACATTAACCGTCAACGATCTGCGGATGCCATTTGATCCGGAAAGTGGGTATAAAAGTTGAGTTGAATGGTTACAGGTGGCACTCTCTATCTCTGAAACTAGTTAGTTAGTATGATTTATTAACCTTATCCTTCAATTTATATAACAAGTAGTGGACACCATGCCCGATTCCAAGCCCTCAGGTGCCGACACCGCCGATGCCACACCACAGGATCTGCCGAGTCGTATTACATTTGTGTATCGAGAGGCTGAAAACCAATTGCAGGCAGTGTTAGTCCGCTCCGATAACGGTATTAAAGAGACGTTATTTGGGGTTAAAAATGGGTTGGCTGAGGCTGGGTTTGGCGATTATTTAGTCTTTGCCGGCGAGTTGGAGGCTGCCGTTGTTAAGGCTGCAGCCGGTGAAGTTGGCGAGTATGTGATAGGAGAAAAGCGCGACGCTGACATTAGCGTGTCTATTGCTACCAGTAAGCTGGGTGCTTATGTAGATACACAGCCGGCCTACGGTGGCGAAAAGCTCACTAAAAAATATGTATTAGCGGCCATTAAAAAGCAGGGCATAGTTGACGAATGTTTGGATCATGCGGCTATTGCGCAAGTTGTTAATAACAGTAGTGTCACCAACCTGCGCATTGCCAAGGCAATCCCCCCGGAGAGGGGGCATGACGCCGAATTTGAACCTCTGGTACAAGAGCTCAAAACGCTGTCGCCTAAGCAGTTGGAAACGGGTGAGGTGGATTACCGTCAACAAATGGAGTTTGTGGTCGTTGAGCCAGGCACGCCTCTGATGCGGCGAAAGCCCGCAACTACCGGCAAGCCAGGGATGGATGTGACTGGTGATCTGCTACCTGCTGAAACCGGTAATGACCCGGGTTTTAATGATGCAGCTGAGGGCGCTGTTGTCGATGGCGGGGATCCAAATGTGTTGATTGCTGAAATCAAGGGTCACCCAGTCTTAATTCACCAAGGCGTGAAAGTAGATCCAACACTAACGTTGGATAGTGTAAATATTCAGTCTGGCGACATAGATTTTGATGGGTCTGTTATTGTGCGAGGGGATGTCGAAAGTGGTTATTCATTGCGGGTTACCGGTGACATCAGTGTAAAAGGCGTGGTTGATAAAGCAACGCTGATAGCTAAAGGCAGTATTCACATTGCCGGCGGTATTATTGGTGATGACAAATCTATGCAGCGCGGTAAGCCAGCGGCTGCGCGTGTGCAGGCTGGTGGTGATATAAGTGCGCGTTATGTGAATGCTGCTGAATTACAGGCTGGCCAACGGATTCTGGTGCGTGAATACCTTATTCATAGCAAAGTAGCCGCCAAGGGTGAAGTGTGTGTCGGCCAAGAGGGAGGGCGCGGTTCGATTATCGGTGGTATTTGTCATTCACAAACCGCCGTGCTTGCGAATGAATTAGGTTCCGATGCGTATATTCCAACGCGTATCGATGTGGGGCGAGAAAATAAATTAGCGCCACAACTGAATGAGTTATTAACCCGTCGAGCTGAAAAACTTGCTGAACGTGTCAAGTTGGATGAAATATTGGTGAAGCTAAAAGGGGCTGCAGCCTCGGGCTCGAAAGCTTCTGCGGCCGCTATTCAGCCAGAAAAATTGCAAAAGATTTTGAACACCGTGCGCGCTTTGGACAATACTCTGGAAACATTTGATGCGAAAATTGCCGGAGTTAAAGCTGCGCTGGCAGCCTTGCCGGTGAGTAAGGTCTATGCACGGAAAACCGTTTATCCCAATGTGGGTTTACGTATTGACGGTGCCGTGTTTACCGAAAAGAAAGGTCGTCGCGGCGTGACTTGGGTGCGCGACGGTGCCGATGTCGTTGTTGCAGACTAGATTTTGCATCGGTAGTCATGTCCTTTAAATCCCGTGCCGAATAAATGGAAACGGGTAAAAGCGTTTTAACAACAGCAAAGCCAGACCATAAAAAGCAAGTGTGAATGCCAATAAGACAATGGCAATTGCACCAAATAAATTGGGGGCTTGCATACTCGTAGACATCAGCGAGTCTTGATAATAAAAAAACCATGGATGGCCTGGCGGAAAGATCCAAATATGAAATTGGTAAAATACTTTTTCTGCTCCAATCACCAGAGTGGCAATGACACTCATTCCAAGTACTAAAAGCCCATAGAGATGCAGTGTTTTCAGTGCGGGTAATTTATCTCGACGCCAGAGACTATAGCCCAATAGGCATAGCATTGCGCCAACAGCGACAATCCCGACTAGGCGTAAAGTGTTAAGGAGCTTTGCAACATCCTGTAAATGCATTATTTCCGGTGCGGTTAAGAAGGTTTTCACCTGATGAGTGCT
Source organism: Cellvibrionaceae bacterium (assembly GCA_050290265.1). GTDB lineage: Bacteria > Pseudomonadota > Gammaproteobacteria > Pseudomonadales > Cellvibrionaceae > JBNKFV01. The sequence goes on from JBNKHI010000037.1 coordinate 18,435, forward strand.
AGGGTCATGAAATCGCAGTGAGGACAATCCGTGGCCGTCGTTATGTACGGCTTTGTTGATGGCGGCAAATAACCTGAACCGCTCTTGTTCGGTTGTATTTTGAAAGCCGCCAATATTTTTGTTTTGCGGCCCATATTTTTCAATGGTCGAATCAATGCCAAGCTGGTGATACCAAAAAGGGTAAAAAAACTGTTGTTGGGCACTAAGGCACCATGCCAAAAAGAAGGTACTGATAAATAAGCTGATAAAGAAAACTGACCAGCGCAATGTGTGTAGAAGCTTTTTTAATGCCATTTGCCATAACCTTGAGGGCGTCGTCATGATGTTAGCAGGGCAAGGTTGCAAAAATAAAAACGCCCGGTATGCGAACAAGAACCGGGCGATTTTATGACGTAGACAAAGCTTTAAAGCAGTAGCCAACCTCGAAAAATTGAGAATATTTTTCCGAGATTTCTTAGGTTTTGTCTCTTCCCATGTCTGCTGCGGCCAGCGCACTCATGTTAAAAATACCCCGTGCTGTGGCTGAGTTCAGCAGTACATGTGCTGGCTTGTTAAAGCCCGACAGGAACGAGCCTACTAGCAAACCATTAGCCTTGGCGCGAAGCAAGCCTAATGCAATATTGCCTGCATCCAGATTTGGACAGATCAGCAAGTTAGCTTCTCCCGTCAAATTACTGTGCTTGTAGATAGAGTCGCGGTAAGGCTCACGCAGGGCTGTCAGCGAGTTCATCTCACCATCAAGCTCTAAATCTGGCATCTCTTCGCGCAGAATACGAGTCGCCTCACGCATTTTGCGAGCTGAAGGCGAGTTAGTGGTGCCGAAGTTAGAATGTGACAGTAGTGCAACTTTAGGCGTGATGCCAAAACGTTTAACCATCTCTACCGACGATTTGGTGCTTGCGACAATTTGTTCAACCGTGGGATCGATGTTGATAAAGCAGTCGGAGAGGAACAGCGGACCGTCATTCAATATCAGGGTTGATAGCGAAGACAGGTGCCCATTTGGGTTAACGCCAATGATTTGCATGAGTTGGCGTAGATGACCGTCATAGCGACCAACTTTACCGCAGATAACGCCATCAGCGTGGCCTTCTTTTACCATCATTGCCGCAATGGATGTAGAGTTTACACGCATCACTGTGCGCGCGGCTTCCACTGACATCCCGTGTCTGCCTACCAGTTTGTGGTAGTGCTCGCTATATTGGTCAAAGTTTTCATAGTTATTTGGATCAATAACCTGAATGTCGTGATCAAGTTTGATGCGCAGCCCCATTTCATTGATACGGGACTGAATGACATCCGGGCGACCCACCAGGATGGGCTTGCAAATCTTGCCAATGACGGCGGATTGCACAGCATGCAATACTTCATCGTTTTCGCCTTCAGCATACACCAGGCGTTCACCGGCTACGCGGGCCGCTTCTACCATCGGTTGCATGAACATGCGTGAGCGAACGGTGTAGCGACTAAGTTGATGACGATAAGCATCCATATCTTCGATAGGACGCGTGGCCACACCACTTTCCATTGCTGCTTTGACCACGGCAACGGGTACGACTTCTATCAGACGTGGGTCAAAAGGCTTTGGAATGATGTACTCTGGGCCAAATTTCAGTGGTTGACCAGCGTAGGCGCGCGCGACTTCAGCAGTCGATTCCTGCATGGCCAGATCCGCAATTGCTTTAACGCAGGCAATTTTCATTTCCTCGTTAACCACCGTTGCGCCACAGTCTAATGCGCCGCGGAAGATAAACGGAAAGCACAGAACGTTGTTTGCCTGATTCGGGTAATCAGAGCGGCCAGTGGCAATGATACAGTCCGGGCGCGCCGCTTTGGCAACTTCAGGGAGAATTTCTGGAGTCGGGTTGGCCATGGCTAAAATGATGGGGCTTGGCGCCATTTTCTTAACCATATCCCCAGTTAACGTACCTGGGCCTGACAGGCCGAAGAAAATGTCGGCATCTTCGATGGCGTCGTCCAGAGTTCTGGCATCGGTTTTTTGCGCGTAGGCGGCTTTATATTCGTTCATGCCTTCAGTGCGGCCTTCGTAGACAACGCCCTTGCTGTCACAAACATAAACGTTTTCTCTGCGCAAACCCATGCTGACCACAAGATTGATACAGGCAATACTGGCTGCTCCAGCACCCGATACCACCAGCTTCACATCACCAATATCTTTGTTCACGATGCGCAGGCCATTATATACGGCTGCGGCTGCCACAATCGCGGTACCATGTTGGTCATCATGAAACACGGGTATTTTCATGCGCTTGCGCAACTCTTTTTCGATTTCAAAACACTCTGGTGCTTTGATATCTTCCAGATTGATACCACCAAATGTTGGTTCTAGTGCTGCAACGATATCGATAAATTTAGCGGGATCGCGTTCATCAACTTCAATGTCAAAGACATCGATGTTAGCAAACTTCTTAAATAATACTGCTTTACCTTCCATCACGGGCTTTGACGCTAAGGCGCCAATAGCGCCTAGCCCGAGTACGGCTGTCCCGTTTGTAACTACACCAACCAGATTACCGCGAGCCGTCATACTGGCGGCTTCATTTGGGTCTTCGACAATAGCTTCGCAGGCGTAGGCGACACCAGGAGAGTAAGCTCGTGCGAGATCGTATTGGGTTGAAAGGGCGGTTGTCGGAGTGATTTCTAATTTGCCGGGTTTGGGTTCACGGTGGTAGCGCAGCGATTGTTCTTTAAAGCTTTCTTGTTCGGACATGCCTTTCTCCTGAGCTTGAGCGATCTTTGATTATTGGTGGTGCACGTTACAGGCGTAGGCGACGTTTATAGTAATTCGCAGCGGGCTGAGAAATGATTGTATTTTTGTTGGTCGCGTGGCGCATTGCCTCGGACTGCTTCTACTTCGGGGGTCAGCTACCCTGGTCGGTTGGCAGCAAAAGGCGTGGCGGCCTGCATGCGTAAGGCATTTTATAGCAAGTGAGCGCGCAGGGACATATCTGGGTGACAATTACTAGTCCCTTTCATGTCATATTATGTGCTTTTGCGAGCTCTTGCCGCCGAACGTATTTAGTTTTGACGATGCGCAAAACCGCGTTACGTTACTTGTCCGAGTCTTTTGAAACAGCTGCCAAGCGTTGTTCAAGATTTTCCATGAGCTGGTTAAGTTCTTTTTTGAACTTTGCGCTGTTCAATCCTTCCAGCACTATAGCTTCGCTGGATTGTGCAACAGGCCGAACTTTGTCGAGCAAATTGCTGCCTCGCTTGGTCAAGGTTATCAGTATGCAGCGAGAATCATCTTTATCGATGGTTCTTTTAATTAAACGCTTTTCTTCGAGTTGGTTGAGGGAACGGCTGATCCAGGCTTTATCGACATGGGTGCGCCTGGCTATTTCACTGACCGTCAGTGACTTTCGATTTTCCAGGGTATTTAAGATTCTCAAGTCCGTACTGCGCAGCCCAAAGTTCGCTTCAATGGTAAAGCTTGAAATTCGATGAATAATTTCAGCCATACGGACAACGCGAACAGCGACTAAGTCTTCTAAGCTGTTTTTAATTGGAGCGGTACTGATTTGAGATGCTGGTTTTGAAGGTTTCATGCCATACCTGTATCTATTTTTCTGCTGCTGTTAGAGGTTCAATTGTAAGCTTATGTCATGCTGTGACTGTTTTTTAGCCATGCATTATGTAATGTTGGACTTGCCGTTGCAAAGGTCGGTTGCTATATCTTTGATTTTTAATGATTTGTATCAGATTAAGGTTATAAAGACGTTAACGGTCCTCGTCGAGTTGCTGGAATTTACTCGATTAGCTTTAGAGTTGTGAATCTAAAATGTAGTAGACTATCGCGTCTGTTGGCGGTGGCGCGGCATTTGCGCAAAATCGCTACGGTAGCGGTGTTTATTACAGTAACCAAGATATATAAACAGTGGCAGGTCAGACACTAAACCCTCAGTGATGGATAGTAAATAATGACGAATATTATTGAACCGGGTGAATTATTAGAGCGCAATAAGGCATGGGCCGAAGCCCGCATTGCTGAAGATCCAGATTATTTTCAGCGCTCCGCTTATGTGCAAACACCAAAATACTTATGGATTGGTTGCTCGGATTCGCGTGTTCCCGCCGAATACATTATCGACATAGAGCCAGGCGAGCTATTCGTGCATCGCAATATTGGCAATCAGGTATTTCATACCGACATAAATTGTATGTCCGTCTTACAGTTTGCCGTGGATGTACTGGAAGTTGAGAACATTATTGTTTGTGGCCACCACGGTTGTGCCGCAGTTAAGTTCGCAATGAAAAATCGGCGTATGGGGCTGGTCGATAGCTGGTTGGTTAATATTAAAGAAAATTATCATGGCCATCAGTGCGAGGTTGACTCTGCCGGTGATGCTAACGCTAGCCTAAATCGTCTTTGTGAATTGAACGTTATCCAGCAGGTATACCAGTTAGCTCGCAACCCTTTTATTGAGGATGCCTGGAAAAATGGCCGTAATCTTACCTTGCACGGTTGGGTTTATTCTTTGGATACTGGGCTCATTGCGGATTTGGGCGTTGATGTGACAGGCCCAGAAGATGTGGCAAAGCTGGTAACGCCAAAGTTATAATTGTTGATCTGTAACCTCTCTCTTGCGCTCTACGTTCGGTAGGGCGCCGGCTCCTTCGTGCCGCCCTAAGCTGCTAGCGCCATATTTTTCCAGTGCATTATTTCGAAAAAATGCAAATTAGTCTTTTTTGGCACAGCAAATATAGCATCCCCATCTATAATTACTCCGTACGCCAATTAAGATGTAAAATTAGGTGCCGCCCTAAGGTCTTATGCGCATATAAAGCTGTGTGCTGTGGGCGAAATAATGGAGTTGGGAGCGCAACAATGGGGGATGACTTAAACGCCTTTTTTCGTGGTGACTATATGCCCCACGGGCACTGCTACCTTTGGCAGCCAGGCATTCTATGGACCAACGTACTCTCAGACCTATTAATCGGTCTGGCTTATTTCTCCATTCCAATCCTTCTTGTCAAGATTGTTCGGGAACGAAAAGACCTAAGGTTTGAATGGTTATTTTTTCTCTTTGCTGCGTTTATTACGTTCTGCGGCATTACCCACGTTTTTGCCGTATTCACCATATGGCACGGCGCTTATGGTATGCACGGCGTGCTCAAGGCTATGACCGCCATCGCTTCTACCGCTACCGCCTACTTCATGTATATTAAATACAACGACATCATTATTATTCCTTCATATGCCGACTACACCAATGTAAAAAATCAAGCTTTTAAGGAGCGGTTGCGACGCACAGAGTTGGAGGAGACCCGCAAGAACGAAGCGATTTTTAAGCACGCGATCGAATTTTTACCGACAGGGCTCTTAGTAGTAGATAGTCAACTCAATATCTGTGTCACAAATAATGAGCTGGAGCGCGTGTTTGGTTACACAAAAAATGAGCTCATCGGCGAGCCCCTATCTGTACTGTTAAATGTAAGCGATTCGGCGCATCACAGTGTGTTGGCAAAAAACTTTATGTCTTCTGGGGCGCCCTCCCAGAAAGGCATTAGTGGCAGGGTTATCCATGGGGTTAGAAAGGATGGGACACCGGTTGCTGTTGACGTGACTTTAAGTACAAAAGAGTTGGACGGTAAGCAATACTCTTTTGCGTCAGTCAGTGATGTGGCTGCGCAGGATCAAAGTAGATTGGCGTCAACTGAAAGTTATAGTCGTTTACAGCGTGCTGTAGATGGTAGTAATGATGGCGTGTGGGAGTGGAACATACAAACAGGTGAAGTTTGGTATAGCCCGCAAACTATGCGTATGTTGGGACGGTCGCCTAAAGATAAGCCTAAATTGGAATACTGGTATGATTATTTGCATCCTGACGACCGAGCTGAGGTAGAAGATAAGTTAAAAAAACATTTTGAAAAGCAGCAAAAGTTTGATGTGTTATATCGTGGCCGAACAGAACGCGGAACTTACGAGTGGGTTAATTCGCGGGGTAAAACGATTTTCGACAGTGAGGGTAAGCCGCTGTTGATGTCAGGTATTCTAACCAATGTACATGCGTTAAAAACGCTAAAAGATGAGTTGAATGAGCAAACTCGCTTATTAAATGCCGTTTTGGAAAAATCCCTCTGTGCCGTGTATTTGTATGACTTTGAACGCGACATGGTTACCTATGTAAATCCTGCCTTTGAAAGCATCACTGGTTATAGTGCTAAGGATATGGCGACTATGGGGCCTGGGGAGTGGTTGGATAAAGGCTTTCATCCGAATGATATTGAAGTTGTAAAGCACTTTGTTGAAGATGCGAATCGCGAAAATAGCTCCTCTGAAATTGATGTCGAAGCAAGGATTCTGAGTAAAAATGGCGATGTGGTGTGGTGTTATTTCAGAAATTCAATTTATTCCCTTGACGAAAAAAATAAGCCGAAAGAAATTCTAGGTACCTTTTTTGATATTACTAAACTCAAAGAACGAGAATCACGTATACAGCATTTGATGGAGGAATACTCAACAACCTTCGAACAAGCTGCTATCGGTATTGCTCATTTGGATTCGAGTGGCATTTTTCTTAAGGTGAATCAGCAGCTTGAAGCGGTGCTGGGTTTAACTGGGCGAGAAATTTTGGGGCGCCACTTTGATAGTATTGTTGCGGATCAGGAAGCGTCATTTTTTGAGGAAACCATCGGTCCTCTGTTGAATAATTCAGAGGACCGGCTATCGACGGAAAAGTTATGCGTTACCGGATCAGGTAAGGAAATATGGATGCATATCTCAGTAGCGTTAGTGAAGGCAATTGATGGCCAGCCAAAACATTTTATAGCGGTTCTGGAAGATATAACCAACCAAAAAAATATTGAAATGGAATTGGCCGAATCCAATAAAGCGTTGGAGCAATTTGCGTACTCCGCTTCACATGACTTACAGGAACCATTGCGAAAGCTAAGTGCGTTTGCGGGTTTGCTAAAGCAACGGTTGGATGGTCGACTAAACGATAATGATGCGATATTTCAATTGGAACGCATTAGTAGTAGTGCAAAGCGTATGAGTTTGATGATTCATAACTTGTTGCAGTTGTCGCGTTATTCCAGAACAAAACTAGACAAAGAGAAAGTGCGTTTGTCTGCGTTGCTGGAAGTTGTGAAGGATGACCTCTCTGCGGTTATTAGCCGGAATAAAACAACAGTATCACTGGTATCGGATATCGATTTATATGTGGAGGTTAATGGCTTTCAGCAGGTGTTACGTAATTTGATTGCCAATGCCATTGCCTATCGAAAGGTGAATGCACCGCCCTGTATCGACATCGCGGGCTATCCGGTTAAAAATAATATGGTGGGTGTATCAGTAAAAGATAATGGTCATGGATTTGATAATCAGTTTTCTGAGCAAATATTTGAGCCATTTAAACGACTAGTTGGACAAGATAAGCCCGGAACAGGTATGGGGCTGGCAATCTGCCGTCAAGTGGTAAAAGCGCACGGTGGTAGTATCAAGGCTATTTCTAAACCTGTGTCGGATAATGGTAGTGGAACTGAGTTTATTATTGAGTTGCCAGATTCTTGAGGTTAACTGAAAATGGATGATGGCTATATTTTAATGGTAGAGGATGATCTGGATGATCAGTATCTCATGCGTCAGGCAATCCGCGGATGTTCAATTGCTGTGCAGATGGATTGTGTCGCGGATGGCCATCATGTGCTTGAGTATCTAAAAGAGAAGTTTGCCAGTGAAACCGAGTTGTTGCCCAAGCTAATTTTACTGGATTTGAACATGCCGTCGTTAAACGGAAAAGTGACGTTACAAAAAATTAAATCAGATCAACAATTTAAACATATACCGGTTGTGATATTTACGACATCGAACTCACAGGAAGACATTCGGGACTGTTATGACCTGGGGGCAAACAGCTATATCGTGAAACCTCTAGGCTACCCGGAGTTGCGAGAGACCATTGAGATAGTGTGCTGTCATTGGTTAAAAGTAGTAACGCTACTGAATTAGCCGGCAAACATTAAACAAAAATTGGATTTTATTGGGGTTGAGGAATATATGCCGTCTAGCTGCGAAGTGAAGTTATTAGTCGTCGAAAATGATATGGATGACTACTACATTGTTAAAGAGTTGCTTAACCTTGATCTTAATAAAACTTACCAGACCACACAGGTTTCCGAGTTGGCTGAGGCGATTGCTCTAGTCGATGGACAAGATTTTGATGCAATACTCCTAGATCTAGGCTTGGATGATAGCTCTGGTTTGGAAACGTTAAAGTCACTCCGGGACGTTGTCTCTCAAGTCCCTATCGTTGTGTTAACTGGCGTTGATGATAGCCGTGTAGGCGAGCAGGCCATCACATTGGGCGCTGAAGATTATGTTGCTAAAAATGGCCTGTCCAGTTCACTGTTAACTCGTGTGATTGCTTATGCTATCGAGCGCCATAGGCTTCTGGTGAAAGTGAAGCGTCAGGCAGAAGAAGATCAGCTAACTGGATTGTCAAATCGAAACTATTTATGTGAAACCTTGCAAACCCTCATTGACCAAAGTGAACGTAATGGGGCTAAGTTAGCGGTAGCTATGCTTGATTTGGATGGGTTTAAACAAGTTAATGATACTTATGGTCATTTTGCAGGAGATAATTTGCTGGTTGAAATTGCCAGTCGACTGCGAGATAACGTAAGAAAATCAGATGTAGTTGGGCGTTGGGGTGGCGACGAATTTTTAATTATTATTACAAATTATGCAGACCAGGCAACCTTGCTGGAATTGTTAGAAAAAAAGAAACAATGTTTGCTGGGCACGTTTGAGGTAGAGAGTTCAGGTAAGCAAGAGCTTGTTAGTATCGGGGCGAGTATAGGTGTGGTCGAATGGGAGCCTGGAAGTTCGCTAAAGCAATTGATTGATCAGGCGGACAAAAATATGTATGTCAGTAAGGATAGTGGAAATGGTGTTATCGTCACTGATTAGCTGTCAGTAACCTGCAGTTCTCCGCATTCTTTTTCAACATAGTTGCACTTTCAGCAGCTACGTACTCCATAGCTGCTAAGTATATTCGTGGCGGTGCGGATTGTTTATTTCTTTTTCCATTCGCCATTAAGTTTGATGTATTGGCCGGCCGGTGTTTTTTGATAAGCTTTTTCTGCAGCGCGCAACTCAACTGCTTGTAAACTGATGCCATTGTCGCTGGCGATTTTTTCGTAAACTGATTTACGTTGCTTGTTGACTTCCATTACCAGTATGGAAACATCTTTGTTGTTTGGCTTTAGCGCTTCTATATAGCCTGTGGTGGTTTCGCCAACCAGACCTTGTTCTTTTGCTTCTTTGATATCAAGAGCTGAGGCATTTACCGCTAATAGTGTTGTTAGTAGTGTCCAGGATAAAAATTTGGAAATAGTTTTCCACGTGTATTTTTTCATCGAATGCTCCATTTTAAAATGCTTTAGCCAAGTGCCTAAAAAAGTTCGCTGTCGTCGCTGAATATGTCATCGAGCTCTTTATCGACTCTAACGCGAATTTCATGTTGAATTTTGACGTTTAAATTAATAGTGATGGGCTTTTCGGGTGCTTCGACTCTTACCGTTGGTGAGCAAGCCAATAGTCCAAAACATAACAGTGTGAGAACTGTGCTTGGTCGCAGAAGTGCGATTAATTGGGGTGACATAACGAATCCTTTTGGCAAAATTACGAGTAATAAGTACTGTTTGTCGATGCTCGCAGGCTAGTATAGGTCATTTTATATTAACGTTACCTTAATACCATGCCACATCGTAATTAATAGTCTTCGTGAATCAAAACCGCTGTTTGATCTTTTTTTCTATATGCTTGATGACTTGATCGCTTAGCCTGAGGCTTTCTAATAAAGGCAAAACGTTTTGGTCAACATTGATATTAAACTCTACATTGCGTCCATTATACTCAGCTGGATTTCTACCATTTAAGTTTAGACCAATATGCAGTTCGCCTCTGGTCGTTAGGCTAATAGTGCTACTCAACGCTTTATAGTTAAAGTTGTCAAGCATACGCATAGCCAGGTCCAGCTCTGGGCTGCTGGCAATAATAGATTGGGTTTGGCTAAGCGGGTAGCGTATTGTGCCTCCTGGTGGACGCGCGAATAACGTACCTTCTGGTATCGCCAGCCCTTCTTTACTGAGTATCAGATCAAGGTTGCCGTCGAGAATGCCTTGAGCTTGTATTGGTTGTTTCTGCAAGGCAACTAATTCGCCTAACTGCCAGGCTTTAGCTTTCAATGTCGCGACAGCATTACCACCGGCAAGACTATAGTCAAACGGTTCGATGAGTGCCAGGTCGCCTTTAAACATTCGTGCATTGAATTCAGTTGTCTGTACCACCAGGCTATCAAAATTCGGTTGTGAGGTGTAAATTTGGCCTATCCAGTTTATGTCTTCAATGTTTGTGCCCACACGTAATGTCTTGATACTGACTGCAATGGGTGCGCTGCTTTTTATCGCTGTATAGCCGGGGAGCCCCTCTATACTGCCGGTTGTGCTCAGTTCCTCAAATACTAGGTCATCGTATAAACCAACAATATTTTGGCCCTGCCAGTTCACATTATGGTGTTGCGTGACGTTGTTTTTACGGTCGCTAGTTTTGGAATAGGTGCCTTGCATTGTCACCTGTCCTTGCGAGAAATCTAACGAACGAAGTGAAGGTGGTAACTTGAACGCTGACGGTAAGGATTGTTTTAGTAATGCATAACTGGTGGCAATATTGTTGCTGTTAACTTGATAGTTAATCGATTGCTCTTGTGATGTTAAGTGTGTTGTTGAGTGCAGGTTTGCGGATAGATCTATCGCTAATTCGGGACTGTTGGCTTTCAGTGTTGTTTCTGTTTCAGTTGTTGATAACTGTTGTCGTTTTATGACCCCTTGCCAGTGATGAAGTGTATTTTTTTTAGGACCGGCAGAAATAGACAGTTGAATATCGCTTTGTGCATTAAGCTTGGCGAATGGTGTATTAATCACACTATTCGGACTTTTTAGTTGTAAGTTAACAGGAATTTTTTTGCTGTCGCTAAAGGCGAGTCGCGTATTCTGCAATGTTATTTTTGTCGGGGTTAAGCCGGAACCCTTTATCGTTGCAGATTGACTGGAAAATTTAAAAGCACCTTGCAAATCCTCCAGATATTGTTGTTTTGCATTTTTCAAAAAAGTCCCTAATAGACTGCTCTTGCTTAACCAGGGCGTATTTCCGCTGATTGCGAGGTAGTCTTTATCTTTCGCAGCTTGATTTGTAGATGGGTCGGTAGGGCTGGCCGCTATCAGCTGCCAGCTATTTTTCGTTAACGTTATATGACTGGTAGCTTGACTAACGGCTTCGATATTCTGGTCTTTCTGTGTTATGGATAACTGGCTATTTAGCGTTATGTCGCCCAGTATTTCACCGGCTTGCGGCATGTTGCTTTTAGCATTGTTTGAAGCGAAAAATTGTTGTAGTGCAAGTGGTGGAACAAACGCATCAGTTTGTGCAAAGCTACCGTGAAGGGAAAGTTCGCCACTAACGATAAGTTGGTCGGACTGAAGTGTATCCAATCCTGTATTTATTTTCTGAGTCAAACTTGTAAAGGGTTTGATGTAGGTTTGCAACCAGGATTGTTTGTCGGCCAATAAATCCAGAATAGGTTTCAGGGTTACATTGGTATCTATCTGCAACAATAAGTCAGGGCTTGCCTGCTGTACGGTATTTGTCGTTGGGCCGATTAGTTTTGCGGTAAGTGACGCTTGCTTGTTATTCTGATTCACCCAATCTGCCGTTAATGTTAACGGTATCTTGTCCGTACTGTTCAGTATGATATCCAGGTTTGTATCAGCTAATGCTAACGACGCCGTTAAGCCAGTTTCTGCATTGCGAGAATGGAAGGTGCCCGCAGCTTGTTTATCTTTCCAGTGCACCTTCCAAGCATCAATTATTAATACGTCGACGGGCAGTTGCTCGGCTAATGTTGCGGGAATGAATTGTGTTAGCGTTAAGGGTTGTGTCTCAGTTGTTGTTTCTATTGGTGGTATATCCGGGTTTTGAAAGGGCGTGCCGATTACCTCTACGTTAAGATTACCTATTGTGAGGCTTTTGATCGGGTGGCTGAGTAGCTGACTCCAACGTAGATTACCCTGAATATGACTCATGGTTATTGTCGCAGAAAGACCACTAGTGTGGGGGGCTTTATAGACAAAAGAGATGGATTCCAGCGTAAGGCTATTGTTACTTACCGCTAACTGCTGCAGCCTTATGTCGCTTAGCCCGGTACCTGCCAAGCGTGGGGTAATTAACCCTGCCAGCAGTGATTCTTTATTGAAAATACCGTATAAGCCCGCAGCAAATAAGAGAATTAAAAGAGATAAGAGAGTCAGGCTTCGGCTTAACGCAATGCGCTTCATGAATGTCCCGTAAGCTGTATTGAACCAATCAAGTACGTCGTTTACGGAAGTTTAAGCAATGGCTGCTATTAGTACAGCCTTTTTGAAGAAAATTCGATATCTGGTGTTAGCCTGCTCGCAGGCGTCTGCGCAGAATAACAACACAAACTAAGCCTAAGACAATAAGTGCTAAGGTCGCGGGTTCTGTGCCGTTGCTGCCAACCCAATGGGTAACCGTTTTTACTAAAGCATCCATGTTGTTACATCTCATTTTTACAATTGCAGGAAAAAGAAAGGCCACTATTCAAGCAGAGGCTGTGTTCAGGAGTATATTTCTGGGGCCTGGGGTGTTCAGCTGCGGATTATAGGGCGCGGTTAACGAAAGTCGAGTGACCATTCGATGACAAAGTAGATTTCTGTGACAGGCTGCGCATCGCGATGACACATAATGTCATGAGGTTTTTATTCTGCTCTTTTTTCGGCGGAGAGCACTACAAATTTATTGTTGCTCGCTATCGTGGAACAGTGGCCAAACAGCTTTTTTAGGGTGATGTGATGTTGCAGATGTCGATTGCCCACGAGATAAATTTTACCTCCTGGGCGCAGTGCACGTTTTGCTGATTGCAGTATGGCGTAAGCAAGCTCCGTCCCAACGGTCATTTGTTGATGAAACGGCGGGTTACAAAGGATGGTATCAAAGTAATGGGCGGGGAAGTCCTCAAGGGCATTACCGCATTGCGTCATGATAGGGTGTTGTATTTGCTGTGCGACCTGCTCGACGTTGGCGCGAGCGCAGGCGATAGCCTGGAAAGATTCATCTACCGCAATAATTTCTGATTGCGGATAAAGTGCCGAGTAACACAGTGAAAGCAAGCCATTACCGCAGCCAAGATCGGCCACTTTGGGTATCGGGGATGCCCCTGTGGGCGCCAGCGCGCTAAACTGTTGTATAAAGAATAAGGCCCCTTGATCAGCTTTACTGCCGCTAAATACATTTGGGGTTCGTACCAGGGTAAAGTGCTGACTACCTTGTTTATGGTTTAAGTCAAACTCGAAGCCGGCTTGGAGCAAGGGTTGTGTTTGCGCGGGCGCGTCTGCGCTGGCAGCGGGGATTTCTGCTTGCCATACCCGAGCTTTTTTTACGCCAGATAAAAACCGGGCATTAGCCATAATCTTGTCCAGCAAATCAAACTGGCTTTTACTTAAGTGTTTATCCATTCCTGCCAGCCAGAGTTCACTGTCTGCTGGTGCAAAGGCGGCCAGCTCCCGTAGTTGCCATTCAAAGAATGCTTGAGTTTTGGGTACGCGCATCAGAATGCGCACCGGTTCTTGCAGGGGCGCCAGGCAATGTTGCAATGATTGATCACAACCAGCCAGGGCAGGAGGCATAATGCCATTAGCTTGGGCGTTGGCCAGAGTGGCTAGTTGCGCCATATAAGAATCGCTCCAGCTGAGCAAAACAGGCTCTGAAACAGCCAGGGCCAATGCGCCAAAGTTGTCATTAACAATCAGCAGAGGCTTGGCGTCACTCTGCTCTGCTAAGAGTTTTAGCAAGTATTCATCCCCAGCGTCCCAAGCCTTGAGCGTGCGGCTTTTAGGTAAACGATTGAGGGTCAGCGGTTTTTCATTCGCCATAAATTCGTAATGTGTTGTAGGCATTGGTTAACGCTTTGTCGTTTGTTGTGGCTATGAGGGAAGTCTACGGATTAGTGATATGGGTTGAAAGTAAATTCTGGTGCGCAGTTACCCATAAGTGCTGGCACTCGCTGTTAAGTTGAGTGATCCACGGTAATTTCCCAAGCACAGAATAATAAAGTCGGTTGAAATGCCGAGTGGCGAAAGTAAGATCGTGAAATGATAGTTTGTTAGAGAGGTAGGTTACGACTAAAGATGATGTTGATCGCGTGTCAGTGTAATTTATATCAATCATCTACACGAAGATTGATGTCGAATACCGCAATATATAAGGCTAAGAAAGATAGGGTGATATTCAATCTGATTCAGCGCCAAGGTGGTTCGGTTAAAGCTGTTAATGAAAGTGTTTAGAGGAGGAGTTATTTAAAATGTAAGCTGTTTTATCAGCTTACATTTTTGTCTGTGTTCAAGCTTTGCTTGCCATTACTTTAAGTAAGCCGCATGAAATGCCATATGGTCGGCGATAAAGCTGGCGATAAAAAAGTAGCTGTGGTCGTAGCCGGCTTGTAAGCGCAGGGTGATTGGATAGCCCGCTTCGATGCTGGCAGCCTGGAGTAATTCAGGCTTAAGTTGTTCTACCAAAAAGTTATCGGAGCCACCTTGGTCAATCAGTACTGGCAATTTTTCGGTGGCTGTTTTGATAAGTTCGCAACTATCGTAGTTTTTCCATGCGTCGCGGTTAGCGCCAATGTAATTGCTCAATGCTTTTTCACCCCACGGACAATTCAATGGTGAGCATATGGGCGAAAAGGCCGATACGGATTTGAATTTACTAGGATTTTTTAATGCAATAGTTAATGCACCGTGGCCGCCCATGGAGTGCCCGGTGATGGATTGGCGGTTTCCGTTTACTGGGAAGTTGGCGTTAATCAGTGCCGGCAATTCATCCACAATATAGCTGTACATCTGATAGTGTTTTTTCCACGGCTCTTCTGTGGCGTCACAATAAAACCCAGCGCCCAAACCAAAATCCCAGCTGCCTTCGGCATCATCCGGTACGTCTTCGCCGCGCGGGCTGGTATCGGGGGCAATCAGGGCAATGCCATGCTCTGCTGCGTAACGTTGGGCACCGGCCTTTTGCACAACGTTTTCATCGGTACAGGTTAGTCCAGACAAGTAATAGAGTACGGGGACTTTGGTGTGCTCTGCTTGTGGTGGCAGAAAAATGGAAAAATTCATGGTGCAGTTCAGTGTGCTGGAGGCGTGCTCAAAGCGCAGTTGCTTGCCGCCAAAACATTGGTTCGCGCCGATCTGATTCAGGCTCATAAGGTAGTTCCTGCGTTTTTCTGATGACAACATTGAGTGGGTAGAAAGAAGAAAACGCCAAGGTTGGCGCTTTCTTCTGGCTGACTAAACGGCGATGAGTTTAGTAGAGTACAACGGAACGAATACTTTCGCCGGCGTGCATCAGGTCAAAGGCTTTGTTGATGTCTTCTAGCGGCATGGTGTGGGTGATCAAGTCGTCAATGTTGATCTTGCCGTCCATATACCAGTCAACAATTTTAGGCACATCGGTACGGCCGCGAGCACCACCAAATGCGCTACCGCGCCATACACGACCGGTCACTAGCTGGAATGGGCGAGTAGAGATTTCTTGCCCTGCTCCGGCCACACCAATAATGTAAGACTCACCCCAGCCTTTGTGACAGCATTCCAGAGCTTGGCGCATTGTATTGACATTGCCGATACACTCAAAGCTGTAGTCCGCGCCGCCGTCGGTTAAGTCAGCGATAGCTTCAACCACATTGTCGACTTCTTTCGGGTTAATAAAGTGGGTCATGCCGAATTTTTTTGCCAGCTCAACTTTGGATGGGTTGATATCGATACCGATAATCTTGTCAGCTCCAACCATGCGTGCGCCCTGAATAACATTCAAGCCGATACCACCTAATCCAAATACTACAACGTTTGAGCCTGGCTCTACTTTGGCATCCAGCGCAACAGCGCCTACGCCCGTGGTTACACCACAACCGATGTAGCAGGCTTTATCCAGAGGAGCATCTTCGCGAATTTTGGCTACTGCAATTTCTGGCAATACCGAAAAGTTGGAGAACGTTGAACAGCCCATGTAGTGCATGATGGGTTTGCCATCCAACGAGAAACGACTGGTGCCGTCAGGCATCAGGCCTTGACCCTGAGTAACGCGGATAGACTGGCACAGGTTGGTTTTACCATTTAGGCAAAACTTACACTGCCGGCATTCAGGGGTGTACAACGGGATCACTGTATCGCCGGGCTTCACGGAAGTAACACCTGCGCCAACTTCTCTGACAATGCCCGCACCTTCGTGGCCAAGCACTGCGGGGAAAATACCTTCTGGATCGTCGCCGGACAGAGTAAATGCATCTGTGTGGCATACGCCTGTAGCCATCATTTCAATCAACACTTCGCCAGCTTTGGGGCCTTCCAGATCAAGTTCAACAATTTCTAACGGAGCACCTGCTTTCCAGGCGACAGCGGCTTTAGTTTTCATGAGCATCCTCGTTAATACATAAGTTATTGCAGCTGAGCTGAATTGCTATTAACTACGTAAGCAGCTGGCTCAGCTGGTGGTCGCGACTATTATATTGTTTCTGAATTAAACAATCATTTCACTGGTTGGATAACATTGTTACTCTGTGGGAACAATTTAATGATTTATAGTGGCGTTCAATGGTTTTATAGTCGTTGACCTTTTGGGGTATCCCAGTAACAACCTCACCAATAAAACGAGCGCTACAGGGTAGCAATAACACCGTCTTCAGTTCAATTATGGGTAATTCGACATGACAAATCGTTGGGATGGTATCGATACCTTTGCCACTGTCGTGGAAATTGGATCTTTTTCCGGTGCCGCCAATAGCCTGGGCGTCTCAAAAGCTCATGTCAGTCGCCAGATTTCCAAGCTTGAGGAACGCTTGGGAACGCGGTTGCTTAACAGGACTACGCGCCAAATTGCGTTAACCCGATCGGGTGAAGGATTTTACCAGCGTTGTCGTAGCTTGTTGGATGGCCTCGAAGATGCGGAGCAAGCCGTTATGGATTTACAGGCTTCGCCATCTGGGCTGATACGGGTGACGGCAGCCGGTATGTTTGGTGAGAAGTATATTACTGAAGCCTCCGTGGCGTTTATGAAAAAATACCCACAAGTGACAATGGAGTTGGATTTTTCCAGCCGAGTGATTGACTTAATTCACGAAGGTTATGACTTGGCGATTCGTGCGGGTGTTTTGCGAGATTCTTCTTTAGTGGCACGCTTGGTGACAAACCGACGTTTGGTTGTGGCAGCAAGCCCGGCTTATTTGGCTGCGCAGGGTGAACCGACCACGTTTGGTGACTTAAAACATCACAATTGTCTGGTGGGTAGTTTGCCCACCTGGCGCTACCGCGATAGTTCTGGTCAGCATCTGGATATTCGAGTCGACGGAAATTGGCACAGTAATAATGGCCATGCATTAGTTAATGCTGCCTTGGGTGGATTGGGCATAGTGCAACTGCCGGAATTTTATCTGGACGGGTATCTGCGTAGCGGAGAAATGATAGAGGTGTTGAGAGAGTACGCGCCTACCGATAATGGTATTTGGGCGGTATTTCCGGGTAACCGTCATTTGTCGACTAAGGTCCGTTTGTACATTGAATTTTTGGTGGAGTGGTTTAATAAGCCGAAGCGCTAACCGGAGGGTGCGTCGACCAGAGTCGCGCCTATGTAGAAAATATTGAAAGGTATCTATAGGGTTGGTCAGATAAAATATTGCTGGGATAAAAACGCCGCTTAGCCTTGCGTAAGCAAGACGAAAGGAAGATAAGTGGATAGAAGCGTTAGCGAGGCAGCTAACGCTGCCTCTGCATGTCCAGCGACAAATGATCTCGCTGTTAATGTGTGTAAGGGTACTATTGCTGCCTTATTACGGTGCCGCTGGTTCAGTGATAACCGCGGCAATAAGCAGTACCCAATC
>JBNKHI010000038.1:0-35954 GCA_050290265.1 Cellvibrionaceae bacterium
AATTCTCCCATGTAGATTTCGCTCATAAGTAAGCAATCTCTATCAAGAGGAATATCTTCAAAAAGATATTTATCTATATCATCATCTTCAAACAATGCTCAATTCTCCGACAAGAACATTAACGCTCGCATTTGGGGCGGCGAAGCGATAGCGTAGCCGTCCCAGCCGCATGCTTTTTATGCGGCGAACAACATGCGCTTGTTATAGCTTTAATATTCACTGAACGACAGCGTGCCATTGTTGTTATTCATAATACGTAGTTCTGCTCGCTTTCGCATGCCATCAGGGCAGCCCTTTAGCGTCCAGACCTCTCGTACTTGCGGCGAAATACCTGCGACGATTTCAGGCGGTGCGACTGATAAATCTGAGTAAACCTGATCTATAGACTCACATTTTTCGATCTTGGGAGCCATTGTCATCAGTTGATTCCGATAGCTCTCGGATAGAGTCGGCCGTGTTGATGCGCACGCTGCTAAAATTGCTGATAGCGGCAAAGTAGAAAGTATTCCTAATTTCATTCGATTTCCTTGTGGCTATAACGCCGCAAGCAAAGGCGCGCGTTAGCGCGTCCAGCCCGCAGGGCGGTTTTGCCTTGCATTGTTAACTGTTTTTGGTATGACATAAACTCGCATACTTACCTTTTAAAACTAGTTTTTGGCCACAAGTATGTCTGAGGCCGCTCCAATGCTGGTTTGACGAAACTTTAAATGTTTTTTGGCAAAAAGGGCATTTAACAGAACCATTTTGATTTGGCTCTACTTTTTTCTTTCTCTGCCTTGGATCAAAAAAACTAACATCGAATAATTTTATACTTTGCTCTAAGTAACCGACGGCATTGCAATTTTCACAGCCGCGATCACCTTTCGAAAGAGTTCGTATAAAACCTCTTTCCTTGCACTCAGGGCATGGTGTAGCGATATCTGGATTGTGATCATTTACCTCATTAAATGTTTCGCTAGTCATACGCCTAATATGGCTTCTTTTTAAGAGGCCTCCTGGCGTTTTTGGCTGTAGCCTCTTGGGCAGATCTTCAATGCTCATAATTACAGTTAACGCCCGCAACAGGGGAGGCCAAATAAGCGCAGCGTTTTGGGCGTCCCGCGACCGAAGAGAGCATACTGGTTGCGCTTGTTAGGCATTTTTTGAAGCAAGATATACTGCCCCATACAATAGCCCACCAACAATAAGAATATAAACTGGCAAAACCACATAAATTAAGCTAGCAGTGGAACTGGAGGACTGATTAACCACCTGATAAGCATTTAGATAAAGAAAAACTAAGATAGGTAAACCTACTAATGTAATAATGAAAGACCCTCTTACGTAGTTGCTTTGCGTTTTATAGATTTTCTTAGAAATTTCATTAAATAAATAATATGGGAACAAAGACAATGTCAATAATAAAACATATGGAAATAACTTTATCCAAAACTTCATTTCTCTACCCGGTGTAAACTCGATACACATGACACCAAAAACAATTAGAGCTTCAAGAAAAAAGATACCCGATTCCATTTTTCTTATAGTGCTAGATTCCAACATGGTGACGCCTAACGCCTTGCTAATTTGCGCAGCGGTTGTAGTGGATTTTGTGCGACAATGAACGTAGCGAGAGCACAAAAAGGAACGTAGACCGCTGCGTCAAATTGAGCAATTTGTTATGTGATGCGTACCTATTTAGGTAAATAGCCATAAAGCAATAAAACCCGCAGCTAAAAATGGAACCGATGACCCCATAAGTATAATTCTCCCAACACGATTAAAGAAAATTCCACTAACCGCCAGATATGGCAACCATAGAGCGGTAGAGTAAAGAAGCATATACGCTACTATTTCCAGCCCTTCATGATTTACTGGATTTCCAGAGTCGTAGTAAACGCGTATTCCAGTAATTGAAATGTATAAAGGAAAAAGCATTATCGATGCCAACCCAATCAATACCATTTCAATTTTATTCATTGCTCTCATTCTTCGGTTTCACATAACGCTCACAGCAGAGGCGCACCGTCAGGTGCGTCCTGCTGACTGTGCTTGTTAGATTTTTTTGCGACTTCTTCGATAGAGTCGTATATATAAAATGTATCTATTACCCCGTCACCGGAGGAGTCAAGTTCAGCTTCAATAAGGCCAAAAGGGCCAAATTTTTGTACTTTAATTTTTCTCTTAGTAACTGGATTAATAAAGGTGACTGTATCCGTAACACCACTCTTAAAATTTACAACATAGTCTTTGAATCCATCACCAGTTGAATCTGATTTCTGCCACACCGCACTACCGTATTCATAATGAATATCTGTTTCGAAAGTACCGTTGAAATCCTCATCAGACAAAGATGACCTGATTATGCCCCTTCGGTCAAAGGAATAAATAAAATCTATAGTTCCGTCAAAATTTCGATCTAGCTCGGTTTTTGATATTCGGTAGTTTACGTATGTCCATTTTTCATCCAACTTCCCATCACCATTATAATCAATACCATCATCTGTTACGGGCGTATGGTAATAGGCGATCATTATTCCAATGCCAAGAACAAAACCGATCAACCCCGATCCAAAACTGCTCGTTTTCTTGATCTTTGGCCTTTCGATCTCTGCAGGCTGCTTTGCATCCCATTCCTGAACTATTTTCCTAGCTTCTGAATATTCGGAATCTTCAATCATTACCCGAACGATACCAATAGCTTGGAGCTCGCCAACTCCACCTTGTAAATATTCTCCATCAATTCTGGCAGACAACCCGGCCTGCTCTAAAAGATTGAGAATCATATGTGCTTCAACAGTATTTGATGCTAGGTATAGTAGTTTCATAGAAATCTAACGCCGCCAGCAACGGCCGGAGGCAATTGGCGCCTTTTGTGCGGGGTTTTGCACAAAAGGTGAAAATTGCCGGAGGTCCGATTGCCTGGCCTTGTTATGCGATTGCATATTTCATTTTGTAACCACCAGTAATTTCAAAACCGTTGGATTGGTAAAACTCAACTGTACGATCAAACTCTGGGACTGGTGGCGTACATAGCTCAAGACGCTTCCATTTTTGTTGTTTGGCAAATTCTACTATTTCTTGAATAAGTGATTTGCCCACTTCTCTGGAGCGATACTCTGGCATTACGTAAAACTCTTGAATGATACCAAAACTGCCTTCTGCGTATAATGAATGACTTTCGCAGATAGCACCAAACCCAATTATTTTGTCTTCATCAAATGCAGCCATAACATGATAAAGGCCATTTGATACATAATTTTCACATAGGTTAATCGCTAGAAGGACATCAACATCAAAATGTTTAATGCCTGTGCGCTCAATAATTTCATTCGTTAGACATACTGCCAATTTGGCAATTTCTTTAGATTTATATTTATCAATAACCTTGTATTTCACGCGATTTCGAATCCTTTTACCGCATAACGCCGCCAACACGGGCCGAGCGACAGCGAGGTCCAGCCCGCGTTTTTTGTGGGCGCTGTGCTTGGCTTTGTTATGGCTTTAATTGATTTTTTGAACATAACTATAAACTTGCATTACTGCCATTGGTATAACTGCAAGTAGCGCGAATAAAGTTCTAGGCTCGATACTCGATAATTCAAAGTGAATTGCAACGAGGAAACCCAGCATTGCAATAAACCCTGAAGAAAAAAGTGCAGCCACCCCTCCAGGGTGAGCTGAGTAAGGTAGCCGTACCGTTCTCGCGAGGTAACATGCTATGACCAAACCCACTAAAACTCCAAATATGGAAATGTAAAGGGGAAAATCAATAGCCATTAGAGTAACAATCCATACAGGAACACACACAAGACCAGTTCCTGTGATTATAGAAATCTCGCTTCTAAATCTACTCTCGCTACTCATATAGCCCATAACGCCCGGCGCAGCAGGAAAATTGGAGCGACGAAGGAGCGGAAATTTGGTCTGCCTGCCGCCGCTTGTTAGAAGGCCTACTCATTTGTGGCTACCATTTTCAATACGCTCCGATGCCAGCTTGACGATTTCACTCCATGCATCGCTAGTGAGCGACTCAAGAACTGCCAATGTGGCCTTCTTATGCCGCGCAACAGTCATACGCACTGAATCACTGGTATCGGATGCCAGCTTTTTAAGTAGTGGCTCTTTCAGTTTGTTTTTGCTCGCCACCATGGAGCGAACACGATCTTCGCTGTGGCCAGCTAGCAACTCCAATAACTCGTAGGGCACTGTTTTGTTTTGCGCTACCCAGATTGCCATATCTGGATAATTTTCAATAACTTCGTACCACACTGTGACTGGAGCTTCATCATGTGCTGCGCGAAAATAATCTTCTTGATTCTCGCTAGTTCTTAGCCTGACAAACTCTTCCGCACTCTCAATCATGCTTGCCTTCTAACGCTCCGCTAAACGGCGAGCGTTAGCAAGTCCGGTGGAGGCCACGCTTTTTGTGGCCGTAACGAATTTGAGCGGTTTGTTATGAGTTTTTTGATTTGGCATGACGGTAATACCTGATTAAGACAAGTATAGGGATTAAGACTAACGACCAACCCAATGACAATACAACGATAGATGGCCCAACTGAAAGCACGCCACCCGGAAGCTCAAGACTAAATACTAATGCAGTAGTAACGGATAAAGCCAAACAGACTAAAGCCATTCGAATAGGAGGTAGCGAAAACCATTCAGGTAGCCAAAGGCTAGATAGACTCCAAATCAATACGGCAGGAAGAATAGCTATCCCCGCAATTACTAAATAAATGCCAACCAAAATTAGTACATCCATTTTACCTCCATCGCCGGAGATCACAGATACTCATAACGCTTTTGTCAGTTGCGGCCAAACTGGAGCGGCTTTTGTGCTAAAGTGTAGCGTAGCGTAACGCACAAAAGCCGCGTAGGTTTGGACGTCAACTGGACAAACTTGTTAAGCATTTTGTATTTTTGCCTGAATGTTTGTGCATTTAAAGTTGCCGCCGATACCGTAACAAGGTTCAATTTCAACTCGATGCACGTTGCCACTAAGTATTCTCATTGTGTCAATCACACTACCTTTTTCAAACTCACTAAGTTCCGACTCCGAAACCCCGTAGAAAATTAGTTCAATCTTAGCACGCAAAGATTTCTCAGTATCTATGTACTCAATTTCTATGGTTAAGCGACCATCTATTTCCTCGTAGCTCAATATATGAGCATCACAGAACGCTGGCCAATACCCAAAATATGAAACGATTTCCTGCTGATACTCATTCATTTGCTGACGATGCTTAACGCTGAGCTTAGCGGCGACCTTGTAATGGAGGCGAAGCCGCAATGAAAAGGGCGTCCGGCGGCCATCGGCCGCGTACTACAGCGACTGGTTATATGGCATTTGCCAACGGACGCCGCGCGTGCTTAAAGAAATAGTACGGGAGACCCACCCAAGTGAAAATCACGATACCAATAAACCAACCGGGTTTGCCCGATATGTCACGCCGCTTGAGGTCACGAAGAAGCAGGACAACACAGGCGAACGTCGTGCCCACCGTGAACCATCCCAAATAGGCTATCGCAGCCTCGCCGACATAGGGCTCATTCCCACTGAACTGGGGGATGAAGAAAAACTGATAAACCACCAGATAGCACAACATGATGGCCATACCCAGCCAGATAATTCTTTGTTCGACGATACTCATGACATATAACGCCGCCAACAAAGGCCGAGCAGTAGCGAGGTCCAGCCGCGTTTTTCGCGGCGATTTTGCTTGGCTTTGTTAGTGCTTGACACACTTACCACTCCCATAAGAAAACCAACTCCAAGTCTGACTATATAGTTGCTTGGCCATATTTCCAACCTCCCAGCCTGACTGAAAAAACAGCCAGTAATTTGCAAAGACATATATCCAATAAGAAATAATGCATATTGATATTATATAGGTGGCAATATCGGTAAATTTAAGTGTTCCGTTAGCTACATATACAAACAATGAGTCACAGATTAAAAGAACTATAAAAAGTCCCATAATTACCGCGCATAATGCATATGTATGGAAGAAGGGATTACTTACAGCTTCTCCCGTTATTGTTTTAAACTCACAGGCGCCCCAATAAAATAAAAGCAAATACAAAACGAACTGACCGATAAACCAAAACACAGCCGCTGAGATGATTATTATTACTTTATTCCCTTCCTCAGCTTCTTCCATAGTTCTTTGGATTGACCTCTAAAAGAGCACTAACGCCTCAAGAAGGGGCGCCGTTTACGGCGTCCCACTTGCTTGATTTGTTAGCTGCTGAATTTTTGACATTGTATCTGATGTTTGAATATAAAATTCACTACCACGGCCTGTTCGGAACTCCATTAAATATACAGGTTCATGCTCGTAAAAATCTGATGATGTAGAAATAAGAAACCCTCCACCCTCAAACTCTCTAAATTCAGCTTCCCCACCATAAATTGTAAACTTTTTCTTTGCTAGCTCTTCAGTGGCTTCTGAAAGAGTAAATGCACCTTCGCTTTTATTTAGGCCAACTAAATCATTGAATATTTCACTAGGAGGAATAAAACCTATATGTGCTCTTAATGTGATACTTCCACCTGGAGCGATGCTAAGCGGTAAAATTATTTCTTCTTTTCCCGTTTTGTCCGTGATCATGCCATTAAGACCATTGAATCCACTACGCACACCATCGCCGACAATTTGGCTAATATTGTAACTAATGATTGAAAGGGTTGTTTTACCAGTATTTGATAAAGTAATTAGCCACGGGACTTGGACCGCTTTTACTTCTTCGGGGTTATCTGGAACAAGCACTATCCCTCCTTGATTAGTGCGCATCCAGATACTCAATTTCTCTTTTTCATCTTCTTTATTTTGTATGTACGGCAGAGCCACTGCTACGATAGCGACAATAATACCGATAACAGATAATGTCCTTGCAAAATAATCAGTATTTGGATTTCTTGCCATTTATAGTTCCTTGCGCGATATAAGGCAGCTAACATTTTAATAGTGCGCATGCGCGGTTTCCCGGTAAAGCGATTTCTAGCTTTGCCAGCTTACCTATTTGATTTAAAAGTGGTTTTTTCATATTGACTCAATCCTTCGCTCCAGAAATACGCGCATGCGCGTTATTCTGGTTTCCTTCGCCTGTTATTTCGGACGGGGTTTTGCTAACCCATTGATGGGAAAGGGTTATTTTTAACACCTTCTGGATAGTCGCGCAAACTTTACGTGCCATTTCCAGAAAAACACGCATTGATTTTTTTACAATTCAAATATACTGTATATACATACAGCTTTTACATGGAGGTAATAAGATGGCAACTAGCCCATTTTTAAATCAGATCAGGGAAGCGTTAAGGCTGCGCGGATACAGTATTCGTACGGAAAAAACCTATCTTTACTGGATACGTTTTTATATCCGCTTCCATCAGTTGAAGCACCCAGCAGACTTAAACTCAGAACACGTTGTGTCATTTTTATCTTTTTTGGCCAACCACCGAGATGTTGCGGTTAATACACAAAAGACCGCCTTAAATGCTCTGGCATTTCTTTATAACCAATTTTTGCAACAACCATTGGGTGATTTAGGCTTTCAACACGCTAAGCACTACCGACGCATTCCTGTTGTTTTAACGCCGTATGAGGTGTCGCTTATTCTTGGCAATTTGGGTGAGCGGGATCGGTTAATTTTCTCACTCCTGTATGGATCAGGCCTTCGTATTACAGAATGTCTGCGCTTACGGATTAAAGATATTGATATCACCGGAGGTGCGATTACGGTTAGCAATGGTAAAGGCAATAAACATAGAAAAACGATATTAAGTGGGCAGCTCGAGTCGGCATTAATAAAGCAGCGTGAAAAGGCGTTGGTAGTGCAAAGCCAAGACAACCTAAAAGGGTTTGGCCCTTCCTTGCCTAATGCATTGGGCAAGAAATATCCCAATGCTTTTCGGCAGTCCGGCTGGATGTTTTTGTTTCCGTCGACGGGTATTTGCAAACATCCATTGTTCGATTATCTTTGTCGGCATCACTTACATGATTCGGTACCGCGTAAGGCTTTGAAGGTAGCACTGGAAAAGTCGGATATACGGGACAAACTCATAAGTTGTCATACATTCAGGCATAGCTTTGCTACCGAATTATTAAGAAGTGGTTGCGACATTCGTACCGTTCAGGAGTTGCTCGGCCATAGCGATGTATCTACCACGCAAATTTATACTCACGTCTTAGGTAAACACTTTGCCGGTGTAGATAGCCCACTGGATAAGTTAAGAACAGGCAGCTCGTGATCCAATCACAGGCTGCCGGCATTAATAAGGAAGGAAGTCGAACGAGTAGTTTAACGTCGTTGCCAATACTGACTTAGTACCAAAATTAATGAGGCGAATACGCGCTAATAATTTTCGTTCAAGCGTCGCATCATTCAATTCACTGGCAACCAATTTTAAAGACGACAACGCTCCACTGGGCTCAATGACCATGCTCACCGTCACTTTACCTTGAAGCGCCGGATTGCTGCGTAATGCTCGATTATAAATGGCGAATATTGCGCCTTTGTTCTGGTCCATGATGCGACGAATCTCGTCTTCACTACGGGCGCCAATATCGCGATTTACATCCTCATCTACCGCCTGGTTACCATTGCCAAATTTCATCTTACTATCAACAACCGTGTCTTCTTTACCCGATAAAGCCACACCACCGGTGTCTCGACTTAATGCAGCAGTATTAATACCACCACTCGCAACCTTGGCTTTGCTAGCAATAACTGATCGTTCAACAGTTTTTGCCTTCGCTTCACCCTGCGTTAAATTTGCATTACTTAACTTACTGGTTTGTAAGCTATCGCGCATATCCATTAAGTCATCTTTAAATTGTAGCAAGCCACTGGTTGCAGCTTTTTCGCGAGCCTTCTCTAACGTTGCAGGCGGCGGTTTTTTTACGATTTCTTTTTTGGGTTCCGGTTTAGGCTTCGGTTTTTTTTCCGGCTCTTTAGGCTTTGGTGGTTCTTTTTTCTCAATAGGCTTGGGTTCCGGTTTAGGTTCCGGTTTTGGCAATTCCTGCTTTTCCAAAATAACGCGGGCTAATTCCGGCGGCAGTGTTTCCAGCTCCTCACGCGTAGGCTCCGGTACATCAATCCAGGTTACTAACAGTGCCATGACTAAAAACACGCCCAACGAAATCTTTAAAATGCGCGAAAACGCTGCATCTTCTTCTACGCTGGCCTGCCAGGGCAATTGCAAATTAATAGGGAATCGACCGAGTGCTGCGTGTGCCATTAGCGCCCCCCAACTAAAGAAAGCTCGGGAGCAGGAGCTATGTCTTCTGGCATTTCAGCAGTAGGTATTTTTGATACTGCCAGGGCAATGTCTCTGTAATCCTCTTCAGCACAGGTAGCCATAATGCGTTTTAACAAGGCATAGGGGATACTTTGATCGCCCATAATGGTGACTGCCCGGCCTTTCTCTTTTAACTCTTCGGTGAGTGGTCCAGCACGCTCGGCCTGGTAACGCAGCTCTTCGGCCAGTACTGCTATTTGTGTTTCTTCACTGGCTAACACATCTGCAGTTTTGGCCAACGCGCGACTACCCACCAGAATATTTTCACTGTTTACACTGATAATTAACGTGGTATCCGGGCGCTGTTCGGACTGGGACTCAGGTAAGGTAATACTTTTATTCGTTTGTAACACTTCAACATCGGAAGAGTTTACTAACAGGAAGAACACCAGAATGGTAAAAATATCCATCAGAGAAACAAGGTTCAATTTACCTGATTGCTGCTGGCGCTTATGGTGTTTTGCCATGCGCCGTGCGCGTAACGATTGCTTCATTGCGCACCCCCAGAACTGGACATGGTGTCATCAATAATAGGCGCATCACCTAAGGAAATTACAGGAAACAATTCGGCATCTACCACACTGGCTGCCACAACCGTTTTAAATGAACGTACCGTATCCATCGCACTAACGATAGTTTGATAGTCGGTATCGGCTTCTGAAAGAATCAGGATATCGCGCTTTAATTGAATTTTTTCGGAACCTAAATCCGGAAGAGATTCATCCAGCACCAGCTCTTCATTGTTTTCTTCAGCTGCTTTTTTTGCGTCACGAATAGCTGCTTCTCGCAACTGTCGTTTAATTTCCTGAAGCACTAGGGAAAGGGTTTTAAAATCGTGCGTCATCACAGCACTTGGGTCTATTTGACCCGCTTGGTCGGCCTTTGCGTGATTCTCTTCAGGCTCAACCAGAATATTGTCAATGCGCTTAACCCGAACGCCTGCAGGATAGTTAACATCCATATAGTCTTTACGAATGACCAACTCAATTTGCTTTGGCGGAAGATTGTCCGCAGGGCTGTCTGGCGCTAAATCCGGTAATTTAATATCCAGTACGGTGATATGTGAAAACACCATGCTCATTAACAATACCGGCACCAGGATAATCATCAGGTTCATAAACGAGGTGATATCAAGGTCAGGGGCCTGCGGCCGCAGTCGCCTATGTCGTGCCATTTGCTCGCTCCATTAAATTCATTCGCAATTGGTTACGACAACCGTTACTTCGTTGCGCCCTTGGGAGCGTCGTCGGCAGCGCGAGTATTGACCGCAACAGTGCGGTTAGCAGACATAATGTTCAGGCATTTAACACCCGCCATTTCCAAACTATCTACGATTTCTGTTGTTTTAGTTTGCAACATGGCGTGAAACAGGAGTAACGGAATAGCAGAGATCAAACCGAAGGCGGTTGTGTTCATGGCAACGGAAATACTTTGCGACAACAACGATGCTTTTTCGGTCGGGTCGGCATTAGCCACCGCAGTAAAGGCTGCAATCAAACCAATAATGGTACCCAAGAGGCCGAGCAGTGTTGCAATATTCGCAAGCGTGGCTAAGTAGGGGGTACGTTTTTCCAAGCGCGGCACGGCTTCCAATACACCTTCTTCCATAGCCAACTCAATGTCGTCACGACGCTGGGACTGATCTAAGCGGGCAACGCCGGCGGCAATAATGCGACTCACCGGGGCACCGCCATTTTGTCCCATTTGAATAACCTTGGCGTAATCTTTCTTTTTCACCAGCGGTAAAATTTGATTAAACGCTTTGCGATTTGCCGTTTTCGCCATTGTTAAAAAGATCCAGCGCTCAATGACCACAGCCAAACCAACCACCAAGACGATGGCGATGGGGTACATAAATGGGCCACCGTTTTGAAAGAAGCGAACCAGAGTGGTTAAAAAGTCCATAGTCGTAACCTTGTTGGGTGTTAATCATTAAAGTGTAATGGGTTGAAGTCAGGTTTGGCGACGGCGCTTGCGTCGCTGTATCACAAAACCGGAAAACTATTGCTGCCTACTATGCCGGATTTTTTCTGTGCCTACTGTGATATTGCCTGCGTTTTTTGCTGTGTTTTAGCCAAAAACCAGGAGCAAGCCACAGTTTATTCGCCAACAGTTCCCGACTTGCTGACTGTTTGAGCATGCTGAGCGAAATTAATTTCGCGCTGCAACTCCGGCCTTTCAATATGACCAAATACTTTGGTCATTTGGCTCTCAAGATTTTGATACAAGGTTTCGGGACCCACGTTTGCCTTCCAAGGCACGATGTACAATACCTTTGGCTGCTCTTGATTGCCCGTTACCGTCGATTTCAATGTCACCACCGGTTTTTCTGCCGATGCCCATGGGGCGCTAAAACACAGCGCAGACGCAAAACACAACCTCAGCAGGTTGTTAGATAGATAGCGCGGGTAGCCGTTATGTCGATTTACCTGTGTCATAAGCTTTGCCTGTTAATTCGCCTTCGCTGTCTCGCTCGCAATACGCCGCTTTAAATCAGCAATCCAACCCAACACCTGCGGATCATCCTCCGGCAAAAGCGCCTGATACTGCTCGTAATGTGATAATGCTGGTTCCAGTTTACCCATATAGAGTTCGTAAAGGATGCCCAGGTTGCGGTGGCTTTGGGCGTGTTCCGGCCACACCGCAAGTGCCTTCAAGTAATAATCTTCGGCTCGTTCAAACTGCCCTTGTTGGCGCGCAAGGATCCCCAACTGATTATAAGCCGCCAGATTCGTGGCGTTGGCTTGAATAGCGTGAGTAAAAGCCTCTTGAGCCTGCTCTGGCTTATCCGTCGCCATATATAGCAAACCCAGATTAAGAAAGGGGCCAGACAATTGCGGGTAACTGGCAGTCAATTCCTGCAAGAGAACCTCAGCCTTTGTATAGTTCTTTGCTTTCTGTGCCAGAATCGCCTGTTGGAATAATCGCTGCGCTGTAGCGGGAACGCTAATAGTGCTTTGTAAGTAGGGGTTGTTAGTCTGGGGGCCCCGAGCGGGAGCAACAGGCTCTGCAGATGCCGCATCGACAGGTTGCTGAACATCGCTATCGACAGAAGTTGAGATTGCAGGCTCTGATTCAGTTTGTGGCAATACGCCGCAAGCCCCCAGCCATGCCAGTAATACGATACTGGCACCGAGCTTAATAAATCGCATCACTCACCTCCGCCGACATTTCTTTTTTCGCGAACCGACCGGGCAGCAGTCGCGCTAGACTGTCAAAACTGTCTTTCACCCAGCTGTCATAAACTCCTTGCCAGCTGCGTTCGGTATTGCGGCTATGAATATCGATTGCTTGCTCCTCAAACGGGTAAGCCTGCTCCTCCAGCAAAATTTCATATTGTTCAAGTTCAAGCTCACTCAGGCCTTTAGGGCGTTGCGAATTCATGAGGTCACGCGATAACTGCGCGTATATTTCACCAATCCGGTAGGTGGCCTGGGTTGTGAATTCCTGCACCGCAAAATCCAGAGTCTGCTCGTAGGCCGCTAATGTTTTTTGCAAGGCCTGCTTTTTCTTCTTCAAACTGGTTTTTAACGGCAAGCTTAAGGTGATGGCTTTAAATACTTGATACTGTTGTTCGGCCAAATCCGCACTGGCGTAGGCAGCCAGATACCGGCTGCGTGAGGACGGTTGCGCTGCGGTTTGATGCGTCTTAATGAGCTTACGCAACCAATAGTTGCGTTTGTCCTGTTCTTTCGTTTGCGTGTAAAACCCGGCCATTTTGTATTGAGCTTCCAGGTTGTCCGACATAGGCTCTGGGTAGTTATGCGCATAATCGCGGAAGAACTCTATCGCTTTTTCCATATTGCCAGCTTTTTCATACATGGTTGCGGCCAACCAGCGAGACTCTCGCTGCACAGTCGGATCGCTGTCGCTTTTTGCAATGCTCAATAGCTCTTGGGCGGCGGCTTGCCATTTTTCCTGAGCCTGATAGATAACCACCAACTTAGCCGGAAGCGTTGCCGTCAGCTCATGGGTTGGAAACCGCTGTCGATAGGTCAGGACAACGTTTTCGGCCTGCGCCCAGTCCTGCATGTCGATTAAATAGTTACCCGCATCATATAAACCGGTGCGCGCGATATCTGAACCTGGGGCGGCCTGTTCAATACGCAACAAGTCCGCAACCGCCAAGGCCTTTTCACCCCGACGCAGGTGCAAGTCAGCCTGCTGATAAATACTCGCAGCTAAGCGCTCTCGAATACTCGCGCGCTCAGGGTCGGACTTTTTCATCAAGCCGAGGATCCCTTTATAAGCTTGCTCCGCTTGCGCATAATTCTGTAAATCAAATTCTGCTTGCGCCAATACCAGCCAGGCAGTTTTACGCAACGCCAGTTCTGGTTGCGGCTGCCATCGGGTAACGCGATCCGCAGCATCGGCTGCTTGCAATAATTGGCCAGTCTCTAATAAATCTTTAGCGGCCTGGGTTAACACGGCAACAGCGCGCGGGTCCTTGTCATAGAGCTTGGCAAAAGCCAATGCGCTTTGAATTTTCTTATGCTGCCAGTCGCCAATGGCTAGCTTATCGACATCATCATTATTAGCGCCCAGCTCCTCGATAACACGGTCTGCAGCCAGCAACGCCGAATAGCCAGCCTCAGCACCATTAGTTTCACTGCGGTGCACATAAGCCACTTGCTCATAACGGGTAAAAGCCTGGCTGAAATCAGCACCGGCATACAGCGCTTCAGCCCATAGATAGGTCATTTCTGCCGTTTGCCGGTCAGCAGGGAAGGTATCTACAAATTGCTGGTACCAGGCGGCAGCCTTTAAATAACGCGCCTGAGTGTCCGCTAAACTTGGCAGTTTGTCTTTATTGACAGCATTTTTCTTGGCGCCGGCCAGCTGTTCACTCATCGCCTGTGCCGCAGCGTGCTCATAGGTGGCTAACTGTTCCAGATAAGAGTGCAGATTAGGCAGAAAATACTTGTGAATCTCATCGCCCTTTTGTAGCCAGTAGGCACTGTAAATACCATAGTTCTGCACGAACTCCTGCTTTGCCGGAATAATCAAGTCCGGGAAACCTGCGGTTTCATAAATATCAATACGGCGCGCGCTAAAGCGCGGCGAGAAGTTGCTCAATGGGTAACGACCAATATAGTACTCGAGGGTGTCTGCAGCATCCTGATAACGCTTTTTCTCAACGTAAAAGGTGGCAAGCTGATCGTACAAAAGGTGCACATAAGGGCGCTCACCAACGCTCTCAAACAAACCGGCAATGGTGTCCGCACTTTCTAGATAGGAAAACGCCAGGCTCATGACCCGAAGCGTATCTTGAACCATGTTTTGATTCGATGCAGACAAGTGATCAAAACCTTCTTCATCGACCAAAAATCCATCCAGCACATCAACAAACGGCCGCAACGACTGACGATAATTACGTTGCTTAAAGTACGACCAGCCCAGCATATAGGAAGAATTGCTATAAAACGGGGTTTGGCCTGCGGCTATCACTAATGTGTAGAGGCGCTCTGCACGTGCGTAGTCCCCGTTACTGAAAGCTTGCTCGGCACGCCGGAAATTGGCTTCCGCCAAATAGATAGACTGCGGATTTTCCTGCGCCAACTGCGCCAGGGTTTTGTCAGCTTTACCCACCTTGCCATCTAACGCGTAGGCTTTTGCCAACTGGTATTGCAACTGGTCCAAATTATTGCCGCTTTTACTCAGGCCATGTTCGCGCTGGTAATTGCGCTGCAGCTCAATCAGCTCTTGATACATGTTGGCCGCCTGATCGAAAAACTCGCCCGGCGCAGCTGCCGCAAGTTGCTGGTTTTCGCTGCGAATCATCGTTAAACCCGCCAACCGGATCAGAATTTTTCGTCTCACATTAGGATCATCAGCGACCGCCAGCGCACGCTGGTACAACCCTTCAATTTCTGACAGGCTAATCGGCGGTACCACGGTACCTGGATTTGGCAGCGCCACTGGCTGCAAGTCGGCGAGGGTAGTGCCTAGCTCTATAGTCTTCTCTCCACGGATCCAGTCTGGCCCGGAACAACCGCTTAACACCAGTATCCCACTGACGGCTACCGCGAGAGGAAGAAGTTTAAAGCGCCGCTTTAACCCCTGAACATCTGTTTTCATTCCACCACCTCTTCAGTGATAGCTTCCAGGGTCTTTGGTTGCTCAGGCGTTGTCGGCGAAGTGGACTGACTGGCTTCTTGCATCGCTGAATCATAAAGGCGCGCAATCGCGAGTCGAGCCTCCGCTTGATAGTAAGTCAGGCGCTGTCGTTGCTCGGTCAACTGCGCACGCAGGCGTTCCCGAATATCCGTTTCTACATTTTCGATCTGTTCTTCCAACGCGCCTAACTGTGTCGTCAGGCGGGCCTCTCCGGCCGCAAGCCGAGTTTGAAAGGGAACAATATCCGGCGCATCTTGAATCGCCTTTTGTAATTTCTGATATTGCCCACGCAACGCTTCAAGCTCGGTATTCAAGTCTTTTATAGCTTGTTGATGGTGCCAGAGTTCCTTGTGATAATTCTGGCTGGCATCCCATAACAACAACCCCCGATACCGACGCACAGCTTCACTTTCTTCGCTGATATCGCGGTCACTGGCAGCCAACTTGGCCAAAGTTTTCTCGCTCCGCTCCACCCGCGTTAATTGATCTCTGGCGTCTCCGGTGACGAAAGCCAAACCATCACCATTCACCATGATGGCATCCAGTTTTTCCATTTCGGTCTGAGCCTGCTCAGCCAATGCCTGTATTTTCGCGGGATAGTCGCTGGCGTTGATGGCGGCAACACGCTGATCTCTGGCTATCTGGCGGGCTTTCAACAATTCATCGTAAAGCGCGAGCTTGCTTTTCCACTGGGTTAATCGCCGCTGCAATTGCAAGAGTTCTTGTAAACTTTGCGCCTGCAACTGAAATTGGTCATCACTGAACAGCAGAGCCAAATAGGGCTCTGGAGGACTAACGCGCGGCGCTTCATCCAAACTCAACCAATCTTGCAGTTGCTCCGTCTGAGCGCCCCAATCCAACAAAGCATCGCGGACCGAAAGCTGATCCAAGTTCCCCAGAACCTCGGCTAAACGACCAAGTTCCTGGTCAAAGGTATCCTCGGCTGACTGCAAGGCTAATAGTGCGTGCCCCACCGCACCCAGTTTTTCGTAAGCAAAGGGCAACGCCAAAAGCGCTTCCTGTGTTTCAGGAAAAATAGCAGGCTGCTCACTTAACGCCTGCCAGGGCTTCAAGGCTAAAGGGTAATTTTCTTGTTGTTGCGCCGCCCAACCAAAACCTAACAGGGCCTGACACGAGAATGCCGTATCCAGTCGAACTTGCTGAAAAGCGTCCATGGCTGCACCGTAATCGCCAGCAAATAAATTAGCGTAGCCCGCCGCCGTTTGCGCTTTATCGTGCAAGGCCAATAACTCCTGCTGCGCAGCAGGATCTTCGACATAATTCAGCTCAGCCGCACTGTACAAATAAGGTAACGCTTTTAGGTAATCTTTATGGCGACTAAACGCGGTGCCTAAGTTGAAATTCACATAGGGCTTCCACGGGCTTGTGCTCGGTACCTTTTGCACCAGTGGCTCGGCAACGCTCAAATCACCCAGCTGGATAGCCAAGTGTGCCTGCAAGGCAGCCAACTCATCTGCCAGAGCAGGCTCTACTTCGCCCTCTATGCGTGCAAAACTGTGTTGCGCTTCAGCCCAGGCGCCGCGTAGATAATATAATTTACCGAGATAAAACCAGGCCGCATTGCGCACATCCAATGGCCGCGATTCATTCAATAATTCTGTAAATAACGATTCGGCTTTAAACGGCATATCAAAGGCAAGGCTAATGCCGCCTTCAATCAGTTTTGGGTTGTCCGCATGGCCTTGAATGCCACCGCGCTGTTCGGCAACTAGCAGTTCACTGAGTGCTGCAAAGTAATCTGATTGATAGTAGTGATAAAGGGTCACGCCGTAGCGCAGGTCAGCCACCGTCGACGGTGGCTTTTCGGCCTGAACAGGCAAACTGAGTGCACCCGTGAAACACAGTGCCAGAACGGATAGTTGCAGACATCCAATTTGACGCATCTACAGATTCCATTCCTTAATATCGAATTCGGGCTGCAGCTTTTTCGTACTATCGACAATTCGCAGCTCTAACAGTTTGGGCTGTAACGCCTTGTCGATTGTCAGCGTTGCTGCACGCTTGTATTCACGTCCCTCAGGCCCTTTACCAGTAAAGAACGCGGTTACTTCATGCTGACCAGTCTTAACATTACCCACATACAAGCGCTGAATGCCCCCGCGAAACAGGGCGTTTACCTGATGCTCAGTGTAAAGATGACTGGCAACCAACTGGTCATCAACCTTAACCTTCACGCTGTCCAGCGAGAAAAATTCACCCACGTCCATTGACACAAATAATGCGATTTGCGTACTGGCAGGGTAGAGGAGCTCCTCTTCGAGAATCAGCAGGTCACGATTTAACTCGATGACGGAGCGTTTCAGATTTTCGACATTCGTTGCCAGAGGTGAAGCTGACTGCGCATTATTGTCTGCCGCATTTACATACCCCCCAATCAAAAGGAAAGTTAACGCCAGCCCGAACCATGCCTGCTTTTTCATAAAAATTCCTGTTATACCCGCTTTTTGCCAGCATTATGCGCCGGACAGATCTTTATCAAGTGTAACGACTGTTGGGGTTAAATAGTCTGACTAAACAAACAAGTTGGCACGAAAATCCGCTTAAATTTGTTTATTCGTGAACCCTATCGCAAGACTTCGGCAATTTGCCTCTTCGGCGACCTGGTAATTTTAGACAAACCAACACGACGCACTAAATGACAAACCTACCCCAAGGGGTTATTCAAGCGACTTAGCCTTCCCATTAGGATCAATATGTGATCATCAGATATTTTGGTCAACTACATGATATAGGGAAAGAATAGGGCTACTCACGGATCGTCTCAGACCCACATAGAACTGCGTTGTAGTTTTAACACCACAAAGAGAGAGATCTTATGAAAACACCACCCGGCTGTTCTGCACGTCGTACCCCCTCATTAACCCAAAAACCCTTAGCCACTATAATCGGCGCTTGCCTGTCTCTAGGTGCCACAGCAGTAGTCGCGCAAGACAATTTTTTGCTGGAGGAAGTTGTTGTCACTGCACAGAAGCGCTCTGAAAGCTTGATCGATGTGCCGATTAGTATTTCGGCTCTCGGCGTGGAGGCCCTGACCCAGCGTAATATCCGTGATTTGGAGGATATCAGTACTTCAACCCCTGGCTTAAATTTTGAAAACAACAATGAATTTGGCGGCCCCAGTATTGCGATTCGCGGTATTCGCGCGGATGCAGGTTCCTCAACGACGGCTTACTACCTTGACGAAATGCCGCTATTACAGCGGGCAGATGACGGCACCAACCTGGTAACACCTCACGTATTTGATCTGGAACGTGTCGAGGTGCTTCGCGGTCCTCAAGGTACTCTATACGGTGCAGGCTCTATGGGTGGTGCTATTCGCTATATTACTACCCAACCCAGCGTCAACGAATCATCCCTGTCTTTAGGTACCGAAATCTCAACCACGGATAAAGGTGGTGACAGCTATCAAGTGTCAATGGTTGGCGGAATGCCCCTGATTGAAGACAAACTCGGTTTCCGTGGCGGTATTTTTTATCGCGATGAAGGTGGTTACGTTGATCGTGCCGATTACTTTGACCCGAGCAAGAAGATCGAAAGCGATGTCGACGAAGAGTCAACGCTGGCGATGCGTGCAGCATTAACCTGGATGCCAACGGACAACTTGACACTTACGCCCTCGATTCTCTACCAAAAAGGCGAGCGCGACGATCGCGATTTAACGTGGGCTGGCCAGCCAAAATTTGTCACCCTTACTCGCCATAAACAACCTGAAGATTCAGAGTTTATCCTGGCAAATCTCAAAGCTGACATTGATCTTGATACGTTCTCTATTACATCTGTTACATCGATTACCGACAGAGACACCAACCTTGTGCGTGACTGGACTCAGTCTGACAGCGATGCCTTAGGCGGTGTGCAGGATGTATTAACCGATTTCCAAGGCATCATGCATTGGGATGTTGAGCAAAAATCAATTTCTCAAGAGATACGCATTGCTTCAGTAGATGACGGATCTTCTAAATTTTCCTGGCTCGTAGGTCTGTACTATCAGAAAAATGACTTTGAGCGTACACGCAACGAGTACCAGGATTTAGATGCTGTAGCGCGAGATTACTTCGGCGTGCCTACTATACCTGGCCTAACCCCTGCTGAAGTCGCTTTTGGTGGCGCTTCATTAGTAGGGCCAAAATCCAGCACTCTGGGTCCCGTCTCTTACTATCAATACATTAACAATATTGAGGAAGAAAAAGCGTTATTCGCTAACGTAACCTATCATATGACCGATACCTTAACGGTAAATTTGGGGGCGCGCTTCTCCAAAACTAACTTCGAAGGTAAGCAAGCACAAGACGGTCCATGGGTTGGAGGTTTCGACTCTATTTCCAGCACCCAGAAAGATAGCCCGGTCACACCTCGAGTGAACCTGACCTATGAGCCTACTGATGAAAACATGTTCTATTTCACAGCAGCCAAAGGTTTCCGTATCGGTGGCGCTAACCTGGACTTTTCCAGTGCTGGTCCCTGCGCACCTGATCTACC
Organism: Cellvibrionaceae bacterium; assembly: GCA_050290265.1. Classification (GTDB taxonomy): domain Bacteria; phylum Pseudomonadota; class Gammaproteobacteria; order Pseudomonadales; family Cellvibrionaceae; genus JBNKFV01. Next base: position 19,901 of record JBNKHI010000038.1, read on the forward strand.
GGATGGACCAAACCCAACATCATATGACTCAGATTCACTTTGGAGCTATGAATTTGGTACCAAAAATCGCTTAGCTGGTGGTCGTGCACAATTAACAGCTAGTGTCTTCCACATTGACTGGTCAGATATCCAGCGTATCGTTACGTTACCAACGTGCTTGAATATCTATACTGACAACTTAGGTGAAGCAACCGTTGACGGTTTCGATGCCGAGTTTGAAGTACAGTTAAATGAAGCCTTTAAGGCGACTCTGTCTGCAGGCTACACGAAGGGTGAATTTAGCAAAGATACTTACAACGTTTATGACCAACTTGTATCTGCCAAAGGTCAGGAATTTGATCAGCCTAAAGTGATGGGTAGTGCCTCTATTTATTACTCAGGCAGTTTCAAAGACTATGAAACCTACGGCAACCTGACCGTTAACTACACTGGCTCTTATACACGCGGCGTACCGGAAGGTGTAGTGGGTGCAGGCGCAACACCAGCCGACCTGCGTGATGCAGATGCCATTACCCAAGCTTCAGCACGTGCAGGTATGTATATTGGTGATTGGGATGTCTCATTATTTATCGATAACCTAACCAATAATGATCCGAAATTGGGTGAATCACCTGTATTTGGTGGCTCTGATGTTGTATTGGAACGCACTATACGGCCGCGTACTGTTGGCTTAGCAGTTAACTACACGTTCTAAAACACGCTAGGAAGTTGCCACCAAAACATCGGTGTTAACTGTAAAATAAAAAACCGGCGAGCGTTAGCGAGCCGGTTTTTTTGTGTCTTGTTATCCTCGTTTACAGGCTGAAGATCATCCTCATAAAGGCACCCGCCAGGTCACCGCGCAATTTTCCAACCCGCTCAATTCTTTACTTTAACGCTGAAAAGTTTTCACCCTCACCTAAAGCTCGGGAACACAGGTAAATAATCCAATAAAAAGCCCCAATGCTTTCACACCGGGGCCTTGATACTCGATAGGTGTTCAGCGTTCACAACATGAGTTATAACACTGCGGCAGCTATCAACCAGACTGACGACTATGGCTGGAAGGTATCATCTCGATACACTTCCTGGCCGCCGACTACCGTCAGCAATACCTTGGTATCTTTAATGGTATGGGGATCAACACTGGTTAAATCCCTGTCGACAACGATCATATCGGCAAACTTACCCACCTCTAGCGAGCCTATTTGATCCTCCATATTCAGGTGGTAAGCGGCGTTAATGGTATAGGCACGAATAGCGGTCTGAATATCCAAACCCGGATCATCACCTAGGCGGCCCTGGTACTTAGGGTTTGATTGATTAGGGTTTTCGCGGGTAATACCCACTTGCATGGCCGTCCATTCAGCCAGCGCATCAACAGGCCAGTCACTGCCAAATGCGATGCGGGCATCGGCCTCAACAAACTTGCCCCCGGTTTCAATGTACGGAAATCGTTCAGGTCCCACATAATCCTCGACAGAATCGATGGTATCCGGTGCACGCTTCTGCCATTGAAAGGACAGCACTGGGATTGCATCAAGTTCGGCAAAGCGCACATAATCGGACGGCTCGACTAGCTCGCAGTGGGCCAATCCAGGCCGAAAGAATGCCGCATCTTTATGTTTCCTACGCACAGTTTCAACCGCATTTAACGCGGCATGCACGGCGCCGTCACCGTCTGTATGCATATGTGCGGACAACCCGTTTGCCACCAGTTCATCAAGTAACTCCGTTAGCAACGGCTCAGAGTAATACAGCGCACCGGCGTGTTCACTGGGCACCCAGTGAGGCTTACTGTCAGAACCCACATTGTGTAGGTATGGCTTCAGTAACGCGGCCGTTTGTGCAGGACCTTGTATAACGCCATCCACAAATATCTTCGCCCGATCAATAGTTATACCTGGTTTTTGCGCAGTTTCAGCGGCATTAAAACGCGTCGCTAACCCTTTGATACTGTCAACCACAGCCTTAGGGCTATGCGCTTCTTCCGGGGAAATAATCAAGGAAAAGCGCGATCGCACGGTTAATTTATCGGCATTACGGAGTTTGGCAAACGCCCCCATATCCAAGGCATTGGAACCTGCACTAAAGATAGTAGTAACACCCTGTTTTTTTACGGCATTAACGGCAGCGGTAACGTCGAGTAGTGTCTCTTCTTCCTTTTCAGCATCAGAAAGTTCAGGGATAGCATCCATGACTATGCCCATTGCACCGTCCAGAAAAATACCGGTTGCAGCGCCATTGGCATCGCGAACAATGCTACCGTCGCTAGGATTTGGCGTGGATTGGGTAATATTTGCTGCACGCATGGCAGCGGTATTTGCAGCCAAGGTGTGATGGTCGTTAGCTACCACCACAACAGGTCGCGCGGTCGGTAATTGATCCAGTATTGCCGTCGTCAGGTCAGCTCCTGCAGGCTTGGTGGCCTGACGGAACCAAGCTCCAACCACCAGCCAACTGTCATCAGACCGACCCTTTTCTGCGTCCAGGCAGCTAGTGATTCGCGAGAGGATTTCGTCAACAGTCAGACTTTCATAGCCCATTGAACAGGATCGCAACTGAGCACCTGCACCCGCTGGGTGCATATGCGCGTCAACCAGGCCTGGCATCAGCATTTTACCGTGTAAATCCACTACTTTGGTGCCTTCACCAATCCGTTCTGCAATCAACTCATCCGAGCCCAAGGCGACAATTCTTCCATCTTTAACGGCGATGGCCTCAACAACACTATTGTTGTTATCGACGGTATAAACCTGACCACCCTGAAACACCAGGTCTGCAGTTTGTGACACGTCGGCCAAAGTATCACTGCCGGACATACTGCCCGTTGAACAACTGGCTATACCCGCAATAATGCAGGCGATACCCGTCAGCTTTCCCACCATTCCGTATTTCTTTAGCTTACTAGTATGCAACATACGTATTCCTCAACAGGGGTTATTTTTCCTAAATGACGAGGGCGCATTGGCGCCCTGACACCACGTTGTTATTTGCCTTAATTATCTGAACGCAGGAGCGCGATGGGTTTCACGACCACCCACCAGTGTTAGAAGTACATTAGTGTCGCCAATCTTGTGCGGATCTATCGCCGTCAAATCCTGATCAATCACAATGAGGTCGGCAAATTTACCCACCTCTAGGGAACCTACGTGCTCCGCCATGTTGATCTGATAAGCCGCGTTGATTGTGAACGCGCGAATAGCGGTTTGAATATCCAAACCGGGGTCATCACCCAAACGACCGTGATATTTTGGATCGGATTGATCGGGATTTTCTCGAGTAACCGCAATCTGCATGGCCAACCATTCGTCCAGCCCGTCGACGGGCCAGTCGCTGCCAAAGGCTACACGCGCACCAGCCACATGAAACTTACCCGCTGTTTCTACGTATCCAAAGCGCTCTGGCCCCATATAGTCTTTTACCGAATCAATCGTATCAGCTGCGGGCTTACCCCATTGAAAGGACAAAACAGGTTGGCTGTTTAGCTCAGCAAAACGGGCAAAATCGCTGGGATCCACCAGTTCACAATGGGCTAAACCCGGATGAAAAAATGACGCATCAGGGTGCTTGCCGCGGATTGTTTCAACTGCATTTAGCGCTGTCTGCACTGCGCCGTCACCGTCCGTATGCATCTGCGCAGAAAAGCCGTTGGCAACGAGAACATCCAGCATGCCGGTTAACAACGGCTCGTCAAAATACAGAGAGCCACTGTGATCACTCGGCTGCCAATGGGGGTTTTCGCTGCTGCCTGCCTGGTATAAATAAGGTTTTATTAAGGCGCCAGACTTTGCCGGAGCCTGAATAACACCGTCAACAAAGATTTTTGCACGATCTAGATCAACCTCTGGGCGTTGGGCATCGATGGGGGAGTTATATTTATTGGCCAGAGTTTTCATCAAATCCACGACGGCCTGCGGTTGTTCTGCAGCATCCGGGGTTATCCGATAGGCTAAATGGGCGCGGACGGTCAATTTTTGCGTCTTCTGCAGCTCATTGTAAATTTGCATCGCGGCCTCATCAGCCACGAGCGCATCCAAAATGGATGTCACGCCTTCTGCACTGAGTGCCTGGACTGCGCCCGCCAAATTAGCCAAGTTTTTCTGTTTTTGCGCAGCGTCCGACAGCTTAGGTATAGCGTCCAAAATCATACCCCGCGCTGCATCAATAAACATTCCTGTAACGTCACCATTGGCATCGTGAACAATGCTGCCACCCTTAGGGTCTGCTGTATCTTTGGTGATACCGGCAACGCGCATGGCCACACTGTTGGCTACGGTAGAGTGGCCACTACTGGAGACCACAACGACCGGGCGATTGGTCGGCAGGCGGTCCAGAATTTTTGCGCTTAAATCAGCACCTTCCGGCTTGGTGGCCTGGCGCATCCAGCCACCAACTCGCAGCCATTTATCGTCTGGCTCATCCTTCATGCCGTCCAGACACGCCGTAATGTTGTTGAGAATTTCATCAACGGTCCAGGCTTTATACTCCAGCGAACACTGGCTCAGCATATTGCCTCCACCGGCGGGATGGACGTGCGAATCAATCAAACCGGGCATCAACATTTTGCCACCGAGATCTACGACTTCGGTGGCGTCGTTCACATAGGCATCGATATCGTCATCTGACCCCAGAGCCAAAATTTTTCCATCTTTAATGGCAATAGCAGAGAATGTCCGGTTTGCCTGATCCACGGTATACACCTTGCCATTTTCAAACACTTTATCAGCTACCGGCAGTGTCATGGCTTTATCGTCACCGGTACACCCCACCATGGTGGCAACAACCAGTGCTAAAACGGACATGCGCCCGGATCTTAGCGCGCCGTGAACATCACCGCGGCCTTGCAAACCGTTATTCATACTCTTCCCCTCTCTGTGTTAATTTTTAACCTAGGGCCTGTAAACACTCATCGGTGTTTAATCATCATTTAAACGATGGGTGGCGATATACCTCACGGCCACCAAACACTGTCAGCAGTACGTTAGTATCGCCAATTTGTTTGGGGTCAACCGCAGTGATATCACGGTCGATGACAATCATGTCTGCGTACTTACCGACCTCTAAAGACCCAACTTTGTCGTCCATATTGAGATAGTAAGCAGGGTTGATGGTGAACGCCCGAATTGCAGTGTCGATATCCAAACCAGGGTCATCCCCTAACCGCCCCTGATATTTCTGATTACTCTGATCTGGGTTTTCGCGAGTAATAGCAATCTGCATGGCCAACCATTCATTTAAACCATCAACGGGCCAGTCGCTGCCAAACGCGATACGCGCGCCCGCCTCATGAAACTTACCCGCCGTCTCTACATAGCGAAAACGCTCCGGCCCCATGTAATCCTCAACAGAATCGATGGTATCGGGCGCGGGTTTACCCCACTGTAGCGAAAGCACGGGAATCGCATCCAGTTCAGCGAAACGGGCAAAGTCAGCAGGATCAACAACTTCGTCGTGAGCCAGCGCAGGATGGAAATCAGGTACATTGTGCTTATTGCGCACGGACTCAATCGCATTCAACGTCACATTGATTGCGCGATCACCGGTGGTGTGCATGTGCGCCTGCAGGCCATTAACTGCGAGTGCATCTAACAAGCCGGTCAATACAGGTTCTGCTACATAAAGCGGGCCAGCATTATCACTAGGCTGCCAATTCGGCTTATTGTCACTGCCTACATTGTGCAGGTAGGGGGCCAGCATTGCGCCTGAGTGCCCTGGTGCCTGAATCACGCCATCAACGGCAATTTTGATACTTTCGAAGGTAATACTGGATGACTGCGGCAGCACCGGCGTATTGAACTTACTGGCGAGCCCCTTAACGTTAGCCACAACATCAGCCGGTTTCTCCGCCTGAATAGGGTCTACAAAGATGGATAAAAATGCGCGTAAATCCAGTGTGCCAGCACGCCGAAGTGTTTCAAATGCACGCGGTAGCATTTCGTCCTCGGCCCCGGCATCAAATATGGTTGTAATACCTTGTGCATGCATTGCATCAACGGCAATTTCAAGATCCTTCACCATTTTCACTTCCTGCTCAGCTTTGCTCAGCTTGGGAATTGCGGCGAAAAATGCAGCACTGCCGCCATCAATCAATATCCCAGTGGCATCGCCATTGGCGTCACGCACAATACTGCCATCACTGGGATTCGGCGTATCGCGGGTAATACCAGCAGCTCGTATGGCCGCGCTGTTTGCCGCCATGGAATGTCCGCTACTAGATAAGACAATCACGGGGCGCTCTGTGGGTAATTGATCCAGTATCGCGGCGCTTAGGTCGGCACCTTCTGGCAATGTTGCCTGACGAAACCAGGCCCCAGCCTGCAACCAACGGTCGGCAGGCTCATCTTTCATATTGTCCAGGCAGCTGGTTAATTTACTGAGAATTTGGTCGACCGTGAGCGGTTTGTAATCCAGTGAACAAGCGCTTAAAAACCGTCCACCGCCACTAGGGTGGATGTGGGCGTCGATGAGTCCGGGCATTAACATTTTACCTTGGAGATCGATCACGCGCGTTGAGGCGTCGATCCTTGAAGCCACACTATCGTCCGATCCAAGAGCGATAATTTTTCCGTCTTTTATGGCGACTGCCTCGACGACGTCATTGGCAGGATTCACGGTATAGACCTTACCGTTTTTAAACACCGTATCGGCCACGACCCTGTTAGCCGTATCCATTGTTTGATTGGCGCAACCGCTAAGCCCAGTCAAAACAAGGGCAAATAGTGCCGATTTTTTTTTGAATAACGGGCTCAATAACTTACTGCGGCAATACAATCGTTTCGACATAGCTTTTCCCTTTGTTTATTGATGTTATATCTGTACGCGGCTGCCTAAAATAATCAGCCATCTAACTAAATTCTATAAAAACCGCCCTTGCTACACCCTTAGCCCCGCTCAAAAACAGGTTTTTTGAAGAATTCAGGTCATCAACGGTGGTGTAGTTACAGTAGGGGCCAAACAGTTACAAACACACTTCGCCATACCATCGTATAGCCAGTCTGGTTGTAATCTCCTCAATCTTGACCCTACCCTAATTCGCGTTTACCACCGCTTGAATACCCAATTAGGGTAGATTTGCGAAAAGGTATTTTTGTCGATAAAAAAAACAATATTCTGACGCTTCTTAACCTCAAAATAATGATTAGCGTGTTATGTAAAATACTTAAACTGGATGCAATCTAACGGCAACTACTTGGATTACACTGAATTTTCATACGAAATTTCCACCTACCCAAACTGGTTATTCAACAGACCCGTCTCAAGCCTTAGCATGATCCAATAGTCCCAATCGTTACAATTAACCAGAGATAATGGGCAGACACGACTGCACTGCCGGCTTAGTCAACGGACACTGTTCTGCTACCGGCCAAACACTGCAGCCAGCCCATATTTATAATCAGCTTCACTGAAAGGAAAAGGTTTATGAGGCGTTCAATAACTAAAATAACAACTCTTTGCTCCATACTCGCCGCTCTTAACGCCATTGCACCGTCGGCTTCAGCGCAAATACTGACACCCGCTACGGTAAGCGGGCCTATCCAAAGCACAGCGAAGTCGCACCCATTTCTGGCAACCACTCACCAACGACAACCGCTTGATCTGAAGCAGTATGGCTATGTAGAAGAAGAATATTTTATCTCTGGCGAAGCGGGTGTTTACAACTGGCCCGACAAAGATGGCCTGCACGCTGTGGCTACTGCCCCTTACACTACGCGCATTCTTGTGCGACGCCCGGCGGACGTTTCCGACTATAGCGGGACGGTGCTTGTCGAGGGTCTGAATCCATCGACACCGGTCGACTTACCGATTATGTGGGGTGAATCCTACAAACAATTTATGCGCGACAAGGTGGTATGGGTCGGACTGACACTCAAACCCAACGTGATTAAGTCACTGCAGCGATTTGATCCGGAGCGCTATGCGTCGCTGTCGATGCCGCACGCTAAAACAGGCCCGCAATGCGAAGGCGACACCCTTAACTCCTGGGACAACACAACCACACCTGCCGACGAGACAGGCCTGGTCTGGGACATGCTGACCCAACTCGGAATACTGTTAAAAAGTAACGGCACAGAAAACCCGATCGGTGTGCCAGCAGAGCGGTTATACATGACAGGTCAATCACAAACCGCCGGACATGCGCGGACCTACGCATCGATATTTTCCCAACCAATTACCGCCAAACTCGGTAAACCGCTGTATGACGGTTACCTCTTTAGTGGCACACACCCCTGGATTACGCCACTGCATCAATGCATGGCCACTATCCCCGAAGATGATCCCCGCTCGCTCACAGGCCCCGCAGGCGTTCCCGTTCTTGAGTTTTTTGCTGAGGGCGACATGCCAACCAATATACTGGATCGGCGCCCAGACTCTGACGCGGCACCCGATTTATATCGCCGTTATGAAGTCGCTGGCGGTACTCACACTGAACCCTATGGTGACTTGTCATTTGCCTCCGACAGCGAGATGATTAAAGCAACCGGAACTACCGAAAAAGCACCTATCTGTAACGAAGGCGATGTTATCGACTCAGACTTCCCTATGCATCACGCCTTTGATGCAGGCTGGCGCAATCTGGAAAACTGGGTGCAACACCAACAACCTGCGCCAAGCGCTCCTTGGCTGTCTTTGCGCGAAAGCGCTAAAACCAATTATGAGCCTACTACCGCATTTCATGTGGATTCTCACGGTAATGCTCTAGGCGGCGTCCGCAGTAGCTATGTCGATGTACCCACTGCGCGCTGGATAGGCTCAAAGACGGGGTCTTTCTATTGCATGTTTGTTGGCTACAAAGTTCCCTTTAGCAAAGAAAAACTCAACACACTATACCGCTCGAAAAAAGACTACCTGCGTAAAGTAAAAGCCAGTGTTAACGCGCTGCAAGCACAGCGCTGGTTAACCGCTGAAGATGCAGCTGAAGTCATAGAGCAAGCAAAATCTACGTCTATGTTTAAATAAAAGGAGGAGAAAGGCGGAACAGTAACATTGTCTTTTAGACGCCTTCCGCCTGATCTATCAATTATTGACAACAAGACTCATCAACCTCCAACCAAGATAATAAGAGAACAACATGGATTTAAAAATCAAAGGTCGTAAAGCAATTGTGAATGGCGGCAGTGCAGGCATGGGCAAAAGCTCTGCTCTGGCATTAGCTCGAGAAGGGGCTGAAGTTTATATTTCTGCACGCGGAGAAGAGCGCCTGGAAAAAGCCTGCGCTGAAATCGCTAAAGAAACCGGCGCTACCGTTGTACCAGTCGTTGCAGACCACAGCAGCGCAGAAGGTCGCGCAAAAATTTTGGCTGCTTGTCCGGCCCCGGATATCCTGGTTGGGACCTGCTGCCCACCACCGATGACACCTGATTTTCGAGCAATCACAGAAAGTGATTGGAAAACTTGCCTGGATATCTCACTATTAGGCCCTATCGAATTTATGAAATCAGTTATCGACGGCATGGTTGAGAGACGCTGGGGTCGCATCGTAAATATTGCTACCGTTGCAGCCAAGTATCCGACAGAATTGCGTACCATGTCCGGCAGTTCGAGAGCAGCTCTCATCAATTATTCAGTTGCTGTCTCCAAGGTTGTCGCTAAACACAATGTAATGATCAACAATTTATTGCCAGGAATGCATCATTCTGCCTTTGTACTTAATCAGTTCACTGATCGTTCTATCGAAAATGGGACAACCTATGAAGAAGAAGTGGAACGCTTCGTTAAAGATTGGCGAATTCCCTGCGAGCGCTTTGGGGATCCCGAAGATGTCGGTGCCTTCGTTGCCTTATTCTGCAGTCAGTTTGCCAACTATACCACTGGCCAAAGCCTGGTTATTGATGGTGGTGTCACTAACTCAATTTTTTAGAGGAATTTGTATGCGCGCCTTATTGCACTTGATTGCTTCAATTTTTTTACTTGGCATTCTAAACCAACACGTTTTTGCAGAAACACATAACAAAGCGCTAAGCCCACACTATGACAGCAACTATGCGAACGATAGGGCAGAGATAGAGGATTTATATTCGCGCTATATGTTTGCCTTTGATTGGCAAGACGCCCAAACCTATGCGCTTACGTTTACGGAAGACGGTGTTCTGGATTTTGCTGGTGGCGTCATTACAGGTCGAAAAGCTATAGCTCATGAAATTAGCGAATTTGGCAAACGACTACAGAAAAAAGCGGATGGCCTGGCACCACAACGACCACCTCGTGTTGCCCATATGATTGACAACCTGGTTCTAACCATAAACGGCGATACGGCAACAGGCAGGGCCTACTGGTGGGAATTTAATAATGACATGCGCGACCGCCGACCTTATTTAGGTGCCTACGGCCACTATGAAGACGAGTTGAAAAAAGTGAATGGGCGTTGGTTGTTTAGCAAACGTAAAATTTTTAATGAGCAACGAGCCGAATTTGCCAGCGATGGAAAAAATCCAGCGTGGTAACGTCGTCTATACACATTACAAATATTAAGGCCATCATCGCGATGAAGGATAAACAGATACATAGATTTACTAAATTACTGCTATCGCTAGTCATGCTACTTGGAAGCCATTATTCCTTTGCTGCAGACCTTGCGCTAGCGGGTATTTGGTCGCGTGATGGCACGGTCATATTTCACTTTAAAAAAACTAACCCAGACGTGTTTATCGGCTGGGCAGAAAATAGTGAAAACGGTGATGTGTACAAAATAAAAGATATTAAAAAGTCAGGTGCTAACGTTTTTTTTAAAATCATCCATGACAACAAAAATGATGAAGCAGTAAAAAACGATGGCGCCTATGAAAACTGGGTCGAGGGGAAATTGTTTAGTAACCGACTTGAGATCAGTGGATCGCGCTTTGGCTCGGGCGCTCATCCATTTGACCTTACCCTCAAAAGGCTGCCGAACTAAGAGTTGATGTAACCATGCATAATAAAAATGAAAAAAGTATTCGGGAATTTTTGAATTCTCGCACTGTAACAACGTTTCAATACATTTTGATTGCCGTTGCATTGATGGCATTGACCCTGGATGGACTCGACATTCAACTGGTAGCACTGTTATCACCCGCTATTCTTACCGACTGGGGTGTCAGTAAATCTTCTTTTGGGCCAGCCATGGCGGCAGCATTAGTGGGCATGATTTTTGGATCTAGTATTGGCGGCTGGTTAGGTGACCGTTACGGCCGAAAATTGACATTAATCGCAGCAACAATCTGCTTTGGCTCGGCAACCATTCTCGTCAGTTTTACCGCCGATGTTTCTTCCATGACTATTCTGCGACTCATTAGCGGACTGGGTTTTGGAGCCGCCAGCCCTAACTGTGTTGCGTTGGTAACTGAATGGTTACCCGATAAATTACGTCCGCGTATGACTGCGTTATTATCTATTGGTGTTCCACTTGGTGGGCTGATAGGCTCCATCACATTACCGTCGCTATTACCCGTACTCGATTGGCCGGGTTGTTTTGTTTTATTTGGTGGAATCACATTAGCACTCGCCGTAGCAATGAGTTTTCTGTTAGGAGAGTCGCCAAGCTATTGGGTATCCGCCGGTAAGATTGAGCGGGCCACCGCAGCGTTGCAAAAAGTTAGCAATGACACACCCACACTACAGCTCTCGGTAAATTCAAGTGCTTTACATGATCAACGCAACTCTCATGCACCAACAATATTTACCCGCAATTATCTCAGAGTAAATATTGGCGCAGCATTGCTATTTTTTAGTGTCTCATTTGTCGCTTTCGGCGTACTGAGCTGGACACCAGCACTGCTAACTACAGTAGGTTTTTCTTTTAGCGAAGCGTTACGCGGATTAACGGCATTTAATTTAGCCTCCGTCATTATGGCTATATTTACGTCCATGTTAATTCAACGCTTTGGCTCAAGCCGCCTGCTGATTTTTTGCTGTGTAGCCAGTCTCATCTGCTTAATTAGCATAGGCACTATATTGGCAAACAACAGTGGCGCCTATAGTGCGCTGGAGAAATGGCTGGTAATTAGTATGGTCGGTAGTTATGGAGCTTTTTCCGGCGCTATCTTCGCCACACTTTATTCACTGCTGGCTTATGCCTACGCTTCAGAGTGTAGATCGAGTGGCATCGGATTTGGGATGATGATAGGAAGAATGGGTGGCATTACCACAATATTAACGGGCGGCTATTTACTCGACATTATGGATAGCAATCCAATACCTTTTCTTGCAGCCCTTGTCATAGCAACGATTGCCGCCCTTGCTGGTACACAGATTCTAGATCGTCATATACCCAAAATTGTAGAAGGTAACACTTCAAATACAGGCACCACGCCAGTGGCTCAAACACAATCGCACTGAGCCAGTTACCCAGGTGCCTTAATGGTTTCATCACAACCCATGCATATCGGTAATTAGTTATCGTAAAACAATGACCAGGAAGACCATATCATGTCAAAAAAGTACGCATTGCTCGCATTTACAACCGCACTTTTCAGTGCGGCATCATTGACGGCGGCGGCCGCTTCGCCGGCAAGCCAATGTGCCGCATTAAAAAAATATAATAACGATGGCTTTACTATTCTCAGTAGTAAATATGTTAAGGCTGGCCCGGTGCCGGCAGCGCCAGCAGTTTTCGAAGGCGCGACAACGTTGCCTGCACACTGTTTAGTCAGTGGCTCGTTGGGTAAACGAGTAGGGCTGGGTGAAAATGGTGAAAACCGCCCCTACGAAATTCGCTTTGAACTTCGTATGCCCACGGATTGGAATGGCCGCTTTTTATTTGAAGGTGGCGGGGTAATGGACGGTGTCGATTGGCCAGCCTATGGTACCTTATTTGAATTATTATCTCCCAACGCACTCAGCCGCGGCTTTGCTGTCGTACGAACAAATTCGGGCCACACTAGCCCTAATCAAAATTCCAGCGACGGATCATTTTCCTACGACCAGCAAGCAAAAATTGATTATGCATTCAATGCATTGGACAAGGTCACACTGTCTGCGAAGGACATTGTTGCCCATTATTATGGCAAGCCTGCAGACCACAATTATTTCATGGGCTGCTCTAACGGTGGTCGCCAGGCGATGTTGGTCAGCCAAAAATTCCCTGAATACTTTGACGGGGTAGTGTCTGGGCATGCTTCCTTCTATATCAGTAGACTTGCGCCACGCTTGGTTTGGAATGTAAAAGTACTATCGGAAATTTCACCTAAAGATGAAAACGGCAAAGCCATTCTGTCAAAAGCTTACTCTTTAAAAGATTTAGAGTTGCTGGACAAATCAGTGTTGGAACAATGCGATAGTCTGGATGGATTACAAGACGGCATGATAAATGACATAGCCGGCTGTAACTTTAACCCCAAGTCTTTAGTTTGTGAAAATGAAAAAACAGATACTTGCTTAACCCAAGAGCAGGTCACCACACTGGATAAAATCATGCAGGGCCCATTAGATCATAATGGAAAGCCCTTATATGCACTGATCCCTTATGACAACGGTTTTGCTACATCCTGGCGTCATTCCTTTTTGGGGACATCGGAATCAAGTAACGGTAATGGTGCAATGGAAACATTAGCCCTGGATACCTATCGTTATCATTCGCTAACGCCACCTAATCCAGACTTTGACCCATTAGATATTGATGTAGAAAAAGCACTGGTAGACGTTCGTGAAACCCAATCTCTAAATGATGCTGAAGCTGCGTACATGAACACCTTTGCAAAACACAGCAAGCTACTGATGTATCATGGTGTTAGTGACTTTATGCTATCCACTCGCGAAATTACCGGCTGGTATGACAAAGCGCAAAACATCAATGCTGGCGATATTCACGATTGGGCAAGACTGTTTATTGTACCCGGAATGACTCACTGTGGCGGTGGCAATGCGACAGATAAGATTGATCCGCTCAATGCTATCGTCGATTGGGTTGAAAACGATAAAGCGCCTGAGTTTCTATTGGGTAAAGGAAAAGCCTTTCCAGGTGTGACTCGACCAGTGTGTGCATGGCCTGAATTTGCGCACTACAAAGGTGGTCCAGAAAACGAAGCCAGTAGTTTTGTTTGCGAATAGATTTGCAAACAACGCATATTGCTAACTAGACAGACACCGGACTGAAAATATTGTACCGCGGTACATTACCCTTTTATGGATGATGTACCGCTTTATTTATGTTGTTTATTTTTACTGCCCGGTTACTGGGTTTCTATAGTGAAATGGCGGAACAAATGATTGGGGATAAAAAGTGAACTGAATACTCGGGGGAGAATCTGGAGGGCTGGTGCTTGAAACACCTGGAGGATTTTTCAACGTATCATTTTTCCAACCTAGATCATAACGAACAAAATACGTATTGATCTGCTGGTCTTTATAAATCTCCCACGTCCCGTTGCGCTTTACAAAAGTATTTTCGTAAATACCGCCCATCCAAAAAGCCGGCCCACCATAGTTACCCATCATACTAAATGCTCGCGACCGCATCTTCGCAGACTGACCATCATCAGCTATATGAATGACAGGTTGCATTTGCATATGATTGCGTAAGAGGCCAGGCGTCTCATGAGGAACACCAAAAATATCCAAACTTTTACGAATACTTTTTCGGCCGTGGTACTGACCGCGCAAAGCCACTTCTATAGTGCCATCTTCAGCAAATATATTGGCTAATTTATCCCACTGATTATCAGCCAGATAATAACCATAGACAGCATGCAGTCGTTCAATTTTTTCAATATCGATAAGTCGTTCAACATTTTTTTCTATACTTTTCATCTGAGAGTGTAAGCTGCTGAGAGAAACTTGATATCCATTATGCTGAACAGCGTCTGCAGCCGCTAATGTAGATTCGCCTAACTGGTGCTTTACTTTTAATTCTGCTCTGGCCTCAGGGTTTGCATAGTGAAAGGGTACTCGATAAAACTCTGGATAATTTTCATAGTCAGCTGTCGCTGCTTGATCGGGTGGAAAATCTTCACGGGGTATAGACCGCGGCAATGCAGTTTTAGCCCAACCGTCATCGTAGGGTGCTTTCATGCGTGAATAATAGTGCAAAGATTTTATCTTCCAGACACCATTTTCCTTAACGTATTCATTTTCATAAACACCCAGCGCCCAGAAATGATCTACCTGATGTTTAGCGGTTTGTGAAAATCCTCGCCAGCGGCCCTTGGCACTATTCCCATCGTCAGAAACTGTAATGACAGGTTGCAACTGCATATGGTCATTTAAAATACCCGCGATGGAATCCTGAGGACTACTTAAAGCCAAATACTTCAATATATGCTTTTTACCGATATAAACACCGCTGCCACCTATTTCAATTCGGCCATCAGCAGCAAAGAGATCAGCAGCTTGCAGCCATAAATTTTTATCGATATAAAAACCAAATATGCGCTGCAAATTTTCAACTTCATGTTCCGCATTTAGCAAGTTTACTCTCTGATTGAGCGTGGTCAACTCTGCTTCCAATGCCAAAACCTTATGTTTTTCAGCTGAACCTGCCATGCTTAACGGACTAAAAATACTAATGGCACCACAAAGAATGCTATAAAGCATAATAGTTAAGGGTTGAGATTTCATTGACCCGCTCCGGTTTTTTGATTTGCTACCCGAGATGGCACCACCTTATTTTCAAAATGATAGGGCGGAGACAAACTTTCCGGCCAAAACGCTAAGGGAATACTTGGAGGGCTATCAGCAGGAAATTCGTCTGATACCCAGACACCCTGGTTTGCATCTTTATTTTTTGCCCAACCGCCAACATAAGGCACCAGGATTTTTTGATAAAAATGTAATTTGGCTATTTTCCAGTTGTTATTTTCTTTTATATACTCATTTTCATACACGCCTTGGCCCCAAAAAGCCTTTTCCCCATAAGTGCCAATCAGCATAATGCTCGTCCACCGAGCTTTCGCAGACACACCATTATCAGAAAAAGTGATCACTGGCATAAATAAGATATCTGAGTTGAGCTTCCCAATACCTACACCCCATTGTCCATTAATAAAGGTAGCCAGGTATTTTTTTATACTTTTGTTGCCGCGATAAACACCGTCATTTCCAAACTCGAAGGTTGCGTCCGATGTGAAAAGCTGAGCTGCCTCGACCCACATTCCAGCGTCCA
>JBNKHI010000039.1:0-35893 GCA_050290265.1 Cellvibrionaceae bacterium
TGCGCGAATAGAAATAAAACCTCAATCAGTGTTGATATCGCAACGCCGGAAGGGCAAGAGAGGATTCGCCAGCTAATACTGGAATCCGATGTTTTGCTGGAAAACTACAAGGTCGGCGGCCTAAAAAAATATGGTCTCGATTACGACAGCGTGAAAGCCCTAAATCCTCGTCTTGTGTACTGCTCGATAACGGGCTTTGGCCAGACGGGGCCTTATGCAAACCGTCCGGGCTATGATTTTTTGATTCAGGCTATGGGTGGCATCATGAGCCTGACTGGCAGCGAAGAGAGTGGGCCGTTGCGCATTGGCGTGGCAATGGTTGACTTGATGACCGGTATGTACGCAACCACCGGGATATTGGCAGCCTTGAACCACCGTGATCAAACGGGCGAAGGGCAGCATATTGATGTTGCGCTATTGGATTGCCAGGTGGCGTCTTTGGCAAATCAGGCAATGAACTATCTTGTCAGTGGTGAGGCGCCTGGGCGCATTGGTAACTCTCATCCCAATATTGTGCCTTATGAAGCCTTTGAAACAGCTGATGGGTATTTGATTTTGGCCGTTGGTAATGACTCGCAGTTTGGCCGATTCGCACGACTTGCCAATAGAGAAGACTGGGTGACTGACTCGCGTTTTTGTACCAATGATGTTCGCGTGCGCAATCGTAAAATACTGGTTCCGGAAATCGCGCAGGTTATGAAATCCAAGACAACTAAGTCTTGGATTACAGAGCTTGAAAAACACAGTGTGCCTTGTGGGCCTGTGAATACCTTGAAAGAAGTTTTTGCTGACCCGCAGGTTCAGCATAGGGAAATGTTACGCTATCTTGAGCGCGAGGATGGAACGGTTGTGCCAACCGTTGCAAGCCCCTTGAAATTCTCTAAAACTCCCGTCTCCTATCGCAAGGCTCCACCTAAGTTTGAGGGTTAGGTGATATCGTTTCGGGCTGTGTACAGGGCGCTGTTTATATGTAATAGTTAGATGTCTGATTTATTAGATATTTAATCAGATGACTGATTTTATGGCTAAAGCTACTGTATGAAAGGTTATGAAGGAGAGAGGTGATGAAAAAGAGTTTGTTTGCCAAGTGCAGCTTGCTGCCAAAAGCATTATCAATGCTATTAATAGTGTCTACTGGGGCCGTCGCTCAAGACGCTGAGCCGCTTTCAGCGGCGATGAAAGAAATGCGCCGTATTTTTTTTAGTGATTCTCGCATTAACTTTTTAACCTTTCATAATATCAATGAAATTTTTCATACTATTCCTGTTGCTAAACCACAAGAGCCTTGGCGGTTGGCGAGCTCACCAAAACCTCTGGATTTTTCTTACCAGTTTGACGGAGTGACTTACTCGCCAAACGATTTTCTGGAGCGAACCTACACCAACGCTTTGTTAGTCATAAAAGACGATAATATCGTTTACGAGAAATATCGCAATTTGACCGATGCTTCGACGCATTTCCTATCGATGTCTATGGCTAAGTCGATTACCTCTATTTTAGTCGGTACGGCACTTGAACGCGGATTTATAACGTCTTTGGATGATCAGATTACAAAGTATATTCCAGAGCTAAAGGGCTCAGCATATGACGGTGTTACAGTTAGACATGCACTGTTAATGAAGTCGGGCGTTGATCGCCCAGATAAATACGATCCCAGTCCCGACAGTGCTATGAGCCGGCTGCGCGAAAAAACCATGGTGTTGAATGAGCAGCGGACGGTAGAGGAAGCGTTATTGGTAAAACGGGCTCATGAGCCGGGTACGGTATTTTCTTATTCTACCCTCGATACAACTGTTTTGGGCTGGGTTATCGAAAAGGCAGTCGGTAAAAGTTTGCCAGCTTATATGCAAGAAGTGTTGTGGCAGCCATTAGGTGCCGAGTCTGATGGTTTTTGGATGGCGGATGGCCCCAAAGGCGTTGGCCGTGCTACTAACGGAATGGGCTACAATGCGATTCTTAGAGATTACGCCAAAATTGGTTTGATGATGCTGCACAATGGTAAGGCGAATGGTAAGCAAATTGTCAGCGCTGATTGGGTCAAGGAATCAACTGTGCCCACAGGGCCTGAGCCGGCGAGCGATAGCGTAGACCATGGTTATCAGTACCAGTGGTGGACACTAACGGATTCAAATGCATACATGGCTATAGGTCTGCAGGGGCAGTTTATTTTCGTCGATCCTGATACGCGAACAGTGGTAGTGAAGCTCAGCTACTTTCCCTTAGGAGACCGCCGGCCTTCTCTCGAAAGCCCTGCTTTCTTTCGTGCAGTATCTGCGTGGCAACCCAAGTAACTTGTTTTCCTCTTTGATCAGGCGATTAACCACCGGCTCCAGAGGGGGTGGTTAATCGTAACCTTTACACACTGTACGTGCTGTCTTAAACAGGCTTTCCCCATCAATTAATGTAAACCATAAGTTTACATCGTGATTTCTATGTCGCTCGCTGCCGTCCGCATTTCGAGCTTGGTGCGCTAGGGTAGGGGTGCTAATTCAAGTATCATCATCAGTCCAGTGCGACCCTGTGCTCAGACATATAAACGGGGCAACTGGGGTTGCCGGTTGAATTAGATATCCAGTTGTCAGTTTCTCAGTCATTCTCGTTAACGACAGCAGTCCAACATTTTGCTAGCTATATTAATGTGAGTGAATCTGCCAAAATGTCGCCTTTTTACGACGACTAGATTCCCTATGACTGCAATACTTGCCCTAGATACTTCCAGCGAACGTTGTTCTGTCGCGCTTCTTATCGATGGTAAAGCGCAATCTTTATCTAAAAATATTCCGCGCGAACATACCTTGCACCTGCTGCCTATGGTTGATGAATTACTGGCCAAGAGTGGTCTCTCTTTGGCGCAATTAGATGCTATTGCTTATGGCCGTGGTCCGGGTTCATTTACCGGGTTGCGGATTGCCTTTGGAGTTGTCCAGGGGTTGGCATTTGGTGCCGAGTTGCCGGTTATTCCCGTGTCGACCTTAGAAGCTATGGCTTTGGAGGCCTTTCAGGTTTCCGCTCAGGAAAGTGCGGCTGCTATGGAACTAATGGTTACTCTCGATGCTCGGATGCAGGAGTTGTATTGGGCTTGTTACCGTGTTTCAGGACACGTTATTGATGTGCTCAGTCCGGAGCAGGTGAGCTCGCCAGGCGTGGCACTTGACTACTTTAAGTCACATAGCATCAACGGTTCTATGGTGGTTTGTGGTAATGGGTTTGTCCGCAATGATGTGGCCGAGGAGGTCGCTACGCAGTTAGGGGGAAGCACAGGCCTGTCGACGGTGTTACCCAGCGCGTTGTTTATCGCTCAGCGTGGCGCATCACTATTTGAACAAGGTCATTTTTGTAGCATTGACAAGGCTGAGCTCACTTATCTGCGCAATGAGATCGCTTGGCAAAAGCGTGAAAAAATTCGTCAATAACTCTT
The DNA here is from genome assembly GCA_050290265.1 of Cellvibrionaceae bacterium. GTDB lineage: Bacteria > Pseudomonadota > Gammaproteobacteria > Pseudomonadales > Cellvibrionaceae > JBNKFV01. The sequence continues at coordinate 3,419 of JBNKHI010000039.1, forward strand.
TCTAAACAATCGTGCGTTTTTAGTAAAAGGAAATTTGTGTGGATGCAGTTCAAATAGTTGTATTGGCATTGATTCAGGGCTTTACCGAGTTTTTACCAATTTCCAGTTCGGGGCATTTGGTCTTACCTAAAGAACTACTTGGGTGGCACGATCAAGGTTTGGCCTTCGATGTGGCGGTTCACGTGGGTTCGTTGTTGGCTGTATTGATTTATTTTCGCAAGGATGTGACAGCGATTATCGGTCAGTGGGGGCAGAGTTTGGTCACGCGAGAGCAGACTCTCTACAGTCGCCTCGGTTGGTATGTCATTGCGGCCACCATTCCTGCATCCGTGGCGGGTCTAGTAGCGGATGAATTTATTGAAAACAATTTGCGCAGTATGTTGGTGATTGCCATTACCACCATCGCTTTTGGTCTGCTATTGGGGTGGGCTGATGCGCGTAAGGATAAAGTGTTTAAAATTGAAGATATTACTTTTTGGGCGGCTATTATTATTGGGTTGGCGCAGGTGTTGGCGCTCGTGCCGGGTACCTCTCGTTCAGGCATTACGATTACTGCTGCATTAGCTTTGGGGTTTCAGCGCGATGTTGCGGCTCGGTTTTCATTCTTGTTGTCGATGCCAATCATTTTCCTGAGTGGGGGCTACGAAGCATTTAAATTACTCCATGAAAACGGGGTTAACTGGATAGATTTATTGAGCGGTACAGTTCTGTCTTTCGTGAGCGCCTTTATCTGTATTCATTTATTTTTACAGTTTATTAATCGTATTGGCATGATGCCGTTTGTGATTTATCGGCTTATTTTAGGCGCAATATTACTTTTTTTGACGTTTAGTTAGTATTTTTTGACTCTAGGTGTGGAGGTTCCATGAAACCGACGGTAGCGTTTATTGGTTTGGGGGTGATGGGCTATCCCATGGCTGGGCACCTCGCGCGCGCAGGCTACGAGCTTGTGGTTTATAACCGCACGACAATTAAAGCTGAGGGTTGGTGCAAAGCATTTTCTGGCAAGCTGGCGTTGACGGCTTCCGAAGCTGCTGCTCAGGCAGACATTGTGATTACCTGTGTCGGTGATGATAACGATCTGGACGCGTTGTATCGTGGTAATGATGGCTTGTTGTCTGTATTACGCTCAGGAACCGTCTGTATCGATCATTCAACGGTATCTGCGCAAATTGTTGGAAGCTTAGCGAGTGAGTTGAGCGCATTAGGGGTGCCGTTTTTAGATGCGCCTGTTTCTGGTGGGCAAGCTGGAGCAGAAAATGGTCTCTTAACCATTATGGTGGGCGGCGATGTAGATGTTCTCGCTAAAGTTCGGCCCCTGATGGATTGTTATGGTAAAGCTGTCAATCTACTGGGCCCTGTTGGTAGTGGGCAGCGTTGTAAAATGGTCAATCAGATTTGTATTGCAGGGTTACTCCAGGGATTGGCTGAAGGCTTGCACTTTGCCAAATCCACGGGTTTGGATGTTGAGCAGGTAGTGGACGTTATCAGTCAAGGTGCTGCGCAATCCTGGCAGTTGGATAATCGTTACAAGACTATGCTGGCGGGTGATTACGAACACGGTTTTGCTGTGGACTGGATGCGAAAAGACCTGAATATTGCGCTACAGGAAGCGGGACGTAATGGCTCTCTTCTGCCCGTAACCGCTTTAGTTGATCAGTTGTATGGAGAGGTGCAAAAACTTGGCGGTGGTCGTTGGGATACTTCCAGCTTGCTGGCTCGTTTGGAGGCGTTGCGCTAGTAATAGCGGTAAAGCTTCTCGCCAGTAGATTTGCAGGGTTAATCGTTATTTTTTTCCATATAGGCGATTAACCGCTCCATTGCCTGCAGGCGACGTTTTTTGTCTTCTAGTCCTTCTGTGTTTTTATCTTTACTGGCGGTTTCGAGCGCGCTTTTCATTTCCTTGTAGGTTTCTTTCAACTCCATAATTTGTTGTGCACGTTCTGCGATATCAAAAATAATATTATCTTGCGCTGTATCGTCTTCTTCTAATGGGGCTGTCGGAGTAGCCAGAGCTTTTGGAATCATGGATTGTTCAACCCGTCGTTGATTCATAAAGGCTGGCGAAACAATTTCGATGTTTTGGGCATGTAGCTCATCGAGCATATGTTTTCGTAAGCTGGAGCGCGTCGATAAAATATTCTTAACTTGTTTTAGTAGTCCCGTGATTTTGTAGACCACGGAATAGTCACCAAGCTCTGTAATCGTCACAAAGGCTTCTTCAAGGTGCGCGGCGTTGGCTGCCGACAGGAGTGTTTCTTCGATTAAATGACGGTTTACGTCATAACCCAGAGAGACTTCTGCAGAAACCATCGTTCCAGATGCATGCACAACTTTTACCGGATTGTTGGCCAGATAAGTATTGGGAATGGTTAGTAAGTCACGGTCTGCCGTTTGTATTTCAGTGTGGAATAAATCCTGTTCGGTCACTCTGCCGAAGTACTCACCTACCTGAAGGAAATCGCCGGGGGCAAAATTACGTAACGAGCGCAGCATAAATCCAGCCATGGCATTCGCTGCAATGGTGGGTGAAGAGAGTGTAATGATGGCCGTCAGCAAGAGGCCGAGGAGGGTAAACAGTTGTCCTCGAGCAGTGGCATCGAGTGGCAGCGTCAAAATGACACTCACTAGTGCCGTGAGCACAATCACGAGTGTCAGGATTTGTTCGCGGAATTTTTGTCCTTCAGCAACTACAGTGGGTTTGCGAGTTATTAATTTAATCAGGAAAAGAGCGATAACGATAATCGCCAGCGCCGGCAATGCTGCTTGAATGAATCCTGTTAAACTGTCAAAAACTTTATGGACTATTGTTTCTGTTGATGGGTTTACCATGCTGCAATCCCTAATTGACGCAATTGTCCCTGAACATTACCGTCAGGTGCGGTAGATTTATACACGCGTTTGTCCGGTGTTTTTAGCGCGTAGCCTTAATGTATCAGTAATGATCGAGCTCACAAAGTATAGCGCTGGGTTAGAGTGTCTGTTTTAAGAGTTATTGATACTAGCAAAGGCATAGGTTTTGTACCGAGCTTGCCTTTAGTCAATGATTTGCTGCGAAATTAGGTACACTGGCGCTTTTAGGTGCATTATTTTGCCAGCATTGCTATTACACACGTCACGATGGGGCCTTTGTGGGTAAAGACCGAAAACTGTTTACGACCTTGATGTCGACTTTATCAGCGTATCGCCATGCTAAACGTTGGGTTGTGGCCTATAGCGGTGGGTTGGATTCCTCTGTGTTGTTAGACGTAGCGAGTAAAGCGGCCAGTGAAATCCCCGTTGTAGCCTTACATGTTAATCACGGATTGTCCGCCCATGCCGGGGAATGGGCCAGCCATTGCGCGCGTGAAGCTGGGTTGCGAAATGTACCGTTCGTTTGCCACGAGGTTGTATTAACTGACTGTGGAGAGGGGGTTGAAGCGGCGGCTCGACACGCTCGCTATGAAGTGTTTGCTGATTTTCTCAAGCCTGGCGACCTGCTGCTTCAGGCACATCATCGAGACGACCAGGTTGAGACCTTCTTTTTGCGTTTAATGCGTGGTGCTGGTCCGGCTGGTCTAGCCGGGATTCCTCAGTCTCGGCAACTGGGGGCTGCCAGTCTGGGGCGTCCTTTTCTTTCACAAAGTAGAGCAACGTTGGCGGCCTATGCGCAGACAGAAAAGCTGAACTGGGTTGAAGATGAAAGCAATGCGCAAACGCATTTTGACAGAAACTACCTGCGTCACAATGTACTACCTCTGTTGCAACATCGCTGGCCTGACATGTCTGACAGAGTGTTGGCGGCTTCTACCTTATGTGCAGAAGCTGCAGGAATGCAATCTGAGCAGGCAGCTACTGATGTGGCCCAGTCTGATAGACGGGTAGAGCGCATCGGTGAATCACTTGATTTGGAGCTTGTTCGGCGATTGTCGTGCGAGCGTCAGCACTCGTTATTACGCTATTGGTGTGAGTTGCTGCAGCTCGGAGTCCCTTCCCTAAGTCACTTGCAGCAGGTTCGGAAGCAATTGCTCGATGAAGCCGGGCGTGAAGACTCCGTGGCGTGTGTTCGCTGGGCAAATGCCGAAGTTCGCGGTTATGGTTCCCGCCTGTATTTAATGCCCTCATTGCCTCCCGTTGTTGCGCATTCTGCAAATGAACACCGCCATAGCGGGAGCTTGCCCGATGCTGAAGATAGTATCGCTAGCAATCCGGCGCCTGTCATCGCAGAAACCAGCATCCCAGAAACTAATATCGCAGAAGCAAAAGGGCCGATAACTGCTGGTATATATGAAACACTGAGTTTTCCTGTGTCAGGGCGAGGTAGATTGCTGTTATGTCTGCGTCCGGCGAGTGGCGTGGCTGGCTCGGTGAGGTTGAAAACGGGGCTTTCTGGTTTGCGAGTTGACCTAAGGCAGGGGGGCGAACGTTGCCGCCCGGTTGGTCGTAGACACTCGCAAGTACTGAAAAAACTGTTGCAGGAGCATCGATTGGAACCGTGGCTGCGGGATCGTGTGCCGCTTTTATATAGCGATGATTGTCTTGTGGCAGTTGGCGATCTTTGGGTTTGCGACGGATATACTGCGGCACCGGGAGAAAAAGGTTATGAACTCGTTTGGCAGCCCGTATCTTGAAGGGCCTGGGTCACACTACGAGCTAATATTTGCGTCGTTTAACGATTGAGGCAAATGATGCTTTCTGGTACTCTGGCGCCCCATCTCAGTAGCACAGGCTTAACGGCTTAAACGGCCATCAGACGGTCGCGGCAAAGTTCCTTTTTTGTCGTGTCTGAGCGTCTGATAATGACTCAAATCGTGCGCAGTGGCGGCAGCTTTGGGATTTCAGGGCTGGCTGCTTCATCCAATTCAATACAGAACAAGGCTTTACATGACTCGCTATATCTTTGTCACCGGCGGTGTGGTTTCTTCTTTGGGCAAGGGCATCGCATCTGCGTCGCTGGCTGCTATTCTTGAAGCGCGTGGCCTGAAGGTTACCATCATGAAGCTGGATCCCTATATCAATGTGGATCCTGGCACCATGAGCCCCTTCCAGCACGGCGAAGTATTTGTGACCGAAGATGGCGCAGAAACAGATTTGGACCTCGGTCACTACGAGCGTTTTATTCGCACACGTATGACTCGCCGGAATAACTTCACCACCGGCCGCGTCTATGAAACGGTCCTGCGCAAAGAGCGTCGAGGCGATTATCTGGGTGGCACGGTGCAAGTGATTCCCCATATTACTGACGAGATAAAACGCCGCATTATTGAAGGCGGACGAGATACTGATATTGCACTGGTCGAAATTGGCGGCACGGTAGGTGATATTGAATCGCAGCCGTTTTTGGAAGCTGTACGCCAGCTAAAGGTTGAACTTGGCTCAACTAAAGCCCAGCTCATTCATTTAACACTGGTGCCTTATATTGCCACTGCGGGTGAAACGAAAACTAAACCAACCCAGCATTCTGTGAAAGAGTTACGTTCTATTGGCTTGCAGCCGGACGTGTTGTTATGTCGCTCAGAAATAGAAGTTGACGACGACTCCTGCCGTAAAATCGCGTTGTTCACTAACGTTGAAGAGCGCGCGGTTGTACCGTTACCCGATGCAAAAACTATTTATTCAATCCCGCGGTTATTAATGGCATACGGGCTGGATGATATTGTATTGGAAAAATTTGGTATTGAAGCGCCAGAAGCCGATTTATCGGAGTGGGACCGTGTTGTTGAAAGTAAATTAAATCCTGAATACAGCGTCACCATCGCCATGGTTGGTAAGTACATGGAACTGCTGGACGCTTATAAATCGTTGAATGAAGCACTTATTCATGCCGGTATTCATACGCGAACCAAAGTGAATGTTCGTTATATCAATGCTGAAGATATCGAAACTCAAGGGCTTAGCCTGCTTGACGGTGTGGACGCGGTTCTTGTTCCCGGTGGTTTCGGCGAGCGTGGGCTGGAAGGTAAATTGATGTCAGTGCGCCACGCACGTGAAAACAATATTCCTTACTTAGGAATTTGTTTGGGTATGCAATCCGCTGTGATTGAATTTGCCCGCAATGTGTTGGGTTGGGAGGATGCCAACAGCACCGAATTTGATCGTGCAACAAAGCATCCTGTTATTGGATTGATTACTGAGTGGATCAATTCGGAAGGTGATGTCGAAAAACGCGATGAGTCTTCAGATCTGGGTGGCACTATGCGCTTGGGCAGCCAGGAATGTCGGTTAGCCAGTGGCTCTAAGGCGCGGGAAATTTATGGTGCTGACATGATCGTTGAGCGGCACCGCCATCGCTTTGAGGTCAATAACAACTTTGTCGATCAATTGCAGAAAGCCGGTTTGCGTGTTGGCGGATGGTCTGCTGACGATACGTTAGTTGAGGTGGTTGAATTGCCTGATCACCCATGGTTTGTAGCGTGTCAGTTTCATCCTGAATTTACATCCACTCCGCGGGATGGACACCCCTTGTTTACCAGCTTTGTAGAAGCTGCATTGGTATACGCGGGCGCTAAGTAAAGACTTAGCTTTTTTGGTGCATATAGACATAGATGGCAGCGACATGGATTGTCGCCATAAACCCAAGAGATATTTTTGATGACGTTACCCGCTGCTAAAACAGTGCAAATTGCAAATGTTAGTTGTGCAAATGATCAGCCATTTGTGTTGCTTGGGGGAATGAATGTATTGGAATCACGTGATATGGCACTGCATATTGCAGAGCACTATGTCACTGTGACTGAAAAGCTCGGGATTCCTTATGTTTTTAAAGCCTCATTTGATAAGGCCAATCGTTCTTCAATCCATTCTTTTCGCGGCCCAGGTTTGGACGAAGGCCTGAAAATTTTCCAAGAAATTAAAGAAACATTTAACATTCCTGTAATTACTGACGTGCACGAAATTGCACAGTGTCAGCCAGTTGCAGACGTTGTCGATATTCTGCAATTACCAGCTTTTCTTGCCCGTCAAACAGACCTTGTAGAGGCCATGGCTAAAACTCAGGCTATAATTAATATTAAAAAACCGCAGTTTTTGTCCGCGCCGCAAATGAAAAATATTGTCGATAAATTCGCCGAGTGCGGCAACGATAAAGTCATGTTGTGTGAACGCGGCACGTGTTTTGGTTATGATAATTTAGTGGTTGATATGCTTGGTTTTTCGACCATGAAGCAAGTAAGTGGGGGTGCGCCACTTATTTTTGATGTAACTCACGCCTTGCAGTGTCGCGATCCTATGGGCGCGGCATCCGGCGGACGCCGCCATCAAGTTGCAGAACTGGGGCGAGCCGGTATGGCAGTGGGGATTGCAGGTTTATTTTTGGAAGCTCATCCAAACCCGGATAAGGCGTTATGCGATGGTCCCAGTGCGTTGCCATTGTCTGCTCTCGAACCCTTTCTTGTACAAATGAAAGCGATTGATGATGTGCTTAAAAATCTCCCCGACCTGGATATTCAGTAACTTTTATGATGCAACGCCAACGCTGCTGAATAAAAGCGAATGATTATTGAACATAAATACCCGCCGCTAGTGCGGCTAAAAAATTAAATGATATAAACCATAAGGAGTCAGCGCATGAGTAAAATAGTCGATGTAAAAGCGTTTGAAGTTTTGGATAGCCGCGGTAATCCCACGGTGAATGCAGACGTAATTCTCGAGTCCGGGGTAGTAGGCTCAGCCTGTGCACCTTCTGGTGCCTCTACCGGTTCCCGAGAAGCACTTGAGTTGCGTGATGGCGATAAAAGTCGCTACTTGGGTAAGGGCGTTCTCAAGGCTGTTGAAAATGTGAATACCACGATTAAAAATCTGTTGGTTGGAATGGATGCTGCCGATCAGCGCGCTTTGGACAAGGCGATGTTGGATGCGGACGGTACTGAAAACAAAGAAAACCTCGGTGCTAATGCGATTCTGGCCGTTTCTCTAGCTGCTGCCAAAGCTGCTGCTACAGACAAAAAGATACCGCTTTATCAGCACATTGCCGATATTAATGGTACTCCAGGCCAATACTCCATGCCTGTACCGATGATGAATATTCTTAACGGTGGCGAACACGCAGACAATAACGTGGACATCCAGGAGTTTATGGTACAACCAGTAAGTGCGACCAGCTTCAGTGAAGCATTGCGTACGGGTGCTGAAATATTTCATTCACTGAAAAAAGTGCTGAGTGAAAAAGGCCTAAATACTGCGGTGGGTGATGAAGGTGGTTTCGCGCCTAATCTGGCGTCCAATGCCGATGCCTTGGCTGTGATTAAAGAAGCCGTTGAACGTGCCGGCTATAAGCTGGGTGAAGATGTTACTTTGGCACTAGACTGTGCTGCCTCTGAGTTCTACAAAAATGGTCAATATGATCTGTCTGGCGAAGGCAAAATTTATTCGTCAGAAGGGTTCAGCGACTTCCTGGCTGAGCTATGCAACGAGTACCCCATTATTTCCATTGAAGATGGTTTGGATGAGTCTGATTGGACTGGTTGGAAATATCAGACTGAAATACTTGGGGATAAAATACAGTTGGTTGGTGATGACCTGTTCGTGACCAATACCAAGATTTTGAAGGAAGGTATTGATAAAAATATCGCGAACTCAATTTTGATCAAGTTTAATCAGATTGGCTCTTTGTCTGAAACGCTGGATGCTATAAAAATGGCGAAAGATGCGGGCTACACAGCTGTCATTTCTCACCGTTCCGGCGAAACTGAAGATACCACTATTGCTGATTTGGCGGTTGCAACTGCCGCTGGGCAAATCAAAACCGGTTCGTTGTGTCGTTCTGACCGTGTGGCCAAATATAACCGCTTGCTGCGTATTGAAGCTGAGCTAGGCAATAAGGTTGCGCCGTATCGCGGTATCGCGGAGTTCAAGCGAGCCTAGGGACCTGTAGATTTAACTGGAAAATCCAGCAAAGGCCGGTTTACCGGCCTTTGCTATTTTGAATGTGGGTTTTGGCGCGGTTTAGAAGGGTTTACTGTAGACCAAACCATGTGTTTTCTAAGTCAGTTCCGCTATGCTAGCGGTAATTCTTTAACACGTGCGACACTGTGATGAAATGGCTTATAGCGGCTTTACTGGTTTTGCTGACAGGCTTGCAATATCGCCTGTGGGTAGGCGAGGGTAGTCTGGCTCATATTGCAGAATTAGAACATAAAATAGTGCTGCAGCGCGCTGACAACGATCGTCTGCGAGAGCAGAATCGTGTTCTTGATGTTGAAGTGAAAGAGCTAAAGACTGGTCTGGACGGTGTTGAAGAGCGTGCCAGAAAAGAGCTTGGGATGATTAAAGAAGGTGAGACCTTCTACATGGTCGTCGAAAAACAAAAATAGTTGGCTATACCCCTCTATATCCATATGGCCTTACCGGCAGATCACCGTTAGAAATGAGTTTTATGAAAGATACCCCTTCTCTTTGGGCCATTGTCCCGGCCGCAGGTAAAGGCACTCGTATGGGGGCAGCCCTGCCCAAGCAATATTTACCTTTAGCGGGTAAAACCGTCATTGAGCACACACTCGAACGCTTACTTCGAATTGTTGACATTGAGCAAGTTGTGGTTGCGATAAGTGCTACGGACCAGTGTTGGCAAGATTTGCCTGTGGCAAGCGACAAGCGAGTAGAGGTTGTTGCTGGCGGTGGAGAGCGCAGTGAGTCGGTATTGAATGGCCTATACCATTTGGATGGTCAGGCAGACAAATTAGATTGGGTATTAGTACATGACGCTGCGCGGCCTTGTATTGTACCGGACACCATTCGCGAGCTGATAAACAGCGTTGGTGATCATTTGATTGGCGGTATTTTAGGCGTGCCAGTCAGTGATACCTTAAAACAGATAAATTCACAGTTTGGGATTGAAGGTACCATTGACCGGCGCTTGGTTTGGCATGCACAAACGCCCCAGCTATTCCGCTATGGTGTGTTGCGTGATGCCCTGGAACGCGCGCGTAATGACGATCTTGATATTACTGATGAAGCGTCGGCTTTGGAGGCACTTGGGTATTGTCCGCGGATGATAGAAGGCCGTTCTGATAATCTGAAAATTACTCGTCAGGATGATCTCTGGATGGCTGAGATGATTATGCGGTCGCAGTCCGCAGCCGGTGATCTTGATTAATGTGCAAATGCTGGCAGTTACGAACAATGGAGAAATACTCGTGCGAATAGGCCAGGGCTACGACGTCCATGCATTTGGTAGTGGCGATAAAATTGTGATTGGCGGTGTCGTGATTCCCTACTCTCAGGGTTTGGTAGCGCATTCTGATGGTGATGTGTTGCTGCACGCACTTTGTGATGCATTGCTAGGCGCTTTGGCCTTAGGTGATATTGGGCATCACTTCCCTGACACTGATGCCCAGTACCGTAATGCTGACAGTCGCGGATTATTACGTATGGTTTACGCCAAAGTGCGGGCAAAAGGCTACGTGCTAGGCAATGCTGATATGACAATTATTGCTCAAGCACCGAAAATGGCTCCCTATATTGATCGAATGGCGGCGAATATTGCCGAGGACCTATCTGTCGACATTGGGCAGATCAACGTCAAGGCAACCACCACAGAAAGGCTCGGTTTCACCGGGCGCAAAGAAGGTATCGCTGCTCAAGCATCGGTGTTAATGATACCCGTTTGAACGATCACGTCCTGCATAATAGTAAGCCCCTCTTGGTGTGTATCAATGGGGTGAGGCTTTTTTTCCTGTTACCTTTTTTGGAGTGTCGCTGCCTGTGACCGAGTTTTCTCTGGATGTACCTTATGCTTATGGGGCGCCATTAATTGCTGCCGATTTTCGTGAATTGCCAGAAGACTTCGAGGTTAATGAAAACCTGGGCTTCGAGCCTGTCGGGTCTGGTGAGCATGTATATTTGCAGGTTACCAAACGTGGTGAAAATACTGACTGGATTGCTCAGCAAATTGCCAAACTCGCGAATGTGCGCCCCATGGATGTAGGCTTGGCCGGCCTTAAAGACCGTCATGCTGTGACCACCCAGTGGTTTAGTGTCTATTTGCCGAAAGGCGCTGAGCCGGATTGGCAGTTACTAAATACCGATACCGTGCGGCTACTGACGGTTGCACGGCATACCAGTAAATTGCGCCGTGGCGCTCATGTTGCTAATGATTTTGTGATTACTTTGCGTAACTTACGGCTTCCCAACGGAGATGGCTCAGAAACAGATTTACAGGCTGCCATTGCCTTATTGAATGAACGTTTGGCTTTGATCCGTGAGCAGGGGGTGCCGAATTATTTTGGTGAACAGCGTTTTGGTCGTGGTGGTAATAACTTAAATTTAGCTCAGCGCTGGTTTGTAGAGGGCGAACAAATTCGCAAGCGTAGTCTGCGAGGGTTGGTTTTGTCGGCCGCTCGCTCGCACTTGTTTAATCAAGTTTTAGCGCGAAGAGTGACTGCGGGTACTTGGCATGATCAGCTTAAAGGTGATGTTGCTGGTTTGCCGGATGCTGCAGGCGAAGAGTTTCCAGGGCCTACGGGGCCGTTATGGGGGCGTGGGCGGAGTTTGGTCAGCGAGGATACGTTAAGTCTGGAAAATGAAGTGTTGGCCCCTTTTTCTGGTTGGCTTGATAGTTTGGAGCATCAAGGTCTTAACCAGGAGCGGCGATCACTGGTGTTAAAGCCGGCCGGGTTGAAGCTAGACGTCGCTGATGGTGTCGCCCGCTTAGCATTTACCCTACCGCCTGGCACCTACGCCACGGTTGTTATGCGCGAGCTCTTCGCGTTAACAAATGTTGCCAACGTTACAGTATCAGTGGAGAAACCATAACTTTTACAGCAGGCGACGATTAGCACTCATCCCTGTCTGGTGCGCGGATGGAGGAAAAATCAGCATCGTGATCGTTATCTGTAAAAGCTATGGTATATTTGGCGCTTAATTAATGGTGGAAACGGAGAGGCTCGGCTTGAACAACCTACAGTTACAGGGTGTCGGAATGACATCCCAGCGCACAAGAGCGCGGCTGATACAACGCTTGCTGGATCAAGGTGTTTCTGACCGAAAAGTCCTCGATGTTATCGGCTCTACGCCGCGACATATTTTCCTTGATGAGGCTCTGTCTCATCGTGCTTATGAAGATACAGCATTACCGATTGGCCATGGCCAAACGCTATCTCAGCCCTACATAGTGGCAAGGATGACCGAAATACTCGTGGGGGCTGCAAAGACTATTGATAAAGTGCTGGAAATAGGCACTGGTTCTGGCTATCAAACTGCAGTTCTCGCACAGCTTATGCCAAGAGTCTTCTCAGTCGAGCGTATTAAGCCGCTTCAAGACAAAGCGCGCGAGCGCTTTCGACGGCTGGGCCTGCGCAATATCCATTTGCGCCATGCAGACGGGGGTTATGGTTGGCCGGAAATGGGTCCCTTCGATGCCATTATCAGTACCGCTGCGCCGAGGGAGATTCCCGCTGAATTATTAGCACAGCTAGCGCCCGATGGCGTCCTGGTCATACCTGTCGGTGATGTCGAACAGTCCTTAAACCTGGTTATGCGAGACGGTGATTCTCAGGAGTTTATAACCCGAGTTCTGGAACCCGTTAAATTTGTTCCGTTGTTGGGCGGTGTTATTCGCTAGCAACAGAGCCGCTAACCCCAGCATAATCATCGTTGTTAAAACCCATTGTCGCAAAGGATGCACTTTTGTTTTCTAAAATCTCGTCAATTATTCCTACAAAGTATCTCGTTTTAATATTTAAGGGCATGGCTATGGGAGCGGCAGACGTTGTCCCTGGTGTTTCCGGTGGAACTATCGCCTTTATTACCGGGATATACGAAGAACTCATCGAGTCATTAAGACGTATTGGCCCCGCGGCTGTTGGCATACTAATGCGCGATGGTCTTGGGGCATTTTGGTCATATATTAATGGCGCCTTTTTATTGTCGATATTTGCTGGCATTAGTTTGAGTCTGCTCTCGCTAGCGCAAGTTATCAGTTTTGCATTAGAAACCTACCCAATTCTCGTTTGGGCATTCTTTTTCGGATTGATTTTGGCGTCATCAATACTGATGGCTCGCCATGTACCTGGTTGGCGGTGGTCTCTGGTCGGCTTCTTTATGTTAGGTGCGGTATTGGCCTTTGTAATTGCAGAAGTAAGGCCGACAACCTTGCCCAATACTTGGTGGGTGTTGATGGCATCCGGTGCTGTGGCTATCTGTGCGATGATTCTGCCAGGCATTTCAGGCAGTTTTATTCTGCTACTTATTGGCGTATACGCTTATTTTATTGAAGCGCTGCAGACCTTAGATTTATTGTCTCTTGGCGCCTTTGCCTCAGGGTGTGTAGTCGGGCTGCTGTTATTTTCGCACCTGTTATCCTGGTTGCTTCGTCATTTCCATGATCTCACGATTGCTTTATTGATTGGGTTTTTACTCGGCTCGCTGAATGTAATCTGGCCTTGGAAGCATGTCTTGCAAACCGTGGTAAACCGTCACGGTGAAGTTATCCCTTTGGTTCAAGAAAATGTGAGTCCCTGGATATATTCATCAGTCACCGGCGTTGATGCGCAATTGCCTGGCGCATTGGGCTGCATGGCGTTTGGCTTGGCATTAGTTTTTGTGGTTGAGTATTTAGCGAAGTTTATTGATGCTGGTACCCATTAATTGTTTTGTAATCTGTTATTAAGTTAATTGGCGCCGTTTGCCACCAGTGCGGTTTTTGCTCCAAAATAGGGCTCGGGTGGAGCTTTATCATCGCATTGCCGGTACTAGCTCAATGTATTGCACCAAAACACCGGCTAACTGGTTAGATAAATATTTCATAAGTTTTAGTCATTAAGATGATAACGTCATAACGATTAACGTTTTTCGGCCAAATATGGGGTTGTGTTGTGTCGCAAAGGCCAGAAGCTGAAAAAACTCTAAATAGAAAAGTGATCAATATATTGATCACTTTTCTATTGCTTTCTGGTTGTGTCACCGGTAGCTATCAGGCTCCCGTAAGCGATCGTGAACAACCCCCGCCGGAAAAAATTGCTTATCATATTGTCGCTCCGGGAGAGACGCTATATTCGATAGCTTGGCGCTACGGCCTTGATTATCAGTCGCTTGCGCGTGCTAATGGAATTGGCGGGCAGTTTCAAATTTATCCCGGACAGCGTTTAAATTTGAATTTGGATAAACCTGTAAAGCTTTCCAGTCATGTGACCCCGTCTCGAAAAGCATCGTCGGCCACTCAACGAACAGATATTAAGCGTCAAAAAGATCAACCAACCCGCGTTAAACAAAGTCCTGTTATATCGAGTTCAAATAGCAAATTGTTCTGGCACTGGCCTATAAAAGGTCAGTTATACCAACGATTTTCGAGCACAAAAGGCTTAAAAAAAGGTATTGATATTCTCGGAAAAAAAGGGGAGTCTGTTCTCAGTGCTGCCGCTGGACGAGTTGTTTACGCTGGCGACGGTCTTAGAGGTTACGGAAAACTGCTGATCATTAAGCATAACGAAACCTTTCTAAGTGCCTATGCACACAACAATAAAATTGTAGTGAAAGAAGGAGATATTGTTAAAGCGGCGCAAAAAATAGCCGAAGTAGGTTCAACAGGGACTGTGCGCAATATGTTGCATTTTGAAATTCGCCGTAATGGCGTTCCTGTCGACCCAGAAGTCTACTTGCCCCGCTAAAAAAATTAAGAGCAACCATAAATATATTCGGGATCGATAAATAGAGTGATTACACCATAACGTTTCCGATGTATTCGATGTAATCTAGGCATAAACCTCAATAGCTTCAGAGGTGAGTGCCCAAAGTCCAAAGGAGTGCGCAGGTAAGGTTCAACGTAGTTTGTTATTTCAGTGAGTAACCTAAACAACAACTTGCAGGGCTAATATCATGGCAGGATTATCTAACCAAGCGGCCGCGTTACGTAAAGGCGTTAAATCATCGAAGTGTGTTAAGGCTGAGTTTAATACAGGGGCCGGCGTTGATGAGGCAGATATTGTCGGTAGGGATGTGGTGGGAGATACCAATCAAGCGCCAAAACGCCAAAAAACATCGTTGTCTCGACTGAGTGTCGATGATAGTTACGATAAGAATCTTGATGCAACCCAACTTTATTTGAATGAAATCGGTTTTTCTCCGTTGTTGAGCGCTGAGGAAGAGGTCTATTTTGCGCGTAAGGCCTTGAAAGGTGACAAAGCAGCCAGAAAAAGGATGATAGAAAGTAACTTGCGCTTAGTTGTCAAAATTTCGCGGCGTTATGTTAATCGGGGTTTGGCCTTGCTGGACTTGATTGAAGAAGGCAACTTGGGCTTGATTCGTGCCGTGGAAAAGTTTGATCCAGAGCGTGGTTTCAGGTTTTCAACTTATGCGACTTGGTGGATAAGACAGACTATCGAGCGCGGGATTATGAATCAAACTCGAACGATTCGGCTGCCGATCCATGTAGTCAAAGAGTTAAATGTCTACTTGCGCGCGGCACGAGAACTAACGCAAAAGCTGGATCATGAGCCATCTGCGGATGAAATCGCAGGTTTACTCGAAAAGCCTGTGGCAGATGTCGAAAAAATGTTGCGCTTAAATGAGCGTGTCACCTCGATGGATGTGGCGATGGGCCCATCCGGCGATAGAGCCGTTGTCGACAGCGTTCCTGACCAAGGCATTTCAGACCCGGCTGAGCTTTTGCAGGATACTGACCTTACCGAAAGTATTGACTACTGGTTAGGCGAGTTGACTGAAAAACAGCGTGAAGTCGTTGCTCGTCGGTTTGGTTTGCGTGGTTACGAAACCAGTACGCTTGAGGATGTTGGCCGAGAAATAGGGTTAACCCGTGAGCGAGTACGTCAAATTCAAGTTGAGGCTTTACGGAGACTGCGCGACATCATGGAAAAGCAAGGGTTGGATAGCCAGTCGCTGTTTAGTCTTTAGGTACTTTATCGTCAGTAAGCTATTTGTTGTTTCATACTAAAAGGCCGCGGTGTTTTGCACTGCGGCTTTTTAGTATGTTTCGATATTGACCTACCCTTGGGTTTTCCTCTCTTTTCGTTTTTACTATTTTCCTGCTGATCCAGTACACTGTTGCCTGGATTAACGTTAATAAATTTTTATGGGTGGCTGTGTGCTTTTCACTTTTAACCGTTTTCGCCGTGTGTGCTGGACTAATTTGACGCAATTTCTAACTATTTTATTGGCGACTTTTTCGCTTCAGGTCTGGGCCGAGCCCTCTGATATTGCCGACTATGCTGGTAGCAGTAACAACGGCTCAGGTGTAGTGGCTACGGTGCATCCTTTGGCGACGAAGGCTGCTTTGGCTGCACTGGATAATGGTGGTAATGCGATAGATGCTGCGGTGACCGCGGCATTAACCTTAGGCGTGGTCGATGGGCAGAATTCAGGTATTGGTGGCGGGTTGTTTGCGTTGGTGCACTGGGCTGACGGTCGCGTCGAAGCGATTGATGGTCGGGAAATGGCACCTATAGCCGCACACAGAGACATGTATATTCGCGACGGTCAGGCTGTTCCTGAGTTAAGTCGTACAGGTCCTCTTGCAGTTGGTATTCCAGGGTCCGTCGCAGTATTCGAGTATTTGTTAAATAAAGGTGGTCAGCGCAGTTTCGCCGATGCTTTGGCTCCAGGTATTCAATTAGCCAGTAAAGGATTTCCTATTTCTCCGTATTTGGCAAAGAGAATGGGCAGTCAGGCAAATGTGTTTCGCCAGTTTCCTGGAACTGCTGCTATCTTTTTAGATGCAAAAGGTAACCCTTGGCCAGCAGGTCACCAGCTTATTCAGGCAGAGTTAGCGAAGACTTATCGTGGTTTGGCTAAAAATGGTAGTGATTACTTTTATCGAGGTGAATTTGCCCAACGTGTTGCGAATTGGATGCAGAAAAATGGTGGTTTAATAACGGCTAAAGACTTTGCGAACTACAGCATGGTTGTTCGTGAGCCCATTAAAACGACCTATCGTGGCCTTGATATTTATGGTTTCCCGCCGCCAAGTTCTGGCGGTGTACATGTAGCCGAAATTCTTAACATTCTGGAGCAATTCGATGTCGCTTCATTACCGCGAGCTCAGCGATACCATATTGTGGGTGAGGCGATGAAGCTTGCGTTTGCGGATCGTGCGTACTGGCTAGGAGATCCAGATTTTGTTCATGTACCCAAAGGCTTGGTAGCTAAAAACTACGGTAAGGCTTTAGCAGCGAAGATAATGCCAAATAAGGCGTTAGCCAATGTTGAACACGGTCAGCCTCCTGAGTGGGACAACGATTGGTTTCGCCGCCATACGACAAATATTTCAGTGGCAGACAAACAGGGAAACTGGGTTGCCATTACAACAACCGTCAATACGACATTTGGTAGTAAGGTCGTTGTTCCCGGCACTGGTGTCGTGCTGAATAATCAAATGGATGATTTTTCTGCGCAGCCAGGAGTTCCTAATGCATTTGGTTTGGTGGGTACTGAGGCAAACAGTATTCAACCGGGTAAGCGGCCGCTGTCGAGTATGTCGCCTACCATTATTGTGAAAGACGGAGTGCCCGTTATGGCCGTTGGGGCTGCGGGAGGTCCCATGATTATCACTCAGGTGTTGCAGGCTATTGTTAATTACTTTGATTTACACCAGTCGCTTTATGAGGCACTTGCGTCGCCGCGGATACATCAACAGTGGAAGCCGGAACTGTTGTTTGTGGAAAAAACAGTAACGGATGAAGACCGCCGCTATCTTGAGTCCTTGGGGCATATTCTTCGAACAATGCGGTTTGAGGGGTCTTCGACCGCAGTATCTATGAGCGATACAGGTAGGTTTGACGGTGTGTCAGAGCCTCGAATGCCCGCGAGAAACCAATAATTTGGCTTTTCAACCATTAGCTATGGTCGGCTTCGAAATTTTGTAGTAACAAGAAAAATTTGCCTACAAAAAAAATTGCGGCTAGATTGCCTATTATTACCAATGAATGTACTGGCGGTTTTTTTTATTCCGTTATTTACTTTGTC
Organism: Cellvibrionaceae bacterium; assembly: GCA_050290265.1. Taxonomy (GTDB): domain Bacteria; phylum Pseudomonadota; class Gammaproteobacteria; order Pseudomonadales; family Cellvibrionaceae; genus JBNKFV01. The sequence continues at coordinate 21,311 of JBNKHI010000039.1, forward strand.
AGTTTCACTAACTATTGGTATTAAATACTTATTGGCAATTAGGGTAGGTCGTTATGCAGGAACAATTGATCGCGCAGGGTCTGGATTTGATGTTATTCGGAATGGGTAGCGTATTTGTATTTCTTGCAGTACTTGTCGTTGCGACCATGTTGATGTCTAAATTAATTGTTAAATATTGCCCAGTAGAGGCAACTCCCGTTTTAGCTAATACCGATGGCAAGCCTGTCGTAGTAACCGATAAGAAGCTTCTCGCTATCGTTCAAGCCGCCATAGAGCAGCATCGAAAAAGATAGACTCATCACCGAAGAAATTTACATGACGTTTCCAGGGCAGTTTTGTTCTGGAGTTTGATTTGTGTTTTGTTATTTCTTTCTTTGAAAGATATTTTTCGTAAATTAAAGACAGTAGTGATGTTGGGCTACCTGTTTTCAGCGTATGACAAAAGGTAATTTGCTATGAGCGATATTCGCAAGCCGTTAGGTATCACTGAGGTGGTCTTAAGAGATGGACATCAGTCGTTGTTTGCCACGCGCATGCGCATTGATGACATGCTTCCGATTGCAGAAAAACTCGACCAGGTTGGTTATCACTCCTTGGAAACCTGGGGTGGTGCGACTTTCGATGCCTGTATCCGCTACCTAGGAGAGGACCCATGGGATCGTATTCGCGAACTAAAGAAAGCGATGCCGAAGACGCCAATGCAGATGCTTTTTAGAGGGCAAAATATTCTTGGCTATCGCCATTACGCAGATGATGTTGTTGAAAAATTTGTTGAGCGTTGCGCAGTCAATGGCGTCGACATTTTTCGAGTGTTTGATGCAATGAATGATATGCGCAATATCGAAACAGCGCTCAAAGCCGTGAAAACCGTGGGTAAGCATGCTCAAGGTACGATTTCTTATACCCTTAGTCCTGTGCACAACATTGATATGTGGGTAGAGCAAGGCAAGCGCATTGAAGATATGGGTGCAGACTCAATAGCGATTAAAGATATGGCGGGCTTATTAAAGCCCTATGAAGGATATGAACTGGTTAAACGATTGAAAGAGTCATGTTCTATTCCTGTTGCACTGCATGCTCACGCGACTACAGGGTTAGCTCATGCAACTGCGCTCAAGTGTGTTGAGGCTGGTGTTGATAGTGTCGATACCGCAATCTCATCTATGTCTATGACTTACGGACATACGCCAACTGAAACGCTTGTTGCGAGTCTAGAAGGTACAGAACGATGTACGGGTTTAAATATTATTTTACTGGAAGAAATTGCTGCTTATTTTCGCGAAGTGAGAAAAAAATATGCGAAATTTGAAGGCGGTTTATTAGGTGTAGATTCGCGTATTTTAGTGGCTCAGGTTCCTGGTGGCATGCTGACCAATATGGAAAGTCAGTTAAAAGACCAGGGCGCTGGTGACAAACTCGATGCTGTGCTGGAAGAAATTCCGCGTGTGCGTGAAGACTTGGGGTTTATTCCGCTCGTGACACCTACTTCGCAAATTGTGGGTACTCAAGCGGTAATTAATGTTTTGAATGGTGAGCGTTATAAGTCGGTTTCAAAGGAAACGGCGGGTATTCTGCGTGGGGAATATGGTCTGACTCCAGCGCCGGTAAATAAAGAATTACAGTTACGTGTTCTCGAAGGTGATGAACCGATTACTTGTCGTCCTGCTGACCTGTTGGAACCTGAGTTATTAAAGTTGACGGATGAATTGCGCAGTCTCGCAGTGGAAAAAAGCATTGACCTTGCGACAGGTGACGGCGAAATAGATGATGTGTTGACGTATGCATTGTTCCCTCAAGTCGGTTTGAAATTTTTACAAAATAGAGGCAACCCTGACGCGTTTGAGCCAGTACCCTCTGGCAAAGCCGCTGATCCGGTGCTTAACGCCAATGGCGAGGAGGTTTATACCGTTACGGTGGAAGGGCAGTCTTACCAAGTGACCGTCGCAGACGGTGGTGAGCTTAAAAATGTATTTTCTCTTGGTGGTACTACGGCGAGTTCCGAGTCTGAAGTTGCGCCAGTGACCGGAGCTGGCGAACATGTTCCCGCGCCACTGGCCGGTCACATTTTTAAAGTGCTGGTTAAGTCTGGTGAGACCGTCAAGGAAGGTCAGCCTATTATTATTTTGGAAGCCATGAAAATGGAAACGAATATTTCGGCTCCAAAGGCCGGCACTATTACCTCTGTTCACGTAAAAGAGGGTGATAGCGTTGTGATTGGTGATCACTTGGTCGACCTAGCCTAAGAGGAGCGTGACGTGGATAATTTATTAGGCTTATGGTTTGACTCCGGTTTGTATCAAATTGCCGCGGGTCAGTTTGTGATGCTGTTGGTAGGGCTGCTATTACTGTTTCTTGCTATTCGGAAAAACTTCGAACCCTTGTTATTGGTGCCTATTGGATTTGGCTGTATTTTGGCGAATATTCCGGGTGCTAATATGGCAATGTCGGCTACAGAGGCGGCGATTGCTTCGGGATCTGTTGATGTACTTAACTCAATTGCGGCGGCATTACATGAGCCCGGATTGATTACCGCTAAAGCACTGAAATTAGCTTTGTCGCATGCTTCAACTGCACAGATTCATAGTGCAGCGCAAGTGGCTAATGATTTCGGTTTTAGCAATGGCATGCTCTACAATTTCTATTCTGTTGCTATTGGTTCAGGCGCTGCGCCGCTCATTATCTTTATGGGAGTAGGCGCGATGACGGATTTCGGCCCTCTTCTTGCGAACCCTAAAACACTGTTTCTAGGTGCGGCGGCGCAATTTGGCATTTTCGCAACCGTTATGGGCGCGGTGGGTTTAAGTGCAACCGGATTGATGCATTTTTCTATCGCTGATGCTGCAGCGATTGGCATTATTGGCGGTGCTGACGGCCCAACTGCGATTTATGTTTCCAGCTTGCTTGCACCTGATCTACTGGGCGCAATTGCTGTAGCTGCGTATTCTTATATGGCACTAGTACCGATGATTCAGCCGCCCATTATGCGCGCACTCACGACCGTAGAAGAGCGTCGTATTGTGATGAGTCAGCTGCGTCAGGTGTCAGTTAAGGAAAAAATAATATTCCCATTGGTTTTACTGGTGCTAGTCGCGTTGTTTTTACCTGCTGCTGCTCCGTTGTTAGGAATGTTTTGCTTTGGTAACTTGATGCGAGAGTGCGGTGTTGTTAATCGCTTGAGCGATACGTCGCAGAATGCGCTGATTAATATTGTGACTATTTTTCTTGGTTTGTCCGTAGGTTCAAAGCTTGCTGCTGACAAGTTTCTTGATCCGAAGACTTTGGGTATTTTAGCGTTGGGTATAGTAGCTTTTGCGATTGGTACCGCGATGGGTGTATTGATGGCTAAGCTGATGAACAAGTTTAGTCACGATAAAATTAACCCGCTTATTGGTTCAGCAGGTGTATCAGCTGTGCCGATGGCTGCGCGAGTATCTAACAAGGTGGGCTTGGAGGCAAACCCGCAAAACTTCCTCTTAATGCATGCTATGGGCCCGAATGTGGCTGGTGTGATCGGCTCTGCTGTTGCAGCAGGCGTGATGATTTCCATGGTTTCGTCCATGCAGTACTGATGAAAATAGTCACGATTTATGGTGTGGTTTTCTGTAGCCTAGCGCTATGATGAACAAAAAAGGGACCGATCTGTGGGCCCCTTTTTTGTTGGATGTCTAATGATGATCAGAGTTTCAATTAATCTGGCCGGAAGCTCAGCAGAGGGTTGAGCCATCGAGTGAACAAGCCTGTTAACAGAACCGGGGCAGCGACCACTGTCAGGCACAAGCAGTCTTGGTTTTGCGCGGCGCAAGGGCGATGAACATCGCCGGCTTCTTTTACCAAAAAATCGCCTGCCTGATACACACCTTCATCATCAGAGAAGCTGCCTTGTAAGACCAGCGTGACTTCTAAACCTCTGTGATCATGCTCGGCTACTTTTCCGCCTTTGCCGATTTTATGTAAACAGACTTCATATTGTTTCTGTCCACTCTTTAGATTTGCTTGCTTTAATGCGGGTGAAACACGTCGCCAGCGTAATGCACGCTTAGAGGGGATCAGCTTTTCCACTACCGGTGGAAGCCCAAAGCGGCTTTTAGGCGCATTTGCATTGCTGCTTATTATGCTAGGGTTATCCAGTTTTTGGATAAGGGCTTCAAAAACACTATCATCCACCTTCACTGATTTTTGCTCTGATAGCAGCTGACCACCAATATCCTCAAACTCTTGCATGCGATACTGGCAAACCTGACAGTAATGCAGATGCGCCGAAACACTGATGCAGAGTGCAAAATCGAGACTCCCGGCACTGTATTCGGCTAGCAAGTTGTCGCTTGGGTGATGTTTTATGCTTCGAGTGTTCATGCGCTTAACCATTATCGACTGCCCAGTGAACTTTTAATTTTTGCAGCGCTAAGCGTAAACGAGATTTGACTGTTCCCAATGGTAAATCCAGTTCAGCCGATATTTCCGAGTGTGATTTACCTTCCATGTAGACTTTAGTAAGAATATGACACTGATCCTGCGGAAGATGCTGAAGTGACTCTTTAACTGCATGCTTCTGCCGATGATTGTGCAGCCTGGTAAAGGGTTCGCTTTGCTGGTCTTCTCGCCAAATATCGTCGGCACTTAACTGTTGCTCAAAATGGTTGGTATCGAAGGCTGATACCTGTTCCATTTTAGAGCCACGGCGGAGCATATCAATTCTGCAATTGCGGGCAATGGTAAATACCCAGGTGCTGGCAGCCGCTTTCTTGGGATCAAATAGTGGCGCTTTTTGCCAAACTTTCAGCAGTACTTCCTGCACCAGTTCATCAGCACTTTCCGGTGGAAGCGAAAATGACGGCAGGCTAAGGCAGTAACCTTTGATCAGGGGGGCGAAATGCTGGAATATCTGAGCATAAGCCCGGCGACAGCGGTCTTTACCTATTTGCTGTAGCAGCAGGCTCCACTCGTCTTTGCGTTCTGCATCAGGTTGCATGCCTGTATTCGCCTTTCCTGCCGGTATTGCGTTGCCACTACCACTCAGCTGCCCTTTAAGCCGTTCTGAGTTTGTACGTAGATTGGTTGATTGCATATCTTACCTGCTCCGAAGATTCATATCATCTTCATACGCTGGCCACAGTTTGCCAGATCACTGGTATTTGACAAAGGTAGACGTTTTGAAGGTGATTGCGATTGGTTATTAACGGGGTGATCTGATTGCATTGGTCGGCGTAAAACCCTACAGAATAGAGCGTTAAGGCTATTGTGGCTGGTCTCCATGTGCGGTAGCTGGCGAGATTAGTTCCTTTTTTTACAGATTGCAGGTGTTATATGCCAGATCAGTCTCGGCTAATAAACGAATTCAAACAGTTTTACAGTGACTTCTCTGAAGAGTTCTTGCCACGCCTGCCCAGTATTTACGCAGAAAACGTTGTCTTCACTGACCCAGTGCACCGTTTACAGGGGCTTGAGAGCCTGGATGCCTATTTTCGTGGGATGGCTTCTGATTTGTCGTTTTGTCACTTTCACTTTGAAGAGCAGAGTGGGATACACCCTGTACCTAACAGCGATACTGAAAATCAGGTCTATTTTGTTTGGCGCATGGAATTTAGCCACAAAAGCCTGGCAGGTGGGAAGTCCATTTCGGTGCGGGGAGTTTCGAGAATTTGTTTTGACGACAAGGTGACGTTTCACGAGGACTTTTATGATATGGGCGCAATGCTTTACGAACACTTACCGTTGTTTGGGCGACTGGTTCGATTTCTAAAACGACGGTTGGCGGCTTATTAATGGGTCTGACGCCTGTCTGGGTGGGTTAAGGGGTTTAAGCATGTATGCAGTCATTGATAAAAATATATGGATTACGGGTGCCAGCTCAGGAATGGGCAAAATGCTTGCGACACAACTAGCACGCCGCGGTAATACCGTGTTTATTTCAGGCCGACATAAGCAGCGTTTAGAAGAAATGAGTCACTCCATTCCCGGCCTTGTTGCGGTTCCCTGTGATGTAACAGATGAACAGAGCGTGAAAGATGCTATCGGCCTCATCAAAAGCCATGTCGATAGTTTGGATGTGGTGGTTCTGAATGCGGGTACCTGTGAGTATGTTGATGACGCGGAACTGTCGCTACCAATGTTTGAGCGAGTCTTTGCCGTAAATTTTTTCGCCGCCATTCGCTGTTTATCAGTAGTAATGCCCTTGTTGAAGTCCGCTCAGCGACGCGGTTTGCTGGTTGGTATCAGCAGCCTGTCAACTGTTGTCGGTTTCCCCCGTGCCGAGGCTTATGGCGCAAGCAAAGCGGCATTTCAATATTTGATGGATTCGCTCAGGCTGGATTTGCGAGAACACAAGATAGACGTTTTGGTAGTACAGCCAGGGTTTGTAAAAACGCCGATGACTGAATCCAATGATTTTCCAATGCCATTTATGAAAGATGTCGAATATGCGACAGATAAAATTATTGAGGCGATGGATCGGCGCAAAACCCACCTTGCTTTTCCGTGGCAACTGAACAGTATTCTGCGGTTTGCGGGTTGCTTTAAAAACCTATGGTATCGATGGGTCGGACCTAAGTTAGTCCGGCAAAACCGCTTGTAATGATGTTTTATCGGCATCAAATAGGTTTCAGGCCGTTTGTTAAATCATTCTGTAAAGGAACGTTATGAAAATTGCTGTTGTTGGTACCGGGATTTCTGGTCTTACCGCTGCTTATTTGCTCCATCGAGAGCACGATATCACCGTGTTTGAATCTGCCGACCGAATAGGCGGTCACACTGCAACGAAAGATGTCGAGACTGCCGATGGCCAGTTTGCCATTGATACCGGTTTTATTGTTTACAACGATTGGACTTATCCAAATTTTATCCGTCTGTTAAATCAGTTGGGGATCGAAAGTAAGCCGACCGATATGGGGTTTAGCGTGCACTGTGAAACGTCTGGTCTGGAATATAGTGGGGCAGGTTTAACAACGATGTTCGCGCAGAAGAGGAACCTGTTTCGCCCTCGTCATTGGCAAATGTTGCGGGATATCTTGCGTTTTAATAAGCAGGCGACGCGTGATTTGCACGGTGGGCGTTTGCCTGATGACACAACGCTGGGCGAATACTTGAAGGCAAACGGTTACTCCAAAAGTTTTGAAGAGAATTATCTCAATCCCATGGGGTCAGCTATTTGGTCTGCAACTATTCAGGATATGCACGCTTTCCCGTTGAGATTTTTTGTCCAGTTTTTTCACAACCACGGCCTACTTTCGGTAACTGACCGGCCCCAGTGGCGTGTATTGAAAGGGGGAAGTCGAGCGTATTTGGAACCTCTTACCAAGGGCTTTAAGGATCGGATTCGTTTGAATGCGAAAATTAATGCTGTCGTTCGGCAGCCCGATCAAGTGAATGTCAGTTATAGCGTTGTGAACGGTGAGTCAGAAATTCAAACTTTTGATCAAATAATTTTTGCTTGCCACAGTGATCAGGCTTTGGGTTTGTTGAGCGACCCTGATCCGAGAGAGCAGTCAATACTTTCTGCAATGCCGTATCAGGAAAATGAAGTTGTGTTGCACACTGATGCAACGCTTTTACCTACTCGAAAATCTGTATGGTCTAGCTGGAATTACAAGCTGAATGGGATGACCAGCCAGCCTCCGGTACTGACCTACAATATGAATATTTTACAAGGTCTCAAAACATCTACGCCTTTCTGTGTAACACTTAATGGCACTTCAAAAATAGATCCTGAGAAAATTCTTGGCGTTTACCACTATGCTCACCCTCGTTTTAGTTTACAAAGTGTAGCAGCTCAAGGCCGCTGGCCAGACATTAATGGGACGAACCGGACTTGGTATTGTGGTGCTTATTGGCGTAATGGTTTTCATGAGGATGGCGTGGTGAGTGCAATGCGTGTTGCCAGAAATTTGGTCACAGGTGTTGATATTATTAATGGTCGCGTCGATCAGGTGAGTCAGCAGCATGGCTAATATTGACTGTGGGGTGTCTACGTCAGGTGGTGATAGTCGATGTTTACGCAGCGCTATTTATCGTGGACAGCTGAGGCATCGACGCTTTTCTCCAAAGCAGCATGATTTCACCTATGATGTTTTCATGATGTATTTAGATCTTGAGGAGTTGGATAGGGTTTTCAGCGATACCTTTTTTTGGTCTGCCCAATCAATTGCATTGGGCAGATTTTCCCCCAAGGACTTTTTCTTTAAAAACCAACAGCCCTTGGCGCCTCAAGTGCGTCAATATGTTTACGAGCAATCCGGTATAGAAGTAACCGGGTCAGTGAGAATGTTGGCGAACCTGCGATATTTTGGCCACATCTTTAATCCGCTGGTTTGTTATTACTGTTTTGATAAACAAGAAAATTTATTGGCTATAGTCGCTGAAGTCACTAATACCCCGTGGAAAGAAAAACATATTTATGTGTTGCCTTGTGATCCAAATGATGTTCATCAAACTATAAGATTTGAGAAGGCGTTCCACGTCTCGCCATTTCAACCGATGGACACGTATTATGTCTGGCAAAGTACAAAACCGGATTCTGAACTTGGTATTCACATGCAGAGTTTTATGATTTCTGGAGCTGGGCAGCTTAAGGAAAATTATCAACAGGTCGAAAGCGAGCAGTTAGTAAAAAACGGCGAAGATATAAATGAACAGTGTTTTTTCGATGCAACTTTGCGTTTGGAACGCATTGAGGTTACGCCGAAAGTACTGGATAGAACCTTAATGGTATATCCCCTAATGACAGTCAAAGTGGTTGCGGCGATTTATTGGCAGGCTGTGAAGTTGGCGATAAAGAAAATACCGTTTTACTCGCATCCTGGTAGTGCAGATAGCGAATGCGGGGTTAAGTAATGAAGACGTTAAATGTTGAGGGAGATTTATGACTACAGCCAGTATTGATAATTTGCCAGTGACTGATGCCAGGTCCCGCTGGATTGATCGGTTTGCAAAGAAGGCTGTATTAGCTATGTTGCAACGGATCAAAGTGGGGCATTTACGCGTCGAGGATGGGCAAGAGACCTATGACTTTGGTGAGTCTGCCACAGAGGCATCAATCAGTGCGTCTATTACCGTTACTAACCCTCTGGTTTATCGCCACGTGCTGTTAAACGGGTCAGTGGGGTCTGGAGAGGCCTATTTTCTAGATTGCTGGTATTCACCTGACTTACTAAAAGTGATTCGATTGATGGTGCTGAATTTACAGATGTTGCAGTCTATGGATGATCGATGGCGCTTTGTAAATGCTTTATTTGTGCGTTTGTTAAAGCGGTTTACGCGAAATTCTCAATCGGGTTCGAAAAAAAATATTGCTGCGCATTATGATTTGAATAATGATTTCTTTGCCCTGTTTCTGGACCGTAATATGATGTATTCAGCTGCAATATTTCCTGAGTTATCGTCAGATATCGAAGACGCAGCAGCCTATAAATTAAAGCATATCTGTGAGCGCCTAAACCTTGATTCCAATGACCACCTGTTGGAGATTGGAACCGGCTGGGGTGGGCTGGCTATTTATGCAGCCAAGCATTATGGCTGCAAAGTCACTACGACAACAATTTCTAAAGAGCAGCACCGCTATGCCGAGGCTTGGATAGAGCGTGAGGGATTGCAAGATCAGATCACCTTGCTGCAGAAGGATTATCGAGATTTAACCGGCAAGTATGACAAGCTGGTGAGCATTGAGATGATTGAAGCTGTGGGTCACGAATATTATTCCAGCTATTTCAGTCAATGCTCTGCTTTATTGAAAGAAAATGGCCTGATGTTAATTCAGGCCATTACGATTCCTGAGCAGCGCTATGAGCGTGCACTGCGTTCTGTCGACTTTATTCAGCGCTATATTTTTCCAGGTGGTTCGTTACCTTCACTGGAAATTATTCAGCGAAACACGGCTCGGCAAACCGATATGCAGATTGTCGGAGTGGAAGATATTACCTTGCATTATGCGGATACCCTGGCGGCATGGAAACAGCGTTTTCACGAGCATATTGATCAGGTTCGAGAATTGGGATTTGACAATACGTTTATCCGACTCTGGGACTTCTATTTGAATTACTGTGAAGGTGGATTTCGAGAGCGTGTTATCGGTACCGCGCAAATCATGCTGGCGAAGCCTGGTTGTAGACAGTTGCCAGCTCTGGCCAGCTTGCCATAGTGTTTTATCCAAAAAAATCGTAGTTTTTGCTTATGAGCGGTGTGTTGCAAAATCTTTATATCTGGCGTGGTCAAATAGTTAATGGGTTGCTCTACCAGATCGTTTGGTTGGTTGCTGTTTTTTGGGGCGCTGGTTGGGCTTTTCTACAGCTATTGATATTTTTGTTAGTGCACTTCGTGTTTGTCATTCCTGCGGTGTTGGGTGATGGTGTTGAGGTTAGTGGGAAACGTATTAGACGAGAGGTCGTCTTCATCCTTTTGGTTTCTTGCGCTGGTTATTGTGTCGACAGCCTATGGTTTGCTAGCGGTATGATCGTACAACAGTCTGCTAGTTTTCTGGCGCCAGCTTGGCTTTTTTGTATATGGGTGGCGTTTGCGGCAACACTCAATTATGCATTAGCCGTCTTGCACAGTCGCTTGTTATTTGCTGCGGCGATAGGTGCTTGGGCTGGGCCAGCTACTTATGGGCTGGGTATTAGCTTGAACCCTGCGTTGAGTCCAGGTGTGAATGAGTTTGTCTTTGCGGCTTGTGTAGGATTGGTTTGGGCAGCCTTGCTGCCGGTGCTGATGGTATTTACCAATTATTATTTCTATGCGGTGCCTGTTGCAAAAGATTCCATCAATACGGCATGAGTGTTTGCTGCCAGGTAGACGATTTTCCCGTAATCGGTATATCTGCGTTTGTCTAATTGGGTTTTGAACATGAGCAAAGTATGGCGCAGGAGTTCCTTCTTTATACTCGTGTATTTCATTTCTGAAGCGACTTTTGCGGTGACCTGCCCTTACGCTCCAGTGCAGGCTAGTCCCGATATTATTGGTACTGCTCTGGCGCAAACTCAGCAGGGCAAGGATACATCTGTTTTGTATTGCGAGTTTCACTATCTCTCTCACGATAAATCCGGTGTTGAAGTTTTATTCCAGCGAGAGTCGGGCAGCTTTTTCGCGACTAAAACCTTGTCTTATCGGTCTACTCGAGAAGGGTTTGATATGGCTCGGCCGAATGTCTGGCAGTTTGATGTTTCGAATAATGAATTGAGGATTGCCCGCTGGCAAGATAACAATTTATATATGGGGTATGGCTTCGAAGAAACCCCAGCATCGCCTCAAGTTATGGATGCTCTTGAAAAACAGGTGGTGATTGACGAAGCAAAGGTAGATGTTATTGATGGCGGTTTTGATGATTATGTTCGCAAGCACTGGTCTGCCATTGTGTCTGGAAAACCTGTTGATCTTAAGTTTGCATCGCCTGTTCATCAACGTAGCCTGCCGCTTCAGGTTGTTAAAAAAGAGGCGGTAGACTGTCCCAGCATTGGCGCTGTCTCAGGTTCTCAGGCCGGAGGCCGCCGAGCTGAGAACCTGATTTGTTTACATGTGCGGGTCAAAAACCCGATGTTACGCTGGTTTGTAGAGCCACTGCGCCTAGTTTATAGCGCTGAAAGTCAAAAGTTGCTGGTTTATGAGGGTGTCGTGAACCTTTTAGATAAAGGTGAAAAAAGCATGGATGCGGCTATCTTTTACCAATATCAGTAACTTGCTTCTTACTCTACCAAGCTTTTCTCGTTGCGCTTCGCAAGTGGGGGGCTCAACGCTTGTCGCTGTATTCATTGTCATATGTTCTGGGTCTGGGGGCTTTTGCTGGATAATCACGTCGGTACGGTAATTCGGCCAGCGAGGATAAAATGCTCCTATTTCGACCCTATTTGCATCATTTTTACCTGTGTAATTGTACCGGCAAGGTAATTGGTTATAATCCAGCGCTCAGATAACAATATTGGCCTAATAAAACAGGCCGTTAGTATGAGATACCTGCTGTTTCTGTCTGTTTATTGCTCGCTTTGTTGTTTCTCTAGGCGTTTCAATAGCCTCACTGCTGAACAGTAGGTCGCAACGTCGCCTAGTGCGAACAGAGCTGCTTGAAAAGTGAACTGCTGCAGTGCCTGCTTTGCTTATCTCGAATATCCAGACTATCGGAAGAAGTTATGTTAAATCGTTACCCTTTGTGGAAATACCTGTTACTGGTTTTTGTGTTGCTGTTTGGTGTGATTTATTCACTACCCAACTTGTATTTACCAGATCCTGCTGTTCAGATTTCTGGCGAATCCAGCGCTCTGGAGATTGCCGATAGTAAGGTTCAAGTCGCGGCAGACGCGCTGAAGAACGCGGGTATAGAGTATTTTGGTGAAAGTAATAATGGAAAGTCTGCGCTGATCCGTTTGCGCGACCGCGATCAGCAGTTGGCCGCCAAGCAGGTTATTCAGAAGGCATTGGGCCACGAGTATGTTGTAGCCTTGAATATGGCGCCTACGACGCCAGAGTGGTTGCGTGATATGGGCGCTGCGCCTATGAAGCTCGGTCTCGATTTAAGCGGTGGTGTTCACTTCTTGCTGGAAGTGGATTCTCAGTCAGCGATAAAAAAACGTCTGGAGTCCTCGCTGTCTGAAATCAAGGCTAAATTGCGTGAAGCCAAAATACGTTATCTGCAAGGTGAGATGGACGACAACAATGTGATGCAGCTACGGTTTAAAACGGCAGAGCTGCGTGATCAGGCTAGCGATATCGTTCGCAGTGAATTTCCCAAGTTGGTTCGACAGATTGAAGATACTGACAATGGTTACTTTTTACATGTCACTATGAGTGATTTTGATATTCGGCAGATCGAAGATTATGCCGTGGGTCAAAACCTGACAACACTGCGTAATCGCGTCAATGAGTTAGGTGTGTCAGAGCCGCTGGTTCAGCGCCAGGGGCGTAATCGTATTGTGGTTGAGCTGCCAGGCGTGCAAGAAACCGCAGAAGCGAAGCGCATTATCGGTAAAACTGCCAATCTTGAGTTTCGTCTTGAGGCCGAAAGCTCGGCATCATTTGCCAACAAAGAGTTTTTTGAATTCCGCGATAAAGATTTGCAGGCGCGTGCTGAAGGCGCACATCTGGAAAGAAAAATCATTATTCCAGGAGACAATGTCGCCAATGCCAGTGCCGGGTTTGATTCTCAGAGTGGTTTGCCACAAATCAACATAACCTTAGACAGTGCTGGCGGGACAAAAATGCACCGCGCGACCCGCAATAATATTGGCCGTCGCATGGGAATTTTGTTTATCGAGTATAAAAGTCATTTAGAGCCCAGAACCAATGAGGCTGGTGAGCAAGAAATGGTGCGGGTTCAGGAGGTTGATAAGAAAATTATCAGTCTAGCGACTATCCAGAGCGCTCTTGGGGTGCAATTTAGGATAACGGGAATTGACAATCCTGTTGAAGCTTCAGAAACCGCTTTATTATTGCGCTCTGGTGCTCTCGCGGCCCCGATGTTCTTCGTCCAGGAAAGTACTATTGGTCCGTCGTTAGGGGCTGAAAATATCGGCATGGGCGTTAAGTCCGTACAGCTAGGTCTAGCGTTGGTCTTATTGTTTATGGTGTTCTACTACCGTGTATTTGGTGTGGTGGCCGACATTGCCTTGATGGTAAACATGGTACTGTTGCTCGCGGCAATGTCGTTGCTTGGCGCGACCTTAACCTTGCCGGGTATAGCCGGTATTGTACTGACAGTGGGTATGGCTGTAGATGCAAATGTTTTGATTTTCTCGCGAATCCGAGAGGAATTGAAAAATGGCATGCCGGTACAGTCGGCCATTAATGCCGGCTATGATCGTGCTTTTGTGACCATTTTAGATGCTAATATTACGACATTAATTGTCGCGGTTATTCTTTATGGAATTGGTTCTGGTCCGGTTAAAGGTTTTGCTGTGACTTTGTCATTGGGTATTTTAACGTCCATGTTTACTGCAATTATGGGTACCCGAGCGTTAATTAATCTAATTTACGGTGGCCGACGTGTCACTAAACTTTGGATTTAAACTCACCCCATTTACGCAGAGAGATATCAGTTATGTCAGACAATGAAAAAATTTATCGCTTTATGGGGCGTCGTTATTTAGCTGCGGCTTTTTCAGGCTTAATGCTAATAGCGTCCATTGTTTCCCTGTCTATCAACGGTTTGCAGCTGGGATTGGATTTTACCGGTGGCACGCAAATTGAAGTTGAATATGCACAGCCTGTTAAATTAGAGAGTGTAAGAAACTTACTGGCGGACAAGGGTTTTGAGAAAGCCGTTGTTGTTTATTTTGGTGCGGAAACTGAAGTGCTTGTGCGTCTGCCGCAAGGTGACCAAGCGGGGCTTGGTGATCAAGTGTTGTCGGCCTTGACTAGCGATGGTGCTCAGGTTGATTTAAAACGTATCGAATTTGTCGGTCCTCAAGTAGGTGAGGAGTTACGAGATGACGGCGGCTTAGGAATGCTATTTGCGCTAGCTGTGGTCATGATCTATGTGGCAATGCGGTTTCAGTTTAAATTCTCGGTGGGTGCCGTAGGCGCATTGATACATGATGTAATTATTGTGCTTGGTTGTTTTTCTATCTTCCACCTGGACTTTGATTTGACCGTTTTGGCAGCGGTATTAGC
>JBNKHI010000040.1:0-34125 GCA_050290265.1 Cellvibrionaceae bacterium
AATAATAACGATCTCATAAAGCGCGCAAAGCAGCTGCGCCAGGGTAAATCTTACCCCGGCGCAGTTTTCATAAGGGCGGAATCAGTTTGTTAAGTAGTCGTAGTTGGTTTCGCATTTGTAAATCATTCGTTGTGTCGTTTTTTTACGGCATGGCTTAGTAGACGGAAAATAAAGACATGAACTTGCATGAGTATCAGGCCAAACAATTGTTTGCCGAATACGGTTTGCCTGTTTCTAAAGGTGTTGCAGCTGAAACACCTGCCGAAGCAGCGAGAGCCGCAGACGTTATTGGTGGTGACAAATGGGTTGTTAAAGCTCAAGTACACGCTGGTGGCCGTGGTAAAGCTGGCGGTGTAAAACTGGTTAGCTCGAAGGCAGAAATTGAAGAGTTCGCCAAACAATGGCTGGGTAAGAACCTTGTAACCTACCAGACTGACGAAAATGGTCAGCCTGTTAGCCGTATATTGGTAGAAACCTGTACTGATATCGGTCAGGAGTTATATCTGGGTGCTGTAGTCGATCGTTCTTCTCGTCGAATTGTTTTTATGGCGTCGACTGAAGGTGGTGTTGAAATTGAGAAAGTGGCTGAAGAAACGCCTGAAAAAATTCTCAAAGCTACCATTGACCCATTAGTGGGTGCGCAACCTTACCAAGCGCGTGATCTTGCGTTTCAGTTAGGTTTAAACCCAGCACAAGTAAAGCAGTTCACGACTATTTTCCTTGGGCTGGCCAAAATGTTCCAGGATTATGACTTTGCTTTATTAGAGATTAATCCTCTGGTAATCACCACCGAAGGCAATCTGCATTGCTTGGATGGCAAAATTAATATCGATGGTAATGCGCTTTACCGCCAGCCGAAAATCAAAGAGATGCACGATCCCTCGCAAGAAGACGAGCGTGAAGCGCATGCAGCACGTTGGGAACTTAACTACGTTGCGCTGGATGGGAACATTGGTTGTATGGTTAACGGAGCCGGTTTGGCAATGGGGACCATGGATATCGTTAAATTACACGGCGGCCAGCCAGCCAACTTCCTTGATGTAGGTGGTGGTGCCACAAAAGAGCGTGTAATTGAAGCGTTTAAAATTATTTTGTCTGACGAAAACGTTGAAGCTGTTTTAATCAATATTTTCGGTGGTATCGTGCGTTGTGATTTGATCGCTGAAGGTGTAATTGGTGCGGTTGAAGAAGTAGGCGTTAAAGTGCCGGTTGTTGTACGTCTTGAAGGTAACAACGCTGAGCTAGGTGCTAAAGTATTGGCTGAAAGTGGTTTGAATATTATCGCTGCAACCAGTTTAACGGACGCCGCACAGCAAGTTGTTAAAGCAGCGGAGGGCAAATAAATGAGCGTTTTAATTAATAAAGATACTAAGGTTATTTGCCAAGGCTTTACCGGAGCTCAAGGTACTTTTCACTCAGAGCAAGCGATTGAGTATGGTACAAAAATGGTTGGCGGTGTTACGCCAGGTAAGGGCGGACAAACACACCTTGGCTTGCCAGTGTTTAACACTGTTCGTGAAGCCGTTGAAGCAACAGGTGCTGAAGCGTCTGTGATATATGTACCAGCGCCATTTTGTAAGGACTCTATTCTCGAAGCTGCAAACGGTGGTATAAAACTGATCGTTTGTATTACAGAAGGCATTCCTACTTTGGATATGCTGGATGCAAAAGTTAAGTGTGATGAGCTGGGTGTACGTTTAATTGGTCCTAACTGTCCAGGTGTTATCACTCCTGGTGAATGTAAAATTGGTATTATGCCAGGTCACATTCACTTGCCAGGTAAAGTTGGTATCGTTTCCCGTTCTGGTACGTTGACCTACGAAGCTGTTAAGCAAACAACTGATTTCGGTTTTGGCCAGTCTACTTGTGTTGGTATTGGTGGTGACCCAATCCCTGGTTCAAACTTTATCGATATTTTGAAAATGTTCCAGGAAGATCCAGCCACTGAAGCTATCGTTATGATTGGTGAAATTGGCGGTTCTGCAGAAGAAGAAGCTGCTGCATTTATTAAAGAAAACGTTACTAAGCCGGTTGTTTCTTACATTGCAGGTGTTACTGCACCTCCAGGAAAGCGTATGGGCCATGCCGGTGCGATTATCGCTGGTGGTAAAGGTACTGCTGATGAGAAGTTTGCCGCATTGGAAGATGCTGGCGTTAAAACTGTTCGCAGTTTGGCTGATATCGGTAGTGCGTTGAAGGAATTGACGGGCTGGTAAAATCAGTCAGCTTTCCAGATATAAAAAAACCAGCTTCGGCTGGTTTTTTTATAAGGATTAAACTCTCTCCTCAAGCTTTAGCTATTATAACCAAGAGCAGGTCGTAGCCAGCGCTCTGCGGTACTCATATCCCAGCCTTTGCGTTTTGCGTAATCGCTGACTTGGTCGCGATTGATTTGGCCAAGAGCAAAATAACGGCTTTCAGGGTGGCCGAAATACCAACCGCTAACGGCGGCGGCCGGGTGCATGGCATAACTGTCGGTCAGCTCTATTCCCGTATATTCCTGGACCTTTAGCAATTGCCAAAGTGTGGCTTTTTCACTGTGCTCTGGGCAGGCGGGGTATCCAGGGGCAGGGCGGATGCCCTGGTAGGCTTCTTTAATAAGTTCCTGGTTTGAGAAGTTCTCGTCTGTTGCGTAGCCCCAAAATTCTTTTCGCACACGCTCATGCAGCAGTTCGGCAAACGCTTCTGCAAACCGGTCAGCCAATGCTTTCACCATAATGGAATGGTAGTCATCTAGCTTAGCTTCGTAGGTTTTTGCCAGGTCTTCGGCGCCGAAGCACGCCACTGCAAATCCACCCATGTAATCTGTTTTTCCAGAGGCCTTTGGGGCGATAAAGTCGGCTAGGGATCGATAGTCGCGGCCGTCAGGGCGTTCAGTCTGCTGGCGTAAATGGTGCAGGGTTGCAAGTTTTTCACCATTTTCAGTGTAAATCTCTGTGCTGTCTCCATCGATAGCATTTGCTGGGAATAAACCAATGATGCCCTTGCAGGTAAAGAGCTTTTGCTCAACAATTTCTGCCAGAGTTTTCTTAGCATCCTCGAATAGTTTACTGGCTTCTTCGCCAACCACTTCATCGGTCAGGATGGCCGGAAATTTACCGTGCAATTCCCAGGTGCGAAAGAAAGGTTCCCAGTCAAAACGTTCGACAATGTCGGCCAGGGGGTAGTCTGCGAATACTTTGGTCCCTTGTAATGCCGGCACGGTGGGCGAGTAGTTTTGCCAGTCAAGTTTAACACCGTGGGCTCGACTTTTTTCTAATGTTGCAAACGACTTTTTGGCTCGACGGTTGGCATTTTGCTTTCTCACTGCAGCGTTGTCTGCTTTGATTTGCGCGATTAATTCAGCGCGTTTTTCACTCAGCAACCCAGAGACTACGGGGACAGACTTGGAAGCATCCAGTACGTGTACTACAGTATGTTCATATTGCGGTTCAATTTTTACCGCCGTGTGGACTTTTGATGTTGTTGCTCCACCAATGAGTAGCGGTGTTGTCATGCCGCGTTCGGTCATCATTTGCGCGACGGTAACCATTTCATCCAATGACGGCGTGATTAATCCAGATAATCCAATAATATCAGCATTTTTTTCTATCGCTGTATCGAGAATTTTTTCCGGTGGCACCATTACGCCCAGGTCGATGACTTCGTAGTTGTTACAAGCCAGTACAACCCCTACGATATTTTTACCAATATCGTGTACGTCGCCTTTTACAGTTGCCATCACAATGGTGCCGTTGTTCTTGCTGACGTTGCCAGACAAGCGTTTTTCTTCTTCAATATAGGGTAGTAAATACGCAACAGCTTTTTTCATAACTCGAGCGCTTTTGACTACCTGCGGCAAAAACATTTTACCCGCACCAAAGAGATCGCCGACTACGTTCATACCGACCATTAACGGGCCTTCAATGACCTCAATGGGTTTGTTAGCCTGCAGGCGTGCTTCCTCAACGTCTGTTTCAATAAACTCAGCAATACCTTTAACCAAAGAGTGCGTAATTCGTGTTTGCAGATCTTCTTCTCGCCAAGCCAGTTTATCGCTTTCTTTTTCGACACTGCTGGCACCCTTTACTTGTTCTGCAAACTCAACTAAGCGTTCGGCAGCGTCGGGGCGCCGATTCAGCAGGACATCTTCCACGTGGTCAAGCAAGTCTTTTGGAATATCATCGTAAACTGTTAGCAGGCCCGCGTTAACAATAGCCATATCCATACCAGCTTGTATGCCATGGTACAAAAATACGGAGTGCATAGCCTCACGTACGGTATCATTACCGCGGAAGGAGAAGGATACGTTAGATACACCACCAGAGACTTTGGTGCCTGGCAAATTTTCTTTAATCCAGCGTGTAGCAGCAAAAAAATCCACAGCGTAGTTGTCGTGGTCTTCTATGCCTGTCGCCACGGGGAATATGTTTGGGTCAAATACGATATCTTGTGGGGGAAATCCAACAACGTCTACCAGAATGTCGTAGCAGCGCTGGCAAATGTCTATACGACGTTGATAAGTGTCTGCTTGACCTTTTTCATCAAAAGCCATAACGACAACGGCAGCGCCGTAGCGGCGAACCAATTTGGCCTGACGAATAAAAATTTCTTCGCCTTCTTTCAGTGATATAGAGTTAACAATCGCTTTGCCTTGCACGCACTTTAAACCTGCCTCAATAATTTCGAATTTTGAGGAGTCAATCATAAAGGGTACACGGGCGATGTCAGGTTCAGCAGCCAGTAAGTTCAAGTAGCGCTGCATTGCCGCAACGCCATCAAGCATCGCGTCATCCATGTTAACGTCAATGATTTGCGCACCATCTTCTACTTGCGCGCGCGAAATTTCTACAGCTTCTTCGTAGTTTTCTTCTTGAATCAGACGGGCAAACTTTCTTGAACCGGTCACGTTTGCGCGTTCGCCAACATTGACGAAACCGGTTGTCTTATTGACGACTAAAGGTTCAAGACCGCTGAGGATCATATCTTTTTGATGTTCTGAATTTTTCTTGCTCACGTATATATACTCATCATTGCTGTCGGCAAAATGGTTGGCCAAGCTGAATTAATTTTTTAGTAATTTTCTTGGGGCGTGGTTGTCGGCAAGTGTTTTTAACGCCGTAATATGTTCCGGAGTGGTGCCACAACAGCCACCGAGAATGTTCACATAGCCACCGCTGATAAACGGCTCGATTTCGGCGGCCATTTCTTCTGGTGTTTGATCGTATTCACCAAATTCATTCGGTAAACCTGCGTTAGGGTGCGCAGAGATATAGCAATCAGCAGTCTGCGCAAGACGCTTGACGTAGGGCAGCATATCCTTTGCGCCTAATGCGCAATTTAATCCAATGCTTAGCATATTGCTGTGCATCATCGATACATAAAAGGCTTCGGCGGTCTGCCCGGATAATGTGCGGCCACTGGCATCGGTAATTGTGCCGGATACCAACAGTGGAAAGTTACCATAGCGATCTTGTAATTCTGCCACAGCAAAAACCGCAGCCTTAGCGTTAAGTGTGTCAAAAATAGTTTCGATCATCAGTAAGTCTGCACCACCTTCAAGCAATGCTTCGCCAGCCTCATAATAAGCAGTGCGTAATTGATCAAAGGTGACAAAGCGCTTTCCTGGATCGTTTACATCCGGCGACATGGAGGCGGTACGGTTTGTTGGGCCAATGGCACCAACAACAAAGCGAGGCTGATCGGGTGTTTTGGCAGTCCACTTATCTGCCATTTTTCGGGCACATTGTGCGGCGGCATAATTGATTTCTCTAACGGCATTTTCCAACCCGTAATCCGCTTGCGCAATAGTCGTCGCATTAAAGGAGTTTGTGGTCGCAAAGTCGGCGCCAACAGCAAAGTATGTATCGTGAATGCTTTCAATAATGTCGGGTCGGGTAATAGAAAGCAGGTCGTTATCGCCTTTTAAAGGCATTTCATGGTTGGCAAACATTTGGCCCCGAAAGTCATCTTCCGTCAGCGGGTGTTGCTGAATCATCGTGCCCATGGCTCCGTCCAGCAACATAATGCGTTGAGCGAGAATTTCTTCCAATGACGCGGTAATGTCTTTCAGCATTCAAGTAATACCTTGCAAATAAATGGATTGTTTTGCGGTCTTCGTAAACGTTTAGGGTTAGACCTCGTTGAGAGGTTGGCATTTTAACCCAGAATAGTGTTGTCTAAATACCTTAAAGCGGTATTTATAGCATCAGATAAAGCTGCCGAGCGGTTGTTGTGGACACTCAACGATAACAATCGTGGTTATTTCTTTTGTTGATTGGATCCAAGTAGTTCTCGCCAGTTTTTTTGATCAAACGGGAATCGTGCAGCTTGCTCCTCACCGAGCGTTATTCCCGTCTAGGTTCTTTCCGTGTTTAATGATAAGTATTAAGAAACGTGGATCCAGAGTGTTACGAATTTTCAGTAGGATAACTTTCTACAGTATTGCCTTAATTTTGTGTATAAAAATACGGCACTATCTATTTTTTCATTACAATGTCCGCCTTTTGCATCAATTAACTGATTTCTTTATGACAACGACGTTATCAAACACGCTGCCAAACCTGCCATCATTGCCGATTATCGGGGTGATGGAGGATGTTATTACAGCCTTGAGCAATGCTGAGAGTCTCGTCCTGGAGGCATCGCCCGGAGCCGGCAAAACTACGTTGGTGCCTTTGCTCCTACTTCAGCAGCCGTGGTTAAGGGGGCAGAAAATACTTATGCTTGAGCCGCGGCGGCTTGCAGCGCGTGGGGCGGCCGAGCGGATGGCAGGCCTCTTGGGCGAAACCGTTGGTGAGACAGTGGGCTATCGCGTGCGTCTGGACAGTAAGGTTGGCCCAAATACTCGCATAGAGGTGATTACTGAAGGTGTACTAACACGATTATTGCAGGATGATCCGGTTCTCGAGAATGTAGGTTTGGTTATCTTCGACGAGTTTCATGAGCGTCATATGGATGGTGATTTAGGTTTGACGCTGTGTTTGCATGGTCAGCAAGAGCTGGGTGATTTACGCGAAAGCCCATTAAAAATATTGGTAATGTCCGCAACGTTGGCAACCGATGATGTCAGCAAGTTTCTGGGTGGGGCCTCAATTATTCGCAGTACAGGGCGAAGTTTCCCGGTAGATATTCGTTACCTGGAAGCTTTT
Source organism: Cellvibrionaceae bacterium (assembly GCA_050290265.1). Lineage (GTDB taxonomy): Bacteria > Pseudomonadota > Gammaproteobacteria > Pseudomonadales > Cellvibrionaceae > JBNKFV01. The sequence continues at coordinate 7,131 of JBNKHI010000040.1, forward strand.
GAATATGGTGAGAACATTGTTCCCCGCACTGTTAAGACAATAAAAGATGTTGTTGCCAACGATATTGGTGATGTTCTTGTGTTTCTCCCAGGCCAGGGAGAAATTCGCCGCGTGGCAGAACAGCTCAATACGTTCCTCTCCGATCTTTCTCAAGACGAGTCAATCCTCATAGCTCCTCTGTTCGGTGACTTATCATTAGAGGAGCAGCGTAGGGCGATTAGCCCGGCTAACAATGGCGAACGTAAAATAGTCTTAGCAACCAGCATCGCAGAATCCAGTTTAACCATTGAAGGCGTGCGTGTGGTGGTCGATGCCGGCCTGACGCGAGCGCCGGTCTTTAATTCTGCGACCGGTATGGCCTCCCTCATTACCCAGCGCGTATCCAGAGCGGCTGCAACGCAGCGAGCAGGCCGGGCCGGGCGAGTCGCACCGGGTATTTGTTATCGTTTATGGTCAGCGACGCAGCAGGATAGTTTGGCAGAGTATAGCCCTGTGGAAATAGTGAATGCTGATCTTGCGCCTATGGCTTTGCAGCTTATGCAGTGGGGCGTGTCAGATATTAATGAGTTGCCCTGGTTAACCAAACCAAATGGCAAGGCTTTCGAAAGGTCTGTTGATTTGTTACGCGCCCTGGGTGCAGTCGACGGTGTTGATCCGCCAACGTTAACCGACCATGGACAACGTATGCTCGCGTTACCCATGCATCCGCGTTTAGCCCATCTGATGCTACAGGCTCAGCAGTGGGTGACTGACGGCCATCAAGTGGTGGGTAATCGTATGACACTGATTGAATTAGCAGCCTGTTTGGCTGCGTTGTTATCAGAGCGAGATATTCTCGTGCGCAATCGCTCTGATAGCGGGCCGTTACCCTCGGATCTAATGTTGCGTTTGCGTTTAGTGCTGGGCATAAAAAGTGATGGTCAAACTACTTTGCAACATGCGGGAAAGAACGTTCTTGCTCGAATAAAGACACAGGCCCAACACTACCTGCGACGTTTAGCGCCTATTCATTCAAGATTAGCAGTTGAAGATAAGCTTGCGCTGGATGTTGAAGATTGGGCTGGCGTTCTTTTATCGCAGGCGTATCCGGATCGTATTGCTGCAACATCCTCTGTAAACGGTACTAACTATCAGCTTGCAAATGGTAAGCGTTGCGAGCTATCAGAGGCTGATAGCTTGATGGGTAGTCAATATTTAGTCGTGGCTCAGCTGTATGGTGGTGCGTCTTCCGGCAGCGCGGGAGCCAGGTTAGAACGTATCGGGCTAGCTACAGCACTGGCCGCTCAACGGTTTCAGGATTTGTTAAAGCCGCAAATATTCACCGACACCATCGTGCATTGGGATGAGGCGCTAGGTCGCCTAGTCGCAGAAAAGCAAGAAAAACTGGGTAAGTTAGTGATATCCCGTGCACCATTGGCGACGGTTACGAGTTCGGAAAAGCTACCTATATTATTGGATATGGTAAAACGGCGCGGACTTGTTTGCCTGCCCTGGTCCGAGCCACTAAAGCATTGGCTCGCCCGTGTCAGGACAGCGCAAAAACTGGTGCGAGACTGCGCAAATTTAAAGTCACTGCCTGATGCCGACGCGGTAAGAGCCTGGCCTGATTTTTCTGATGAAGGCTTGTTGGCCAACTTGGCCGCTTGGTTGGGGCCATTTTTGGAGCACGTGACTTCAGCTGCGGATATTCAAAAACTTGATTTGGACACCGCTGTTAAAAGCCAACTGGATTGGCAGCAACAGCAATGGTTAAACCACTATTTTCCGCCGGTATTTGCTATTCCGTCTGGACGTGATGCCAGCATCAATTATTTGCCAGAAATACCCGTTTTGGCTGTGAAATTACAAGAAATGTTTGGCTGCCAAACCACACCTTGTGTGGCGAATGGCGTACTGCCGTTGCAGATACATCTTTTGTCCCCGGCTGGTAGACCTTTGCAGGTTACCCAAGATCTGGCCGGGTTCTGGCGTGGCGCATACCACGACGTCAAAAAAGATATGAAGGGACGGTATCCCAAGCACCCGTGGCCGGATGACCCGTTAAGCTTTGAAGCGACAGCCAAGACCAAGCGGCGTTTATCGGGCTTGTAGGGCAGTTTGCTCAACGTCGCCGGGTGGGCATGATATTCCCGAAGCCAAAATTCGTGAGCGCTGGACCGGCGCTATTCATAATATGTTGGGTTTACTTCCCCGGTGCGTCGCAGTGCGTGTGTTTGACAACTCAGAACCCTCTGACAGCGCCGGCCCTAAACCGGTTTGTCTATTTTCGCTGATGCGAGATGGGTTTGGTTCATTGCTTGTTGATCCAAGGCCCGAATGGGCCAAGCCTTTGGCCAGTGCTGTTATCAAATCACGGCTATAAATAGCGGCATTTTTATAGTCGTGATACACCACAGAAAAATGTTGCGAGCCAAGGTTCTGTAGCCTTGTTCAGGTTATGTTAGCGGGGTGTGGTTGCTGGAATGAAAATAGAGAGAGGAGCGGGACTAAATCTAAAACACCCAAGAGAAGTAACAGAATAATAAGAAACTGGAATCATCTGTCAGTTCAGGTCTGTGCGAATACATCTTGCCAGGCCAGTGATATTAAATTTGCCCCACTGTAGCTTAAAAAAGTCCCTATTTTATATTTTTTGTTCTACAACTTTTTGGTCAATAACCCCGAATGGGTTCTGTAGTTCAGGCGACGTTGCTTGCATTTTCACGGTGTCACCAAAACTCATGAAGGGTGTAGACGCTGTGCCGGAATCTATCGTTTCGATACCGCGTCGTTCGGCGATACAGGTAGAACCAACCTCTCGATAGTTTTCATTTGAAACTGTCCCCGATCCTAGAATAGTGCCGGCGCAAAGATCACGGGTCGCAGCAGCATGGGCAATTAATTCATGAAAGCCATACGCCATTACACCGCCATAAGCGTTACCAAAGCGTTCGCCATTCCAGTCTACAACCAGGTTTAGGTGTACGCGTCCTTCGCGCCAGAACGCGCCTAGTTCATCCGGTGTCAGCGCAATAGGGGCAGCGGAACAAGCTGGTTTTGCCTGCACCCAACCAAAGCCTGTTTTCATTTCCGGTACAGCAAGTGTGCGCAATGACCAGTCGTTTAGCAAAATAATGAGTTTGATGTGGCTCAGCGCATCGTCAGCACTGGTCCCCATGGGAACGTCGTCTGTGATAACTGCGAATTCGCCCTCAAAATCAATACCGTGTGCTTCGCTTGTAAAAGGTACGTCAGCAGTTGCACTAAAAAACTGGTGTGACATTCCCTGATACATGAGCGGCTTCGTCAACTGTTTCGGTTCAAAACCGAAAGCTTTGTCCATTAAGTCGCCGTGACTTTTAAACGCTGAACCATCCAGCCACTGCCATGCTCTGGGTAAGGGAGCCATATACTCTACCAAAGCTGTGCTAGTACCTTTACCTTGTTCAAGGTCCTTAGCAATAGCGTTGAGGACTGGCTCACTAATTGCCCAGTTGTCCAGAGCGGTTTGCAACGTTGGAATGTGTTCTGGAGCAAAAATGTATCTCTGCCCATCGCTTGAAATAACGGCCAGCGCGCCATCGCGAGTCCCGTTGTTTATCGTTGCCAGTTTCATAAACAGCTTCCTGTAAATAGGTTGTAAATGTTAGTCCTCAATAATAGCAACGGCGCGCGTCCATCCGGCAGAGCCGCCTCGCACCTTATGAGGAAAACAGGCGATGGTATAACCATAGGGGGGGAGGGCTTCGAGGTTGTGCATTTTTTCCAGGTGGCAATAGCCTATTTCCAGACCGGCCTTGTGGCCTTCCCAAATTAGCGAGTTATCCCCGGTTTCGGCTACACGTTTGGCGGTATGACTAAAGGGGGCATCCCAAGACCAAGCGTCTGTCCCGGTTACACGAACGCCGCGCTCCAATAAGTACATGGTCGCGGCATAGCCCATACCGCAGCCAATATTGCAAAAATCAGGATCGCCAACTGCAGCGCCCGCTGCGGTATTGACCAAGACTATGTCCATAGGTTGTAGCTCATACCCAATACGTTTTAGCTCAGCTTCAACATCTTCAGCAGTCACTACATAGCCATTTTCAAAGTGGCGAAAGTCAAGTTTTACGCCGGGGCGAAAGCACCAATCTAACGGTACTTCGTCAATGGTAATTGCACGTTCACCATTGTTCATGGTCGGGTGGAAGTGCCATGGGGCATCCAAGTGTGTACCATTGTGAGTGGTGAGTTTTACGGTTTCCGCAGCGGCAAAGCCTTTGCCGCCAGGAAACTCTTCTGCAGAAACGCCCGGAAAAAATGGTTGGCTTCGGGAACTGTTTCTTCGTGTGTCTGGTAAGTAATCTCCGGCCGCATAAAGGGTGGGTCGGTGATGACGTCATTTTCCAGATAAATCGATAAATCAATAAATTTACGTGGCATTCTCTATTTACCCCAATTTACCGCCTAAGGTTTGAGCGAACCAGTCGGCGATATAGTCGCAACCGAAACTCATATTATCTGCGCCTACGTGCTCGACGCCGCCTTCGCGTTCGGTAAATATTTTAAGTTTGCGGTTCGGTGAATTGACGAGTTGATCGTAACTTTGTTGCGCGTAATCGAGACTGATTTGTCGGTCTTTTGCGCCGTGGGTGACCAGAAAGGGGACTTTAATCTTTTCCATTACGCCATTCAGGTTCATACCTTCTGCTTTGGCAAAAAAGTCATCCATATTGTCTGCGCCGAAAACCCACATAACATGTGACCAGTAATGTGGAACCGGGTTTTCACCTTCTCGTTTTAAGCGTTTTTGTTGCACTTCGGCCCAATTGTGATTGGCACCCCAAACTGCGCCAGACGCAAATCGCGGTTCGAAAGCCACCGCTCGTGGGGCAAAGTGGCCACCCAAGGATATGCCCGTCATGCCCAGGCGCTTGGTATCAACGTCAGGTTGCTGTTCTAGCCAATCCACTGCTTTCGATGCCCAGACTTCGCTGTTTGATACGGCGGGAAGGCCGTAGGTGCGCAGTGTCTCGCCGGTGCCCGGTTGGTCAACACAAAGGGTAGAAATGCCGCGCTTAGCTAATGCTTGAGGGAGGTTAGACCAGTAAAGCATTTCCTTGCAGCTATCCAGACCGTTACAGTAAACGACGGTAGGTTTTGCTCCTTCGCCTGGTGCACGAACATAGAGTGCTGGCATTGTGCCGCCATCTGCCAAGGGAATCTCGACGCGCTCACAATTGTCCTGGCTGAGGGTTATGCTTTTCTGAAAACAGTCTTGGGCTCGGTTCCATGTTTCTGTGCGGTTAGGGTGACCCTGGCCCTGCATTCTTTCTGCTACCATCAGGTAAAGTGCGGCGCGCTTCAGTTTGGTGCCTGCGGAAAAATAACAACCGGAAGCTTCGTCTTCATTGGCCAGGCTAATGAGTTTGTCAGCCATTTTTACCCACTGTGTGAGAAATTCAGCCGTGCCAGCGTCGTCACCGTTTTCGGCAGCTTCGCGCAGCGGTTGACACATGTCGATGATTTCGCCGATTTTTGCTCCACTCTCAACCGCAATGGATACGGACAAGTTCCAAACGTAGTTGGGAAAGTATTCAAATAATGCCATGTTTAAACCTCTAGTTGTTTGAATAGTCCGGGATTCGGTTCGGAGCGCGGCATAGTGCTTGGCCCGCCTTTACCCACGCCCCATTGATCCATTACCTGCTTGGAAGGAGTGTAGACCGTAGCTTCCCAGGTTGCGTCATCTACTTTTTCGAGTTCTGCGGTGTACTCAACCACAAATCCGTTTGGCGTGACGAAATAGCTAAATGTATTGTTGCCGGCGGTATGTCGCCCAGGGCCCCAGGCAATATCAATGTCGTTGTTTTTGAGTCGGTGAGATCCGCGCATCATATCGTCGATTGTGGGCATGTCGTAAGCGACGTGATCAAGGCAGGGAGGTCCCGGCAAAATCGCAATACGGTGGTGCCATTCATTGCAGCGCAAAAAGCACATAAAGTCGCCTAACCAGTCTGAGACTTTGAAGCCCAGAGTGTCAGTAAAAAAGGCTACCATTGCCTTGTGATCTGGAGAATGCAATACAACATGGCTGACGCGTTCTGGAATGGCATCCCAGTGGTTCAGCGACGTTACTTTCCGAGTCTGCACGCCGCTGGATATTTCCATCATGATCCCATCTGGCGAGAAAAAGCGAAAACCATATCCGCCTCCAGGTTGTGTTAGCGTTCCTGGCTCAGAAATAATTTTGGCGCCTGATGTGCGTACTTTTTCAGCCAGTGCGTCCACGTCCTGTTTGGTTGCAGCGGCGAAAGCGATGACGTCAACACGGTTTTCCTCTGCGGGACGAATTCTTACTACGTGATGCTCCGCAGACGCTGCCGCTGAAAAATATACCGCGCCATCGTGTTCGCCTACTTCGTTAAGTTTCCAAACCTCATTGTAAAACTGTCTTTCTTCATCAAATTTTTCTACGCCATAGCCTACATAGCGCACGTCGATTACTTTGCTCATAGATTGAACCTATCTAGTAAAAACGAGGGCGGTGCGCTGGTGTTTTGCGCACCAAAAGTGAATTAAATGGGCTGTGCGACAACGTTAAACATCGCTTGGGTCGCTTCGGCATTGTTGACTAAAGGCCCTTTGCCTAATTGACCGAAACAGATGGCAACAGAAGATTCAACGATGTACTTGCAGCGCTCAAATCGGCGATTGCGATAGGCTTGAAAAGCTTCCTCGGGAGTCGTGGCTTGTTCGAGCTCTTCTGCGAGTACTAAACCGTCTTCAATGGCCATGCCTGCGCCTTGGCCCAGGTGTGGCGTAGTGCCATGTACGGCATCGCCCACTAATACCACCCGGCCTTTGTGCCAGTCGCCGTATAGCATATGCCATTCCAGAGGTTTGTAGACGACTTCGTTATCGTCAGTGATCTCTTCAGCCATAGCCTGTATTCTCGGGCAAGCTTGGGTAAGCTTTGCGCGCATGGCGGCAGCCAGGCCTTCGCGTGGATAGCGTGGATTTCCGGGTTCCGCTGTAGTGATGTACATATAGATCTTGTCGTTCGAAAGGGGGACTAACCCGGTGCCCACAGCACCTTCAAAAATCTGTATACAATCGAGCTCAGGCGGACGTGGAAAATTGTAGCGCCAAACGGATTGTCCGGTAAATTCAGGCTCTTTTGCCTCCGGTAATATTCGGTGTCGCGTATCAGAATAGAGTCCGTCTGCGCCAACCACCAAATCATAACTACCCGTTTCACCATTACTGAATTCTACGGTTACCTGATTTTCGCTGTCTTTTAGCGTTTTAATTGTTACCCCAAGCCGTATGGTTGCACCGGCAGCTTTTGCGTTTTCGCCTAACACTTTATGCAAGGCTGGGCGACCCACACCCACGATGGCGGGATAGCCCTCTGCAAGTTTTGGTGCGGGAATTTTGGCGGCTAACGTACCGTCCGGCGTATAGATTTCGGTGAAATCGCAGCCAAACCCGGCATCCAGATAGTCATCTAAAATACCGAGTTCAGAAACTGCCCGAATAACATTGCTTTGTTGAATAATGCCAACGCCGTAGACACTCCAATCCGGGTCTTTTTCAATGACTTCAACGGTAAAGTTTTTTCTGCGTAAGGCAATAGCGGTAGTAAGGCCGCCGATACCACCGCCGACCACGAGAATATTGAGGTTGTTCATGAGATGCACCTTATTCAGCCAGTAGGTTTACCCACTGACAGTGTTATTTTGAGCATAACTATAAAGTGATTATATTGATTTTAGAAAGTGATTATATTTATTGGTAAGCATAAGAATTATTTATAGTTAGAGATGTTTAACTCACGCATTTGGTTAATTAACCATTGGAGCCCTGTGTCGTTTTGTCTGGATACATGGTATTGAGCCATCTCTCGAATATCAGGGAAGCTGAAAGGTAATTCGGCAATAGCAATGGGTAGCCGTTGTTGAAATACGCGGGCTAGCTTTTCATGCATGACTGTTACTTTAGTAGTATTCACGACCATTTCAGGGGCCAGCAAAAAAGAGGCTACGCTCATTTCAATACGCCGTTTTATGCCTCGTTGGCGCATATGGCTTTCTCCGATTGTAGGTGCTGAATTTATGCCGATGTCGACAACGACATGCCCAGCCGTATAAAACGCTTCTTCTGATAACATGTCAGATTGAAAAATTGGGTTGCGCGAGCAGCCAACTGCCACGTATTTGTCAGTGAAGAGCAGCTCGGCGGGGTGGCCTGGGGACATATGCCTTTCCGGCACTATAATCAAATCCAGGTTTCCTTGGTCGAGCTGTTGTTGGGCCAACTCTGATTGTGGAATGCAATTAATAATGATCCCAGGTGCTATTGCTCCAAGTCGCTGAACAAGTTGGGGGAATACTACTGCAAACACATAATCTGAAGCTGACACTTTAAAGTGCCGTTCTGATGTCGGCGGGTCGAACTGGGTCGCATCGAACATGAGTGAATCTACATCACGAAGCAATGTTTTCAGCGGTTCCTGCAAACGCAAGGCCGTCGCAGTAGGGATCATTTTTTTGCCGTGCATGACAAATAAAGCGTCATTAAGGCTTCCTCTGAGCCTGGCCAAGGCCGCGCTCATCGCTGGCTGGCTAATGTGAAGGCGTTCAGCTGCGCGGGTCACACTGCGCTCTTCCAAAAGTGTATCCAGAGCAATGAGCAGATTGAGATCCAGATTTTTAAAGCGCATTGGTAGGCCTATCAACAGAAGGAATAATTTGCGGGATTACAAGGCCAATACGCACATCGGTAATAGGGGGGGAGAGTAGGGTGTGCGGTAGTTTAGCCATAGAAGTATTCTGCTTGCTTCGGGTTAGCCAGTAAAACACTTGTGGAATAAACGTCGGCAATGCCTGGCCAGTATCGTGCAGAGCATAACACTATTAACTACAGGCTCGCCAAGGTGGTGGTGGGAATTAAGACGTTAAATGGCTTCACAAACGCCTTGGTGCAGAAGCATGCACCACAAGGCTGTCTACGTGAACCAGTGTACAGTTAAGAACCGGTAACTCGAGATTCACTAGGGCTCACGCTGTAGATTTTTTTGAAGCGGCGGCTGAAATGGTTCGGATCATTAAACCCCCATGAGTAAGCAATTGACGAAATACTTCTATTGGCCATGGACGGATTCATCAGGTCGCGACGACAGCGGTTGAGGCGCTGCTCGAGTATATATTGTGCAGCGGTAGTGCCAGTACCATTAAATAGCCAGTGTAAGTAGCGCAGCGAAATTCTGTTTTCAGTGGCTACCTGTTCAAGAGTGAGATTAGAGTTGCCAAGGTTCTCATTAATATAATGCTTAACCATTTCCAACTGGCCTAGTCGTATTGAGGCCTCTTCAGTAGCAGGCTTTTCGCCCAGTGCACAAACCAGCAAGGCGACCGTTGCCTCTGATAATGCGTCACCGTCCAACGAGATATTCTGTAATTCTTTATTGGACAAAGACGTCAGGTGCGATTTTAAGAGGGCCGCAGAGGGCGTTGTGGATGATATTTTTCGCGATATGGAATGCCAGGAATTGGGAACCCAGTTTTTTAAGCGCTGCAACGGCAGGGTGATCGATATTTTGTGCAGGCGTTCTTGAACATCAAATACCATGCGCTGGGTATTGTCCCAAATAAAAATATCACCTGCTTGCAACAGATATTCCCGCTCACAAAACTTCATTCTCTCTAAGCCATCCAGTACAAGTTGGATAGTGAGTTTTTCCGAGTTATTTTGGGAAATGTTTCTTGCGGTTCTGTCGGCGGCACAAGGGTCGCAGATACACTGAGTAACGCTCATGCCATCGAATTGCTGAGTGGTTAGCACGGCAGAAAACGAGGATCTTTCTTTTGGCCTTAATGCCCAGCTACCAAAGGTAGTGTTGAGAACATCTTCCCATGCACCAATAACATCATTAGCTGCATAGTTGTCAGACCGCCATTGGACTACATCAAGTTTTTCTCTAGACATTTTACAACCCTTACTGTCGTTTTATTATAATTCGGGTAGCTGTCGATATAGCTCTATTTACAATAGAATCTCCGCAAAAAATATACAAGTTTTTCCTAATGAAAAGTGCTGCGAACCTGTGCTTATGGTTTCCATATAGCAATAAATGCTTAAGACAACTATCTAACGCATAAAAATATTAAAGAGCCACTTATTTTTTCATATGTCATGTATAGGAAATTTCAATAATACCGTTCTTTTACACCTGTCGCGTACCCTCAAAACCGCATCTCTCTGTCTGTAATCCACGCTTATTGTTAGTCATGCATCTTTAAATGCTTATAGCGCAGGCTACCATTCTGTGACTCTAACATTATAAGGGTCCAGATTTGGTTGCAATATATAGAATCAATATTTGCATTTTCAGACTAGTGAGATTGCATTGCAGGCAATGTTAGAAATAAAGATGTAGTTGTATCTTTAATTGGTCGTTGCCCTTTGGGGCTGCTAATGAAAATGTTGGGGTGATTAGATTGTCAAATACTAACGATGTTCAGCAAAAACTGGGTATTCATGAAGGGCAGTTGGCGCATAGTCCGGAGACTTCAGAATTTGTATTGAGTCAGACAATGCTGAGAATTGCCGACCCCGAGCGTTCACTGAGTTTTTATCACGATCTACTGGGTATGACACTGGTAAAGCGGTTTGACTTTCCAGACATGAAGTTCAGTTTATATTTTATGGGCTATATAAGGCCAGAAAAACACGGTCCAATTCCTGAAGATGAATTGCAGCGCGCAGAGTATACCTTCAGCCAGCAAGGTCTCTTGGAGTTAACCCATAACTGGGGGACTGAGTCCGACGACAATTTTAGCGGCTATCACTCTGGAAATGATGAACCTCGCGGGTTTGGTCATATCGGTATCACCGTGCCGGATGTCTATGCTGCATGCCAGCGGTTCGAAGAAGCTGGTGTGAGTTTTGTAAAAATGCCAGACCAAGGTTTGATGAAAGGGTTGGCCTTTATCAGAGATCCAGATGGCTACTGGATAGAAATTCTTGAAGCAAAAAGATCAGCTGAGCTGTGCCTACGTTAAATAATGAAGATGTATAAGCAATAGAACTTGGGGTTTAATTATTCACAACAGGAGAATAAATATGAGTATGCCAACACATCAGGATCAAGTAAAAGAGCGCTATGTTCAAATAGATGAGGTTGATTGGGTGGATTTTCCTAAAGAGTTAAGTGAAGGCGGTGTGCGCTGGAAACTGTTGAATGTATCTCCTGAAATGGGCGCGTGGACGGCAATTTTTGATTGTCCAGCGGGTTCGTCATTTGCCAGTCATCATCACATAGGCCCTGGCGAATATTTTCTTACCAAAGGGAAAATGGAAGTGCGCGGTGGTGCCCAAAATGGCGGTGATACCGCCTTTGCGCCGGGTTATGGCTATGAATCCTGCGGTGCTTTTCATGGTAAAACCTATTTTCCAATAGATAGCGAATTTTACATGACATTTCTCGGTCCTTTGGAATTTACCAATAAGGATATGTCGACAAGGTTCCTGGCTACGTGGGACAAGGTTCAAGCTGCATGGGAGCAGTCTGTAGCGGCAAGTAAATAAAGGTAAGTAGAACTTATTAAAAGTCACTAAATTTAAAAGTCATTAAATGGGATATCAATAGTGATTCAATAGTAACAAGTATTATTAGTGGTTACTAAAATAAGAATGTTATGAGTCTAAAGTAAGTCTGTCTGTGGTTACGTAAACTGAAAAGTGTTGATAGTATAACGACACCTATTTGACAGGCTTATTTTGTGCTCGCTAATTGACGGTTTGTCATGCAATCAAGGGCAATGAGTAAGTAAACGATAAGGATGCTTTAATCGTGAAAATTTGTCCTACGAAAAATGTCGATTTTATACAACACCTGAAAGACGATCTTGGAATAAAGTTTGTTATTACTCAAAAAAGTAAGATGGATTTTTATTGCAGGGGTTGGCGGTCGGGTGCAGGTGAAGCGGTTGCGGTGGTCTTGCCGACAACACTTGTTGAGTTTTGGAATGTGCTCAGTGCCTGCGTTGCTTACGACAAAATTATTATTGTTCAGGCTGCGAACACAGGCCTTACTGAGGGGTCTTCTCCTCATTCGGCTGGCTACGACAGAGACGTCGTGGTTATTAATACACTTAAGCTAGATAAAATTGTTGTGCTTGGTAGCTGCAATCAAGCCTTGGTGTTTCCCGGTAGCACGCTACATGCTTTAGAGTCGGCACTTAAGCCATTTAAACGGGTTCCTCATTCGGTCATTGGTTCTTCTTGTTTAGGAGCCTCAGTAACTGGTGGTGTTGCCAATAACTCTGGTGGGGCTTTAGTAAAAAGAGGGCCAGCTTATACTGAATATGCACTCTATGCTCGCATTAACGAAAAGGGGGAGCTAGAGCTAGTTGATGAGTTGGGGATATTCCATCTAGGTAGTACGCCCGAAGAAGTCCTCTCAAATCTTGAGGAAGGCAATTATGGTGAAGCTGATGTTATTACCGATAACCGATTAGGATCTGATCGAGAATATAGTCAACGCATACGCGGTGTGTCTGAGTCAGATCCTGCGCGCTTCAATTCAGATGCGAGACGGTTAAATGCCGCCAGTGGTTGTGCTGGTAAGATAGCGATATTTGCACTACGCCTGGATACTTTTGCTGATACCGAAAATAGTGAAACGTTTTATATTGGCACCAATGATGAGCGCTGTTTAACTCGCTTGCGACAAGAAATATTAACCACGTTTTCTGAACTTCCGGAAATGGCAGAGTACCTTCATCGCGATTGCTTCAATATCGCTGAAAAATACGGGAAGGATACGCTCCTGTTACTAAAGTGGTTAGGCACAGAGCATATGCCAGCTATTTTTATGGCAAAGCGACGAGTGGAAAATATGCTAAAAAAACTGCCTTTCCTTTCACCTTATTTGCTGGACAAAATTCTACAAGGTGTTAGTAGAATCTTTCCTAATGTATTACCAAAAAGAATGTTGGCTTTCAGGGATTTTTATGAACATCACCTGATTGTCAAAGTGTCTGGTCCTGCAATGGGTGAGCTAAGGAACTGCCTTGATGCGTTATCTAGAGCCTGTGATCTATCGTACTTTCAATGTTCGGTAGAAGAAAGTTCGTTAGCCTATTTGCATCGTTTTGCTGCTGCGGGTGCTGCGTTACGCTACAGTCTTATTCATGATGATGAGGTTGAGCCTGTATTACCTTTGGATGTTGCCCTTCCTCGCAATGAGGCAAGCTGGGTCGAGCGATTGCCAGAAGATGTTAAAAGCCGAATTTTAATGCCGCTTTATTATGGCCACTTTTTATGCCATGTTTTTCATCAAGATTACTTGGTCAAGAAAGGGGAGAGTCCAGATGAGGTTAAACAGGAAATTTGTGAGGCCTTAAAAAAACGTGGCGCGAAATACCCAGCAGAACATAATGTGGGACACTTATATAAAGCAGAACCACAAGTTGTCGATTTTTATAAAAAGCTTGATCCCACCAATAGCTTTAATCCTGGCATAGGGTGTACCTCGCGTGTAAAAAACTATGGCCATTAATGTGGTTGTATCAATCTATTTTTCTCTTTTCTTTCTTGCGGGTAAAAACCGTCTTTGAAACACCGCGAGGTGGCTCATCGATTGCACTTTTAGAGCGGTCGGGTTGCCTTTATGTGCATGTGCCTTTTGCTGTCTTTCCTATAACCTTTTAAGTGCGTAATAAACGTGGCTAGTCACTTTTTTCTACTGTGGTTAGCCTGCGATCTCGCATGAAAATAACACACTAGGAGAGAGCTGATGAAAAATAAAAATAAATGTAATGGCCTTGCTGTTGCTATTGCCACATTAAGCGGCGTAATAGCTATGCCCGTCAATGCTGGCCAGAGTCTTCTTGAAGAAGTTGTAGTTACTGCCCGTAAGCGGACGGAAACTACACAAGAAATTCCAGAATCTGTGTCTGCATTAAGCAGTTTTCAACTTGAACAAAGCAATATCAATAATATTGACGATGTAGGCTTGCGTATCTCTAACCTTAATCTTGGTACCCGAGCTGATGGTAACCCCAATGTGACGATAAGAGGGGTGGGTTCATTTGGTAATACACAAGGTGTTGGTTTTTATGTGGACGGCGTACAGATTTTCGTAGACGCATCATCTGATTTTGGTGATATCGAGCGCTTAGAAGTACTTAAAGGTCCTCAAGGTACATTGTATGGCGGTAGTAATGTTGGTGGCGCAGTCAAGTTTGAAACAAAGCGGCCGCAACTTGGAGAACTAGAGGGCTCAGTGGAGGTTACGCTCGGTGAGCAGGATATGAGAAATGGAAAAGGTACCATTAATATTCCTGTTGGTGAGAAACTGGCTTTTCGGCTTTTTGGGTATCACAACGAAGATGATGGTTATGTAAAAGCTGTCAATCCAATACGTTTGAATGGCCGCTCGAATATTGAAGATTCATATATTTGGCCGATACCCTTGGCGGATTCTAGTGTAGTTCCACACGGTGCTGAGCCGGCCGGAGAGCGCTGGCGGAAAAATCCAAATGAAAGAGAAGAAGAAGGTGTCAGGTTGTCTGCTTTTTCAGAGCTGTCAGAGACACTTACTGTGTACGCGACTGTTCGTTATAACGAATTAGACGGCGGTAATAATAACTGGCGAGTGGAAGATCCCAATGACTTGCAGTACAGCAGAGACCGAGAGCTTACCTTTGCTGGGAGAAATGTCAGGGATACGCTGGGTGCTAGTATTCAGATAGATAAAGATTTCGATAATTTTAGTGTAACTTATTTAACCTCGTTAACGGATGCAGAGGGTTTGCGTACAACAGATCTCGACGTTTCTACGGAGGTGGGGTTTGATCTGGTTAGGCGCGAAGAAACGGATGTCAATACTCATGAGTTGCGATTCACATCTACCGGCGATGGTTCATTTGAATGGCTGGCAGGTCTCTACTATTCGAAATGGAAAAATGACTGGGCCAGTTACGCACAGTTTTATGACACAACCGATGTACTCTCTGCCATTATCCCCGCGTCGGATACGCTAAACATTCTAGACGGAACGTTAGGTGACCCGGTTAACCCACCTACGTTTGCACAAGAAACTACGGTGCGAGTGCCATTTCCTTTTGAAAACCGCTATCGCGAAAGAACGAATACCGCAGCATTTTTCACGGGTAGTTACAGTTGGGGCGACTGGGAGTTGGGGTTTGGTTTGCGTATAGACGACTGGGAAGCCGATACTCTGGACAGAAATGCTGGGCTTTATGCTACTGGGGTGCCTTATCTTAAGCAAGGTGATACCGAAGTATTACCCAAAATTTCGTTATCTCATTTCTTTGCCGATAAGACACACTTGTATGCCAGTTATTCGCAAGGTTTTGAGCCAGGTAATTTTAATCTTTACGATGCAGCAGGCACACCGGTATTAAATCCTTTCAGTAAAGAATCTGTAGATAACTACGAAATTGGCCTTAAAACCAGCTTTTTTGATGACAATATGGATTTCAATATAGCGGCATTTTTTATTGACTACACTGATCGGCAGTTTGAATTGCAGCAACAAATTTCCATTGGTGGGGTTATTGAAAACATTCTGAATGCCGGAAACTCTGAGCAATACGGTGTTGAATTTGATTTTAATTGGGCGCTTAACGAATACCTAACGGTTAATGGCGGTTTTGGTTATGTTCATGCTGATTTTGGGGATGGGTCCTTGGTCAATGATGTAAACAGTCAGCCGAGTGATGTCAGTGGTAAAACACCACCCTGGATTTCTGACTATAGCTTTAATATAGGCGGGCAGTTTATTTATCCGCTGAGTAACTCATTAAATTTTTTAGCTAGAGCAGAAATATCAGGCAAAGGCCCTTATTACTTTAATCAGGAAAACACAGCAGAAAATCCCTCCTATCAGGTAACCAATATTCGGATAGGCGTTGAAAACGAATCATGGTCTGCAGCCCTTAATGTGCAGAATGTTTTTGATGAGGACTATTACACGGACGGCTCAATCTGGCCAGGTGATGCAATACCTGGTCGATCTCAAGATGCCGTAATCGGCACATTGGGGCAACCTCGATTGGCCACCATAAACATTAAATACAATTTTTAATACGCTCTCCATATGGGCAGCGCACACTTAGCTAGCGCTGCCCATATCCATCTGACCTCATTCTTTTTACTGATAATAGAAACAGCCTAAACCTAACCAATTCATTGGTACCGCTTTATAACGCTGAGAAGCATTTTTTTCCTGCTTAACTGGATTTTCCTAGCTAAAGAGGGAGGGGCTGCACAGATATGCTGGTGTCATTGCGCACAAAAACAGGTGGAAAATGGCAATCTTTAGTAAATTTACTATTACTAAATTAAAGCGAATCAAACGGAAAATACAACGCAAAAAACAATTAGCAACAATTCGCGAATTTGTGGTTAATAACTAAAAAAACAGCTCACTCAATCACTAAAAAGGGGGCACCATGACCATCTTAGCCCAAGATTATAAGCACGTTCAGAGCATTCATAAATCTGGTCAATTTGAAGAAAGAAACACTGTTTCTGGCTTTAGATTTCAGCGTCCCCAGAGAAAGACACTTTTCACCTTACCGGTAAGTGTTCCGGTAACGATGTTGGCTGCATTGACGGGTGAGGTTTATGCAGATGAGAGATTGTTTCTGGAAGAAATTCAGGTGACTGCGCGCAAGCGTGAAGAAAGCCTGATGGAAGTGCCAGAATCGTTGTCAGCGTTTTCTGAATCAATGCTGGACAAAGCCAATATCGATGGACTCAATGATATTGGTATGCAAGTACCAAACCTGTATATGAGTACGCGTCTGGACGGGTTTCCCAATGTTTCTATTCGTGGTTTGGGTGGCTTTGGCAATACGCAAGGGGTTGGTTTTTACCTGGATGATGTACAGCTCTTCTCCGATGCTTCGGCCAGATTTGGTGACATAGAACGTTTGGAAGTATTGAAAGGCCCGCAAGGTATTCTTTATGGCGGTTCGAATATTGGTGGAGCGGTAAAGTTCGTATCCAGGCGCCCTGATCCCGAAGACGTTTACGGCAAAGCGAAAGTGAAAGTTGGCGAAGACAACTACTACGATGCAGAGGTGCAAGTTAACGTCCCCCTGAATGACAGATGGGCAATGCGCTTTTTTGCCTATACCGAAGGTGATGACGCTTACCTTACCAACCCTAACTCGCCTCGTGCCAGTGGCATCTCTGGTACAAATAATAGCGACATCGGTGAACGCGACAGTAGTGGGGCACGAATTACATTGGCCGGAGACGTGTCTGACGCGTTGTCTCTATATGCAACCGTGAGATATAACGATGCCGATGGCCCCAACAACACTTGGAGTCGTGAAGTATCAGAGAATTTTACGTACACGGATAAAATTGATACCAGCTTTAATCCACGGCACAAAAAAGAAACCACGGCTGCTAGTCTGGAGCTCAATTACGATTTTGAATCTGTCACGCTTACTTCAATAACCTCGTATACCGATACGGAATCTACTCGACAATCAGATCTGGATATCTCGCCAGAATTTATATTAGACCTGGTGCGGCCTGAAGAACTGAAAACATTTACGCAAGAACTTCGTTTGAGCTCTACAGGTGATGGCCCGCTGGAATGGCAGGTAGGTGCTTACGTGTTAGATTTGGATCGTGACCTAGCGTCTCAACTGATCATTTACGAAGGCTTCTGTTATCTTGATCCAGGTACTTGCACCCCGGCACCCGGTGATGCGGTATTGGATATTGCCCCCTTTGAAGTCACTGCCCGTAAGCGCGAGCAACAAGCGGTATTTGCCAACATCAATTACAGCTGGCAGCGCTTTGAACTCGGTGTGGGTATCCGTTACGACGACTGGAGCAGTAAGCGCGACAATCTTGATTCGGGGCTTTCAGGCGAAATCACAGGCGAAGAGGTACTCTTCCGGGTGTCTGCCTCATGGTTTCTGGAAAATGAAGCAATGCTTTACGCTACCTATTCAGAAGGTTTTGAGCCCGGCGATGTGAATTTAGGTAATTTCTCTGGCGTCAACGAACTTATCACTTACGGTAACGAAGAAGCTTCACAGTTTGAGGTAGGTTATAAAGACACCTTGTTTGATGGCCGTATGCAGCTTACTACTGCCTTATTTTACATCGACTATAAAGACCGACAGTTTGAACTGCAGGCCGAAGGCCCGGGTGGCGAGTTTGTAGAAGGTATTATCAATGTGGGTGACTCGGAACAGTGGGGCTTTGAAGCCGACATGCAGCTCTACATTAGCGAAAACTGGGGCTTTAATGCAGGGGTAGGCTATGTTGATGCGGAGTGGAAGAGTGGCACCATTTCAACGGTAACCGGGGCTGATCTCTCTGGAAAAACACCGCCGAATATTGCCGACTTTAGTGCGTCTGCTGCGCTGGATTACAGTCGCAACCTTGATAGTGGTGGCGAAGTTTATGGGCGTATTGGCGTAAGGTACAAAGCAGACTCATCTACTAATAGCCAGTTTTTTAATGTTGTTGGCGACAGTATCCCCGAGTTTGAAAACCCATCCTTTGTCACCGTGGATATAGGAATAGGATATTCGTTTAACCGCTGGGCGTTTGACCTTATACTCGAAAATGCCTTCGACGAAAAGTATTACATTGATGTACAAGAGTTCCCCAATTTTGCGGGCTCGGCATTACCAGGGCCAGGAGAAGGTATTATTATTGGGTCACTTGAGCAACCTCGCCGGTTTGTAGCATCGGTTAGCTACGAATTTTAACGGGCAGCTAATACGCCTGCTAAACACCTGGCAAGGTGGGAGATTTTCTCACCTTGCTTAACGCTTATTTTTAATTTGTATGCACATCAAATACGCGGCGCTGTTATATTCACGCCAACTAAATAAGTCAGCCCCTTTTTTATCCGCTATCGGAGCTATAGGCAACGTGACAGCACTATGGCCAATCGGTAATTGGGTTTCTCGCAGGGTGGTGTGGCCCATATCGAGAGCTCAGCAACAGCTTTTGGGTTCGGTATCCGCCGGCTAACTTTATTGAGGTTGTCATTCTTGGCTAATCAACGGCCTTTCTGGTTGTCCTGATTGTTCTAGGTTGTCGCTCCTAGACGCATAATTATCTCCCGTCCTCCCTAGAGATAAGCGCCCCTCTGCGGTACAATCCGCGCTCTTTTAAAACCGCGAAATGAGCCGTTAACATCCATGGAAATTGCACCTTATCAAAACGCCCTGAAAGATCTGCAAGCGCGCACCGATGTGCTTAGGGGGTATCTTTGACTACGACCACAAGAAAGAACGCCTGGCTGAGGTAGAACTTGACCTGGCAGAGCCTGATGTCTGGAATGATCCAGCCCGGGCTCAGGAATTAGGCCGCGAGCAGTCATCGCTGGAAGCCGTGGTCAAAACTATCGACACACTGGATGTTGGCGTAGTGGATGGTCGCGAATTGCTGGAAATGGCCGCAGATGACGATGATGAAGAGCTGCTGGCGGAAGTACAGTCTGAAATCGATAAGTTGACGGGTAAGCTGGAAGAGCTTGAGTTTCGGCGTATGTTTGCCGGTGAAATGGATGCTAACAACGCATACCTCGATATTCAGGCCGGTTCTGGCGGCACGGAGGCTCAGGATTGGGCTGAGATGATTTTGCGTATGTACCTGCGTTGGGGTGAAGATAAGGGGTTCAAAACCACTTTGGAAGAGTGTTCAGCCGGCGAGGTAGCGGGTATCAAGAGTGCTACCATACGTTTCGAGGGTGAGTATGCATTTGGTTGGTTGCGCACTGAAACCGGTGTGCATAGGCTGGTGAGAAAGTCCCCATTTGACTCGGGTAACCGCCGTCATACCTCATTTAGTTCGGTATTCGTATCGCCAGAAATTGATGACAATATTGAGATTGATATCAATCCAGCGGATGTCCGTACTGACACCTACCGCGCTTCCGGTGCCGGTGGACAGCATATCAACAAAACCGATTCAGCAGTGCGTTTAACGCACGGGCCTTCGGGTATTGTTGTGTCTTGCCAGAGTGAGCGCTCCCAGCACCAGAACCGTGACAAAGCATGGAAAATGCTGCGAGCAAAAATGTATGAGCAGGAAATGCAAAAGCGTCAGCAAGCGGCTCAGGCTCAGGAAGACAGTAAGTCAGATATTGGGTGGGGGAGTCAGATACGCTCCTATGTGTTGGATGACCAGCGAATTAAAGACCTTCGTACCAGCGTGCAAACCAGTAACTGTCAGGCGGTGCTGGATGGTGCACTTGACCAATTTATTGAAGCCAGTTTAAAAGCTGGCCTTTAACTTTTTATAACTGCAAATACGACAATATTCGGTAGAAAACTCATGACAGAGAAAAACCCACAAAATGCACAGCCGCAAGATGAAAACAAACTTGTTGCGGTGCGCCGAGAAAAGCTCAGTGGATTGCGTGAGCAAGAAGGCCCAACGTTTCCAAATACGTTCCGCCCGACGCATAAAAGCCAGGACCTAAAAGACACCTATGGCGAAAAAACCAAGGAGGAGCTGGAAGCCTTAGGCGAAGTTGTGGCGGTAGCTGGCCGTGTTATTGCCATGCGTGGTGCGTTTTTGGCGATTCAGGATGTTGCCGGACGTATGCAGTTATATGTGTCTAAAGAAGCGCGTCCGTTTGCGAAGAAGTTAGACCTTGGTGATATTGTGGGTGTTAAGGGTGCATTACACAAATCGGGCAAAGGCGATTTGTATGTACAGATGGATGAGCCTCAGCTACTGACTAAATCACTGCGCCCATTACCTGATAAATTCCATGGTCTGGCGGATCAGGAAATGCGGTATCGTCAGCGTTATGTTGACTTGATTGCCAACCCCGAAGTGCGCGATGCTTTTGTGACGCGTACGAAAATCGTTCAGTTTATTCGCAACTACCTTAATGATCGTGAGTTTCTGGAAGTAGAGACGCCGATGCTGCAAGCTATTCCCGGCGGTGCTTCAGCTCGACCTTTTATTACTCATCACAATGCATTAGATATCGATATGTATCTGCGCATATCGCCTGAACTTTATTTGAAGCGTTTGGTAGTTGGCGGATTTGATCGCGTTTACGAAATTAACCGCAATTTCCGTAATGAAGGTCTGTCTACTCGTCATAACCCGGAATTCACCATGCTTGAGTTCTATCAGGCTTATGCTGACTATAACGACTTGATGGATTTAACCGAGGACATGTTGCGCAAGATTTGCGAAACAGTGCTGGGGTCAACCGAAGTACGTAGCACCGTTAAGAATGCTGATGGTGAGGTTGTTAAAGAAACCGTATATGACTTCACGCAGCCATTTGTACGCATGAGTGTTTTTGATTCTATTTTGCACTTTAATCCCGAGATAACGGCCGATGTGCTAGCCGATGAACAAGGGGCTCGCAAGATTGCGGAAGGCCTGAAAATCCCACTGAAAGATAGCTGGGGTTTGGGTAAAGTTCAGATCGAAATTTTCGAAAAAACGGTTGAACATCGGTTGGATCAGCCTACGTTCATTACCCAGTACCCAACTGAAGTGTCACCGTTGGCGCGGCGTAACGATGAAGATCCGTTTGTTACTGATCGTTTTGAATTTTTTGTGGGTGGCCGTGAAATCGCAAACGGGTTTTCAGAGCTTAACGATGCAGAAGATCAGGCAGAACGCTTTCAGGCCCAGGTTGCCGAGAAAGATGCAGGTGATATCGAAGCGATGCATTACGATGCCGATTACGTACGGGCACTGGAATATGGTTTGCCACCAACTGCGGGGCAGGGTATTGGTATCGACCGCTTGGTTATGCTGTTTACCGATTCGCCGTCTATTCGCGATGTGCTTCTATTTCCAGCGATGCGCCCTGAATAACTCTTGGTTTTTTGCCGGTTTATGTTTTTATAAGACCTCTGTCGTAGCAATACGACAGAGGTTTTTTTGAGATGAATATTTTATCAATGGCAAGGGCCTAATGATTCACGCTATTTATGTTGCGAAAAAACCGAAGGATCCTCTTCAGCAAGTTGATGAGGTTCAGGTTGTTTTTGGTGCGGGTATTACAGGTGATCGATATTTTAAAAAAGCAAAATACCCTGGGCAGAATGTGACTTTTATCGAGCTGGAGGCCATTGAGAAATATAACGAAGACTTTGGCCAGGCAATTGGTATGAGTGCTACTCGGCGCAACATTGTTACTGAGGGCGTAGATTTAAATGCGCTGGTTGGTAAAGAGTTTGCCATTGGAACGGCAAAATTTCGCGGGGTTGAACTTTGTGAACCGTGTAGTTTGTTGGGGCGTTTGTTGGAAAATAGTGCAATGTCTCGGGCTGATGTGGTGCGCGCTTTTTTAACCAGCGGAGGGTTGCGCGCCGATGTTATTCAAACAGGTATTGTTAGCGTTGGGATGCCCTTTGATGTAGTCGAATCCAAGCGAAGTTAGTAGCTAGTGTCGATCTAATGTGAGCCTGATCATCCTTCGCTCTATTGAGTGCCATTCGCGTACCAATCCCACGTACAAAGCCTAGTTGCAGTTTTGCAAGATGCAGTCTCTAGCGCCCATTCTCTAAATCATTCTCTGTTTTATTTGCTTCTCATTCTCGCAGCGTTGCCCTTGTTTCGTAGTAATCGCTGTTTGTCGCGGTTTTACGGTTATCTAAGTGTCTGTGTGCGTTGGCTTGATTCTTGAATATCCTGATTGTAGGTCATGGTCTATTTCCTTGGCTAAGGCGAGGGAGTTGGGCTGGGTCAGCGTTGTAAACTACTTGGTTGGGGGTAATAAAACTTATGGATGAATTAGTGTCCACCTTAGAGGGGTTGCCACCCTATGTCGCCATTGGCGGTATTCTGTTGGTAACCGTCGTGTTATTGCTGCTGATTAATCAGTTGATTTTACGTCGGGTCGCTAATGTCGTTGCGTCTAAGCGTTTTGAATTTGGTGGTATTTTAGTTTCGGCATTAAAGTTTCCACTCACTCTGCTCGCGTTATTACTTGTCATTGTTGAATTGAATTTGCTATTAACTTTCTACGAGTTGAATAACGAAAGCCTGCAGTTAACAACTCCGGTCGTCGCTAAAATATTTATAATCCTCGCGATCATTGTCTTTGTGGACCGGTTTTCTGCTGGTTCTTTGGCTTACTATTCACACCAGTCGGATTTACTGAAGAATAGTGGCAGTATTACCAAAGGCATAACTCGTTTACTGGTTTATGGTCTGGGTACACTGGTTTTATTCAGTACGTTGGGCATTTCGATTACCCCAATTATTGCATCGCTTGGTATTGGTTCATTAGCGGTAGCGTTGGCGTTGCAGCCAACCCTGGAGAATTTTTTCTCTGGCGTGCAATTGGTGATGGATAAGCCTATCCGGGTGGGTGATTTTATTGAGCTGGATTCTGGAGAGCAGGGGTTTGTGGAAAAGATAGGTTGGCGCTCCACCTGGATTAAAATGTTGCCGAATAACATGATTGTTATGCCCAACAGTGTGTTATCTCAATCTAAAATAGTGAATTACTTCTATCCAGAAAAGGAGTTGTCGGTTCCGGTTGATGTGGGCGTGCATTATAGTTCGGATCTGGAGTTTGTTGAGCGGGTAACGATAGAAGTTGCACAGCATATTCTGAAGACCCATAAGTGGGGTGTGCCCGAGTATGAAACTTTTGTGGTGTATCACACTTTTGACAGCTCAAGTATTAATTTTACGGTAATGTTGCGAACACGAGAGTATTTTAATCGCTTCTTTATAAAATCTGCCTTTATCAAAGCATTACATAAACGTTATGCTGAGGAAGGTATTGTTATTCCTTATCCAATACGTGCGATCAATGTGGATCAGGAAGGGGCAAAGTTTAAGCTGCCTGTTGATTCGGACCAGTAGTTTTCTGTCCGGAAAATACTAATAATCTAAAAAAGTGAATAAGGATATTTAATGAAAACTGTCTTGATTAGTAATATTGAAGTGGTGCCAGGCAAGCGTGTTATTGAACATTTGGGTTTGGTTCAAGGAAGTACAGTAAGAGCTAAGCACGCCGGCAAAGATTTTATGGCGGGCCTAAAAAATCTGGTGGGCGGAGAGCTAAAAGGATATACCGAGCTACTCTCAGAAGCGCGCCAAGAGGCTGTAGACCGCATGTCTGAGCAAGCGGTAAGTCTGGGTGCGAATGCAGTGGTGAATGTCCGTTTTGCAACTTCTGCCATCACCGCTGGAGCGTCTGAAATACTGGCGTATGGTACTGCTGTATTGCTTGAGGACAAGTGATGGAAGCGTTTATCCAGCTGGGTTTTTTTATCACCTTGTTAGCCATTGGTTATATTTTTGGTCGCAGGGCTGAAGTTAAACATTATCGGTCAATTGCCAGTAGGGAACAGACCTTAGGTCATATCGTAGTGACGACTGAGCGCCTGCCAGCGGTTGAGTATATGCGGTATTCTTCGGGCATGGTCTGTGGCAATGTGGTGATTTCTATTGACTACTTCAAGCTGATTGCTGCGAGCTTGAGAAGTCTGCTGGGTGGCCGAATAGCTGCCTATGAATCACTGCTTGATCGAGGCCGGCGTGAAGCGATATTACGGATGCAGCAAGAGGCTGCTGAGGTTGGAGCGGAGCTGGTCATTAATTTAAAATTTGAGACCAGCCGAATATCTGGCAATGCCAGTCGAGGTATCGGGTCGATAGAGGTGCTAGCTTATGGCACTGCTCTGGTTCCTCCGCGTTGATTCTGGCAGCCTTAGTCAATTGATAAATTTGTCATGAAGCGCTTAACAAAGAACCCGACTTTTCCTGAAGGTATAAATACGTCGCTAGAGCATCCGTTGAAAGAGTTTGGGTGGTTAGTGTTGGGTGTTACAGGCTTTATAGCAGTGGCTGTGATAGTCCTGGCTTTAGCCGCACAATGGCTGGCGCCCTTAATTCCTTTTCGGTATGAAGAGAGCTTGACTAGCGCGTATGAAGCCACCACAAAACAGCGTGTAGGGAATGCCAGTGGTGAAGCTGATGCGACGTTTCTGGCTGCTCAGGAGGCCATTGCAGGTTTGGGGCACTCTTTGGCGGACAGAGCGGATTTGCCCGAATCTATGACGCTACATTTTCATTTGCTGGAAGATTCCGAAACGCCGAATGCATTTGCGACACTGGGTGGTCATATCTTTGTAACCACCGCATTGCTTACGCATGTGACGTCTGAAAATGCTCTGGCAATGGTGCTTGCCCATGAAATAGCGCATATCAAGTACCGTCACCCCATTCAAAGTTTAAGTCGCGGGCTGCTAGTACAGGTATTTTTGGCTGGTTTGACCGGCAATCAGGATTCTGGCGTGTTACAGGGGATTCTGGGACAAACCGGGTTACTCACATTGTTACAGTTTAATCGAAATATGGAGCAGGCATCTGATACGGAAGCCCTAGCGGTATTGGAGACCGTTTATGGCCACACGCTAGGTGCAGATGAGTTTTTTAATGAAATGCTCGCTAAAAGCCACCAGCCAGCGTGGCAGGAAGTGTTTCAAACCCACCCTAATATAGAAAAGCGAATTAAGCGTATTCGCGAGCCTCGATCGAATAAGCACGCTCTGACTGCCAGTACAGATCCTGCTCCGGTGCTAATCCCGATTGATTCGCGGATTGTTCAATACTTGTCTCAGCTGAAGCTACAAGACCAGCGCCAGTAGCCCCGGTTTTGGTGAGTCGGTAAGCGTCAGTCCTTCAACGACTCCTTTTTTAAATCGCCTTCCCAACGTTCGGCAACAATGGGTTCTCCAGTCACCGGATGGTTCTTGTGAAAAGGTAAAAGGCGTACTTCCGGCCAGAGCCAGTCGTCTGTCATTAGCTCGTCCGGGCCCAGTGGATCGGCAGGGTAGGTTGTCGTAGGAAAAGGCACATAGTTGGCGCGGGTATGCGCCCAGCCAGTGTCGAAATCCGCATGCCATTGGGGGGAGTAATTTAAAATATGAATGCGCCAGACGCCGTCGATTTTTTTGTAAGTATTTTCATAAATACCGCCTTCCCACCATTGGCGAGCTTCTCCAAAATCCTCGTGACGACCTGCCTGCATCATACTGCGATACCGTGCGAGTGCTGTGACACCGTCCTCTTGGATATCGACAATGTCCTGCAGTTGCGGGTGGTCTAACAGGAATCCGTTAATTGGGCCATTGTTGCCATGGGTAAATTGGGCTTGAAAACGGTCGACATACAGACGTTTTACGCCGGCTTTACCTTTGTAGATACCACCGTGAAACCGGACTTGAGCATCATCGGTAAATAGGTCCACTGTTTCACGGTAGAGGCATTTATCAATGAGATAGCCATATAAGTGCTGTAATTTGCGAACGGCTTGTTCGTCTTCTGTGATGGTAACGCGCTTAGTCAGGGCTTCTATTTGGCGTTCCAGCGCCTCTATTCGACGTGTTTCGGACATTGTGCATTATTCCTTTATTATGATTTTATGGGCCCAAGTATAGATAGAGTGTACTGATGCTGTAAGGGCTGAAAATGGAAGCAGGGGTTCCTTATGTGGAACATACAGACAGCTCTGTGGTGAACGGCTTAGAGCAGCTTGCCTGTGGAGATTCCTGTCTGCATTGAACGTTCCAGCCCGAAGAAGGGTGTGTTGGACGCGTAGCACTCGTCAGTTTTATACCTAGTAGGGGTGCTCCGCGGAGGGGCGCTCTATTTAACCCTTATTTTTCGTGACTGGGTCAACGGTATATGTCTAGTAGTCCGTCTATTAGTAGGTATACTGCCTTTTTTCACCTCAAATTCTCGTTGTATCTATCAGGTTTATTATGTATCGCAGTATCTGTTCCAAAGCGTTAACGCTTCTTTTGCTTTTATCTCTAACCTTTGCTGTGACAGCGCAGGAAGAGAATGTCATGAGCAGTGGCGAGGATCAGGAAATTATCGATGAAGGGGATCTTGGTGATGGGGAGAGTTCCCCCACCGTTTCAGAAAATGACACGGATATCGCAGAACCTATCGTAGAAGCGGAGAATATTGATCTCAGCAAGCCGACGGCACAGCCCGCCGCTGAAGAGGTATT
>JBNKHI010000041.1:0-30732 GCA_050290265.1 Cellvibrionaceae bacterium
CAATAGCTTTACCAATTCATTAGAAGGCTGAACAAGTTCGTCAAGATTTTCGCTCCAGCCGCGTCCGGCGTATGGGTTTTTGATTACAGCAACGACTGCAACTTTATGCAGTGGTCCTTCTGCATCTACACGGCCGCCTTCTAAAAAGGTTTCGTCTGAATAAGTAAGAATTTTTCTGATTTCCATTGTTGTTGTCCTCACGGATTGGAATAAGCTCAACGCTTTACATATCGTTGCTATGATTGTAAATAATTGTAACATGAATGAATCAAGATACAAAAGAGTGTTGATGTCCAACTTCCGGGGAGAAACAGGAGCAGCTTGAGGCGAGGTTATTCGTGGTAGTGTATCGTGCATGAAAATTGGTACAATTGCATGCCAACCACTTTTCAAACAACGTTAGGAGTACGTCTCCATGACCGCATCGCTTTCTACTCAAGATGTCCAGGATGCTTTGGAAGAAAGAATCAGCATTGGTATCTACAAGCCTGGCGACAAGCTGCCTCCTGTCAGAACATTGGCTGTAGAGCTAGGTACCAGTCAGTCTACAATCAGCCGCGCCCTGCAAGGGATGGAGAGAGCGGGTTGGGTCAATATCCAGGGACGGCAGGGCGTACTCATAAGCCGAAAGCCTCCAAAATCGTTGGAATTTGGTCAGGACATGCATCGTACACTTGAGGCTGTCGCTCAGAAGTGGAAATTCTCAGGTCACACCGAGGAAGAGTTTCTGAGTGCTGCGAAACAGATTACTAAAGCTGTCTTTGGCAATCAGTCTAGTTTTGTATTTACGGAATGCAACAGCGCTGACCTGTCCTCCATGGCAGACCAGTTGGTTCAGGATCTGGATATTAAGGTTTCTTCAAAGGTATTAATTAAGGACTTGAATCCACGAAAATTACAGAAAGGCAATGCTGTTGTTATAGTACCTTATTTTCATTACGTAGAAGTAAAAGAGAAAGTGGGCGATGACATTGCTGTGCTACCTGTGCATTTCGGCCCAAGTCCGGAAACACTTGATCAATTGTTGGAAATTGAAGTGGGAGCACATGTTCTTGTGATTGGAACGAATCATCGCTCATCCGATCGGATCAGTGCTATTGTCCGCCAATATGTGGATGTTTTTGTTACGCAAGCCGAGATGAGTGATGAGAGCAAGCTGGAGAAATTTATTGACAAAGCGGATGTTATTGTAACAGTACAACCTGTTTTGCAACTACTTGAAAAAATTGGGAAGCCAGTGAAGGTTATCCTTGTGAAATTTAGTTTGGAAGGTGCCGTTGATGCGATTAAGATGCGTTTAACGGGAAACAGCTAGCTCAAAGACTGTTGGTTTGGTTATTCAAGGTAACGTCTAAGAAAAACCCTGATTGATTTCTTCAGGGGAAATATCCGCACATAAATTGAAAATTCAGCCTACGGTTTATTTGTACCGGATGGAATTCTTTTGTCGAGAAATCACTGTCGAATAGAGAGAGGGTAATGATGAGTGATGGTGAGAAATTTTCTGAAAAATTTAATCTGGGTTTGTCTATAAGACGCAAGGTTCTGGGTAGTGAGTATGTTGACGCGAGTGTTGAAAATGCCGGCGAATTCAGCATGCAAATTCAGAAGCTTGTGACAGAATACTGCTGGGGTGAAATATGGAGCAGGCCTGGGTTGGATCATAAAACGCGGAGCCTTATAAATATTGCAATGCTGACGGCGCTGAACCGTCCCAATGAGGTTCGCTTACATATGCGAGGAGCTGTCAATAACGGTTGCTCCAATGATGAGATTCTGGAAGTCATTCTGCAATCAGCTATTTACTGTGGTGTGCCAGCCTGTATCGACACCATGAAAATAGCCAAAGAGGTGTTGAACGTAAAATAACAAAAATTTGGATATAGTTGCTTGTTCTGGATTTGATGAGTGCGTTTTTGCCGGCACATCCCTGTGCTGGCTGTTTTTTGCATTGCTATTCTTTTGCAAGATTACTGAAAGTTGTAACGCACACTCAAGTCGTACCAGCGCGGTTTGCCAAACAGTACCTCTCCACAGCCACAGAGGTCTTCCAGATCAAAGCGCGAGGTTATATAACTTTTGTCGAACAGGTTTTTAATACTGAATATACCTTGCCAGCGGCCATCGTCGCTGCTCCAGGAGATATTGCTATTGGCAACAGTGTAGCTAGGGATGATATGGGCGTCGAAGTTCTTGATATTGCCATATGATTCATCGGTATATTGTGCGTCAAGCTGCACAGCCAGCTCACCACCAAAGGCCGGCCAGCCATAGCGGATCAGACCCGCTACCTGAAGTTCCGGTGAAAATGTCGGGTCAACGTCTCGGAAAACACCGGTGGCGATTTCTACATCTTCCACTTCCGCATCGAAAATTGAAACAGAAAAGAAGACATCAAGCCCGGAGATGGGATTGCTGACGAGCTCCAGTTCACCACCTAAAATAGTTGCGTCTTTATTTTCAACGGTGCCTCCTGCGCCGTTGAATTTGAAGGCTTGGTAGTCGGAGTAATCGTAGAAAAACAATGAGCCATTAAACCTAGTGGTGTCGTCAAGGATGGTAGTTTTAAAACCTGTTTCGTAGGAGACCAGGATTTCTTCATCATAAGAAATTTGCTCATCGTTCAAAATCCTGTCGCCTAAAGGCAATTGGTTGTTAAAGCTGCCGGCTTTAACCCCCCGGTTGATTCCAGCGTAAATTAGTACGTTATCACTGGGCCGCCAATCAAGTTGTATTTTTGCCGCCCAAAGCGTTTCGTCCGGGTTGCCGATATAAGGGTCGGAGAAGACCTCCCCGGGCTGCGCGTCTGCGGGAATAGAGCCTGCTCCACGCAGAGACGTGAAGGGTGTATTAAGGTCGAGGGTCAGGTCGTTATCATTGTTATAGGACATCAATGTATAATGAAATTTCTTCTCTTCCTTGATCAGCCTTGCCCCAAACGTCAAGCTGAGATCCTCTGACAGTTTATAATCTATTTGCCCAAAAACAGAGTAGGATTCTGTTTTCAGTTTGGCATCAGTGGCGTCATCCCCACCCACTGCCGGAATATTGGGAAAAATTCCCGCGTTTAAAAAGGAATAGGGTAGCCGCGAAAGACCATTTTGAGTTTTATTATCCATATTCAGGTAATAGGTTCCGGCTGTCCATCGCTGCTCGCCCCAGTCGCCTGACAGACGGAACTCTTGAGCAAAGGTATCGGCTTCTGACTGAGTCATAAATACCGACAGGGTCGAAGGTGCGGAACCGACATCAGCGGCCTGGAATTTATTAAATGTTTTGAAATCGCTTATTGAGGTGAGTGTGAAGCTCTCTAATGCCCAGCTTATATTTAGTGTGACACCATAACTTTCGTGGGTATCGAAATCATTAAACGCGTATTCATGACTGGTTCTGAAGTCTCCGAGGTCCGGATCCCTGAAGCCAAACAAGTCGCCACCTGGCGTTGGCCGTACACCATCAAAATCCAGGTCGGGAAAAATGATATCAACCGCTTCACCGTTGGGGCCAATCGCCTCCCGGGTTTCATCTGGTCGGGCGACGATGGCGTTTATGGTTTGTCCGTCAGCATTTTTGATGGGAACAAGTGCCTGGGACTCGTATGGGCCCGAGTCAAAGGTATATTCGCTAGCATAACCGGATAGCAGAATATCGACATTATCACTGGGTTTGAATAAAAGGTGGATTCGTCCGCCCCAATTATCTTCTGCTCCCAGATCCTGACCGCCGCCTTCCAGCAGAACAGGAGGGCTGGCCAAGTTGTTCAGGCCGAGAGGGAAGTCGTTATCGACATAGTCACCATTTTCCCGATAGGTGAAAGCAACACGAGCGGCGAGCTTTTCAGTCAGCGGTCCGCCTAAAGCAAACTCGACACCAAATGTATCGTAAGAGCCAGCGTTTATATCGAGATAACCTTCGGTTCCATCAAATGATGGTTTTTTGGTGATGTAGTGAACGAGCCCGCCCGTCGCGTTTCTGCCAAACAGGGTTCCCTGTGGGCCTTTCAGTGACTCAACGCGCTCCATATCAAAGAGTCCGAAGGTTGCCCCTTGCTGAACACCGATATAACCCTCATCGACATAAACAGCTATCGGGCCTTCCACGCCATCAAAAAAGTCGTTTTGTGATACTCCGCGGATAGTAAATTGCCTTAAATGCCCGCCCGAACTGGAGGCCATACTGATACCCGGCGCCATAGCTACAATGTCGGTACTATCGGTAAAACCTAACGCATTTATTTGCTCGGCAGAGAAGGCGGCAACAGCAATTCCGACATCCTGCAAAGACTGCTCACGTTTTTGTGCGGTTACGATGACTTCTTCAAGAACATCGGCATTGCTAACCGTCATACAGGTTGAGGTCAGTACTGCCACTGCTATAGCTGACTTACGGAAAGTCACTCTATTGATACTATTTTGCATAATAGCTTCCCCTTTTCGTTAACTTCATATAAGTGAATTACATTTTTAATTAACTACCTTTTTGAATACCAGCGTCTGAAGGCGTGATGCCATCAGATTCCAGTTTGTTATGGAAAGCTCTTTTACTTATGGCTGAGTAAGCGTAGGCAGCTAACCATTTATGTGCCACGGCAAGTCAAGAGTAAATACTCTGACTGCTGCCAAGCCCATGTAATCTTCGGCCAATGCTGTGTGCTGGCATTTCAGCCACAGTTATCCGTTTGTCGAATAGTTTTTTGTCTGATTTAAAATTGCTTTGGAGGAAAGCTGCTCTGTGAGCAGCGGGATGAAAAAGAAATGGGACTCTTTCGGCGTCGCTCAGATATTTTGATAACGGTACCCTGGCCATAAAGCCAGCCGGTGTGCCAGCTGTGCTAAATATGGAGTTGAGAGGGTTGTGTTGGTACAGAGAATTATCCAGTTTGAGTTTCGCGCCGGCTGTTTGCCGTGACACATTGCTCCGGATAGCCTCCTTGCCCTGGATAGTCTTGTAAATAACTATAGCCATATGTTTGATAGCCTGGGATCAGCAATCTGATTCATGTATCTCTCAGAAAACAGATAGGGTTTGTGTGAGCATTTATTACCAGTCAAGTTTAAATAATATGTTCAATGATCGTGGTGGTCATGATCGCCACAGCAGGGTGCGGGTAGTGACATTGGCCATCCCATCAACTGGGCTCTGAGCGACCCGGCTATGGCGTCAATCTCAGCAGCTCTGATTGTCAGGGGAGGGAAAATGCTCAGGCTACATTTGCCGTCGGTTGCTAATAGAATGCCTCTCTCTCTCATGCCGATAAGAACCTCTTTGGTTAATTCCGGTGTTTCGAAAGTAATTTGTGCATTGAGCCCTATGGCGCTGATTTTCATTGGCTGAGGGCAGGTGGAACGCAGCGATCTGAGCTTTTCCAAAAGATAGTTACCCAGAGCGGCTGTTTCAGATGTCGCATGGCTTTGGGTCAGGGCATTGATGACAGTCTGGACCTGGGCCAGGGACTCTTCGGATACTGTATTGCTTTGTTGTGGCAGACCAAGATTCCGGTGCGCAAATACAGCGCCAAACGGTCGACCTGCGGCAATACTTTCTCCTACTACAATAAATGCCGGTAACGTATCCCAGGTAATGCAACCAAACCAGTTTGCACAGCGAGCAAAGGTACTGCGCTCATCTGCAATCAGGGTATTGCCGGTGGTGCTTCCAGTTTTATCTGCCGAAGGTGCCCCGGAAAAGTGATCCTCAGCAACATTAATAACCTCGATTGGCTTAGTGCTATCAATAGCTCCGGCTAACTTTTCGGCTGTTTCAAGTGCTTCATCGCTGTCTCTTGTCATTACAACGCAAGTATAGTTTTCGTTTAATGAAGAGAGTACTTTTTGCATTTTAGCTTGATTTGTTTCTGAAACAAGAAGGCTTTGATAACCAAGTAGGGCCTGCGCTTTGGCGGGTGCCGCATCAAGGTATAAAAATCCGCGAGGCCCTTGAACGGTGCATGATCGGGCATCAGTTATTTCTCCTAACCCATTGATATATAGTTTATTTTTTTGATTTTCTGTGATCGCACCAATAGTGTGCGCGAGACCGTTGCTTTGCTCCTGGGAGGAACTTTTTTCAATTTTTGCTTGCATGAGGTGCTCCGGGTTAAATATACTGTATTCTGTTTCGAACATAATACAAAGGGGGCCGACGTGAGTCAACAAACTGAAAAACTAGATATGGTTATTAAAAACGGGACAGTGGTGTTGGGTGATGGTCAATATCGCCTCGCGGTTGGAATCAAGGATGGAAAAATCGCCACACTGGCACCTGAAGAGTTAATGCCTGAAGCAAAAGATGTTATTGATGCCAAGGGGCTTCATGTGTTACCCGGCGTGGTTGATAGCGAATCTCATCCGGGGTGCTATGTGCCATTTAAGCAAGACATGATCACTGAGTCGAAGACAGCTGCTTGTGCCGGGGTGACAACCTGGGGTATCCAGGCACCTTGTACGCGACTTGGTGCTGAGCCTTTTATTGAGGTTGTACAGGCTAGCGATGTAGGTTCTTTTAATGACAGCTTCAACTGTGCGGTTGATGTGATCGAAGAGGTTTCCTATGTGGACTGTTATCTGACCTATATGCTGGAAACCGATCAGCATGCAGAAGAAATTCCTCAGTATGCAGAAGAGCATGGCGTGACGTCATACAAGCTCTATTTGCAGACGCGTGGTATGAAAAGCATGCAGCAAACAGAAGATACGAACTGGCCTGCTCGTCGAACCGGTTTGGGAACAGGTATCGATGATGGGACGGTATATATGGTTATGGAAAACGTCGCCTATTTGGGGCACCCGGCCATATGTCATATTCATCCTGAAAACTGGGAAGTTGCCAGAATATTTGAAAAGCGTCTGCGCGAATCCGGCCGTGATGACTTCGGTGCCTGGACAGACCGTTCACCGGATTTTCTGGAAGCTCAGCATGTTCACGCTTATAGCTATATGGCAAATCATACGCCGGGTCACGTGCGGCTGTATTTGCAGCATGCGACCACGCCTTTAACCTTCGACGAAATTGCCAGGGCGCGTGCGGATGGTTTGGAGTTGTACGCGCAAACCGGGCCAGCCTGGCTGTGGCTTGAGCCGCACAATGGTTGGAGAATTAATGTACCGCTGCGCCGCAGAGAAAATATTGAAGCGCTGTGGAAAGCTATTGCTGAGGGTATTGTTGATGTCGTCGGTTCTGACCACGTGGTTGGTTGGGAGCCTTCGTCCTATGAAGAAATGTACAACCCGAGCATCTGGTCCTGCCGAACCGGTTTTTCCCGTGTGGAAATGATGCTGCCGGTGATGTTGTCTGAAGGTGTGCACGGTGGGCGTCTTTCACTTGAGCGGGTTGTGCAGGTTATTTGTGAAAACCCGGCAAAAACCGCAGGCTTGTGGGGTAGAAAAGGTTCGCTCTTGCCCGGCTTCGATGCTGATGTGGTGCTGGTAGATTTGGATCGTGAAGTTGATGTAAATAAAGGTCATATCAACACGCGCTCCGGTTGGTCTCTGATGGAAGGTCATGTGTTTAAGGGGTGGCCGGTCAAAACCATTATGCGAGGCAAGGTAACAGCGGAATGGGCCGATGACAGCCCAGGAATGCGTCCGGTAGGTGAGCCTAGGGGCCAATACTTGCGCAGAGAACTGGGTACGCCGATGAAGGGCAGTCCCCAGATTGATAGTCCTGTCAGGGTCAGTCGGACGGCGCGCTGGTCAGCAAATAAATATGACCGACCAGGATTTTGTGCCGAAACGTTGAAATATACTAAGCCAAGAGGAGCATAAAAAATGGCGATTTGGGATGATGTATTGACTGAGCGCGACCGTGAAGTTTTTGAGGCGGCGGGCTGGGGGCAGCGGGCCGGTTACGGTAAGCGGCCAGTGGTAGTAGTGATTGATATTAACTACAACTTTTGTGGTGACAAGCGAGAGCCGATTCTGGATTCGATTAAGAAATGGCACTTCTCATGCGGTGAGGTAGCCTGGGATGTAGGGATCCCCGCCACCCAAAAATTGCTGGAAGTGGCGCGTCGCAAGCGATTGCCGATTGTGTATACCACCAATCCGCGCCGTGAAGATGGCTTTGATCTTGGCGCATGGGGGTTAAAGGGTTCGCGGTCGGAAGAGGCGGTTGATGTGCAGGGGCATATTGGTAATGACATAGTTGCCGAGGTAGCGCCGCAGCCGGATGATATCTTTATTGAGAAACTCAAACCATCGGCTTTTTTCAGCACAAACCTAATCAGTCACCTAGTAAATTTGCAGGCGGATTCTTTGATCCTGGCCGGTACTACAACCAGTGGTTGTGTAAGGGCGACCGCGGTGGATGGTCTTAGCTACGATTTTAAGGTCACTATTCCTCATGAGGCCGTATTTGACCGAGGGGAAACATCGCACAAAATGGCGCTGTTTGATCTGCATATGAAGTATATCGACGTCACGGATCTGAGCGATACCTTACAGTACCTTGAAGGTTTGGACGCGGGACTGTTTGATGACGTTTATCCACCTGCGGCCAAAGCAGCGCAACAAGCCAGAGAATAAATATCCGTCCAGCGCAATTGAGGAGGTAGGTGATGAAAGTTGTCAACGAAGTTATTGTTCCTGCAAAGGAAGGTCGCGGCGTTTATGTCAAGAAAGGGCAGTTGTTGGATATTATCGATCTGGAAGGGCATCAGGTAGGTGATTTGATTGCATGGAGGCAACAGGATCCTTCTGAGTATATGTCGCCGACGCATACGGTTTCTTGTAATACCTCTATTCGGTTGTCTCAAGGTAAGCAGCTTTTTACCAACCGAAGAAACCCGATATTTACAATTCTTCGTGACGATGTTGCGAAACACGACATTATTGTTCCCTGTTGTGATCATGAACGTTACAAGCGCGATTACAATTTGGATGATCATCGTCATTGCCTCGGTAACCTTTTGCAAGGATTGGAATTGATGAAGGAGGAAATGGATATTCGCGGCGAGATGGCCTGGAATGTTTTTATGCACAACCGTGTTACCGAAGATGGTGATGTGGTAACCGATCCGGCGGTTCACGCTGCCGGATCAACCATAACCCTGCAAGCAGAGTGTGACCTGGTGGCAATTCTTTCGGCATGTCCGCAGGACTTGAGTCCGTGTAATGACTTTAATCCAACAGCAATGAAGCTTCAGGTTCGCGGTGAAGTAAATTGAGATTACGCTTTATCCTAATACAATCGATCAGGTGTTTAGGCCTTCAGTCTATCGATAGCTCAGGGCTAAGACATTTTAAAGAGGTTGAACCATTATGAAAACTGCTATTACCAATATTGGTTGTGTTGTCTCTGGAAGTTGGTCAACCCCATTCATTGATGCTGACGCCATTTTGATGGATCAGGGGAAAATAGTTCAGGTTGGCTCGCTTTCAAGTGCTGATCTGAAAGACGTTGAAGTCGAGATTGATGCGGATGGGGCGACCCTGTGTCCGGGATTTATCGATAGCCAAGTTCACAATACTTTTGGCGATTATACTCCGCGACAGAAAACGGTGGGCTTTCTGGAGAGCTATTTGCATGGTGGGACGACTACGGCCATCAGCGCTTCCGAAGTTCATGTTCCCGGCCGTCCGAAAGATGTTGAAGGTGTTAAAGCCTTGGCCGTTGCCGCTTTCAAATGTTTTGAGCACTATCGCCCCGGTGGAATGCGGGTTCATGCTGGGTCCGTTATTCTTGAGCCCGGGCTGCAGCCGCAGGATTTCAAGGAGATAAAAGACAAAGGGGTATGGTTGGCAAAAGCGGGTTTCGGCGCTGTCAAAACTCCCTTTGATTACTCGCCAATGGTTAAAGCGGCGAGAGACGCTGGCATGATCACTACAGTTCATACCGGAGGTGCTTCCATTCCCGGCTCCTCTGCGATTACCGGCGACCATTTGCTGGATATGAATCCACACGTCTCGTTTCATATTAATGGTGGGCCAGTGGCGATGCCTGACCGCGA
The DNA here is from genome assembly GCA_050290265.1 of Cellvibrionaceae bacterium. Classification (GTDB taxonomy): domain Bacteria; phylum Pseudomonadota; class Gammaproteobacteria; order Pseudomonadales; family Cellvibrionaceae; genus JBNKFV01. Next base: position 9,947 of record JBNKHI010000041.1, read on the forward strand.
TTTTGAACGCGTTGTAAATGAGAGTGATATTGCTTTGCAGGTATGTACCGCAGGAAATCTTCGAACGATGATTTTACTAGCAAATATGGCCAAAGCCCGTGACGTTTTTGATCGCTTTCTGATAGCGACAGATACGCCGACCGGCAGTGGTATTATGCCGCTGGGAATGCTTTATTCAATGATCAATCTGGCTACCCTGACGGACATACCGCCGGAGTGGTTTATTAGTGCTTCTACAGGTAATGTCGCTGATGTCTATAACCTTAATTGTGGTTATATTGCTGAGGGGCGAGACGCTGACGTATTGTTGATTGATGCACCTTTGGGCGGGACCCAGGCAACTGCTTTGGCAGCGATGAAACACGGTGATCCGCCTGCGGTAGGTTGTGTTGTAACCGATGGTGTCCCCCGTTTTGTGGGGCGCAGCAGAAATACCCCGGCTCCTACGCGTAATATCCGAGTGGCCAAATGCAGCGTTCCTAAAAGCTTCGTTTGAAATTAGTAAGGCAGAAAATCCGGCAGGTTTCGTTTTAAATTAATTGCCAAATGATGAGCAGATGATCAGTTTTTTACTCAACGACCAGCTTCACCAAATAACGGACTTGGATCCGAATACAACGATACTGCGTTATGTGAGGGAGCACTTAAATAAAACGGGTACAAAAGAGGGCTGTGCATCGGGTGACTGTGGCGCTTGTACTGTTGTTGTGGGTGAGCTTGCCGATAATAGCTATATCCGTTATCGGACTGTTAACGCGTGCATTTCATTGGTTGCGACCCTTCAGGGTAAGCAATTAATTCTTGTCGAAGATCTTAAAAAGAATGGTGAACTTCATCCTTCTCAAAAGGCTATGGTGGACTGTCACGGCTCGCAGTGCGGATTTTGTACACCGGGGTTTGTGATGTCGTTGTTTGCCTTAAAAAAGAACAACAATAGTCCTGATCGCCATGAAATAGAGGAAGCGCTCGCCGGAAACCTTTGTCGCTGTACTGGTTACCGTCCGATTGTTGATGCCGCGGTAAAAATGTATGAGGCGACAGAGCAAGATGATTTTTCTCTGAACGAAAGAGTTGTTGTTGAGAAGTTAAGAGCTATTCAAGAGTCGGAAAGTGTCAGTCTCAGCAGTGAAGATAAAAAATATTTTGCGCCGAAAAAATTATCGGAACTAGCGGATTTGTTGATACGTTTTCCCGATGCCAGATTGCTCTCCGGTGGTTCTGATTTAAACCTCGAAATAACCCAGCTTCTGAATAGTTTTGAAACCATTATTTATCTGGGTAATGTTGACGAACTGGCGGCTATCAAAGATCTTGAGTCACATTATCTTATAGGCGCTGCGGTTAAATATTCTGACTGCTATGAGATCATCAATAGAGAATACCCTGATTTTTCGAAAGTTATTCTGCGTCTTGGGTCAACACAGATTCGTAATGTAGGAACCCTGGGCGGAAATATCGCTAATGCCTCACCAATCGCCGATACACCTCCCGCGTTGATAGCCTTAGGTGCGAAGCTACATTTACAACGGGGTAACAAAACCCGCATCCTGGCCTTGGAGAATTTCTACCGCGATTACAAAAAGACAGCGTTAACAGAAGCCGAACTCATTACTGCAATTGAGTTGCCCAAGGCTAATTCTGATTACCATTTTAAAATGTACAAGGTATCCAAGCGGTTTGACGATGATATCTCGGCCGTATGCGGTGCTTTTTACCTTAGCCTGGATGCCGAGCGAATTGCCGACGTTCATATCGTGTTTGGAGGAATGGCTGCAACCCCCAAGCGGGCCACCCATTGCGAAGCCTTTTTGCAGGGCAAAAAGTTCGATTTGGTTACAGTGGAGCAGGCGGCGCGGCAATTGGAAAAGGATTTCACGCCGATTGATGATGTAAGGGCCAGTGCTGAGTATCGCATTAATGTGGCGAAGAATCTTCTCTACAAATGCCATTTGGAATTACTCGCGCCTGAAGAGGACTTGCGGGTGATAGATAATGCTTGATTCATCTGATAAAGCCCTCACTGCGGGGAGCAATGGCATGGAGGTAACAGACATAAAAGGCAAGTTGGGAAAGCCGGTTTCCCATGAAAGTGCTACCCAGCATGTGACCGGTGAAGCTCGTTATATTGATGACCGGCTTGAATATCCAGGCATGCTGCATATTGCTGTCGGAAAAAGTTCAGAGGCTCATGCGCTGATTCAACGGCTCGATCTTTCCCGGGTCAAAGCTGCTGAGGGCGTGGTGTTGGTCGTCACCGCCGCGGATATCCCTGGAGAAAATGAAGTTGGTAACGTTTACGCTGGAGACCCCTTGTTTGCCACAAACAAGGTAGAGTTTGCCGGGCAGGCCTTGTTTGCTGTAGCTGCGGCAACCCGTGAGCAGGCCCGTAAGGCTGTATTACTGGCGGAAGTGGAGTACTGCCCGTTAAAGCCAGTACTTGATCCCGACGATGCGGAAAAGAAGGGGTTGTTATTGCGTCCTCCACACTGTCAGAAGGTTGGTGATGCGGATAATGCGATTGATGATTCAGCGGTACAAGTTGAAGGAAATATCAAGCTGGGCGGTCAAGAGCATTTTTATTTGGAAGGCCAGGTGGCGGTGGCTGTCCCTGGGGAAGCGGGCACGATGGAGGTTTATGCCTCCACGCAAAACCCAACCGAGAACCAGAAAATTGTTGCTGATGTTTTGGGGGTTTCCCGCAACAAAGTAGTTGTAGAGTGCCGTCGCATGGGGGGCGGGTTTGGTGGTAAGGAAAGCCAGGCCGGTCCATGGATTTGTATGGCGGCACTGGTAGCTCAGAAAACGGGCCGACCGGCTAAACTGCGGTTGAGCCGGAACGATGATATGGTGTTGACCGGCAAGCGGCATCCTTTCTCCAGCCATTACCGAGTAGGGTTTGATGAGTCCGGCGTGATTAAGGGGCTAAAAGTAAAGATGAATGCCGATGGCGGATTTTCTCCTGACCTGACCGAATCCGTTGTTGATCGCGCCATGTTTGATTTGGGGAATGCCTACTTTTTTGAAAACATCCAGGTAACGGGTAATTGCTGTAAAACCAACAAAGTTTCGAATACGGCCTTTCGAGGGTTCGGCAGTCCACAAGGAATGGCTACGATTGAAAGCATAATAGACGTTGTTGCCTATCGTTTGGGCAAAGATCCGCTTGATGTCCGCAAAACTAATTTGATGGGGTTTGATTCCCGAAATACTACTCACTACGGTCAGACAGTTACCCACAATCGCATTGGCGATATCGTCACTGAACTAGAAGAGAAGTCTCTTTACCGACAGCGTCGCGAAGATATTATTAGATTCAATGACAATAGCACGTTGCTTAAAAAAGGCATTGCATTAATGCCCCTGAATTTTGGTGTGGCCTTTAGTATTCCATTCTTGAATCAGGCCGGTGTGCTATTACACGTTTATACGGACGGCAGTATTCACCTGAATCAAGGTGGAACGGAAATGGGGCAGGGCTTGTTTACGAAAGTGGCCCAGGTTGTGGCCAATGAATTTCAGGTTGACCTGGATCGTGTCCAGGTTTCTTCCACCCGCGTTGACAAGGTGCCGAATACCTCACCTACAGCGGGCTCTATGAGCAGTGACTTAAATGGCATGGCGGCTTTAAATGCGGCAGGGACAATTAAAAGCAGGTTGATAACCTTTGCCTCTGAATTCTATCAAATTCCCGAAGCCGAAATTTCTTTTGCCGACAATTATGTCCAGATTGGCAAGAACAAGATGGCATTTGCAGAACTCGTAGAGCTTGCTTACTTCAGTAAAGTACAACTATCTGCGGCGGGTTTCTACAAAGCGCCCGATAACCCATACGACAGGAAAACCGGTAAAGGTAATCCGTACTTCTATTTCACCCAGGGCGCAGCTGTTGCAGAAGTAATGGTTGATAAACTAACCGGCGAGTACAAAGTGTTGCGCGCTGATCTGTTGGTAAGTCTCGGTCAAAGTTTAAATCCCGCCATTGATATTGGGCAGATTGAAGGAGGGTTTATTCAGGGGCTTGGTTGGGTTACCAGTGAGGAGCTGGTTTGGAATAATCAGGGCAAGCTACTCACTAATGGGCCGGCCACTTATAAAATACCCGCGGTCACCGATTGCCCTTCAGAGTTTAACGTAGCAATTGCAGATTCCGGCGATGAACAGACACTTCTCTTCCGCTCCAAGGCAATTGGCGAGCCTCCACTGCTATTGTCTATTTCTGTATTGTCCGCGTTGAGACATGCGATTTCTTGTGCTGTTAATAAACCGGGTTTTGTTCCTGATTTGAATGCCCCTGCCACGCCAGAGCGGGTACTCAGGGCGATTCAGTCGTCCAATTGTTAGGTAAAAGATTGATATAAAGACAAGCAGGTCAAAAATGATGCAACGATTTATTTATATGAGGGGATATTAGTGATAGGCCATAGTAATCATGTTGATATTGAGTGGATTCGTGGTTTGCCAAAGGTTGAAATGCATACTCATTTAGAGTCCATTGGTGAAGTTTTTACTCAAGAGTTGGCGGATAAGGCGGGTATAACACCTCCGCAACTGACAGAACCGCGAGGGTTAGATCCCCTGTTAAGGTATCTTGATGAGGTGGGTGCCTTGGTTCGAACCGAAGAGGATGCCGCAAAAATGGCTTACCGCCTCGCTATTCGGGCTTCAGAGTCTGGTGCGCTGTACATTGAAGTGATTCTTAATATTACCCATTGGCGGGCCAATTGGGGATATCGCATGAATGCTTTTTTTGCCAGCTTGGATAAAGGCTTTAGTCAGGCTGAACAGGAAGGTTTCGCAAGTGGTTCATTGTCAGTAAGTTTGTTGCGGGATCAATCTGCGGATGAAGCGATGTCACTGGTCAAATACCTTATTCAAGAACGCCCCCCTCGTGTTGTTGCGTTGTCAGTTGATGGTAATGAAACCGGTGCCGGTTGTACGGGTGAGCGCTTTGCTCCGGCATTTGAGTTGGCTGCAAAGGCAGGTTTACGGAGAACGGTTCATACCGGGGAGTCTGGTGGCCCCGAACATATGTGGGACAGCTTAAAGTATTTACAAGTGGAAAGAATTGACCATGGGTTTCGGTGCATTGAAGACCCGGCATTGGTTGCGTTTATCGCGGCAAGAGGGATTGCTCTGAATATCTGTCCCTCGCAGAACCTGGCGATGGGATGGATGGACTCTCTGGATGATCATCCGATGGATAGAATTCGCAAAGCCGGTGTTTCGATTACCATTAATACAGATTCTTCATGGAAGTTTGTATTAGCGGAGGAATACAAGCTGGCGGCCGATACCTTCGGCTGGGATAAATCTGTGTTGCGTCAGTTGGCGGCAAATTCAATTGAAGCCAGTTTCGCCTCAGAGGAAGTAAAGCAATCTCTGCGGGATAAGCTGGCTGCTTATCCGGATTGATGGAGAGTTTTTGGGAGTAGTTACTTATGGCGGATAAGACATACCGTATTGCTGTAGTACAGCCTAAATCCTATGCTCGCACTTGGGCTAAGATTTTTTCCGCGAATCCTTTTGATGAGTTTACGCCACCGGAAACCCAACATCTGGAGGACGCCAGTGCGGTTGTTGCCGAAGCTGCGGGCAATGGGGCAAAGTATGTGGCTTTCCCGGAATTGTATCCGGGCCCCATGGGCAATGAGAGCCCGCTTGATCTGGATAGGGTGACAGCCCATATGAAAGCATTGGCTGTTCAACATGATCTATGGATCTTGTTTGGGGGGTCAGAGGTAACGGTCGAGGGAACCTATGCCACCTATAATGTTGTCTGCCCTGATATTGAGGATGTCTGTCGCTATCGCAAGCTGATTCCTGCTTGTGGTGAACCATGGATTGCGGCGACTGAGCCGGTGGTGGTGCAGGCGGGTGATTTAAAGCTGGGGCTGGCAATCTGTTGGGAAGCATGGTTCCCGGAAATATCGAGAACCTTGGCGCTAATGGGGGCGGACATTATTTTCTTTCCAACAGGAGGTTTGGTCTACGAGCTAAAGGAGCGGTGGAAGCTTATTCTGGCCGCACGAGCCGCAGAAAATCTGGTTTATACTGCCGCCAGCGTAAACCTGCTTGCGGAGGAAGAGGGCATGGCTGTTATTAATAGCCCGGAAAGTTTAGTTGCTGAAAGTGTGAAGTCAGGGGTAATCTATGCTGACCTGGATCTTCAACGGCTGCGGTATTTGCGGGATACCGATGAAAAATTAATGGTGCCGAAAAAATACCGCACAATTCCAGGGCTTATTCGCGCATTGCGTCCGGAAATTCTGAGTATGCCATTACGTGTTTCCAATGGACGAGAAAGCCATTAGCCGCTTTTTCATTAAGCGTACATGAGTCGCTGTCTTCTTACTATTACCGTAACTCAATGGTAACTACCATAAGGCGCCTGCTAGATAATAAACCGGAAAAGTCACGGAATTTTCGAAAAGCTAATGCATTTTCGTTGGTGAGTTATTTTCGGGAGAGACGTTGACTATCTCACTGGGCGAATACCCGTAACGTTGGGCAATTGCCTCAACAGGGCTGTGGAAGTTTAACGATATCGATCCTGTGTACAGGTTCCAGTGGTTTTGACCCGCGCGCCGCCACAGTAATGATGAGCCTTCGGTAACCTCACGCAGCACCAGCCGGGCCTTGTCATCACTAATGCTAACGTCTGGCGCTGCTGTTTGCGGTTGCTTAAATCCAGGCCACATGGCGCTGACCATTTCCCGTTCATCAATCGCGGATAAATCATGAGTACGCAGCACCCAATTGTCCAGCGCCGCTTCCAGCCGCTGCCGGATTGGGGCAAGCGCAGGGTTGTTCGCCAGGTTATGGATTTCATCTGGATCATTGACAATATCATAGAGTTCAATGGACGTTCTCGGTAGCTCAAAATAGCTTTGCTGTACTTTCGTCAAGCGGTTTTCTGATTTTAGTCTTTGATACTCCTGCATCGACTGCAGTTGTTCGCGAAAAGCAATCGGTTGGAACACCGGTAGGTTGGTTTTGTAGTTTTTAATTAATTTATAGCGCTGATCGCGGATGGCTTTAACACGGTCGGTGTAGTTGTCCATCCGATCGCTGGCGGCGAAAATATATTGGTTCGCTGAATCCTGTTTGGCCCCCAGAAAACGGCGCCCCTGGATCCAGTCCGGGATATCCGTTTTCGCCAACGCCAAAATAGTCGGTGCTAGATCGACAAAGCTGATCAGTTCGCTTCTGTATTCCCCCGCGCCGGTTTTATCCGGGAAGCGAATCATCATCGGTACTTTCAGACCTGAATCGTAAACATGACGCTTGGCTCGCGGAAACCCGTCACCGTGGTCGGTGGTCACAATCAGGATGGTGTTGTCCGCCAGACCGTCCGTTTCGAGCTGCTTCAATATTTGGGCAAGTTTACCTTCGGTGAAGGCAAGGTTGTCGTATTGGCGCGCTATTTCCTGTCGGACCAGCGGCGTATCCGGAAGCCAGGGGGGGACGTCCACAGCGGCCGGGTTAGTGGTATTCTTTTTGCCGGCTAAATAGATGGCATTGCGTTTGGCGGCAGCGACTGCGAGCGGCGAATCACTGGTTGCCGGTGTGGGAAACAGAAACGATTCGTGGGTGGTAATCAGCGTTATCATGCCAAAAAAGGGTTTGTTCCGTGGGCGGTTTTGCCAACTTGCATTGGGGTCGTCTTCGTCCCAGACGCCAAGTGGCTCACCAAACTGGTAGTCTTTTTTGTTGGATGCCAGCAAGCCGTCAAAGCCAGTGAAGGTATAATAGCCGGCGCGGCGCAGTAACTCCGGAAACGCTTTGACTTGTGGTGGCGGCACAGCAGCGTAGCCGATCTCAAAGCCCGCGGGTTGATCGGTGGTGCCATAGGCGGCGGTGCGCATATGCTGGGCGCCCAATGTTTGCTGGTGAACGCCGGTGATCAGTGAGGCTCGGGATGGCGCGCAGACCGGTGCTGTGGTAAAGGTATTTGTGTAAACAATGGCGTCTTTTGCCAGGGCGTCCAATACCGGCGTTTGCGCCACCGGGTCGCCGTAGGCGCCGATCCTTGGACTCAGGTCTTCAAAGACGATCAACAGGATATTGGGTTGCTTTACGGCGGTCACAGAAGGCTTTGTTGTCGACTGACAGGAGAGCAAGGTGATACTAATGGCAGCGACCAGGAGCAACATTTTCATGGTGAGGCTTTCTCCGAAACCGATAACTGCTGCAAAATCTCCTGGTGTCGTTTGGCTGAGAGAGGGTAGCAAAACGAAACGATAATCGCGGTTACAATAAAGCCTGCCGGTAGTAAAAAGGCAATTGTACGTATGCCGTTTAGCGTGTCTGCAGGCTGCTCAGCGTTAGCTACATAACCAATGGCAGATAGCAGCAGACCCACCCCGCCGACAGCGATACCGGACGATAGTTTTAGCGCAAACTGGTATAGCCCATATACAATGCCGTCATCCCGTATACCGCTTTTCAGCTGTGCAAATTCCACAGTGTCTGGCAGCATCGCCCACAGTGAGACTACCGTGGCAGCCATACCGATTCCTGCGAAAGCCATTGCCAGTAGGAAAAGCACTCTGGCATCAATAACCTGGGTATAGAGCGTTATAAAGGTTAACAAGCTGATCAGCAAACCCGTTTTAAGCAAGATGGTTTTAGATAGCACGCGACCCAGCCACGTCCAAAACAATATCGATAGCGAGGCTGCAATGGTGTAGCTGGTTAGCGCATCGCGTACTGACATTATTGTGCTCATGCCATATTGCACATGGTATACCACTGCTTTGGTAAAAAGGGTGGTGGCAATAGATGACGGCAGCACAATGCCAAACAGTATCCAGAATGCTTTGTTACTTCTAAGAGCCTGTAAAGAGTCGGTAAGCTGCAATGGTTTCGTGTTGAGTTCTGATGACTCTTTGGTAGTAAAAAAAGCAATTAAAAAAACGACTTCAGCAACGATGGCATAGAGTAAAACCGTCATCATATAGCCATGTGAAAGATCGCCTTGACCAAAGTACTGAGCCAGAGATGGCGTACAAAAAGCGGTAGCGATGGCGCCAAAGGTGGCAAATTGCATACGTGATCCTGCGAGTGATGTTCGCTCGGCACTGTTACTGGTCATCGCGGCGCTTAGCGCCGAGTAGGGTACCGAAAACGCTGTAAACATAGTTCGAAACAGCAGGTGAGTCAGTAAACAGGCGAGCGCGGGCCACTCTGGCCAAAATATGGGCGCTGCGAACATCAGTACAAAGCTGGCACCCAGTGCCGGCCCGGTAAACAACAGGTACGGACGAAAGCGCCCGAATTTAGATTGGGTTCGTGTGGCGATAACACCCATAACCGGATCGGTGATCGCATCCCAAATCAGCGACACCATAAAAATGGTTCCGGCCAGCGCAGGTGATAGCCCGGCCACGTCGGTATAGTAATAAAGGAGGTAAAGATTGAGGCCAGTGTAAAAGAGATTGACCCCAAGATCGCCGGAGCCGTAACCTACCACAGAGGTTAGTGAGAGTGGTTTATTAGACATGGAATGGTCCTTTGGTGTGTTTACGATGGATCGGACCTTTGTTCCGATTGTTTATATCGGCTAAGCTATGGGCCTTTAAATTTGGAAACATTCTATGCCAAAAATAACACCCAAAAAGCCTGTGCAAGAACGCGCTGAAATGACCAAGGCAAAAATTCTTGAGGTTGCTCGAATGCATTTTGCTGAGCGCGGTTTTGATTCCGCCAATACCCGTGATATTGCGAAAGATGCTGGCGCCTCTCATGCGATGATTCGTTACCATTTTGGAACCAAGGAAAACCTTTGGCGTGAGTCGATCGTTGATATGTTTCACGGGCTGCGTGAATATTTGGGGTTTGCCGAAGATGGCGAGCCACCAGATCTGATAACTGAAGAGCGATTTCGCGAGTTTATCAGGAAGTATATTCACTATTGTGCTCAGCATCCTGAGCACTCGCGCATTATGATCTCCGAATCTATTCGCGGTGGTGAACGGCTTACCTGGATGGTAGAGAAATTTATCCGTCCTGCGCATCAGTTTTATGCCTCTGTGATGGGTCACCATATGGAGCAAGAGAATCTGCCAACGACCTGGTTGGTTTCATTGATCTTTATGATTACTGCTATTTGTCAGATGCCGTTTGTGCTGACCTCAGAAATCAAGCTGCTCTATGATGTCGATATGCGTAGCGACGCTGCCATAGAAGCACATGTAGATTCTGTTTTTACGCTTCTTTTCAAGGAACATCAGAACAACTCAAAAAATTGGCCAAAAGTTAAATTGTAGTTATTCACCACAAAGTGGCTGCGATGCATGAATTTCTCTTAATTCTCGCCGCAGAATTTTTCCCACGCTTGATTTGGGTAGCTGCTCAAGGAAAATGATTTCCTTAGGTACTTTGTAGGCGGCTAGATTTTCTTTACAGTGTTTGAGCAGTTCAATTTTTTGTACGTCGGGCGTAGTAGGTACTACAAAGAGAAGAACTTTTTCGCCCGACTTTGCGTCCTCCGCTCCCACGCAAGCAACTTCTTTGACGTCTTGGTGCAAGGCTGCCACATCTTCCACTTCATTCGGATAAACATTAAATCCAGATACTAATATCATGTCTTTTTTACGGTCAACAATATGAAAAACTCCAGCCGCATCGAGGTAAGCGATGTCTCCGGTTTTAAAATAGCCGTTTGTGGTGAACGCCTTGCGGGTTTCTTCCGGTTTGTTCCAGTAACCACTCATTACTTGTGGCCCCTTTGCGCATAATTCACCAGTTTCTCCGTCGGGCAGCTCATTGCCTTGTGGGTCGAGAATACGAATATCAGTAGCAGGAACTGGAAAGCCGATACCCGGCAGGTATCCTGTGGGGGTACCCAAATTAATGGTTAACACCGGAGATGTTTCAGATAAGCCGTAGCCTTCCAGCAGTTTTGTGCCAGTTGTTGACTCCCAGTCTTCCGCAACTTTTGATTGCACGGCGGCACCGCCGCCAATGGTGAGTTTGAGTGCGCTAAAATCCAATTGTCGAAAGGGCTTAAAGAAAAGCAGGCCGTTAAACAGTGTGTTTACGCCGGTAAAACTGCTCGGGCTATGTTGTTGCCACGCACTTACGAGTTGTCGAAGGTCTCTCGGATTGGGAATCAATATATTTTTCGCACCCACTGAAAAATACAGCAATATATTCACCGATAAGGCAAAGATATGGTACATCGGCAGTGCCGTGAGCATGGTTTCCTCAGCATCATTGATGTAATGCTTTAGCATCTCTCGGTTTTGCGCACAGTTAGCCAGTAAATTGCCGTGGCTTAAGCAGGCACCTTTTGATAGGCCTGTGGTGCCGCCGGTGTATTGAAGAAACAGTAAGTCGCCACGGTTGACTATGGGGGCACGATAGGGGGCTGATTTACCTTGAGCTAAAGCCTCTGGTAGCGAAAGGTGGGATTTCAATGTCGCTAGCATCGGTGCGTTTACAGATTGGGCATCGAGCTTGTCGAAGCAGTCATCTGTAATAGTAACAAGATGCTCCAAATTTAATGTTGTCATCGCATCCATAATTACCGGCATAGCCGCTGAGGATGCCACTAGGGTTGTGCAGTCTGCGTCTTTCAGTTGGTGCGCCAGTTCACGTGTAGAGTAAAATGGGTTAACGTTAACCTGGATTGCACCACTTCGAATAATTCCCCACATTGCGACGACAAAGGCCAGTGAGTTGGCTGACATTAAGGCTACCCTGTGGCCTTTGCCAATGCCTTTGCTTTGCAAATAAGCCGAAAAATAGCCAGAGTATTCACGTAGCTGGGCAAAGCTTAGCTCGCGCTCTTCACATACGTAGGCTGTGTTATTAGCATACGTGTCACAAATGGTATCGAACAGATGTAGTAGCGACTCATATTGATTCAATGGAATGTCAGAGCGAATATCTTGTGGGTAATTTTGCAGCCAAGTTGAAGGCATGGTTATCTCCCCTCCAATGTATTGATAAAGTTTTCGATTTCGTTGTTCAGTGCTTCAGGCTGATCTAAGGGTGTTCCATGCCCAGAATTTTCTATCACGACCAATTTAGCGTTTTGCATCTCGTTCGCATACTCACGCTTGGTGTCGATGGGGGTGTAGTCTTGATCACCACTGATAATAAGAGCGGGGGCTGAGATCTCGTTAATTCTGTTGCGCACACTCCATCCGACAATAGCCTTTATTGATGACTTGTAAGAATGCATGTTGTTTTGTGCCCAGTTAGCAAGAAAATTTCGTCTGATGTCTTCTTGATTTTCGTGGGGGAACAGCTTTTCGGCGAGAATCGTGCCCATTTTTCTGAGACCAAATAGGCGGATAACGATGCGTCGAAAGCAATAGTTAAGTTTATCTTTGAACGTTTTAAGCAAAACCTCGGGCCCAGAGTTGATGATAATAAGACTTTTAACCAAGTCAGGTTTATCGACAGCCAGTTGAAATGCCGTCATACCACCCAGTGATGTGCCAATGATATGCGCTGGCTTACCGATAACTTTCGTAATCAATAGCGCAGTATCGTCAGCAAACAGCTTGATAGAATAGGGGCCAGGTGGTTTTTGGGAGCGGCCGTGGCCGCGTAAGTCAAAGGCGAAAACATGGAAGTTTTTTTGCAAGTGTTTAATTTGAAAGCGATAGTCGCCAATTGAACATCCCAAACCATGGATCAGTAAAACTGGTTCGCCCTGACCGAATTCTTTGTAATAAATCTCAGTATTTTTTACAGAAAGCATTGGCATAATATTAGTGCACACTGGTTGATTTTTATTGGCTACAGTGAAAGGTGCTACTCGGTTTTTTTTGGTCTAGAGCCGCATTGATAGCTTTTGCCCAAATGGCGTATCCCTGCTGGTTCATATGTAGTTTGTCTTCGATAAAAATATCTTTCGGCTCACCGGTGGGTGTTAGCATCGGGGTAAATACGTCTACGTATATGAGATCGTTGCGTGTTTTAGCGTAGTTTTTAATCTTGTTATTTAACGCCATCTGTTGATAAACCTGATCAAATCGGCGTTTTGACGGCTTCACTGAAATGAACAATACCGGCGTGTCGCCCAACGATGCGCTCTTTAATGTCATAAACTGAAGGAAATCTTCAAAAGCTTCGTCAGGCGGTAGTCTGAAGCTGATATCGTTTTCACCAGCATAGAAAACAATATGGGAAGGTTGGTAAGGCGCAGCTACGGTAGCAAAATTTACATTAATATCGTCGATAGTTGAGCCGCCGAATCCGCGGTTAATGACCTCCCTGCCGGGAAAGTGCGAAGCAATATTTTGCCATAGCCGTATTGACGATGAGCCAATAAAAAGTGTTGCACATTTGGCGGGTTTTTGTGCTTGATCCTGTTTGGTAAAATTAGTCATGGCTTCTTTCCAAAGCTCCAATTTTGCAGGTCTAAACCAGGAGCGTTCGGTGTTGCTGACCAGTGCCTGATTGACTGGCTTTTTTGCGTTAGTGAGATGTTCACATCCTTGCAGTAAAAACAGCACTAACAGTAAGCAGAGCAAGCTCACTGGTGTGTTGTCATTAAGGCGGCATGCAGGGTTGGTGTGCTGGGATCTCATTATCGTTGCCCTTCAGTTTCTTTAGCTTTGTTGTCGGTGCAGACTCGCGACATCATTTCACTGTATTCTGGAAACCGGCTACCGAAATGATAGTTCAAGCGTTCGGCAACCGTGCAGCGCCAGGGATTGTGATCGAGCTTATTGTCTTTGAGTAGGCTGGAAATAATATCTGTGCTGGTGGTTGCCTCGTGTGCACTGCGAATTCCTTCTTGGTGCGGTTGATCCAGGAGCATGGTGTGTTTGTTAGATTTACCGATGCTAGGCCAATGCGGAAGGGTTCCTTGTCGCCCGTTGCCGGGAGACCCTGTATAAGCAAATTGAGTCCAGTAAGACATCATTGCTTCACTTAACGCCAGGCGCGAGTTTTTATTATCCTTGGTAAATATCAGCCCGCTTAGTTTCCCAAGAAAGCCATCGAAATCACCAAACACAAATGGGATCTCAATGCTGTGTGCTGCCCCCAGCATTTGACTGAAGTCTGTGAAATAGAAGTGGCTTTCGTCATCCCAGTCAAATCGGTAGGTGTAGGTTTGAGCAGCGCCTTGGTCACTTAATGCTGCGACATGTTTGTCGATGCCCGCAGCGCGCCAACCGAGGCTAATATAATGATTGAGTGCAGCGTAGAGCTCTGGGTCATTGGGGCGAGGGAAAATATTAAACAGTCGATGGGAAAAATCGGGATGGAATGCATAAACAAATTTGGGTTCGTCACGATTAGAGCCAAGGATGATAGGGATGGTGGCTTCATTCACTACCGTGGCAAATGATTCAAACAATGATTGTTCAGGCAGTACAATACCATCCTCTATCAGTGTGGGAAGATGAACCAAATGCTTGTCGTTTCCATATACACGAAAGAGCTGTTCAACACTAAGATTACGCAATTGTTTAGCCGTTGGCGGCTGTTTTGCAAACAGTTCGGACATAACTGGTATCGCCCCCTTTGGATGGCGTTGATTACCTTGCTCCGCTTCGTCAATCGAAACACTGGAGGGAATACCGCTCTGAACAATCGCTTTTTGAAACAATCCTTTGGCCTTGGGTGAGGCTAGCAGGGCCATAACATTAGAGGCACCAGCGCTTTCGCCGAACAGCGTCAGGTTGCTGCTGTCACCACCAAAATTGGCAATGTTTTTCTTCACCCAGCGCAACGCGGCCATGATATCCAGTAGTGCGAAATTGGCACTGGCATCCATGGGTGTTGTTGCACTCTCGCGTAATGCTGGGTGGGAGAACCAGCCCAGTGGGCCTAGTCTGTATTGCACCACCACAACCACTACTTGGTATTTCTGAGCCAGTATTGAGGCATCAAACTGTTCTGCCCGCCCCCAACTATTACTACCACCGTGAACCCACACCATCACGGGAAGGCTTGTGCTGTCTGACGTATTGTCTGGTGCGTAGATATTGAGGTACAAACAGTCTTCTGACCCCATTATTTGACCGGACTCAAGGCCATACAGTTTGTCGAGTGGGCCACTCAACTGAGGGCACCATGAAGGCTGCTCCAATGCTGTTCGTGTGCCTGTCCAGGGTTGCGCGGCTCTTGGTGCTCGCCATCGACGTTCACCAACGGGTGGTGCCGCAAAAGGCAGACCAAGCCAAGCATGCGCGCCTGAGGCTGTTGTAAAGCCGATTACCTTGCCTTGCTCAACACGTTTAGTCGTGTGTGCATCAGGCTGGCGTTCGGCAGTCGGTTCGGATGACTGATTGCAACCCCCCAGTGTTAATACACTCAGCAGTGTGCCGGCAAATATTGTTGTTGAAACAAAAGACCTTGGATGTAGTGCATGGAAATTTCGCATCGCTTAACCCCCCACGCTCAGAGGTGACTCAATCTCCACAGTAACGGAGTAGTGTTCGGCTTCGCGACTGGAGCTGCCAACCATTATCTTGTAGGGGCCGGCTTCAACTTTCCAGCTGTGGCTGCCTGCATCAAACCAAGCGAGTGCTTCAGCGTTTAAGTGGAAGGTGGCATAAACACTTTCTCCAGGCTGCAGGGTAATTCGCTCAAATCCGCGAAGTATTTTGTGGGGGCGCTCAGCAGCAAGGCCTGGCGCTGAGATATAGAGTTGTACTACCTCATCGGCGGCGTAGCGGCCAGTATTGCATACCTCAACGGCAACGCTGATTGACGTGGAGCCATTCAATGTTGCGCTAAGATTACGGTAGCTAAACTGGGTATAAGACAAGCCGAAGCCAAAGGGAAACGCCGCTGTTTTCTTCTCGCGATCAAGCAAGCTGTAGCCATGCCAGTAGCCGTAGTCTATCGAATCTGCTTTGCTGTCAAAATGCGGATAGTCTGAGGGGTTGGCAGCCACGCTAAACGGCAGCTTACCCGATGGGCTCTTCTCGCCAAATAGCAGGTTAGCCAGGGCACGGCCGCCTTCCATACCGGCATAAAATGTTTGCAATATTGCGCTGGGTGCTGCTATCCATTCATCGATGATGACTGCGGAGCCCGCAACAACGACAACAATAGTTTTAGGATTGGCTGCAGAAACACGTTGGATTAGTTCGACCTGTTGCGGTGCTAGGCCAAGATGCTGGCGGTCTCCACCCGCCGAAAGCCCTTGCCTGCGTGATTTGCCTTCGTCCAGTATTTTGGCCAGACTCTCGGGCAATTGTGTTTGGCCAAGGTTGATATCATCGGGGATATATTCGCCTTCGTCGAGCGCAGTGTAGCCGACCACAACCACTGCAGCGTCGGCCCCACTAGCCACCGATTCCACGTTGGTGATATCACTTTCGTCGCCGCCAAATATGACGTGGTCTTTACCCAGATATTCTTCAAGCCCAGCCAAAGGGGAAACAACGTAAGGCGGGTTAACGCGAGATGACCCTTGATCACCTGTATTTTCCATATCTGCCAGGCTGCCAAAAACCGCGAGTTTATTTGTGTGTGCTTTTTGTAGTGGCAATAGATTATCGTTTTTTAATAGAACGGCGGATTTTTCTGCGACTTCCAGAGCAAGTTTTCGATGGGCGTCGCAAGCTACTAGGTGGGAGGGATAGGCGGTGAGTGGGTCGGCCGCTTCTACAACGGAAAAGTAGGTTTGCAGAATACGCCGTACTGAGCGGTCGACAATGGTTTCCGAAATCACCCCAGACTCGACTTCGTTAACTAGCCTGTCTCCAAACCATGCGGGTTCTGGGTTTTCGATATCCAGTCCGGCAGTAATCGCATGGGGGCTGTACACGCCTAACACCCAGTCGGAATGGACAAAGCCGTCGAATCCCCATTCGTCTCGTAAAATTTCGGTTAGCAGTCGAGTATTGTGTCCGCAATACACACCGTTCACTTTGTTGTAGGCGCTCATTACCGATTTGCAACCAGCGTCAATGATTTTTTTAAATTGAGGTAAATACACTTCGTAAAGTGTTCTATCGTCAACTTTTACGTCGACTTTAAAACGAGAGTTTTCGATACTGTTAAGCGCAAAATGCTTTACTGTAGCAATCACATTATGGTGTTGAATTCCTTCGGTCAGTGCTTTACCCATTTCTCCAAGGTGATAGCTGTCTTCTCCGTAGGTTTCTTGCGCTCGCCCCCAGGCTGGATGGCGCAGAACATTCACACAAACAGATGCGATAATATTACAGCCGTTAGCGCGCGCTTCGATGCCCATGGCTTCACCCACCTTGCGTTCCAGTACTCTATCAAAGGTAGCCCCTCGAGCGATGCTGCAAGGAAAACAGGTGGAGCGGCCCACAATAATACCTCTGGGTCCGTCGGAGAATTGCAGTGGAGGTATACCTAGCCGCTCGCAGCCGCCGCCTGCGGGATAAGGACTGGCCCCCCAGGCGTCGTGTTGGGTATGCAGCAGGTAAAAGCCACTGCCAGACAGCATCGCAACTTTTTCATTCAGAGTCATGGCTTGAATGATGTCGTCGATATTGTCTGTTCGGCATATCGATTGGTTTTCACCGGTTGGTGCACTGGTCACAATTTTTTCTCCAAAGTACATCGTATTCAGCAGTCGCAATCACCCCGCCGGTTTTGTTTGATACCGGTGGGGTGTGGTTGCGTTAAGGTTTACTGTATTGGTTAAAATTGATAGCTGACTTGTGCGCCGTAAATGCGGGGTGCACCGTATATTTCAAATAATCCGGTAGGGCCAGCGCCGCCTGCATTGGTGCGATATTTTTCGTCAAATAAATTATTGATGTACAACGAGGTTGTCCAATTACTTGAAGACGACTTTATGCTGCCGCGAAGATTGACAAGGCTGTAGGGGTCTTCTGTCATGAACTCGCGTGAGGCTTCTGTAAAGATAATGCCTTGATCTTGCTCAGAGCGATAACTGTACTCCAGCTGGGCGTTCCAATCTAAATCCTGAGAGAGTTGATCCTCATAGCGGAACGTAAAATTAGCAGAGAATTCAGGCTGATTAGATAACCGTTTTCCTTCGAATGGAACGGCCCGCTCAACTCGGAAAGGGTCACCACCGGTTTTGTCTGAATCAATAATTTCGCTTTTGACATAAGCCAGACTGCCCTGGATTCGCCAGTGCTGGGTGGGAAACCAACTGACTTCCAATTCAGCACCATAGGACTCAACATCACCGATATTACTCAAGCGAGCAATAGGAACAGCGCCTGAAAGATCTCTACCGTTGGCTTGTACATCGGTGCGGTCGTAATAGAACACTGAACTGTTAATGCGCATTGCCTGAGCAGGAAGTTCTGTTTTGTAACCCAGTTCGTAGGCCCAGATTTCTTCTTGATCGAAATCTTCTAATTGCAAATTAGAGGTCGCAAAACCGCCGAAGAAACCGCCTGATTTAAAACCTTTTGATATAGAGAAATAGGCAAGGGAATCGGTGTTGGGTTTGTATTCGATGCCGATTTTGCCACTCACGGCAGAGTAAGATGCATCGTCATCGGCGAAAGACAGAGTACGGTTAGCCTGGGGGAGGGTTGCGCCGCCCACAAACGATTTATCTTCTTCTGTATAGCGTGCCTCGAATACTAGGTTATAACTGTCGGCAAAATTCCAGTCGCTATGACCATAAATGGCAAAGGCCGATGTATCCTGTTCGTAATCTTGCTTGACAATGGTGGCGCCGCCGAGCGCTGCACTCAGTAAGCCGCCAGCGTACAGGATTGAATCCTCAACCAGATCGTCTTCAGCGTAGTTGACACCCACGACCCAGGAGAAGTTTCCATCACCTTCATAGCTGAGACGAAACTCTTGCGACCACGCATCGATATCGGTGTCGTAATCGATTTCCTGATTGATAACATCAAGGGTGTCTTGATCGATAATTCGAATATGTTCAAAACTGTCGTAAGCACTGATAGAGGTAAAGGTAAACTCGTCAAATTTGGCTTCCGCCAGTAGCGAACTTCCCCACCAGGAATTATCCAGTCGTGGTTTGGAAATGCTGTAGCTATCGTAACGAGAATTTAGCCCGAGCTCGCTCATGGTTAAACCATTTACAGTTTCACAGTTGGGGCCAGGTGTGCCGTTTTGAATAATGTCGTCACAGATATAGTTAAGACTGGTGGTGTTGGCTCGATAGGTGAGAATTGCGCCGTCTGCTGTACCGGGCAGCCCGATAGCATTGCCTAAATTGAGTCCTAGCCGGTTGTAAGCACCGGTGGCTTGGGGTAATGGTAAATCGGATTGGTCGCCACCGCCGTGTACTTTAAGCGATACACTGACTGTGTTGGATGGCTGAAAGGCCAGTTGTGCTCGTGCTGCCCAGCGATCGTCGGCACCGTGATCAAAATTGCCGGGTACGCTGTGAAAGTAGCCGTCGTTGGCTTTGATCATTTTGCCACCCAAGCGGAATGCTACTGTATCGGTAATGGGGCCGCTGATAACAGCTTCTGTTTCGTAGCGCTCATATTTTTCTGCACTTGCTGAAACGTAACCTTCCATCTCATTAAAATTGGGTTGGGCGGAAACAACCTGAATCGCACCGCCTACGGCATTTCTTCCGTAGAGCCCACCTTGTGGTCCTTTTAGTACTTCAACGCGCTCCAAATCGAACAATGCTGCTCTCGCTTCTGCGACAGATGTTTGATAAACCTCATCAACATAAATAGCGGTAGTAGGTGAGTCGTTTATACGAAAGTTCTGCAAGCCTACGCCACGAATGATCACCACGGGTACGCCGCCACCAGCGGGAGAGTTGAAACTGGTATTGGGGATTATTTTCATAAGATCTTCCATGCTGACGATCCCTCTTTCACGCAGTGTGTGTCCTTCCACGGCGGTGACTGACAAACCAATGTCTTGAAGGCTTTTCGCCGTCTTGGTGGCAGTAACAATAATTTCTTCCAGCTCAAAGGCTTGGTTGTTGGTGTTAACGTTTTGTGCGGCGACGGCACTGCTAAGGCATACCGCTGCACATGACAGTGGCGTTAATTTAGTTAACGTAGACATAGTATCCCCTTGGTTCTTACCCGTGAGACACGCGATAAACAATGGATATCTAGTGTTATCTCAATAAATGTTTAGCGTGTAATTAATGTTTATTAATATTTTTAACAAGTAAAACGATTTTAATAAGTGAGGCATGCAATATTTATTAACGCCTCTAATGCCGAGCTGGGTTAACAGCCAACACTGCCTTCCCGTAATAAAGAGCGGCAACCAGCTTTATTTTGAATTCCCTTTTTGGTCAGTAGGTTTTAGTGTAGTAACAAAAACCATCCATTTGGATGGTTTTATACATCTGCTAGAATTTTCTGTCAATAAAAAAATGAAAAACGATGACGATGTCAGTGGCTCTATTGGCACCAGGTTGGGTATGAGTGGATGAATTGGGTGGTAACAATGTGTGATTTAGTGGTGTTGATTGGCTAGCATTAACCAGCGTGGAGTAGGCCGCCCTCGATCGCGGGCTAATGTCAGTATTGAAAATACAAAAGGTTTTGTAAAAACCCAGATGTATTTCCACAAGCTGCAACAAAATATATAGGGTAAAACTAGATAGGATAGGGTTGCTAATAACGTACGTAGCGAGAACATAGGCCCTCCTTTAGAGAGTAATTGTTATTGTATTTGTGGTGCACGACATGCTTCTAAACTGGAGCTTTTATCGTGTGGCAATTGCGCTTCACTGCTCGTGAGTTTCTCCTTGAGACGTTTAAAATTATGCTTTTCTGTCAAAGGCTTCCGGATGGATGTCAAATGCGATGTTGTAGCGCAGCGCGCTCAGTCGCCTATTTTTATTGCTTTTCTGGCTTTGCTAGTTTGGTTTATAGGGGTAGATGTGTAGCGGTAAA
>JBNKHI010000042.1:0-30025 GCA_050290265.1 Cellvibrionaceae bacterium
GAGGAAATCAAACGTAGTGTTGGCGTATTTGCCATTCTTTATCTCTGCCAGCATGCACAGAAAAAAGCATTGCCCTATGTGTATTTGGGATATTGGATAGAAGCCTGTCGAAAAATGAATTACAAAACTGATTATCAGCCACTCGAAGCTTACATTGAAGAAAAGTGGGGCCCTCTCAATCCCTCTAATTTCTAAATAAATCGTCTATTTCTAGCTATTTAACCCGATTTACAGCTAATAAATCGCATTTCCCCTTGGCTCAGCAAGTCTTTTCAGGCAGAATTCACCGCTGCTTAAAACCTGTATTATTTGATAAAGCTGAGGAATTCGCCGAATGGCAAGAGAAGACCATATTGAAATGGAAGGTGAAGTTGTTGATACGTTGCCGAATACCACCTTTCGCGTCAAACTGGAAAACGGTCACGTAGTTACCGCACATATTTCTGGCAAAATGCGTAAAAACTATATCCGCATTTTAACTGGCGACAAAGTCAAAGTTGAGCTCACGCCTTACGACCTGAGTAAAGGCCGTATCACCTACCGCGCGCGTTAATACATAAGCTCTTTAAACAAAAAGGCGACCTCCTTCGGTCGCCTTTTTGTTTAGTATCGTCTTAATTACGGCAAATACGCCTAGGTTTCAAAATCAAACTTAAGCGCATCGTTCTCCAGTCCGACATGGACGGTACCGCCGTTTTGGGCCAAATCACCAAACAACACAGCCTCAGCAAGCGGCTTTTTGAGCTGCTCCTGTATCAGTCGCGCCATAGGTCTTGCGCCCATCTTGTCGTCATACCCTTTCTTGGCAAGCCAGGTCCTTACCTCTTCGTCGATATCGAGGACTACTCGCTTATCATCCAGTTGTGCCTGCAACTCGACCAGAAATTTATCCACTACTGTTTTTACTATCTCAATGCTGAGGTTTCCAAACTGTATGATAGCGTCCAGGCGGTTACGAAACTCTGGCGTAAACATTTTCTTGATGGCTTCCATTCCGTCGCTGGTATGGTCCTGTTTAGTGAAGCCAATAGAAGCCCTGCTCATGTCTTCCGCACCGGCATTGGTCGTCATAATAACGATAATGTTGCGGAAATCTGACTTACGACCGTTATTATCGGTCAACGTCCCATGATCCATAACCTGTAACAGCAGATTAAACACCTCAGGGTGAGCCTTCTCTATCTCATCAAGAAGGACGACGCAGTGAGGATGCTTGGTAACTGCTTCAGTAAGCAAACCACCCTGATCAAAGCCTACATAACCCGGCGGCGCTCCAATCAGGCGAGAAACAGTGTGGCGTTCCATGTACTCAGACATATCAAAACGGATAAGCTCAACGCCTAATGCCGTTGCAAGCTGTTTACAAAGCTCAGTTTTACCAACACCTGTTGGCCCGGCAAACAGGAAAGAACCAATAGGCTTGTCTGGCGCTTTCAGGCCCGCCCGCGACATTTTGATAGCGGTTGAGAGAGCGTCAATAGCCTTATCTTGGCCAAACACGGTCATCTTCAGTGCATCATCGAGCTTCTGTAGTTGCTCTTTATCGGAAGATGAAACACTTTTGGGCGGAATTCTCGCCATTTTGGCGATAATTGCTTCGATATCACCAACACCAATGACTTTTTTACGTTTGCTTTCAGGCTGTAAGCGTTGATAGGCACCAGCTTCATCAACGACATCTATCGCTTTGTCCGGCAGGAATCGTTCATTAATGTAACGCTCGGCCAGGTCTGCAGCGGCCCGCAAAGCGGTGTCGGTGTAACGAATATCATGATGCTCTTCAAAACGACTTTTTAGGCCCTTAAGAATATGGAAGGTGTCATCCGCACTGGGCTCATTAATATCGACCTTTTGAAAACGTCGAGACAACGCTCGATCCTTTTCAAAAATACCCCGGTATTCCTGAAACGTGGTTGAACCTATGCAGCGGATTTCACCAGAAGTCAGCAGTGGTTTCAGCAGATTCGAGGCATCCATGACTCCACCAGAGGCTGCACCCGCACCAATAATAGTATGAATTTCATCAATAAAAAGAATGGCATGCGGCTGCTTCTTCAGCTCAGCTAAAAGTCCTTTGAAGCGTTTCTCAAAGTCACCGCGATACTTGGTTCCAGCCAGCAACGAACCTAAATCCAGAGAGTAAACTACGCTTTCCGCCAAAATATCAGGCACTTCCTTATCGACAATTTTCTTTGCAAGCCCCTCGGCTATCGCAGTTTTGCCGACCCCAGATTCACCGACCAACAGCGGGTTGTTTTTACGTCGTCGAGACAGTATTTGGGCTACCCGTTCCAGCTCCTCATCTCGCCCAACCAAGGGATCGATGCGTCCTTGACTTGCCTGTGTATTTAAATTTGTAGAGTAGGCTTCCAGCGGGTTTTGAACCGTGGATTCGCCTGTATCAAGCCCCTCCTCTGCCGAATGGTCACTGCCTGAATCAGGGCCGTGGTCAATGTGACCGGCCATTTTAGAGATACCGTGGGTAATGTAGTTAACCACATCAATTCTGGCTACACTCTGCTGTTTGAGGTAATAGACGGCCTGGCTTTCCTGCTCACTAAATATTGCCACCAGCACATTTGCACCAGTCACTTCTTTTTTACCAGATGACTGGACGTGGAAAACGGCTCGTTGCAGCACTCGCTGAAATCCCAGTGTCGGCTGGGTTTCTCTGTCCACATCGCCCTCTGGAATCAACGGAGTCGTCGAATCAACGAATTCGATTAACTCTTTACGTAAACTGTTCAGATTGGCGCCGCAAGCACGCAAAACCGCAGCTGCAGATTCATTATCGATCAAGGCAAGTAAAAGGTGCTCCACCGTCATAAATTCATGGCGTTTGGATCTGGCTCCTTTGAAAGCCAGGTTCAGCGTAACCTCTAGATCCTTACTTAACATTGGCAAATACCCCTATAACTCCAAAAACAGTCGAAATTAACCATCGCTATCGTCGTCTTCTCCGTCATCGGAAGCCTCAATTTCACAAAGTAACGGATGCTGACTCTCCTTCGCATACTGGTTGACTTGAGCTGCCTTAGTCTCTGCAATATCACGAGTATATGTTCCGCATACTGCACGCCCCTCGGTATGCACCCTGAGCATTACGCGTGTAGCCTGCTCTCGGTTCATACCAAAAAACTGTTCAAGTACCTCAACCACAAACTCCATCGGTGTATAGTCATCATTCAGCATGACTACTTTATACATCGGTGGTCTTCGAAGCCTGGGCTTTGCTGGTTCGACCAGTAAATCCCCATCCTGTTCAAACTCATCAGGCCCCGGTTCACTACTTAATCTTAGTTGATAATTTTTAAGATTACCCATAGAAAAAAACATCATTTTTCAAAATAAATTTCATTACGAAGGCCCATAGTACCGCATCTTTGAGTTAGAACGTAGAGTGATTGTTCCTTGACAGTCGTGCAAAAAACGAGCAAATATATCCCAATCATCTGCTATCCGTGCAATACAGGCACCTTGATTTACAATAAAGCACCCACGGAGAATAGATTAAGTATGGCTGCCACAATTATTCGAATAACGTCAGACGCTAAATTCGGCGAGTTTTAGATGCTAACAGCATCAATTATGGTATTTCTCGTCAACTAAAGATGGTGATCGAACTAAAAATAGAAAGGATTACTGCCATGCCCACAGGTACTGTAAAGTGGTTCAATAATGTCAAAGGCTATGGATTTATAGTGCCCGATGAAGGCGGAGAAGACATTTTTGCACATTATTCCGCCATAGAAATGGAAGGGTATAAAACCTTAAAAGCAGGCCAGACAGTTTCATTTACCACGGAACCTGGTCCAAAAGGCAGCCATGCCCACGGTATATCCATTGTTGGTGTAGGTAAACAAACAGACACCCTTGAGCCCTAGATCAAAAAGACAGCCCAAGACTGAAAGTAGCGGAATAAAAAGCAAAAAGCTCGGATAAACCGAGCTTTTTGCGCCGAACCTTAACAGGCAATATTAAATTTCTGCTAAATCCGCATTTAACGTGTCACTGGGGCACATTGCTTTAGTAACAAGCTCTTCCGTAGGTAAATAATAACCACCAATATCGACTGGTTTAGATTGCGTGGCATTAATTTCATCCAAAATAACCTGTTCATGAGCCGCCAAGCTATCAGCCAATGGCTTAAATTTGGCAGCCAATTCGGCATCCTCAGTTTGAGCTACCAAAGCTTGAGCCCAGTACATCGCTAAGTAAAAGTGACTACCTCGGTTATCAAGTTCGCCAGCTTTACGCAATGGTGATTTGTCGGTTTCTAACAGTTTTTCAGTTGCCAGATCCAGAGTCTTCGCGAGGACTTCAGCTTTAGCATTCCCCGTTTTCTGACCAAGATCTTCCAATGAAACTGCCAGTGCCAGAAACTCACCAAGGGAGTCCCAACGCAGGTGGCCTTCCTCTAAAAACTGTTGCACATGCTTGGGCGCTGAACCGCCAGCACCTGTTTCAAACAGGCCGCCGCCAGCCATTAAAGGCACAATCGATAGCATTTTAGCACTAGTACCTAATTCCATGATCGGGAACAAGTCGGTTAAATAGTCGCGCAATACGTTACCGGTAACCGAAATGGTATCCTGCCCACGAATTAAGCGCTCCATGGTAAAGCGAATAGCTTCTACTGGAGCCATAATTTGAATGTCCAACCCAGTAGTATCATGCTCTTTTAGGTACTCATTCACTTTTAAGATCAACTGAGCATCATGGGCTCGCTCTGGATCAAGCCAAAAGATCGCTGGCATACCGGACAATCGAGCGCGATTAACCGCCAACTTAACCCAATCACGGATTGGGGCGTCCTTAGCCTGACACATGCGCCAGATGTCGCCATCTTCTACGTTATGCTCTAAAAGAACAGTCTCGTCCTGATCAATTACGCGCACGGTGCCGTCAGCAAACATTTCAAATGTTTTATCGTGAGAACCGTATTCTTCAGCCTTTTGCGCCATCAAGCCAACGTTAGGTACTGTTCCCATCGTTGTTGGGTCAAAAGCACCATGGGTCTTACAAAAGTTAATCACTTCCTGGTAGATCGTTGCGTAAGTGCTTTCGGGAATAACCGCCTTAGTATCATGCAGTTTTCCATCTGGTCCCCACATCTGACCAGAGCTTCTGATCATAGCGGGCATAGATGCGTCCACAATCACGTCGCTTGGGACGTGCAGGTTTGATATCCCCTTGTCGGAATTAACCATGGCAATCGGCGGACGATCTGCGTAACACGCATTGATATCATGCTCTATTTCAGAGCGCTGAGATTCTGGCAGAGACTTGATCTTGTCATAGACATTGCCCAAACCATTGTTGGGGTTAACACCAAGCTCACGAAACAAATCGCCGTACTTATCAAACAGTTTCTTGTAAAAAACCTTAACCGCATGACCAAAAACGATGGGGTGAGAGACCTTCATCATTGTTGCTTTAACGTGCAAAGAAAACAGTATTCCGGTCTCTTTTGCATCTTCGATCTGCTCTTCAAAAAACCGGCATAGTGCTTTTTTGCTCATAAACATGCCATCGATAACTTCACCCTTGAGTAAATCGATGCGAGGCTTAAGAACTGTGGCTTTACCGTTTTTATCAGTAAATTCGATACGCACATAACCATCTTTCTTGATAGTTGTGGATTTCTCGCTGGAATAAAAATCACCACCGCGCATATGCGCAACATGAGTTCTGGATGCCTGACTCCACTCGCCCATAGAGTGTGGATTTTTGCGAGCATAGTTTTTTACGGCAGCCGGAGCACGACGGTCTGAGTTTCCTTCACGAAGAACCGGGTTTACAGCACTACCCAGTACTTTGCCGTAACGCTCTTTGATTTCTTTTTCAGCGTCACTTTGCGGCTCATCAGGAAAATCAGGAACAGCGAAACCTTTAGCTTGAAGCTCTTTAATCGCAGCTTTCAGCTGTGGAACAGAGGCACTGATATTCGGCAGTTTAATAATGTTGGTGTCGGGCTCTTGGGTTAGATTGCCAAGCTCAGTCAGGGCGTCAGGAACTTTCTGGTCGTCCGTTAAGAAGTCTGAAAAAATCGCCAGTATCCGGGAAGCCAGAGAAATATCGCTCAGCTCCACATCAATATTGGCAGAGGCTGCAAATGTTCTAACAATAGGTAAAAGAGAATAGGTTGCTAGGGCTGGGGCTTCGTCGGTTTTCGTATAAATAATTTTTGACTTCTCTGTCGTCATTTTATACCTCAGTAGTAACGGGTTAATTCCAGATAGCCGGCAAAATTTGCCCACTATCTAGCTTGACTGATGTCTGCATCGCTTTTTGACGCCTATGGGGAACTCTTGTGCTGACTGAAATATACGAACTAAATCCAACCTAACATCCCACATAAGAGTGCGAGAATTTCCATAGCCCAAACATGTGCAAACTATATATGCATGTCGAATTCGGCCAGAATCCCTAACATTGGTTCAAATAAGGATACTTCGAACAAGCGCATGGCGAATAATAAAGGGAGTTGTAAATCCGGTGACAGACCATACAAACCGCGGCAATTATATCATGATTCTTTTGTTTGAAAATTTTATTGCATAAAATAGTCATCACCAATCAATCAAATGGCGCCGCCGTGACTGAGATTTATCTGCTCAACAAACCCTACCATGTTCTTTGTCAGTTCCGCGATACGGAAGGACGTCAAACACTGGCGAATTTTATCAATATTCCAGAGGTCTATGCGGCTGGGCGCCTCGATTTCGACTCGGAAGGCCTGTTATTGCTGACGTCTGATGGAGCGGTTCAGCATGCAATAAGCTCTCCTACGGCCAAACAGCGCAAGAGTTACTGGGTTCAAGTAGAAGGCGACATCGACGAACAGGCCCTGCAATCTTTACAAAACGGGGTGCAATTAAAAGATGGCCCCACCCTGCCCGCCACCGCAGAAAAAATAGCTGAGCCGAATATTTGGCCGCGAAATCCCCCTATTAGAGAACGCGCAAGCATCCCTACCAGCTGGATAAACCTGAGTATTACCGAAGGCAGAAACCGTCAAGTTAGGCGTATGACTGCCGCCGTAGGGTACCCAACTTTGCGCCTTATTCGGCACCAAATTGCCGAGTGGAGCTTAAAAGACCTTCTGCCAGGTGAATGGCGTAAAGAAACTGCTGACATACCATTAACTCGAAAGAAAGCAAACGTTAAACATTCCGGCAGATCAAAGTATTCAAATAGCAACCGGACACGAAATAGACACACGACGGGAAAGAAGGGCCTGAAAAAATAGTACTTCAGCTCTTCTATGCCATAAAGATGCGAACAACTCGCACTTATGAATTCAATTTGACCCACAGAGATAAACCATGCAGCGCTTCCTTCCCCATGTAACTGTCGCGACCGTCGTTGTTAAAAATGACCAATTCTTATTTGTCGAAGAAGCGCCAGACGGCCGAACGGTAATCAACCAACCTGCCGGGCACCTGGAACAGGGAGAATCATTGACCCAGGCAGCGGTTCGTGAGTGCCTCGAAGAAACCGCCTGGGAAGTCAGGCTGACCGGTTTTCTGGGGGTAACCGTGTACTATGCCAAAACAAATGGCATCACTTATATTCGGCACACTTTTGTCGCAGAACCGATCAAACATTACCCGGAACAACAGCTTGATAGCGGAATTAACGCCGCCCTATGGCTTACCCAAGAGGAATTAGCGCAAAAAAGCGACCAATTACGCAGCCCTCTGGTGTTGGAAGCGGTTAAACGATATCAAAACGGTGCGATTTTGCCGCTGTCTGCCGTGTCCAGTTTTGGACTTGACCATAGCAGCTTTGGAATATAGCCGTTAGAATAGCGCGCCCATTTACGACTCAGGATTGGTTAGTGACTCTCGATAAGCCTTTATCTTCAAAAAACACACGCGTGATTGTTGGTATGTCCGGCGGTGTAGACTCTTCCGTTACCGCACTGGTGCTGCAGCAGCAGGGTTATGCGGTGGAAGGTTTGTTTATGAAGAACTGGGATGAAGACGATGGCACTGAATACTGTACGGCTAAAACCGACCTGGCCGATGCCGAGGCAGTGTGTAAAAAGCTTGGCATCAAGTTGCACACTGCGAATTTTGCTGCAGAGTACTGGGACAATGTATTCGAGCACTTTTTAGAAGAGTACAAAGCTGGGCGAACCCCGAACCCTGATATTCTTTGTAATCGAGAGATAAAATTTAAAGTTTTCTTGGAGTACGCGGAATCGCTGGGCGCAGATATGATTGCAACCGGGCATTATGCGCGTACAAAAACAGAGGATGGCCAAACATACTTGCTTAAAGGTCTAGACCCCAACAAAGACCAAAGCTATTTTCTACACGCCGTTGATGCCAGCCAGTTTGCCAAGACCCTCTTTCCTATCGGCGAAATGGAAAAACCGGCAGTTCGACAGCTAGCTGAACAACACGATCTGGTTACACACAACAAAAAGGACAGTACAGGCATTTGCTTTATTGGTGAACGCCGGTTTAAGGATTTTCTGGAGCAATACCTACCCGCCCAGCCCGGTGATATTGTTACGCCTGAAGGTAAAGTTATTGGTACACACTCTGGCTTGATGTACCACACTATCGGGCAACGGCAGGGACTGGGTATTGGTGGTGTGAAAGGCGCACCCGAAGAACCCTGGTATGTGGCGGAAAAACTGCTCGATACGAATGAACTATTAGTCGTGCAGGGTAAAAACGACCCCAGGCTTTTTCACCAGTGTCTAACAGCAATTGCTACCCATTGGATTAACGGTGAACCACCTGCTCAAACATTTGAGTGCATGGCAAAAACCCGTTACAGGCAACCCGATCAACGCGCCCAGGTAACCGTAGAAACAGATGGTTCTTTGACCGTAGAGTTTACTGATCCACAACGTGCGGTTACGCCCGGCCAATCTTTAGTTTTATACCTTGGGGATAGATGCCTGGGCGGTGCGATCATTGACCGGCGTTACAACCACGGCAGCTAAGCTTTTGCCTAGCAGCCCACGGCCCTTATACTCATTTGCCGAAAAGGATCCATATGCAAAATCAATGGGATAACCTGGCCATAGCCTTGGCTGGTATATTTCAAGCCGCAGCGCTTGTCGAAACTCTCGCCAAGACAGGCTATGTAGCCAACGGACACATAGAAACAGCGGTAAACAGCCTAATTAACCAAAATCCGGCCTCCTGTGAAGATGTGTTCGGCGGCATCGGAAACTTACAGACTGGGCTAAACGTTGCGGGCGAACTCTTGCAAAATCGCAGGAGCAAGAACCACCCTGACACTCTACGATACGTCTTAGGCATTTTATATTTGCAGAAAAAACTAAAGTCACGCCCTAACCTGCTAAATGTTATTGATTCCAGAATTGGCCGAGTCAAAGACCAACTCCTGCACTTTCCACCCAGCCACGAAAATGTCGTGAGCAACGTAGCTGAGCTCTATTCAGAAACCATTAGTACATTTTCTTATCGGATACAGGTCATGGGTGACTATAACTACTTACAGCAACCCCGAGTGGCCAGTCAAATCCGTACTCTGTTATTTAGTGGCATTCGGGCAGCGATACTGTGGCAGCAGTTAGGCGGGTCACGACTTAAGTTATTAATCCATCGCAAGCGACTGCTACAGCACCTTAACGAGCTGCATAAGCAGGCAAAACTCGTATAAGGGCCGCCACAAAACACCCCAAGGCAGGGCTAAAATTGACTGAAATCGCCCTGGAAATCGGGTATGATTGCCGCCCTTCTATTTTCGAACCTTTTTATTCAAGTAACTACTGGTTATCTTACTATGGCTTCTCTTGCTCTTTCTGCACTGACCGCTGTTTCACCTATCGATGGTCGTTACGGCAGCAAAACCATTGATTATCGCAATATATTCAGTGAGTACGGACTCATCAAATTTCGCGTTGAAGTCGAAATCCGCTGGTTACAGCGCCTTGCTGAACACCCACAAATCAATGAAGTTCCAGTATTTACTGAAGCGACCAATACGTTATTAAACAAAATTGTTAGCGACTTTAATGAAACCGACGCGCTGCGTATAAAAGAAATAGAAAGCACTACTAATCATGATGTAAAGGCGGTTGAATACTTTATTAAAGAACAATTCGGGGACAACGCAGAACTGGCAGCGATCTCTGAGTTTGTGCACTTTGCCTGTACTTCTGAAGACATTAATAATCTTTCCCACGGGCTGATGCTCAATACCGGCCGTGCGGTGTTAGTTGCCCAAATGCAAGAGATCGTTGATCAAATTGCTGGGCTGGCTAAAGACTATGCGAGCGATCCTATGTTATCTCGCACCCATGGCCAGACAGCCTCCCCCACTACAGTTGGTAAAGAGTTCGCCAATGTTGCGGCCCGACTTCGTCGTCAGATCAAGCAAATACAAGCTGTTGAAATATTGGGCAAGATCAATGGTGCCGTTGGCAACTATAATGCGCATATCTCTGCCTACCCTAACATCGACTGGGCTGGAAATGCCGAAGCTTTTGTAACGAGCTTAGGTCTAACCTGGAACCCTTACACCACGCAGATAGAACCGCATGATTATATTGCTGAATTGTTTGATGCAATTGCCCGTTTTAACACAATTCTGATCGACTTTGATCGCGATATCTGGGGCTATATCTCGTTGGGGTATTTCAAACAAAAAACTATCGCTGGCGAGATTGGGTCATCCACTATGCCTCACAAAGTTAACCCCATTGATTTCGAAAATTCTGAGGGTAACTTAGGCATAGCCAATGCTATCTACAATCACCTTGCTGCCAAACTACCGGTATCCCGCTGGCAGCGAGATCTAACCGATTCAACCGTATTGCGAAACATGGGCGTAGGGTTTGGATATAGCGCTATTGCGTATTCCTCAACATTGAAAGGTATCAGTAAGCTTGAAATAAACCGCGCCCGCTTACTGGAAGATTTAGACAATGCCTGGGAAGTACTGGCCGAACCTATTCAGACAATAATGCGCCGTCATAATGTGGCTGAGCCATACGAAAAATTAAAAGCACTGACTCGCGGCCAAACGATTACTCAGAAGGTTATCCAGGAATTCGTCGAAACGCTGGATGTACCGGAAGAAGCAAAGCAAGCGATGAGGGCTCTAACCCCGGCCAACTACATTGGCAACGCTATAGAGCAAGCCAACAACATTTAATAAAAAAGCCGCTTATTAAAGCGGCTTTTTTATAGATGACTAATTCATAGCCTTCAAATAAGACAACATTATGAACGAACAGTTAACAATGCTTGGCGACATTACCCTAGATACTTTTTTAAAAGACTATTGGCAAAAAAAACCGGTATTAATACGACAGGCCTTTCCCGATTTCATCTCACCACTAAGTGGTGAAGAGCTAGCAGGCTTGGCCTTGGAAGATTGGGTAGAGTCAAGATTAGTCGTAGAGCACGGAAAAACGCCCTGGGAACTTCGCACCGGCCCTTTTACCGAAAAAGATTTTGCGCAGCTACCTGAAAGCCATTGGACATTATTGGTTCAAGCTGTCGATCAGATAGCGCCGGAGGTTTCCGAAATTCTTGATAATTTCCGTTTCCTACCGAATTGGCGACTGGATGACATCATGATTAGCTATGCTGTTGACCAAGGAAGCGTGGGACCACATTTCGATTATTACGACGTATTTTTATTGCAAGCTGAGGGCACTCGCACCTGGAAAGTTGGTCAACACTGTGATGCTTCGAGTCCTAAACTGGACGGAACCGCACTCAATATTCTCCGTGAATTTAAAGAAGAAGATCAATGGACATTAATGCCCGGCGATATGCTTTACCTTCCTCCTCAATTCGCCCACTGGGGTATTGCCAATGGCGAATGCATGACATATTCCATTGGGTTTCGAGCACCGAGTAAAGCCGACATTATCAATGACTTTACGGCAGAGTATGTAAGCCACCTGCAAAATGATGAACGCTTTACTGACGCTAATTCACGTAACCTTCAACATCCGGGGTTGATCACGCCGACCGACATCGCTCAAGTGCAAAGCATTCTGCAACAGCTAGCTGCGGAGCCGGAGCTGATCGCCAGCTGGTTTGGTCAGTACATGACGCTGCCGAAATATGAAACCGACAATGCATCAGACACATTGTCTGATGAGCAAAGTAATGAAGAACTGCTTAAACATTATCTCGAAACACTAGACGACGATATAGAATTTATCAGCAAGGCGCTCGACGCCCGATTAGCTTTTTATAAGTTATCGGAAACGAATGCAATGCTATTTGCGAACGGTGAAACCTATACAACTGATTTGCCGTTTGCCGAGACCATCAGCGAATCGAATTTTTTTACCGTTGAACAATGCCGATATATTATCAATTCTTGCTCTGGCAATGAGTCTTTATTACTGACTCTATTGGAAAAAGGTATCCTGTATTTTTTAGACAATGATGATCAATAGAGAAAATGCTTAAATTTGATACCAAAGGATACTAAGGTGGTAGCCGAATTAACGATCCTTGCAGTAAATTGGAATGAATACCGAACGCAACTAACGGCACTTAGGCATGAAGTATTTATCTTGGAACAACATGTTCCCGTCACAGAAGAAATTGATGAAAAGGATCCTACGGCTCAACACTTCATTGTGCTTGCTAAAAACGTTACGGTAGGCTGCGCGCGCTGGATTGATCTGCCCGATGGCAGTATTAAAATTGGTCGCTTTGCCGT
Source organism: Cellvibrionaceae bacterium (assembly GCA_050290265.1). Taxonomy (GTDB): domain Bacteria; phylum Pseudomonadota; class Gammaproteobacteria; order Pseudomonadales; family Cellvibrionaceae; genus JBNKFV01. The sequence continues at coordinate 12,682 of JBNKHI010000042.1, forward strand.
GCTAAAGGCATGCCGCAATAAGCGTATCGGCCAGCGTCTGCTACAATTTATACTAACACAGGCTCGGCTGCTCAGAAAAAATTATGTGGTATTAGACGCGCAGGTTTCTGCTATCGGATTTTATCAGAAAAACCAGTTTACTTGCTGTGGCGACATTTTTATCGATGCGGGGATACCCCATAAAAAAATGTATCTACAGCTAAACACTAAACCCTGAATTGTTATGACTGAATCGCCCAATCAAAGACAGAGTAGCTTCCCTGAATTACACATTCTGCATACGCTGGAAGATTTCCAAACACACCTTTTAACTGTGCTCGAAAGCGCTCGTCAACGACTAGCCATACTGACAAATGAACTTGATCCCTTACTGTTTAACCGGCCCGAGGTAAGTCATGAAATGTCTCGGTTGGCTCGAAGCCACCCTCAAGCAGAGATTAGAATGTTGATAAAAAACACGCGACCTATGGTTGTTCAAAGTCACTGTTTATTACAGTTATATCGACGCCTACCCTCTAAAATAGGGTTGCGCCAACTCAGTTTTGAACCTAAAAACACTGAGATGGCTTATGTCATAGCCGACCGTAACGTAGTACTTATGCAAAATGATCAAGCAGCGTACGAAGGGTTTGTAAACTATAAAGCGAAACCCGAAGCCAAGCATTTTCTTGATGAATTCGATTATTTATGGAGCAATCACAGCCGCGAAGATCCGCAACTACGACAATTAAGTCTTTAGGGACATAAAAAGAAGAAAGGCCTGATAAAATCAGGCCTTTCTCTTTCTTAATCTCTTAATCCCTTAATGGCTGCCAAATTCAGCACTAACTTATGCGGAACGCTGTGCGGCTTTTGCTTTCTTTCGATAAGCATGCAACAACGGCTCGGTGTAACCATTCGGTTGCTCTTTACCCAAGAAAACTAAATCACAAGCTGCGTTAAATGCAATGCTTTGCGCTATATTGGCGGTCATTGGAATATACGCCGGATCATCAATATTCTGCTGATCAACAATCCCGGCCATACGGCGTAATGTTTCTATAACCTGCACCTTGGTGCAAATACCATGGTGCAACCAGTTGGCAATATGTTGACTCGATATTCGCAGCGTTGCCCGGTCTTCCATTAAGCCTACATTGTTAATATCCAACACCTTGGAACAGCCGACCCCTTGATCTATCCAGCGAACAACATATCCCAGTAACCCCTGAGCATTATTGTCTAACTCCTGCTGAATCTCATCGGCACTCAAGTGTGAAGGGTCCGTGAGCAAAGGAATCGTCAAAATATCATCAAGCTTTGCGGGCTCTCGCTGTGCCAGATTTTTTTGTACAGCAAATACATCCACCGCATGATAATGCATAGCATGCAATATGGCGGCATTAGGTGACGGCACCCATGCGGTATTAGCGCCCATTTTAGGATGAGCAATTTTTTGCTCCAGCATCGCTGCCATTAAATCTGGCATAGCCCACATACCCTTGCCTATTTGCGCTTTACCTGGCAACCCTGTCGCCAAGCCGGCATCTACGTTGGCATCTTCATAGGCGTTAATCCACTTCTGTTGTTTCATTGCGCCTTTTGGCACCATTGGCCCAGCCAACATAGAGGTATGTATTTCATCGCCAGTTCTATCTAAAAATCCGGTATTGATGAAAACTACTCGGTTTTTTGCCGCGGCAATGCACGCCTTGAGGTTTACTGACGTTCGGCGCTCCTCGTCCATAATGCCCATTTTTAAGGTATATCGATCCAATCCCAATGCGTCTTCAACTCTGGCAAAAAGCTGATCCGTAAACGCTACTTCTTCAGGGCCATGCATTTTAGGCTTTACGATATAGATACTTCCACGTCTAGAATTACCGGACTTACCGCCTTTTAAATCATGTAACGCCGCAAGGCTGGTAATCATGGCATCCATGATCCCTTCAGGCACTTCTTCTCCATCAGCCGTCAATATAGCGTCATTTGTCATTAAATGACCCACGTTCCGTACCAGTAGCAGGCTGCGACCATGGAGTGTCAAATCACCACCAGCAGGTGCCGTATAGTGACGGTCCTGGTCCAGAGTTCTTCGAACTTGTTGACCATTTTTGGTAAACGTTGCTTCCAGGGTACCCTGCATTAACCCAAGCCAATTTCGATAAACTTCAACTTTGTCTTCTGCATCAACAGCAGCAACCGAATCCTCACAATCCATAATGGTTGTTAACGCAGCTTCTACAATAATATCTTTAACACCCGCAGTGTCTGTTTTACCAATAAAGGATTCCGGATCTATCTGCAATTCCAAGTGAATACCATTATTTTTCAACAGCAATGCGCTGGGCGCTTGCCCGCTACCGATATAGCCAATAAATTGCGACGGCTCTTTCAAGCCGGTAGTCACACCTGTTTTAAGGGTTGCGGAGAAATCTCCTTGTATACAGCGATACTCAACAACGTCGGAGTGAGTTCCCTCAGCTAGAGGCACGGCACTGTCCAGTAACTCACGGCCCTTGGCAATAACCTTTTCACCACGCTCTGAGTCATACCCTGTACCGGAAAAGCCGGTTGCTGGAATTGCGTCTGTTCCGTACAGCGCATCATATAAGCTTCCCCAGCGTGCGTTAGCCGCATTCAAAGCAAACCTTGAGTTTTTAACGGGTACTACTAATTGCGGCCCTGCTTGTACAGCAATTTCATCGTCTACATTTTCGGTAGTGATATGGAAAGTATCCGGCTCTGCGGCAATATAGCCAATCTCCTGTAAAAACGTTTTATAAGTAAGAAAATCAAACGCTTCACCCTGATGCTGTCTATGCCAGTTATCAATAGTAAGTTGCAACTCATCGCGTCGCTTTAATAGTGCTTTATTGATAGGTGTTAGCTCTTTCAATATCGCTGCCATACTGGCCCAGAAGCTATCCGCACTTACGCCTGTGCCAGGTACCATTTCATCCTCTACGAGTCGATACAAGACTTCCGCAACCTGAAGACCGTGAGCGTAAACACGGGCCTCAGGTGAAGATGGCGTAGAATCTTGTTGTTCTAAATTATGTAGAGAGGTAGTCATGGGTTTGGCCTCTTATTAGCATGTTGGCTAACAAACCAGTGGTCGCCTGAATATCTGCCTGGCGCAACACGAATAAAGGTTTGTCTTAAAATTGTGTATTGAATTATGTAACAAGTGATGCCTGCACAGTGTAGGCGCCGCCCCACCATGCAGCCAATTTATAGTTTTTATCCGCACTATCACCAGCATGAATAATGGGGTCACACCAGTCCTTTATACCCAAAAGCTTAAAGGACTGACTGCTCGTCCAGCTCACGCGCTACGTCCACCACCAAACGTCGTATCCAACGGTGCGCGGGGTTATTTTGTAGCAAAGGACTCCACGCCAACGTTAGTTCTATGGGGGGAATGTCAAAAGGCGGGGGCATAACTTCAGCTAAGGGGCTATCCTGATAAAGCCGGGCGGCCTTTGACGGCAGCGTAACAATCAGGTCGCTTTCCAGCGCATACAGCATAGCTGCTTGATAGTGGCGCGTAAACAAGCGGATTGTGCGCTTATAACCCAGGCCATTTAGCGCTCCATCCACCCAGCCCAAGCGTTGTACGTCATCCGGATTGACCCCTACTCCTATTCCCATTCCGGTTTTACTCACCCAAACATGATTGGCCATTAAGTAGTTTTCCAGGGTAAAGTCTTTCAATATAGGATGGCCACTGCGCATCATGCAGGAAAAACCATCGCGCCAAACCGGCATCTGGTGGAAGGACTGCGGCAAAGTGTCGAAACGGTTAATGGCAAGGTCTACCTTTCCCTGTTCTAAATCAGGAAAACTCACGTCACTGGGCGTCATAATGTCAATGGCTACACCGGGAGCCTGGGCGTTTAATCGACTAAGAATTTCCGGTATTAACGTTGATTCAGCATAATCGCTAGCCATAATCCGAAACACCTGTTGTGCAGATCCGGGGTCAAACTCAGAGCGAGGCTGAATGGCTTTTTCCATTTCGGTCAAGGATCGACGAATGATGGGTTGCAGCTCCAAAGCTCTCTCGGTTGGGGTCATCCCGTCGCTAGTTCGAATAAGTAATGGATCCGCGAACAAATCTCGCAAACGCCGGAGCCCATTACTCATCGCTGGCTGGCTGATACCCAACTGATTCGCGGCGTTAGTCACGTTCTTCTCCCGTAACAACACATCCAGATATACCAGCAGATTCAAATCTACGCGATCTAATTGCATAACCCACCTCAATTAATTATTCGGCAATAAAAATAAGTTCCGGTCTACCACTATTCTCCACATGAATATGGAAGATAACAACTATAAATTGGATAAATCTTACTCCAATCCCCTACACTTTTTGCGTGCTCAGAGGTTAAACCTTAAACGGACGACTCATCCTAAAACCAACCACGACGGGAAATATCAACATGTCAACTTATAACAAAGATATTGAAGCGGTAACTGAATTGCGTGATCGTTACGCTGGAAAGTGGAACGCTATCAACCCTGAATATGCAGCTCGCATGCGAGCGCAAAACAAGTTTAAAACAGGTTTAGATATTGCGCGCTACACCGCCTCCATTATGCGTGCAGATATGCAGCGTTATGATGAAGACTGTACTCAGTACACCCAATCTTTAGGCTGCTGGCATGGTTTTATTGGCCAGCAAAAAATGATTTCCATCAAAAAACACTTCAATTCCACTGATCGCCGCTACCTATATCTCTCTGGATGGATGATTGCGGCATTGCGATCAGAATTCGGTCCTCTACCCGACCAGTCTATGCATGAAAAGACAGCGGTATCTTCCTTAATTGAAGAGCTTTACACCTTCCTGCGCCAGGCTGACGCACGGGAGCTAGCGGGATTATTCCGTGATCTCGATGCTGCCGAGGAATCTGGAGATCAGGTAAAAACCGCCAGTATTCAAAAACAAATCGACAACCACCAAACCCACATAGTGCCCATTATTGCTGATATCGACGCCGGTTTTGGGAACGAAGAGGCGACCTACTTACTGGCTAAAAAGATGATTGAAGCCGGTGCCTGCTGTATTCAAATTGAAAACCAGGTTTCAGATGAAAAACAGTGCGGCCATCAGGACGGTAAAGTCACCGTTCCTCATGAAGACTTCCTCGCAAAAATCAGGGCCGTTCGCTACGCCTTCCTCGAACTGGGTGTAGACGATGGCGTAATCGTAGCGAGAACAGATTCTCTAGGCGCTGGCCTAACCAAACAAATCGCCGTTACCCATGAACCTGGCGACCTAGGTGACCAATACAATTCATTTTTGGACGGTGACATTATTAATGGACCGGAAGATATTGATAATGGCGACGTCGTCATCAAAGCTAACGGTAAGCTACTAAAACCTAAGCGTTTACCCAGCAACCTATTCCAGTTCCGTAAAGGCACAGGAGAAGATCGCGTAGTACTGGACTGTATTACCTCTCTGCAAAATGGTGCTGATTTGTTATGGATCGAAACGGAAAAGCCACACGTTGGCCAAATTGCCGGCATGGTTAACCGTATCCGTGAAGTCGTACCCAATGCAAAGCTGGTTTATAACAACAGCCCTTCTTTCAACTGGACACTAAACTTCCGTCAACAAGTATTTGATGCCTGGGAAGCTGAAGGTCGAGACGTATCCGCCTATCAGCGTGATGCATTGATGAATATCGCTTATGACGACACAGAGTTGACCCAAGAGGCTGACCAACGCATCCAAAACTTCCAGGCAGATGCTGCTCGAGAAGCCGGTATATTCCATCACTTGATTACCCTGCCAACCTATCATACGGCAGCACTGTCCACCGATAACCTTGCACAAGGTTACTTTGGAGAAGAAGGAATGCTGGCTTATGTTAAAGGTGTTCAGCGTCAGGAAATAAGGGGTGGAATTGCCTGCGTTAAACATCAAAACATGGCGGGATCAGACATGGGAGATGACCACAAAGAATATTTTTCAGGGGACGCTGCGCTGAAAGCATCAGGTCACGATAACACCATGAACCAGTTTGCCTAAAAAGACTTACCTGCAAGACCTTTGAAGCATTAAGCGCTGCTTCGGCAGCGCATTTTTTAGCTACAATTCCACGCCGAGAGTATTGCCATCATAAGCAGGTAATAGCTTTTGTAGCGCCCCACCACTATTGACACCTGCCCCACTGGCCAAATCAAATTCGGCACCATGACTCGGACATCGCAACACGCCCCCACGAACGGTAGCATTTGTCAGTGGCTTGCCCATATGCGGGCACCGGTTGATAAACAAATGGTGCTTGCCATTGTCGCAGGTAACAACAACCTGGGTATTCGCTACAGAGAAGACCTGATAAAAGCCTTCATGTAAAAAATGCAATTTTATCAATGGATAAAAAGCCATAACATTAGTACTCGGACAATTGCCTGTAAATTAAACGGAATCCAAAACTCACAGTGATAGGTCGATCCAGTATAGGATTATTACGTATCTCCTGAGTATTCAACTTATTCGCAATTCGCAAATTAATTGTGCAGCCGTATAATGCCCGCTCCATCAAACAGCGGTTATATCAATGAGTGCAGAATCCTGCAAGCAAACCAGTGCGCCAGTAAATGAAATAACTCTGCCCTACAACCCCGATAGCGCAGTCTACGCCCAAGTGCTGGCAAATTTACCCTACTTTATTTGGCTTGATAGCAGTACCGACCCGAACCAAGGTCGTTATGACCTGCTTACGGCAAAACCGACGCACTGGATTGAAATCGATGGTGGCTGCCTGCATGAATATACAGCGCAAGATGGCAGTTACAGACGGTCGCGTGCTTGTGAACATGCAACTGCCCGTGATTTTTTTGATAGCCTGCAGAAGCTCTTGGACAAAAAAAGCATCCCTCCTACCAAAGCAAGACCAGAGCTACCTTTTACCGGTGGGTTAATGGGCTACGTCGGCTACAATCTAGGCAATTATTTATATGGGATCCCCAGCCCAGCCGCTGCCACAACGATAGACCTACCTGATGCAGCAATGGGTTATTACACTTGGGCAATCGTCGTCGACCATAAACAGCGAAAAGCCTCCATTATCTACATCGATAATGACGAGGCTTTTTTCAATCACCTAGAGACTGAACTCAATGCCCATGCGTCCAGCAGACAATCTCAAACCAGCGATGAGGGGTATCAAGTTGGCGCCTTCAATGGCCATTTGCCTCAGGCGCAGTACAAAACCCAACTAAAAAAAGTACACGACTACATTCAAGCTGGCGATTGCTATCAGGTCAATTTCACCCATTGTTTTTCCGCCGATTTTTCAGGCTCGACGTTCTCGGCCTACTGTCACTTGCGCAAAGCGCTACCATCACCTTTTTCAGCTTACATCCAACTCAGCACCGGAGCGGTGCTGAGCGTTAGCCCCGAGCGATTACTGTCCCTTCATGGAAGTACTGTAGAGGCACGGCCAATTAAGGGAACGATATCACGTGGCAAAACATTCGAAGAAGATGAGTTCAATGTAGAGAAACTTAAAAATAGCGAGAAGGATCAAGCAGAAAACCTAATGATCGTAGATTTATTACGTAACGATATTAGTAAAGTTTGCGAGCCTTTCTCGGTTAAAGTACCTGAGCTTTTTAGCCTCGAGAGCTATACCAATGTCCATCACTTGGTTAGCAGCATTACCGGAGAACTTAAGGCTACGCGGAGGCCATTGGATTTGTTGGAAGCCTGTTTCCCCGGCGGTTCCATAACAGGTGCACCGAAAAAAAGAGCTATGGAGATTATTAGCGAGCTGGAAAATACAGAAAGATCAGTCTATTGCGGGAGTATTGGTTATATAAGCCTAAATGGAAATATGGATACCAATATTGCTATTCGCTCTGTGGTTTATGATGGCAATAAAATCCACTGCTGGGGTGGTGGTGGAATTGTGGCCGACTCAAATGACCAACAGGAATTTGAAGAAAGCTTACACAAAATTCAGCTTATTATGGATACCCTAACCACACCAAGGTAAGAGTGGTTAAGGTAGCCGACTAGCCAAAATTACAACGTCAGTGGACGAATACTGGCTTTGATAAATTCTTTCTTCAGATCTTCATAGGTATGTACTGCGGGGAACTGCGGAAACTCTGCAATGACGTTATCGGGTGCATGGAAAAGAATGCCAGCATCAGCTTCCGCTAACATCGTGGTATCGTTGTAGGAATCCCCTGCCGCTATTGTGCGGTAATACATGGTTTTAAAGGCGCATATTGATTGGCGCTTCGGGTTAGGTTGGCGAATTTTATAGCTGACAACTTTACCGTTCGCATCAGTTTCCAACTTATGACAAAACAGTGTGGGATAACCTAACTGCTTCATCAGAGGCCCGGCAAACTCATAGAAAGTGTCTGAAAGAATAACAACTTGAAAACGTTCCCGTAACCAATCCACAAATTCGGCCGCGCCGTCTAAAGGTTTTAAGGTAGCAATCACTTCCTGAATTTCATTCAAACCCAGGTTATGCTTTTCCAATTCGCCTAAGCGCATGGTCATTAATTCATCATAATCTGGAATATCACGTGTTGTCGCTTTCAGCGCTTCGATACCAGTTTTATTAGCAAATTCAATCCAAATCTCTGGGACTAAAACCCCTTCCAAGTCTAAACAGGCGATTTCCACAGGTGTTTCCTCTCAAGCGCTCAAAAATCCGACCATAAATTCCCGCAAGAATGTGGCGGCGTAAAGGGCGTCAATCTACAGATTTACGCATCTATTCGCAATCCCAGTGGTTAAGGTTCCACTGATTTCACGACGTTTGAAATGACTGGTTACCCAGACGTTCAGTTATAAGGAAATATCAATAGACTATTTTTAACTGACTAAAGCCTCTGGTATCCTTCGCCAGCTTGAAAATCCGCCTAGTTTTAAACCATCAATATGGCCGTTGTTGTTAAAGGTATATGCTGAAATGACTGAGTTACTGAACGTTGTAGAAATCGACAAAACGCTGCAAGAGCAATCGCCGCAAGAAATTCTTGCGTACGCACTGCGTGAATTTGACAACATCGCCATATCGTTCAGCGGTGCCGAAGATGTTGTTCTCATCGATATGGCCAAAAAAATTAAGCCTGAAATTGAAGTATTTTGCCTGGATACCGGTCGTCTGCATGCTGAAACCTACCAGTTTTTAGAGCAAGTTCGCGACCATTACGGCTTGAAATTGGAAATTCTCAGCCCTGATGGCGACGCTGTGCGCAAACTGGTCACAGAAAAGGGCCTCTTCAGCTTTTATAAAGATGACCATAAAGAATGTTGTGGTATTCGTAAAATTCGACCACTGCGCAATAAACTATTGGAGTTAGATGCCTGGGTTACAGGCCAGCGCCGTGACCAAAGCCCTGGTACCCGAGCGGGGATTCCCGTGATTCAGGATGACAAAACGTTTGCCAGACCCAGCGAAACATTAACCAAATTCAACCCATTGGCCAATTGGAGCTCTGCTCAGGTATGGGATTACATTCGGAGTAACGACGTTCCTTATAACAGCCTCCACGACAAAGGCTTTATATCCATTGGTTGCGAGCCTTGTACTCGCCCGGTAGGACCAAATCAGCACGAACGCGAGGGCCGCTGGTGGTGGGAAGAGTCGACGAAAAAGGAATGCGGCTTACACGCGACCAATGTAAAATAGTCGGCTAGACGGACAGCACCAGCACAAGGTTATATTAATCATGAAAATCACACTCGTAAAAAAAATTCTCGCCGATGGCTCACCATGTAAAAAGTGTGGGGACGTCCTTTCAAAACTCGAAGCCGGCAATCAAATGCAACATATTGACGAAGTGGTTGTAGCTGACGAGCGTGACAATACCAGTGCCGGCATGGTGCTAGCGGCTCAATATAAGGTTGATCGAGCCCCCTTCTTTATCGTCGAAAACGACGGTCAGGAGCCTGTCATTTACACCGTGTATTTTAAGTTTGTTAAAGAAGTACTGGATCAGAAAACCAGCGAGGACGAAGAAATTCAAGAGATCATGAACGACAACCCAGACTTGGATTTCCTATAGACAACGAATGTGGGCGCATCTCGTTAGGCTTGCCACTGACTCAAGTTTGCGAAGTGCGCCATCAAATTAACACTACTCCTTTTTTCGAATACGCCTGGTCGCCACACAGACTATCGTTTCGCCAAAAGCCGATCTAACGTGTCGGCGAAAGCCTTTCTATCACCCTGCCCTTGCGGGCGCTGCCCTTCACCATGAATCCCACTGGCGCGCATTGTCTCCATAAAATCACGCATACCCAGGCGCGCCTTTATGGTTTCGCGAGTGTACAGCTCACCTCTGGGATTCAGCGCAAGCGCCCCGTTGTCAACCAACTCAGCGGCTAAAGGAATATCGGCTGTAATCACAATATCTCCGGACACGGCACGATTGACAATTTCTTTATCAGCAACATCAAAACCGGAGGAAACTACAAGCGTTTTAAGTAGCGGAGATCGTGGTAAAGGAATGGCTGTATTCGCAACAAACGTTACCGGAATTTGTTTGCGCGTTGCGGCACGAATCAGGATTTCACGAATAACGACGGGACATGCGTCTGCATCTACCCAAATCTGCATAATAAACCTAAGTCATAAAGCGGGGGCCGGCTGATAAACCGCCCCCTATAGAAGGATTAATAAACGGGCAATTCAATGTGCGCAAAAAGCTCGTCTAATTCAGCCTTCGAATGACAGCTATAGGCTTCTGCAACAACATCTCTGGTTAAGTGCGGTGCGAACTCTTGAACAAAGTCATACATAAATCCGCGTAAAAACGTACCGCGTCTGAATCCAATTTTGGTAGTACTTGATTGGAACAAATGGCTTGCATCTAAAGCAACCAAATCCTTGTCTAACTCTTCATCATGAGCCATTTTCGCAATAATACCGATACCGAGGCCCAGGCGGACATAGGTTTTGATCACATCGGCATCTGCTGCGGTAAAGACGACCTTAGGCGCCAGCCCCTTCTCAATAAACGCTTCGTCTAATTTTGATCGCCCAGTGAACCCGAATACGTAAGTAACGATAGGATATTTGACAATATCTTCCAGAGATAAGCGTTGCACTTGCGCAAGCGCGTGATTTTTCGGTACGACAATGCAACGATTCCAGCGGTAACAAGGCATCATGATTAGGTCACTAAAGAGCTCTAACGCCTCTGTAGCAATGGCAAAATCAACGGTGCCATCTGCTGCCATCTCTGAAATTTGCATGGGTGTGCCCTGATGCATGTGCAAAGACACATCCGGGTACCGCTGAATAAACGTTTCTATGACCTTAGGCAAAGCATATCGAGCTTGAGTGTGGGTCGTTGCTATAGACAAACTGCCTTTCTTTTCATTACTAAACTCCTGTGCAACTTGCTTGATACTTTCAACTTTGCGCAGAATTTCACCAGCAGTTTTTAGTATGGCCTCACCGGCGGGCGTAATTCGTGTCAGATGTTTACCGCTGCGCGAGAATATTTCTACACCCAGTTCATCTTCCAGTAACCGAATCTGTTTACTTATTCCAGGTTGAGACGTGTATAAACTCTGTGCCGTGGCAGATACATTTAGATCGTGATGGGCCACCTCCCAAATGTAACGCAACTGCTGAAGTTTCATAAGCCCTCCAAAAATGGCTTTTTCCCAAGATATTGCAGAAGACCAGCGTAAAGTGTCTAAAGGCCACACTTTTAGTTATCAAGCTGAGTCGTTAACTCTCAGTTTGAAAAGCAGGCTAAAGCAGACTTGCCCTGCCAGAACTGTTCAAACTGATTATAAAAATATAAATAAATATTCTTTTCCAGAATAGTAATAAATCCCTATAGTTGCCAGCCATATTTGTGAAAAAAGCTTGAGCTCTAGCATTTTCAATAACCATAGCCTATAAAAAGGATCGCGTGACGCCCCATGGAAATTGTTCTTTATGTATTGGCTGGTGCAGGTGTGGGCATTGCGGTAGGTATCACCGGGGTTGGCGGCGGCTCGCTCATGACGCCAATTCTCATTCTTTTTGGATTTCCCTATAACGTAGCTATCGGCACAGACCTGCTCTACGCTGCGGCTACCAAAGCGAGTGGCGCCGTAGCGCATGCTCGCCATAAAACGATAGATTGGAATCTGGTTGGCTACTTGGCGGCGGGAAGTATTCCAACCTCTATTGCTACGGCTTATTTACTTGAGAAAGTATTCAACGATGCAAACGACTATGAGCCGTTGTTGACGACCAGTCTCGGTATTATGTTGATACTAACGTCTCTAGTACTACTGTTTAATCAACGCCTAAAAGCCAAAGCGCAAACTGATTCTGAAGATATTCGCTGGGCTCACAAACACGCCAAGGCAATTACTTTTTCAGCAGGCTTGTTCCTGGGGGTTTTTGTCACGCTATCATCTGTGGGCGCAGGAGCTCTGTGTGCCGCCCTGCTTCTTGTTTTGTACCCTCACCTTCCCGCGATTAAGGTAGTTGGCACCGACATAGCGCATGCTGTACCATTGACATTAATTGCGGGTCTTGGGCACTTTCTCTTTCTAGGTAATGTTGATTTCGTGTTGCTTGGTTGCCTGCTGATAGGCTCAATTCCAGCCATACATCTGGGAGCTAAAATCGGCACTAAGCTCCCGAACAAACTACTGCAACCAGGCTTGGCAACCCTATTAATGGGCATTGGCGTCAAGTTCGCCTTTTTTTAACCGTAAACTTTTAGCACCTCAGGGATCATTGGCAATACCGTGTGGAACATGACCGGTTGGCACATGAAGCTTTGCCGATTCACAGTGAGCCTGTTGGTCATCAAAAAACACGTCTGCACCATAGGCCTTCAAGAAGGCACCTTTATCGAGCCCGCCCAAAAACAGAGATTCGTCAATTCGCACATTCCAATCACGTAACGTGAGAATCACACGCTCATGGGACGGGGCAGATCGTGCCGTCACCAATGCCGTTCGAATCGGGCATGTATCCTGACTAAATTCCGCCTGAAGTTTGTGTAAAGCGGCTAAAAATGCCCGAAAAGGACCGCCACTGAGGGGAGTCTTTGCTGATTCACGCTCATTTTTAGTGAAGGCCTCTAACCCACTGCTTTTGTATATTTTTTCTGATTCGTCAGAAAACAAAACCGCATCACCATCAAACGCAAACCTTAGCTCTTCTCCATGATCATCATCATTTTTAGAAGGCATCAGTGTTGCAGCGGCAATACCGTTATTCAGTGCATTGCGAACATCTTCGGCATGCGTCGAGAGAAATAAGTGACAACCAAACGCCGAAATATAGCGATAAGGGCTGTTACCACTGCAAAACGCTGCCCGTGTAATAGACAATCCATAATGCTCAATGGAATTAAAAACCCTTAGGCCGGTGTCCGCACTGTTACGAGAAAGCAAAATAACCTCCACCCGCGACTCACCTTCCAGCTTTTCGTTGATACGTAAGAGCTTTTGTACCATCGGGAATGCATCACCCGGTTTAAGTACGGTATTCTCATGTTCAATTTGATAGTTTGCAAAAGCCGCCAGCCCTTCGCGCTCAAAGACTTGGTGGCTATCAGACAGATCAAAAAGTGCTCGCGATGAAATGGCGATTACTAGCTTGTCACTAAAACCCCTGGGCATAGATAAACCTTGTTTTTCGATCAGAAGGAGTGCTTATGTTAACGAAAACCCACCTGGATAACATCATAAAGCATAACGATTTAGGAACACTTGAGAGCGTAAGCCCCTTGAGTGGTGGCGATACAAGCAACTGCCTAAAGCTGACAACCGAGCGTGGAATTTACGTCCTTAAACACCCGACAACCCCAGTTCCAGAAGACTTTTTGCTGCAGAAGCGGCCGGACTTCAAGCCATTGCAAAGACGTCTACTCGAACCCCTTCGGTAGTTACCGCTACCGCCAACTACCTGCTACTCGAATATTTACCCCTGGAAAACAAAACACGAAAATTTTGGATAGATCTGGGCGAACAATTGGCGATAATGCACAGAAGCGAAGCGCCATACTTTGGCTTCCTAAGGGATAATTACTGCGGTCCTACACCGCAAATCAACACACAAGAAAGCTCTGGAGTAAAATTTTTTACAGAAAACAGGCTGCGACCCCAAGCAAGAATGGCTTCACAACGGCGGCTACTCAACGATGACGATCTTAAACAGATAGACCGCCTAGCGCAGGAACTACCTGAACTCATTCCAGAGCAAAAGCCTGTGTTGGTACACGGTGACCTTTGGACGGGAAACATACTCTGCACTGTCGATCAACGATCGGCCTTGATAGACCCCGCGTGCTATTGGGGCTGGGCCGAAAGTGATTTGGCGATGACCTGCCTGTTTGGTGGGTTTGATAGGGCTTTTTACGAAAGTTATCAATCGAACATAGCGCTGTTATCCGATTGGAAGGCGCGGATAGAAATCTATAACCTCTACCACCTGTTAAATCATCTAAATTTATTTGGTACAAGCTATTACCCAGCTATCAAATCCACGCTAAACCGATATGCCGGGCAACAAACGCTTACCTAGTTTCTTTCAGCGTTAAAATACTCTTTAGTTAATTTCACAACTACGCCGGAAAGCGCCAGCAATGCAATCAAGTTGGGAATTGCCATTAAGCCATTTAAGGTGTCAGCCACTAACCAAACCTGCGCTAAACCAGCATTCGCGCCAACCCAAATAGCGAGTACCCAAAGGACCCTAAACGGATAAACAGATTTAGTGCCGAATAAAAACTGGGCACAGCGCTCACCGTAGTAACTCCAGCCTAATATTGTTGTAAACGCAAAGATCATTAGGCAGACGCTGACCAGAATATCCCCAAAGGGTAAGGCTGAAGCAAATGCTGCCTGCGACATAGCTACGCCTTTTTCCACGCTACTCCACTCTCCGGTAACGACAATCGCTAAACCGGTAATAGAACAGATAACCAGAGTATCAATGAACGTTCCTAGCATGGCTATCGTGCCTTGCCGCACAGGACTGTTCGTCGCGGCGGCCGCATGCGCAATAGGTGCACTGCCTAACCCAGCCTCATTAGAGAAGACCCCTCGCGCCACGCCATATTGCAAAGCTAACGCAACAGAAGCCCCGGCAAAGCCGCCTTCGGCCGCAGTATGCGTAAAAGCACTTTTTATCACCAAGCTAATAGCTGCCGGAATCTCAGCAATATTAAGTAACAGAGTTGCCAAACCAAATACCAGATAAGAAAAAGCCATCAACGGTACGAGTTTGGTGGCCACCGATGCGATTGAGCGTATGCCACCAATCAATACAAGCCCTACTAATAACATCATGCCGAGGGCGCTCCAGTGGCGATCAATAGCAAACGTGTTTTCCAGTGCATCTGCCACAGTGTTTGCTTGCACTGTGTTGCCAATACCGAATCCCGCTACCGTTCCACAAATGGCAAATATAATGCCGAGCCAGACCCACCTCTGGCCAAGGCCATTCTTAATGTAGTACATGGGCCCGCCGACATGTCGACCTGCAGAATCAATTTCGCGGTAATGAACAGCGCATACAGCTTCTGCATATTTTGTCGCCATACCCACAAGCGCACTGCACCACATCCAAAATAAGGCTCCCGGGCCACCAATACCGATTGCGGTCGCAACCCCTGCAATATTGCCGGTACCGACGGTGGCTGCCAGTGACGTCATCAATGCGGAAAAAGGTGGTATATCCCCTTCTTCGGTTTTGGCTCGCCCCGCCCATAACTGACGAAAACCATAACGAATATGGGTCAAAGGCATTGCCTTTAGTCGTATCATTAACAAGATACCGGTGCCCAAAATAAGCACCAGCATTAATGGTCCCCAAACCAAACTATTTAGCCAACTTACCCACTGTTCCATCGTCACTGTTCCTGTCATCGACATTAGAATTTGATGTATGAACTACACAAGTCTACCGGGCTTACCATTTATCAGAGTGAGGCTCAGCAAACACACTAAACGCCCCTCCCGTGTGAATAAAAATAATGTCTTTTGCCCCATTAAACGCACCCAACTTGATTTCGTCTAAGAGCCCTTTAAAAGCCTTACCGGTGTAAACAGGATCAAGTAAAATACCCTCGGTGCGCGCAACCCAGCGGATACAGTCATACACATCTTGCGTCGCCTTTCCATATCCAGGCCCGATGTATTTATCATTCACCAAGATCTTCAAATCAGAAGTATCCAATGTGACACAAGATGTTGCGCTATATTCATGCTCCCACTGAGCAATATCTTGTAACACTTTGTTTTTAAAGTATTCCTCATTATCACACACTGCCATTCCAACAACTGCAGCTTGCAGACCATAAAGGTGGCAACCTAAGGTCAAGCCTGCCTGAGTACCACCAGAACCGGTTGCTGAAACAATGTATTCAGGTTGAATACCAGCGCGACTAAAATCTTCTTCTAATTCTTTAGTTGCAGCCAGATAGCCCCACAGACCCGTTCCATCACTGGCTCCGGTTGGAATAACCATGGCAGAGCGCCCGACTGAATCATACTTTTGCCGAAGGTTTTCCAAGATATCAGCTAGATTGTTTCGATAGTGGCTCACCGGATGAACATCGATCTTAGCGCCAAAAATTGACCCAAGGAGATGATTGCCACTCAGCACAGATTCATTCGGCCCTCGTAAAACCAGATGAACGTTAAAACCAAGCTGAGCACCCAAGGCTGCTGTTGCTCTGCAATGATTAGACTGAATACCGCCACAGGTAATGAGAGTATCAATACCCGCAGCTTTTGCTTTAGCCAGGGTGAACTCAAGCTTTCTTACCTTATTACCACTGGCCAATAGACCGGTGAGGTCATCTCTTTTTATCCAAAGATTTGGCGCACCGGGGCCTAACGCTTTAGTGATCCGTTCAAGTTTTTGCAAAGGCGTTTTTTGTGAAACAAGGTGTAAGCGATCAGGAAAGGAAAGGTTCATCACCATAGCATTGTCGAAATCATTAGGACTGGACGTTAAGGATAGCGTGAACAGGCTATACAAGTAATGCGGTGAAAACAAAAGCCAGACTATTTAGATTAAGTAACACGAATCCAACTAGCCTGGCCAAGACATGAAAATTAAATACTTTTTAATGTGCCTTTTGGCAAGGCCGCATGTACGGCGCTTTTTTGGAACTTAAGTTCCATGTTAGTACCAACATCGACAATCAGGTACTCATCACTAACTTTGGTAATTTTACCTAGCATGCCACTGGTCATAACGACTTCATCACCTTTATTAAGGGAAGTTACCAGTGCCTGATGCTCCTTCTGGCGCTTGCGTTGGGGCCGAATGATAAACAAATACATAAACACAAAAAGACCACCAAACATTAATAATGTAACTAGTGGATTTGCCTCTGGCGCTG
>JBNKHI010000043.1:0-29272 GCA_050290265.1 Cellvibrionaceae bacterium
TGCGGAATTTTTTCTGCCATTGCTGGCGGCAGTGCGCCAACCGCTGCCGCTATGTCTACCGTTGCGCTACCTGAACTTTTAGCGAGAAATTACAACAAGCGCCTAGTTGCTGGCTCTTTGGCTGCTGGCGGCACACTCGGTATTTTGATCCCGCCGTCGATCACGATGATTATTTATGCGACTTTTACAGAAACGTCAATTGCGAAACTTTTTGCAGCGGGTTTATTGCCGGGTATTTTACTCGGGCTTCTTTACATGGGGTTTATTGCCGTTCGCTCACTCCTCAATCCTGAGTTAGCGCCCAAAGATGAGTCGAAAAGTACGCCGGCTGAAATGATCCACGCTTTGCAAAACATTCTACCGTTCTTCCTTCTTATTATCACCGTATTGGGTAGCATCTATGGTGGTTTCGCAACACCCACCGAAGCCGGCGCGGTGGGAACCATTGGTGCCATCGTGATAGCAGGTTTTTATCGACGCCTTTCCTTACGTATTTTGCGAGATGCGCTCATGCGTACAGTATCCATGAGCGGGAATATTCTTTTTGTTGTCTTTACGTCGATGATCTTTGCTTACGCTACTGCTCTCTCAGGTGTTGGTGAGCAATTGGTTACAGTGTTGGAAAACGCCAATGTGTCGAGTGGTGTATTTCTGTTGATTACTATTCTAGTATTTGCAATTCTAGGCTGCTTTATGGAAGGGCTAGGGATGATAGCTATCATCGTTCCTGTCATCTTTCCTTCGCTTATCGCATTTGGTATTGATCCGATCTGGTTCGGGATCTTTGTCGTTATTTTGATAGAACTTGGGCAGCTGACCCCGCCGCTGGGTGTTATCCTATTCGTGGTGGCAAGTGGTTCGGAAAAAGTAAATGTTGAAGATGTTATGATGGGAACATTGCCGTTTTTTATCATTATTCTAGCGTTTATTTTTCTACTGATGGCTTTTCCACAGATCGCACTGTTTTTTCCCACATTAATGTTTGGATAAAGTAAATGACCTATCCCTACCCACAACCTGTTGTTCTCGATGCCGAAGTTTTTGCTGAGCTTCCCAAAGGGTTGCGCAAGACTGGTATTCAATCTTACTGGGCCGAACGCAACCGCAGAGGTTCAACGGTAGACAGTTTTATCGAGGGACCATCGTTTGACCGAGAGGGAAATCTTTGGTTTGTCGATATTCCATTTGGTCGAATTTTTCGAGCTGATCCCCAAGGTAATATCACGCAAGTCTGTGAATACGACGGCCAGCCGAATGGTTTAAAAATCCACGCCGATGGGCGAATTTTTATTGCCGATTTTCAGAATGGAATCATGTGCCTGGATAAAGACACCGGTGTCATTGATTATGCGTTACGTGATTGTGACTCTGAAGGGTTTAAAGGCTGTAATGATCTCCACTTTGGTAGCGACGGCTCTCTCTATTTTACGGATCAGGGGCAGACAGGCCTGCAGGACCCCAGTGGGCGGGTATATCGCTGGCAACCGGAAACCGGCGCGCTGACCAGTTTAATCGACAAGGTGCCTAGTCCAAATGGACTTGTGCTTGATAATGATGAACACGTACTTTTTGTCGCAGTCACTCGCGCGAATGCAGTTTGGCGGTTACCGCTTTCTCGCAGTGGGCGAGTGACTAAAGCAGGGCTTTTCCTCCAGTTTTCTGGCGGCCGGGCCGGGCCAGATGGCCTCGCGCTAACCGCTCAGAATGGCGTGGTTGTTTGCCAAACTGGAATGGGGCTGGTGTGGGTACACGATGCCTTGGGGCGCCCAATTGCAGTGGTGCGATCACCACGTGGGCTTGGCACCACCAATTGTGCATTTGGTGGAGAAGGGATGCGAACCTTGTTTATTACTGAATCAGACTCTGGCAGTATTCTTAAAGTGGAATTTGATGAGGCGTTGGGAATCTCAGGTGCGCCACTCTTTTCTCGCCGTTAGTGGTGCATTGGGAGACCTTACTATCTGGTTAATAACCCGCGGCATTTCCTTGCGAGGGAAAGGTAATTAATTAAATGAATGCTTGCTCTCATTCAAACTACCCAAAGTTTTACCGGCACTGACTTGAAGGAATGAAAGTCTCGGGACAAGCAGGGATTATTTATCTTTGGTCTCCATATATGCTGCTTGCTGGTGTGGGGGAGTTAAAAACCATCAGTGAGTAGTTGGGGGGTAGATTACACCGCGTTGACGCTATTGCGCTATCGTGATGGCAAAATTGTTGGTGCAGTCGTCCCCGGCTATCGACATCCAGAGCACTACCGACAAACAATACGAGAACGCCTTCAGCTTCACAACCTACGCCATGAACATGAGTGAACCGTATGGCGCGACACCGCAATACCGAAGAATAAAATTCTGGCACCCAGGTTAATTGACACCTGATCCAATTACATCGAACACCCAGAACTCACCGTGCGGCGAGTAACAATGTTTTTACAGTTTATGAAGAGTTTATGGATCGCTCGGCATTCTAGGAACATCAAGCCTGTGTAAAAAAATCACTTTGGGTGAGGTTTCATCAAACGTAAAAAGGCATTATTAAATTAGTGAAGAGAGCTAGGTATATACCGTGGTTGTATTTTCTTGGGGTTACTGTTCTGGTACCTGAAGGGTATAAATGACTTTGATACGCTGATCTACCAGGGATATTGGCAAGTAGCCAATGGCTGTTTTTTGCTCTGATACCATCTTTAAAACTGCTTCAGCGCTTTGTACTTTCAGGGGCGGCGAGCTTTTGCCCGAGAACAGCAGCCGCGCCCAATAACTATTGATTTCGGCCAAATCCCGGTTGGTCAAACTCATATAAAAAGCTGTCCTCAACTGGGTGTCATCATCAAGATCAATGGGCATTGCAATCGTATTTTGATCCAGTGTATGTCGCCGCCCCATAAAAATATTGACGACATCTTTTTTATTCAGAGAGTCTATATCCAGTGCAGGATTTACTACTACGGCCAAGTCTTCGGCAAGAGTGGCTTGAATATTGACGACCAGACTTAGCAGCGCACTTATCAGCCCGCCAAGAATCTTTGTGTGAAAAAATGCACCAGTCGCCATCAGAATACAAAATCCAATACTATGCTAAAGACGGTAGCATCCTTGTCCCAGTTATCTTTATTTACCCAGGAAAAGCTATTTGAAGTTTTACTTTCGATTTGTTCTATTTGGGCTTTTAACGCTACGTTTTGTGCAACATCTAAGCGTGCACCGACGGCTATCGAGTATTGATCCGTGACTGGCGCGACAAGGTTCAGGGAATCTGGCAGGGGTATAGGTAATAACGGGCTTGTCGGCGTGGTGTGAGGCGTGTTTGATGATAGCAGAGCGTAGGGGGTCCACGATCTGTATCGATAACCTACGCTTAGGTAATTGGCAACGCTATCTGTCCCCAGGTTGCCATTTTGCTTGTAAATGTTAATGCCCGCTTGTAATCGCCATTGGCGGATATCGTAAGATAAGCCAAAAACATAGTAGTCACTGCTTTTAGCGGGAAGCGTGAAATGGGCAAGAGGTGGGTAAATCTGGCGTAGTGCGGGGATGTCGAAGGTGATGGATCTAACATCAAAGTGACTATACTGAGCGCGGAGTAGTAAGTTGTCTATTTCGACTCCCGCAATTAAACCGGTGACATAGGTATCACTGACATCAAGCGATAACGTTTCGTTTGCATAGAAAGAGTCGTCAAACTTACCACCATACGCTTTAACGTCGACGACACCCCAATTAGTGTAAAAGGTCCTGGTTACATCTAAACCGTCATACTGGCTATTGATATTGCCAGCATAATAATCGGGTGGGGGTCTGGCCCATAGAAAACCATAACCTACATCCAGTGAATCTGCACGGAAGAAGTTATCTGCTCCCAGGCGCCCAGCACGGATTGTCCAGTTGTTAGTTACATAGTGCGCATAGGCCCACGATATTTTGGGAGAGAAACTTTCATCATGGTCATAGCGGCTAACAGCCTGAATGGTAAATTTTAATTTGGGTGTAGGATTGTAGGACAGTTGCAGACCCAAGCGTGAGTCCTGACTGTATGTAACTTCGCCACCTTTAACATCGGGCTGATTTTTCTTTCGAATAAAATCTGCATTTTCGTCGTTATTGTAGACAACGCCAAGAGTGCCAAAGCCGTTAACCTTTAACTTATTATCAAAATCGAATGCCAGCAACGAACTGCTAAGCCCAAATAGAACGCCGCCAATAACAATCGATTTTAATAGACCCCAACTAATTGTCCGCATAGGCTCTAAGCCGCGCTCCTTGTTGTTTCTAGGACTAGCTATTGTTTGAGTATAGGTATAGAGGAAAAGGTATGACAACTTTTTACTCTTATTCTTCAATTGTTGATGCGTTGCTTTAAATAACAACCCGTTATCACTCTGTTGCCAAGTACGGAACAACGTCATAGCCGTGCCGTTGCAGTTGGGCCAGTATCCCATCCTTGCCGACCAAGTGGAGTGCACCTACAAGTACGAGTTCGACGGGTTCTGATTTCAACATTTTTCGTATTTGCGGATACCAAGCCTTGTTGCGTTTGAGTAAAAGGTTTTTGTAGGTACCTGGGAAATCATTTTTCCAGGGTGTTAACGCGATAGCCTCTAGAGACCCTGCGTCACCGTTGCGCCAAGCATGTTTCATGGGTGTAAGAAAACTCGGTACCTGGCCTAAATCTTCTAATGTGTAACGAATGAGTTCGTTCTCTTTATTTTCGCCCATTCGGGCTAAGTACTGAATTTGTTGTTCTGGCGTCTCTAGGTATAAACGTGTTTTTTTGTCTTGCGCTGCTTTCATATTGAAAAAGGCGTCAACGCCAGTGCCAGCCATTCCTAACCGTTGCATTTCTACCATGGTGACCGTCACAGCTACCATGCCAGGCTTAAAGTGTTCCAGCCGTTCAATAGGAATCCGGTGGCTCGATAAGTAGCTTGCTAATTGCGAGAATACGCCGGGTGTGAGTACATCTCGAAGCGTTTTTCCATCTTCATAGCGCATGTTCCGTATAAGCGTTTTCTTGAAATCCGGTTGCTCCGCAGCATCTAGATCTGTTTCCAGCACCAATATATCGGCGGCTTCGTATGCAGCCTCGTAGGCTGCAGGCAATGGGTAGTCTTCTTCGCTCATCAAGTGGATGGTGCCACCTAACAACAGGTATTGATTATTCTTACTGATCTGCCAGAGGGATGTGTTCGCGTGGACGGTGTGTACCAATGTAAAGCTTATAACGACAAAAACTAATTTTTTAAAGCATATTTCAAACCGGCGCATGATACATCCAAAAGCGAGGTGATGATTACGTATAGGACAGGTCTGGCATTATAGGGCATGGCAAGCAAAATCGTGTAATTTTTGGACCAAGGCGATAGTCGCGCCATAAAGGATGCTTATCATTATCTATCTTTACTCATCTTCCGGGTTATCGATTATTCGCTGGGATTGAGATTGGCAGGGCTTCTTAACCCGATATTGGGTGGCGGTATGCTCAAATGAGTGGGTTGGGCGGGTTGATAGGTGTTACTTTCAACCTATATCCTAGGCACTACTAATGACTATCTGTGTATTTTCAATTTTCAAAGGGACAAAACGTGAAATCACATATGCAAACAAGCAAATTTTTCAAAACTGCCGCCGTTACCCTAGCGTTAGGGTTATCTTCGATCGCCTGGGCTGATTCCGCTGTAGAAGCCACTAGTGCAAAAGTAAAGGCTGCCTTGGCTTCAGACGTCAGGACAGCAGCGGATAAGAGTAGAGATCTGGAACGTAAGCCGTTAGAGACGTTGGCATTTTTTGGGTTGAAGGACAATATGCGGGTGTTAGAGCTGTCACCAGGCGGCGGCTGGTACACAAAAATACTGGGCAACGTTTTGCGAGACAAGGGTGAGCTTTATTTGGCGATGGGTTTGAAATATTTGGGAAATGGTCTGAACGATTGGGGCTATGACCATGTAAAGGTTATTTCAGACGACAATGTAGAGACTGCGCCAACGAGTTTTCGAGGCATTTCAGATGTCAAAACTATCAATCTGCCATTGCGTGATCTCGATATGGTATTGACCTTTCGCAATGCGCATAATTTTACTGAGGATGCACGTCGTAAAATTGATAAAGCTGTGTTTGATAGTTTGAAACCCGGAGGCATCTATGGCGTTGTTGATCATACACGCCGACATATGGAACCGGCTCAGCAAGAGCGCTGGCGCCGAATTGACCCAGTTGAAGTGATTTTGGAAGCTACCCAGGCCGGCTTTGAATTCGTAGGTTATTCTGACCTGCACCGAAATCCAGCGGATATGTTAATTCACGATTCGACCCATGAATCTTTGAACCGATATAGTGATCGATTTACTCTCAAGTTTCGTAAACCCTTATAACAGTTAACAAATCACCAATAGAGAGCTATCCGGCCGATACGTCCCTATACGTTGAAACGCCGGATAGCTCTTTTGTTTTGTGGGGGAGCTTCACATTGAAAAATACTGACTTACCAACTTGGTTGCCGGGTAAGCCTTACAATGCGTTGGGTGATTATCGGCGTGTCGGGGTGGAGTTTGAGTTGGCGGGCGTCGCACCAGATGAGCTGATCGGAGCGTTAACCGATTGCTTTGGTGGAAAGGTAAAAGCAAACAGTGCCGTTGAATTTGCTATAGAAGATACCGAGCTTGGTAATTTTAAAATTGAATTAGATGCTACTGCGCTTAAAGATTTAAATGATAAACAGCTGCCCGACAATGATGTGATCGCGGGAAAACTGGTAGAGCTTATTACCAAAGCCGCAGAGCAAATCGTACCTTGGGAAATCGTTTCTCCCCCGATACCTGTCAATAAATTACACTTGTTGAGTCATCTTGTAGATAAGCTTAGGGAGCGCGGTGCAAAGGGTACGCGCTATGCACCACATTATGCTTTCGGCTTGCATTTAAATCCGGAACTGCCGGACTTGGAACCCGAGACTATTGTGAATTATTTGCGGGCCTTCTTTTGTTTATATGATTGGATTGTATTTAAAGAGCAAACTGATACCACTCGAAAAATCACCAGCTACGTTAAGCATTTTAGTCGCGAGTACCAATTGTTGGTGCTTGACGCAAATTATAGTCCAACACTCACTGAATTAATTGACGATTATTTACTACATAACCCTACGCGTAATCGTAGTCTCGATATGTTACCGCTTTTTGCATTTTTAGATGAAGCCAGGGTTAAGGCCGGTGTTGATGACGAACGTATTCAAAAGCGCCCAACCTTTCACTATAGACTGCCTAATTGCGATATCGATAACCCAGGCTGGAATGTTTCTTCGCCGTGGAAGTTGTGGTTAACGGTGGAAACGCTGGCGGGTATGCCCGATACCTTGGCACGTCTGGCGGCCGATTTTTCCACGGAGTTAAGCCGGTTGACCTTTCCATTGGAAAATCGCTGGAAGGATTTGATCCCGGCGATAGCGCCTGAACTGGAATTATAGGTTTAGCCTATGCGCCAAGATAAGCCTTTAGTTGTCGTGACAGGGCCGAGAAAAAGATTGAAATTTGGTTGGTGGGCAACCCGCTTTATACTTTGGTGGGTGGGGTTGCGCGGCGTTTATGTCTACCCTGGCCATAAGTCCTATCCTGCAAAAGCAAAGGGTTTGATTATAGGCGGCGGCGACGACATAGAACCCGTGCATTATGGTTTAACTGGTGATGCGGGAGCCAAGTATGACCCTGAACGAGATCAGTTAGAAATGGGTATGGCCAAATTGGCGCTGGAAAACGGGTTGCCTATTCTTGGTATTTGTCGTGGGGCGCAGCTGCTAAATATTGTTCTTGGCGGTGGTTTACATACTGACATTAGGCCGCTGCGTCAGCATACCCCAAATCGCAATAGTGTAACGCCTGTTAAGTGGGCAAATATCAAAGACGGCTCGCGCCTGGCAGACATTTTAGGCAGTGTACGGGTAAAGGTTAACAGCTTGCATAACCAGGCGGTAAAGACGGTGGGTTTAGGGCTGTCTGCGGTAGCAAAAGATGACGATGATTTTATTCAGGCGCTGGAAGGATCGTCAGAGCAATTTCTGCTAGGAGTGCAGTGGCACCCGGAATATTTGCCTTACTTATCGCATCAGCGCCGGCTATTTAAAGCGTTTGCCGTTGCAGTAAATAATACAAACGCTGCTTTAGGCAGCGACGAAGTCCCGTAAAAATGATGAGTTTTATTCTTTTGTTTGTCAGTGCGTTCGGCGCGGCAACACTCTTACCGTTCTATTCCGAAGTTGTATTGATTTCGATGCTGGAACAGGGGCGCCATAGTGTTGCAATACTTTGGGCGGTTGCAACCTTAGGCAATACGCTGGGTGCCGTGGTGAATTGGTGGTTGGGTCGATACCTTACACACTTTGAAGATCGGCGTTGGTTTCCATTTAAAGCAGCGTCTTTACACCGCTCACAGCGTTGGTTTCAGCGCTATGGCCAATGGAGCCTACTGTTGGCTTGGTTGCCGGTGGGTGGGGATGCGCTAACGTTTATCGCCGGTGTTATGCGAGTACGTATGTTGCCGTTTTTACTGTTGGTCGGTATTGGAAAGGGAGCCCGCTACTGGTTGGTCATTATTACTTATGAAAATGTTAGAAGTGTTTTGTAATAGTGTTGCATCGTAAAATGAAAAAAGGCCCGAAAAACTCGGGCCTTTTTTATCCAAGGTGAACGCGATTCTTTATGTCTATCGTTCGCCAAACTTACAGTGCAGCAATTTTACTTTTTTGTTCTGCCAGCTTATGCATCGCACTTAAGCATTCCGCCAGCTTATCTTTTTCTTTATTCACCACATCTTCGGGCGCTTTATCAACAAACTTTGGATTATTCAGCTTGCCTTCCAGGCGGCCTTGTTCTTTCGTTAATTTTTCAATTTCTTTATTAAGGCGCGCGATTTCAGCATCTTTGTCGATGAGTCCAGCCATGGGAACCAGAATTTCCATATTCCCCACTAGTGACGTTGCGGACAATGGGGCGTCTTCATCCTGATTTAGCCAGCTGATACTTTCCAAGTTAGCCAAGGCCTGCAAGAAGCGACGATTTTCATTCATGCGACGTTCTGCCTCGGCATCACCATGTTGGAAAAAGACGGGCAGCTTGCGGCTGGGTGATATTTGCATTTCTCCACGAATGGTACGAATACCTTCGACAACACCTTTGACCCACTCAATATCTTTAATCGCTTGCTCATCAATTTTACTTTCGTCAGCAATGGGGTAGGGCGCTAGCATAATGGTTTTGCTGTCGTCGCTAACGCCAGCTAAGGTCTTTACTTTCTGCCAAATTTCTTCAGTGATAAACGGCATCAGTGGGTGAGCCAGGCGCAGAACAGTTTCTAAAACGCGAATCAGTGTACGGCGCGTACCCTTCTTCTGTGCCTCTGTGTAGTCCTCTCCTGTTAATACCGGTTTTGATAATTCCAGATACCAGCTGCAGTATTCGTTCCAGATAAAGTTGTAAAGTGCCTGTGAGGCAAGATCGAAGCGATAGGTTTCGATGCCCTGAGCGACTGCCAGTTCTGCTTTTTGTAGTGCGGCAATAATCCAGCGGTCGGCCAGTGACAGCTCAACATCCGTATCGTTGTTCTCACCGCAGTTGTGGCCTTCACAGTTCATTAACACATAACGCGAAGCATTCCAGATTTTGTTGCAGAAATTGGCAAAGCCTTCAATACGGCCAACATCAAAATTAATATCGCGGCCGGTGGACGCCAGCGAATAATAGGTATAACGCAATGCGTCGGTACCGTATGCATTAATGCCGTCGGGAAACTCTTTGCGTGTTTGCTTCTCAATTTTCTCTTGTAGGTGCGGTTGCATTAAACCGGCGGTGCGTTTTTTTACGAGTGGTTCCAGTTCGATACCATCGATTAAGTCGATAGGGTCAAGCACATTGCCCTTCGACTTAGACATTTTTTGCCCGTGGCTGTCACGCACCAGACCGTGAACATAGACGGTGTGGAAGGGCACTTCTTTTTTGAAATGCAGGGTTAGCATAATCATGCGTGCTACCCAGAAAAAGATAATATCGAAGCCTGTTACCAATACGGAGCTAGGGTGGAAGGTTTTTAAGAAATCGGTATCCTCTGGCCAGCCCAGCGTGCCAAATGTCCACAGCCCGGAAGAGAACCAAGTGTCGAGTACGTCTTCGTCTTGTGTCAGAGTAACGTCTGCCCCCAGGTTGTGTTTAGCCCGAATCTCGGCTTCATCGCGACCCACATAAACCTTACCGTCTGCGTCATACCACGCAGGAATACGGTGACCCCACCACAGCTGCCGGGAAATGCACCAGTCTTGAATGTCGCGCATCCAGGAGAAATACATATTCTCGTATTGCTTGGGTACAAATTGAATATCACCACTTTCAACGGCTTTAATGGCTTCGTCAGCCAGTGGTTGCGTTTTTACATACCACTGGTTGGTCAAGTAGGGTTCGATAACAACGCCGCTACGGTCACCGCGTGGGACTTTCAGTTTGTGGTCGTCGATTTTTTCCAACAGGCCCAACGCTTCAAAATCCGCAACAATTTGTTTGCGCGCAGCAAAACGCTCCATGCCCCGGTATTGCTCTGGTACCGTGTCGTTAAGATTGGCGTCGTCGTCGAAGATATTAATCATCGGCAAGTTGTGACGTTGGCCCATCTCGTAGTCGTTAAAATCGTGGGCTGGCGTGATTTTTACACAACCAGTACCGAAATCTTTATCGACATAATCGTCTGCAATAATGGGAATTTCGCGACCTACTAATGGCAGCGTAATGGTTTTACCGATCAGGTGTGTATAGCGTTCGTCATCTGGGTTTACGGCAACGGCGCTATCACCCAGCATAGTTTCTGGTCGGGTCGTTGCTACCGTGAGATGCCCACTGCCATCTGTCAGTGGGTACTGGAAGTGCCAGAGAAAGCCGTTTTCCTCTTCACTGATAACTTCCAGATCTGAAATCGCTGTATGCAGTTTAGGGTCCCAGTTTACGAGGCGCTTGCCACGATAAATTAGTTTGTCTTCATATAGGCGAATAAAGACTTCTTGTACCGCCTTATAAAAGCCTTCATCCATAGTGAAGCGTTCACGGCTCCAGTCAGCCGAGGCGCCGAGGCGGCGCAACTGTTTGGTGATATGGCCACCCGAGTGTTCTTTCCACTCCCAGACTTTTTCAATAAATTTTTCGCGACCGAGGTCGTGGCGGGATACACCTTCAGCACCAAGTAGACGCTCCACAACCATTTGTGTAGCAATACCAGCATGGTCGGTACCCACTTGCCATAAGGTGTTATCGCCTTTCATGCGGTGATAACGAATCAGGGCATCCATGATGCTTTCCTGAAAACCGTGGCCCATATGCAGGTAGCCTGTGACATTGGGTGGCGGAATCATAATGCTGTAGGGATTGCCTTGTCCGGTCGGTGCAAAATAGCCCTCGGA
This sequence comes from Cellvibrionaceae bacterium, assembly GCA_050290265.1. Taxonomy (GTDB): domain Bacteria; phylum Pseudomonadota; class Gammaproteobacteria; order Pseudomonadales; family Cellvibrionaceae; genus JBNKFV01. The sequence continues at coordinate 11,428 of JBNKHI010000043.1, forward strand.
TTCCCAAGTTTGATACCACTGCTGTTCAATGGCCTGCGGTTGGTAGGTTTTATCCATCATGGGTGTTGTATTCATCTCGTGTTGTGCTCGAAGACGCAGAAATGGCGTATTCAGCAAGTTTCAGGGTCTGGCCAATGGTTTGGCGAAAGGCGGCGATTATACAATGGCTAGAGGTGTGCTGTTAACCGCATCGCACATTATCGCAAGGATTAGTTAGGTCGGCCTTATGTTTTTGGAGGCCTAGCTCTATTTAGGTTCACCGCGGTCCGGTTTTTCCGGACTGACCGCAGTCTGGTTTTTTCCTTCCAGGATCAAGGTAAGCCGCTGGCGTAGCTCAGACTCTATTTTGGGCATGTATTCGGCAATAAGGTTGTCAACAATAGCGGCGGTTGCACTTTTACTCACGCTATTAGGGCGCCATTGCACGCTTTCGTCTCGAATGATGTCGGGCAGTGATTTTTGCGTGTGCAGACGATCACGAATGTGCTTGGGCAAAAAGGGGTTTTCACCGCGAAGTGTCGATGTGCTATGGCTGTTTGGCGCGGGTTTGCTGTCTTGTTTTGTATCTGACGTTTTGATAGGCGATGACGCTAGCCCGCTAAGGTGGGGGGCGTATTCACGGATTGCCGCAGAACCATAGGCAGGGGTGTCTGTAGTGGTTTCTGCTGCGGGTTCAGATAAATTCTCTGTAGGGTCTTCTGTGGAGTCTTCTTCGTTACTCGTTGCCGCATCCGTTTTCCCGGCTTCTTCCGCCGTTGCAATGGCTTCTTTAGCTTCCGTTATCGGTGGCTGGGCGCCAACTTGCCGGGCTTCTGGCTTGTTCTCGTCGTCCTCGGTAGTGGTGTTGTATATGCCTGCGTAAGCTTGTTTTAGTGAGTCTTCTAGAAGCTTGTCTTCCAGATTTTCAGTGTCTTCAACTTCGAGTTGTTCTTCTGCAGGAGGGGTATCCATCGCCGTGTTTGCTGATAGTGTTTCTCTCTCTTCTTCGCGATCTTCTTTACCGGTACTAAGGCTGTTGTGCTCTGCCAGATCAAAGACAGGTTCGTCAAATAAGGCTTGTTGGCCAGGCAAAACGCCGTTGATGACTTTATCGTCCTGCGGGGCGGCTGAATTTTTCAGTTCCTCTGTCGCAGTCTCGGTATTGGCTTCGTCCTGTGAGCTTTCTAGGGTGTTTTCCAGCAGGGGGATATCATCTAGTAGTGTGGGTATCTGGTCAGGATCTATATCGTCATCCAATAATCCCTTGATGGATTCAAGTTCACCCAGCAAAGCGTTCTTAGTGGACGTAGGCTCAGACATGCGAGTGCTCCTTTAAGGGTTCGCGTGACGCAGTGTATTGATAGTGGCGGATAAGGAGGATAATAACTTTTTTTTCAAAGCCTACCAATATCCTCGTTGCGCCTCTTCGGCTAGGGCGGGTTTGCGGGTCCTTGTGAGCTTGTGCCGGGACCTAAGTGACCGTCTTTGGGAACAATTTGCGTTGTCCGTTGAATAACAATATTAGCGCTAATACCGTTATGTGTCGTTCGCAGTAGTAATTATGAAATTTTTTTTGCGTAGTTGGATTCTTAGGTTTAGTATATGGATAATAGTCAGATGTATGATTATTTTGATCTTGCTGATTTTGCATCATCTGACTTCGGTTGGAGTAACTTTTAGCAAAATAGTCATATGTCTGATTAATTGCATTTGCTTGGCGGCTCAAATAACTTGCTGCCCTAGGGGGATTGTTAGTGAAGATTAATCGAAGAACGTTTATGGGGGGCGCTGCGGCTGGCGTTCTGGCAAATTTGGCTTCAGTACCAGCTTATGCAAGTCAATCAGCACCTGTTGCAAAAACCCGGTTTGGCCTTGTGCAAGGGCAGTTTGAGGGTGCAGCAGTGGCCTTTAAAGGTATTAGTTACGGAGCAGACACCAGCGGTAAAAATAGATTTCGTAAGCCAGAGTGGCCTGCGCCTTGGGATAATATTGAGCTGGCCAGCGAGTATGGTCCGGCATGTCCCCAGTCTCGCCCTGCAAGTGGCAAGACAATGCCGGAGGGCGAGAGTGAGGATTGCCTGAAGCTTAACGTGTGGACCCCCGGTTTACGGGACAAAAAAGGCCTGTAATGGTGTGGCTCCACGGCGGCGGTCTGTGGCGACTTTCAGCGGCGGGTGACTGGCAGTCTGGGCACAATTTTAGTCCCCGCGGCGACGTGGTAATGGTAAGTCCTAATCATCGTATCGGTGTGTTGGGTTTTGCACATTTTGAAGATATTAATCCCGATTACCCTGGGTCGTCTCATGTGGGTATGCTCGATCTGGTGCAGGTGCTGATCTGGGTTCGGGAAAATATCGAGGAGTTTGGTGGTGATCCGGATAATGTCACCATTTTTGGTCAGTCCGGTGGCGGTCAAAAAGTGTCTTTACTGTTAGCCATGCCGGAAGCTCAAGGCTTGTTTCACAAAGCTGTTATTCAAAGTGGTCCGGCACCGCTTTCATTGGAGCGCCCCTATGCTAACGAACTGGCAACTTCACTGCTGGATAATATGGCCGTGAAATATGACGACACTAAGGCCATCGAAACCGCCGATTTAAATCAAATTCTTACCAGCTACTATGAAATATTCGATGAGATTGGCGGTTATGGGGTCATGGGTGTTATTCAAGATTTTGCCCCTGTTGTTGACGGCGTTCATTTGCCGCAACAGCCGTTTTGGCACAAAGCACCAGAGTTTTCCCGTCATATCCCATTAATCATTGGCTCGACACGCACAGAAATGACCGAGTATACCTTGGCTGAACATCCGGATGCAGCGTCAATGGATTTCACGGGTGCGGTTGAGATGCTTAAGCCTATCTTTGCTGAAGATACTGAAATGTTAGTCAACCACTACCGGCAGGATCATCCTGATGCCTCCGCATGGGAAGTGTTTTCCTTAATAAAGTCGGATTGGCCTACACGTCTCTATTCTTTGTTGATTGCTGATTTAAAAGCCGATCAAAAAGGCGCTCCAGTTTATGTCTACCGTATGGAGTGGGAAACAGAGGATCGAGGTGGTGTATTAATGTCTCCCCATGCAATTGATATTCAGTTTGTCCTAGACACGGCACACGCTACCCCGCCTGTTGATTTGCAGGTTGCCGAACGAGCGAAAATGACTGGCTATATGCTGAGTGCTTGGACTTCTTTTGCAAAAACAGGTGCGCCGGTTGTGAACAAAGGACCGACGTGGCCGCAATATAATTCTGCTACAAAGCCCACATTTCATTTTAATTTACAGTGCGGTGTGAGCGAGTATCCAGATGCTGATGATATGGAATTTCTAAAGAAAAATATGGATAAGTATCGTGTTGTCGCAGGAGGGGTTGCCGAGGCTTAAATTGCTTGGCAGCCAGATCCCTAGCTGCAGTTAGGTAACACATAAAAACTATTAACGTGTAATGGAGCGAGAAATGAAAAAAGTTTGTACGATTCCTTTAATGGTCGCGACAGCTAATGCGCTGCTATTCAATGTGGCGCAAGCGCAAGATGCAGCCGGTACTTCCTATGATTCTGGGTTACTGGAAGAAGTGGTGGTTACTGCGAATAAGAAAAGCGAACTGATGAGCAAGGTACCTATTAGTATCGCGGCTTATAGTCAGGAACTTATGGAGCGACGCGGCATCCGCAATATCGAAGATATTGCGCTAACAACGCCTGGCGTAAAGTTCAGTGGTAGTACCTTTGGTGCCGGCGCTGGTACCAATATTTCTATTCGCGGTATCTCATCTTCCTCAGGTGCTGCAACCACGGGTATTTATATTGACGACGTTCCTATTCAGATTCGTTCTAATATACAAACCAGTTTTGGTTCTGGTTTTCCTCAAGTTTTCGATCTTGAGCGGGTCGAGGTGTTAAGAGGTCCACAGGGCACTCTTTATGGCGCTGGTTCACAGGGTGGTACGGTAAGATTTATTACACCAACGCCAGATGCCAACGAATTTTCTATTTATGCGCGTGGGGAAGTGTCGTCTACCGCTCATGGCGATCCCTCTTATGAATCAGGCGTTGCGGTAAACCTGCCTCTGGTCGAAGACACCTTGGGTTTGCGAGTCAGCGCATGGCGTAAGGAAGAGGGTGGCTTTGTCGATCGTAAAGTTACGAATACCAGCATGCCTGATGCGCCTGAGTATTCAGATGTTAATAGTGCGACTACCTCAGTATTGAAAGCAGCATTGGCTTGGCAGGCTACAGATAGCTTAACCATTACACCATCGGTTTTCTATCAAGAGCGTAAAACTGATGACGCCGGCACTTTTTGGAGTACGTTGTCCTCGGCAGATGACGGCCAGTTTGTCAGTGGTTCTTCTATGGCACAGCCTAGTGAAGACAAGTTTGTATTGTCGAGCATCACAGCTGTTATGGATTTTGAAAACACCACATTAACCAGTGTAACGTCGTATTTTGATCGTGATGGCTACGCGCAACGCGACTACACTATGCTGGATGTAGCATTTATTGCCGGAATCTTCCCTCCTTATCCTTTTATCCCCGGTATGGTTGCGCCAGGAGAAACTACAGCTAAGCAACAAAACTTCGCACAAGAGATTCGCTTGAATTCCAATGATGAAGATGCATTTTTTAATTGGACTGTAGGCGGCTTCTACACAGAGATGAAGCAGCAAGGCTCAGTGAATACCGAGGATTTATTTCTTGAGTTATACCTGCCGGTTTCTGTTGAAACAATTTTTGGTATTCCGTTGACGGATGATCGCTATATCTTCCTGTCTGCTAATGATTCAGTTGAAAAACAGTGGTCTGTTTTTGGGCAGACTGATCTTAAGTTTACTGATCAATTGTCGTTAACCTTAGGTCTGCGTTATAGCTCTGTAGATTTTGACTATATACGAACAGTGGGTGGGCCAATCAACTATCCAGGATTTGGGCCAGATATACATTTCACGGTTGGTTCGCAATCCTCAAGCCCGATCACACCAAAAATTGGTGTTAATTATCAGCTAACTGATGATCATTTATTGTATGCGTCGGCGGCGAAGGGGTTTCGCGTTGGTGGTGTAAACCCACCATTATTTATTGATCCACAAACAGGCGTGTCTTGTAGCTCGATTCCAGTACCAGAAGATTATGATGAAGACACCTTATGGAGTTATGAGGTGGGTGCCAAAAATCGCTTCCTCGGTGGTGCTCTCCGCACAGAAACCAGTGTCTATTACATTCAGTGGAAAGATATTCAGCAGTTTGTGAACCCAGGCGGCTGTGCCGGTAATGGCTTTAGAGATAACTTGGGAGATGCAACTAGCCAAGGTTTCGAATTCTCAGCGACCGGCCAGGTAACTGATAATCTGGTATTGAGTGGTACTGTGGGTTATGTAGAAGCTGAGTATGACGCAGAAATTACCTCTCCTGCCGGTGTGATTGTTGCTAAAGGGCAGAGCCTGGATGTTACACCTTGGCAGTATTCGTTAATGGTGGACTATTTTGCTCCAGCTTTTTCTGATGGCGAAGCTTATGCGCACGTAGAGTATCAGTATGGTAGTCGTAACGACGGCACTAGCCGTTGGGAAGATCCAGCGAGCATTAGCTACGATCCAGATTTAGGTTTCGATCCTGCCACCAGACAAACCAATATGCGTATTGGCTGGCGTTCTGACAGCCTGGATGTGTCGTTGTTTGGGCGCAACCTGACAGACGAAGCACCTTTGTTGTCGAAAGACCACGATACAGCTGGCTCGCCGCTTTTTTACTATCGTACTTTTACGCCAAGAACATTTGGTTTAACAGTTACTTATAGAAATTAATCAATAGCGGTTGTGGGCAGGCTTTCATACGTTATGTTGGAGGCCTGTCTGCGAGTCGACCAGAAATTCAAAAAGCTCTTGAGCGAGGGGTAGTATACGGACCAGTTAATTCACTTATCATGCTTGTTTGATTAGCTTATTTTTTTAATCAAACAACAAAAACTACTGTAGATAATTTGTAGTCATGTGTGATGAAGATCAGTAAAGGAATAATTTAGCTCCTAAAGGTTTTCTTCCAATATCAAGATGCAAGAAATACAGTTCAAACAATATAAATCACATCTTAATAATAGTATTGGAGGTTTTATGTCTAATATTCAGTATCCCTTAAATACCGGTGGTGACAGAGGTTATCTGCGGATTGCGACTGAAGAAGCATTTTGTTCGCCTGCACTTATGAAGCGTTTTCTACAAGTGCTGGAAGATAAATCTATAGACGATCCTGGGTTTTATAGCCTTTGGGGTTTTTATGGTGGCGATAGCGAGCGCGCTGTCACCTTGCGAAAAAGAATTCAAGATCTTGGAAGTTTGCGTTTAGCCGATATGGATGAGCGAGGAATTGATAAACAAATTATTTCAATTACTTGTCCTGGTGTACAAATGTTTTCGCCAGCAGAAGGTTCTGCTCTTGCGGTAGAGGCTAATGATTCCTTATTTGATGCGGTAAATAAACACCCGGATCGTTTTACAGGGCTGGCAACGATTGCGCCACAAGACCCTGAAACAGCAGCAAAAGAGTTGCAGCGCTGTGTAACTAAACTTGGCTTTAAAGGGGTTATTGTTAACTCCCACGTGCAAAATAAATATTTAGATGAGCCAGAGTTTGACCCCATTTTGGCGGCTACTGCTGAGAGTGGTTTGCCATTATATATTCACCCAAATACTCCATCCAAACAATTGATTCCGGCGTTTCTTGATAATGGCCTTGATGGTGCTATTTTTGGCTTTGGCGTGGAAACCGGGTTGCACGTATTAAGGTTGATTATGTCGGGAGCTTTTGACCGTTATCCAAATCTTAAAGTGATTGCAGGGCATTTAGGTGAGGCCTTACCATTTTGGATGAAACGCATAGATTTTATGTATGAGTCCTCTGTAAAAGCAGGTCGTAAGAGTACTAAACGGTTACAGAAAAAACCTAGTGATTATTTGAAGAGCAATATCTATGTAACGACTAGCGGGATGCCTTGGACTGACACAATTTTATATTGCCAGAAAGTGTTAGGCATGGATCGGGTTATGTATGCTATGGACTACCCGTATCAGGTTGTTGCTGATGAGGTTCGCGCGCAAGATAACTTGCCGATATCTCTGGAAGATAAAATCAAGTTTTTCCAAACCAATGCGGAAGCTGCTTTTTCTCTGTAGTTGTAAGATAGGTGTGGTGTTGGTAGTTAAGATAAGCTTCCAGTGATTCTGGAAGCTTATCGCTATTTCTCTTGCTTCAAAATTACAAAATTTTGTAATAATGGATGCGGTTAGCACCTGGTGTTTTTTCAGCAACGCCCACAAAAACATATTTTTCCATCCAGGAATATTTTTCGCTGGTGACTTCAAATTTTGGCGTGACGCGCATGTAATATTCGGAAGGCTCCACATATTCGTGGTTCGACATTTTTCTGGCTATCTCTTCGCTGTTTGCCCATCGATAACCTCTGTTAGTCATATAAACAATGCTGCCGTCGTCAAGCTCTAGCAAGTACCTTGCGTCGAAGTCTAATACGCCGTCTTCTCGCTTGATCGGCCAGTCGCCACCACTCATTGGGATCACGGTCCCTGAAATCTCTGGTCCTTCAACTGTGCCGTCAGCTACATAGATGGCACCGCGTGCTTGCCCTGATTCCTTTTGGGCAGCCCATTTCAGTCCGACCAAGCTAAGTGCAATGCTAAATGAGTATTCAAACTTTGGTTCAAAGCTCTTTGCTATTTCAAAAAGTTCAGACATTTTATTTCCTCTTTGTTAAGTTGATGTTGTTCGGTTTGTTTGAAAAATACTTACTTTTTAAAAATTTTTTAAGTCAGATTTACGTTGAATATTGCTCGTCTATTTTTATATTTTTTCAGCATTCTTACGCATAATTTTATAATTAGTATGGTGAACTATTTTGGGTCAGAGATAAAGAAAAAATCATCAGTTGACAAACTAATTTTGGTGAAATACTGTGTGTTGCATAATATGTCTGCCTGTATTGATAGTAATGTTAATGTTGGCCACGAGTTTGAGTCTTTTATGCATAAGAGTCGCCTTTATACATTAGTGCTATCGTTGGCTCTGTTGGCGGTAAATTTGGTTTCCAGGGCTGAGGGAGACGATAATACTGATGTTAATCAGGCTTTCATGCAGTCATACTTCGATTGCTTTAATAGCAAGGATTTTGAGTGTTTGTCATCTATCTTTGCTGAAGATGTTCTGTACGAGGGTGAATATTGGGTACTGAATGGCCAGCAGGAGTTCTTCGCGTTTTATCGTAAGGCTTGGCAGCACTTTAATGAGCATATTTCGGTAGTGTCAGTACGCACAGCATCGCCTTTCGTGTATGTGCATCTGAAAAACAGAATTGAAGTATTCGCTGACTTTCCGGATTTCCCAGCTCGTAGTCTGGCGGCTGGTGATGTGATGAATCTGGAAGGCGAGGTAGTCTATTTTATAGAAGATGGCAAAATTAAGCAGATAGACGATAAATAAAGCTTACTTGGTATAAATTGTTTGGTATCCTTTTGGCCTCATTTTTAGAGTATATAACTTACCGTTATGGGTGAGTTAAGCAATGTAGGCCCAAATGCTGATAATAATCAGGGCTTGTTAAAGAGGATCTCGGTTTGCCGAAAAAATCATTGGATGTCATTTACTCTCGCCCCGGGTTTATGCTGCGACGAGCGCATCAAACTGCAATATCGATATTTGAATCTGCGGTAACTGGGCTGGGAGTCACTCCTACTCAATATGGAATGCTATATGTAATTGATATCATTCCAGATGTTGATCAGATAAGTTTAGGGGGGTTGCTGGGTGTAGACCGTTCTACGGCGACTATTGTCGCCCGACTTTTGGAAAAAAATGGTTATATCTCCAGAAGCGTTGCTTCAGATGATAGGCGTCGTAAATTATTGCGCCTCACGGAAAAGGGTAAAAAGATTCTAGCTGAAGTGAATGAGCGAACTGAAAAGAGTCAACGCAAGCTGTTAGACCCTTTAACCAAAGAAGAAGCTAAGACGTTTCTGAAATTATTAGCGAAGATGAATACTGCGTTGAACGATATTTCACGGACGCCCATTCGGCCATTGCAGGAATAGCCCCGGTTCGGTGAGCCGGGTTTAAGTAATCATTACTATCAGATGACTGATTAAATAGAAATAATTTGAAGGGCAGAGTGATAATGAGTAAAGATCATCAAGAGTCCGCCGTGTTGAATAATGCCAGCCCGGTAGATGTTGTGAGCAAGAGCCAGAAAAGACGCTTTATTATTTTTATGTTTTTGGTTTGCTTGTTCGATTTTGCCGATAGGTCTGTATTTGCGGTGTTGGCACAATCCATTAAAGTGGATTTGTCGCTAAGCGATTTGCAGATCGGCTTACTGCAAGGGTTGGCTTTTGCAGTCCTTTATTCATCGCTAGGATTGCCTATGGCAAGGTTGTCCGAGCGTTACTCAAGAACCAGGCTTGTGGCGGCGTGTACGGTGGTTTGGTCTATTGCGACTTTCTGGTGTGGAATGGCGTCGTCATTTTTGCAGCTAGCCATTGGTCGTATCGGTGTTGGTGTCGGCGAGTCTGGTTTTTTACCAGCAGCGAATTCAATGGTGGGGGACCAGTTTCCGAGAAATAAGCGGGCGTCGACCATGTCTTTAATCATGCTGGGTACGCCAGCAGGGATTTTATCGGGAGCACTGGCGGGAGGATATATCGCCTCTATCGCTGGCTGGCGCGAAGCCTTTATTGTACTTGGCATTCCCGGAGTCATTCTCGGCATTTGTGTATGGTTGTTTGTTAAGGAACCTGTGCGGGGCAAGGCTGATGGCCTTGAAAATACAAGTAAGGAAACCCCGAGTTTTAAAGATTTCCTGAAAACCTTGCGTCGGAAAAAATCGCTTATCTTTATTATTATGGGCGGCGCGACTGCGGGTTTTGGCATGACCTCAATCTCGCAATTTCTGGCTGTTTACTTGGCGCGAGTTCATGACTTAAATGTGGGTGATGCCGCTAAGTACTACGGGTTGATATCTGCAGCGTTCTTAACGTTGGGATTGTTGATCAGTTCTTTCGGTACTGATCGCTTATCTAAGCGCGATGCCCGTTGGCCAGCCTGGGGTGGTGCAATTGGTTTGTTTTGTGCGCCTTTTATATTTGGTGCTGCGCTTAACTCAGACAATCTGGTGCTCACTACCGTGCTATTGATTATCGGTGGTACCTTAATGCTATTCTTTATGGGCCCAAGCTCTGGCATGATCCAAAACTTGTTGGAGCCCAGAATGCGGGCGACTGGTATTGCCTGCTTTACGTTGTGCTACACGTTAGTTGGTTCTGGTCTGGGACCCGTGTTTGTTGGTTTTATCAGTGATACAGTCGCGAAGGGCAGTTTTACCGGTGACTTTATGGCAACGTGCCCTGGTGGTGTTGCGCCGAGTGGTTCTGATGCGGCTCTGGTTGCTGCCTGTGCGACTGCTTCAGCACTGGGTGTAAAGAAAGCGCTAATGAGCGTTTTGCTGGTGTTCTTTGTTTCTTCTAGTTTCTATTATTTAGCCTCGCGAACTCTGCGTGAGGACTCCGTAGCCTAATGTAAATAAATCACTACCAGCTAATCGCCTCACAGGCGTGCGTTGGTAGTGATTTGTGTTAGCGGTGGCGTAAAGCGTTTATTTACACCGGTTTATTAGTGCGGATATTTAACGGAGTTGCAGCAGGGCGGGTGGTGCAGCTAGCCTTCCAGTTTGTGGGTGTCGATAGGGTAGCCGCGATCGCGATAAAACTTAAAGTTGATGCGTGTTTGTTCCAGTACATCGGTGTCTTGGCTAACGACTTCAATCAAACGTTGGAAACTGCTGAAATAACTCGGTATTTCTGGTGCTAAATTGACGAGCACATCATGATGAAGGCCGCAGTTTTCGTTACCAGTGGCATCTGGATAACCAATCTCAACTTGCTCAGGTAGTGGCGAGAGTGTTTCTGTTGCTCCTTTTCTGTCTTCACTTACCTCGGGTGCTGTAGCTGCAATCTGATGTGGTAGAAACCACTCAGGTTTATTTGCCCAAATAAATTCATCCAGTTGTATCGCACTTTGTGCGTCGCGAGTGCGAATAAATACCGTTTGATCGCCGCCTAGCAGTTTGTTTAACAGGCGGCAGATAAACATCTGCCGCGCTGCTTCGCCAGGCTGTGGTAATACATAAAAATCAACTTTCGTCATCGATTTGCTTAAGCTTGATTTAGAAGGTATTCAACCAGCAATGGGACTGGACGGCCAGTCGCTCCTTTTTGGGCGCCGGAATTCCAGGCTGTACCCGCTATATCCAGATGTGCCCAGGTGTAATTTTCGGTAAAGCGCGAAAGAAAACAGGCCGCAGTTACGCTGCCGGCCTGGGGACCCCCAATGTTTTGCATGTCGGCAAAGTTGCTGTCCAGCTGCGACTGGTATTCATCCCATAAAGGCATATGCCATGCCTTATCGCCGGCAGTTTTACCCGCTTCCAATAACGATTCGGCAAAACTGTCATCGTTGCTATACAGGCCACTGGCGTGTTTGCCCAATGCGACAATACAGGCTCCCGTTAATGTGGCTATATCGATAACGCTTTTGGGTTTGAACTGTTCAGCGTAAGTCAACGCGTCGCATAACACTAAGCGGCCTTCTGCATCAGTGTTGAGTACCTCAATAGTTTTACCGGACATGGAGGTAACGATGTCGCCTGGTTTGGTTGCTTTGCCGCTGGGCATGTTTTCACTGGCCGCTATAATAGCGACTACATTAATTTTGGGCTCCAGCGCCAGAATACTGTTGAGTGCGCCAAATACACTGGCGGCTCCGCCCATATCGTATTTCATTTCATCCATCGCTGCGCCCGGCTTAAGACTAATGCCGCCGGTATCAAAAGTGATGCCTTTGCCAACCAATACGTGAGGTTTTACAGTTTTTGCTGCACCTTTGTATTCCATGACAATCAAGTGCGCAGGTTGGTCGCTACCCGCAGATACAGAGAGTAATGAGCCCATGCCAAGGTCTCGCATTTGCTTTTCACTGAGTACTTTGACGGCTAACTTGGAATGTTTGCGGCCTAGCGCCTTGGCTTGATTTGCCAGATAGGAGGGGGTGCAAATATTGCCCGGTAAATCTCCCAGGTTGCGGGTTACATTCATGCCTGTGCCAATGGCTTTGCCTACACTGAGACCTTTCTTCAGCAGCGTGACAGTGGTGCTGTTCGCACTGATCAGCGTGATTTTTTTCAGGCTTAACGGATCAGCCTTTTTTGATTTTGTTTCATCATAATTGTACAAAGCTGTCATAACGTTTTGAGCAATCATTCGTGCTACCCAGCTTTGGTCTTGGCCTTCAACTGCGAGATCGTCAATAACAACGGTGGCATCCTTGGCGGTGGTGGCAACCAGAGATTTAGCTGTCGCAGCGGCAAACTTAATGAAATCCTCTTTTGACAGTGTCTGTTGTTTACCTAGCCCAGTAAAAAGGACTCGCTCTGTTTTACATTGGGGATTAAGTGGGTGGGTAAATAAAGTTTTCCCCAGCGAAGCGGAAAAGTCGTTTTGCTTCTGTAGCCGCTGAAAGCTAAAGCCCAATTCCGCATCCAGGCTATTTACCGTATCAGATTGTTTGGTGTTTCCATTGACCGGTATCACTAGGCAGCCTGTTTTGATGTTGTTTGGCTGGGCGGTTTTTGCGTAAAACTCCATGGGCGATTCCTCAACAATATGGCACAGAAGGGCGGTGACGTAGAGCTCACCGACAAAGTCCGCTATTCTAGCAGACTGTTTTACAACTATCTGCGTTTTGTCGTTTGGCAGACGTTGAGCGCGCGTTTACACTGCGGGCTTTATTTTCTGTAATTCACTGACTCTGTTGTACAAAAGTTGATCGGTCCTGCTGGTTGGCGCAGGTACTTCGATTGGTGGCTTACTAATGATTGGCAACCTCAAAAATGATTATTTTTCGATATTTGTTGCGCGAAGTACTGATGACCACATTGGCGGTCAGCAGTATTTTGTTGCTGATAATAATGAGTGGGCGTTTTGTAAAATTTTTAGCCCAGGCTGTTTCAGGTCAGTTGTCGGCAGATGTCCTCTTGCAAATGTTGCTTTACCGAATGCCAGGCTTTTTGGAACTGGTTCTGCCGTTAGGTTTTTTTATTGCGCTACTACTCGCCTATGGGCGTTTATATATGGATAGCGAAATGACGGTGCTGAATGCCTGTGGTTTTACGACGCAGCGTTTATTGGTTTATACCGGGGCGTCTGCCTTGTTGGTGGCTGCACTGGTCACGTTTCTGAGTTCGTGGGTTAGTCCAATTGGTAGCCAACGTGCCTCTGCTATTGTCGATCAGCAGCGTCAGCGAACGGAGTTTGAGATGCTTAAGCAAGGACAGTTTCAGGCTGTGCAACGCGGTAGCTCTGTCACATATGCCGAAAAAATTACGGACGATAAGAAACAAATGCAGGATGTGTTTATGGCCGACGTAGGTAGGAACGCTCAATCTGAGGACATGGCGCTGATTCGATCCAAAACTGGTGAGGCTGCCTTTCTGGAAGACTACCAGCAGCGCTATCTCCTGTTGGGTAGCGGAGTGCGCTACGAGGGGCACCCAGGGCAAACCGATTACCGTATCACTGAATTTGACACGCTGGGAATGCATTTACCCGCGCCCAAAAATATTGCGCCACGCAGCGATGAAGTCGATAACCGCACCACTGCTGAGCTGTTGGATATGGACAGTCTGGCAGCTAAGGCGGCATTGCAGTGGCGGTTTTCATTGCCTATTTTGGTGTTGCAGGTTGCCTTGCTGGCTGTGCCGTTAAGCAAGACGAATCCGCGTCAGGGGCGTTACGCGAAAATGATCCCCGCTATTCTGCTTTATATTATTTACCTGGTAGCGTTAAATGCCGGACGCGGCGCAGTGGAAGAGGGCAAGCTGAACCCCATGCCGGGGATCTGGTGGATTCATGGCATTTTTACTTCGGTGGCATTGTTATTATTGAAAGCGGGGTCTATGGCTTCTAAGCCTAGGCGGAGTGTTGTCAGTGAGAATGACAGCGGAACAGTCGGAACAGAGAGTACCGCAAGTTAGTATGCAAAAAATAAATCGTTATATAGCCCGTAATGTTATAGGGGCTGTTATGGTCGTTTTACTGGTGTTTGTTAGTCTTGACGCCATCGCCGCCATTGTCGATCAAATCGGTAGTTTGGTGAACGACTATGATATGACAGAGGCGCTGATTTATGTCGCTATTACATTACCGAACCGTATTTATGAATTTATTCCATTCTCTGCCCTGGTCGGCTGTTTGTTAGGGTTGGGGATGTTGGCCAGCTCCAGCGAGCTGGTTGTGATGCGTGCTGCAGGGGTGTCGGTATTGTCCATTAGCTGGGCTGTTATTAAGCCGGTACTGTTGGTGGTTTTTTTAGGTATTGTATTGGGTGAGTATGTGACGCCGCTGACCGAACAACTCAGTACCAGTCGTAAAGATATTGCCCGTGGTGTGCCCAGTGCGCTGCAGACTCAGCAAGGGCTCTGGAATCGGGAGGGCAACGAATTTATGCATTTTAATGCTGTGCTGCCTAACGGTCGCTTGTATGGAATCACCCGATACCACTTTAACGACGACAAAGAATTGGTGTCATCCAGTTTTGCGGAAACCGCCATCTATCAAGGCGATCACTGGCAAGAGGAAAATGTGGCGGAAACGCTCTTTGAGGCTAATGGTACGTCGCAGCGTAAGTTTCCTATTCGCCGTTGGGACAACGATTTGTCACCAAGGGTGTTGAATGTGCTTGTGCTCGATCCCAGCGCGCTTTCTATTCAGAATTTATGGTCTTACACCCGTTATCTCGACTCTCAGGGATTGGATAGCCGTGAATACGAGCTGTCATTTTGGCAAAAGGTTTTGCAGCCGCTGGGTACACTCAGCTTGGTATTAATTGCGGTGTCGTTTGTATTCGGGCCGTTGCGTCAGGTAACCATGGGTTTTCGAATTTTTAGCGGTGTGATTTTTGGCGTGATTTTCAGAACGCTACAAGATTTGCTAGGCCCTGCCAGTTTGGTGTTTGGTTTCTCGCCGTTGGTCGCGGTGTTGTTGCCTATAGCCATTTGTACACTGGTTGGCGCGACGTTATTGGCGCGCAACCGATAGGTTATTTTTTTGGCTTTTCCAGCATGATCACCTGTGTGTTGCTAAGGTGGTCATGCAGTGTTTTCCCTTCTTTGTCGAGCAAACTCCACCAGTAACCCAACCCCGCTGCGAAGAGTGATATCGGCGCTACCGCAAATCGTATCAGGCATTGTTTAATGCTGGGTGTCGTGGCTGGATTTTCGGCGTCTACCACCATGAGGCGCCACGTACGCATACCGAGAGTTTGTCCTGCCCGGTACCAAAAGCCAATGTTGAACGTGGCTATCACTATGATCATACCCACGAATCCCAAACTGCCGATACTGGCTTTTTCTCCCGGTGCAAGCGTTACACCGAGAAGGTTGACCTGAATGGCGAGGACGATAAATCCGTAAATAAAGCACAGCGCTATGGCGATTAACGCATCGTAAACCAGTGCTGCGAGTTTGCGAAAAAGGCTTGCGCGTTGTGCGGTGAGAGTGCTCATAGGTTACTCGAACGGTTAGAAGGTTAGGGCATTGGGCGAGATTATACGGGCTTGCTGGCGGGGAGCAATATGACTAATGATCAGACGTGTTGAAAGGGTAGCGTTAAAATGAGTATTCCAATGACATTTTTACGCTGTCATCGGACAGTCGGATGCGATAGTCCATTTCTTGATAAGCGCTACCTTGT
This sequence comes from Cellvibrionaceae bacterium, assembly GCA_050290265.1. Lineage (GTDB taxonomy): Bacteria > Pseudomonadota > Gammaproteobacteria > Pseudomonadales > Cellvibrionaceae > JBNKFV01. The sequence goes on from JBNKHI010000043.1 coordinate 27,207, forward strand.
TTGTTATTCAGTAGTTTGCCTTGGTAAAGCTTGTTGCCATAGTGGTTGTCCCAAAAGGTTTTGAGACCTGTCAGAAAAAGTTGTGAAATGGCTTTGCCGCCGCGTCGTGGATTGTCATTTCCTTCATAAGTGCTAAGCCATTGGTGATTTAGCAGGCGGTGACTGGTCGACATCGACGTATCTTGCATGTGCGCAACTGCTCTTGATAGGTCGTCGTTATCCATACCGTAACTACTATCAAATCGGATAACTTTGTTGCCTTCGCCTTTGTTTTTCAGTGGGTTGCGCAAATAAAAAATATCCGGCAAAAAAGTTTTTGCAGCCTGACTGTTGCCAAGCTCCTCCGCATGGATACCTACCACTGTTAACGATAATAGCAGTGCTGTCGTCAGGGGCGCAGCGGCGAGTCTGCGTCGCTTTGGGTGTGGCTTTGGATTGCTGACTTTCATCTGCATCTGGCCTCCTACCGCTGGTAAGTTACAGCAGTGTCGCGCGTTTTCCTGCAGAAGGAAAGATGTGCTCTAGCCTTTTTTCTTCTAGATTTTTGAAGTTTTATGCCTGAATGTTTAGGCAATAAAGGGCCATGATTTATGGGTGCTATTTGCTTGTAATGGCACAATTAGCCGGAGGGGCGCGAGTTCAGGCTGGGCCAGGTATGCTGCTTACGGCTGCCGATTTGGACTGTTTTATTGAATGTGATAGTGGATAATCGGTTCTTTAGTTTTGTTAGTGGGTTGGCCGAAGGTAATTTGGCCTCGTCCCTGCAGAGGCGTTTCTTCGCGTCGTAAATAAACTTCGCCGATATATTCCTGGCGAATAAATGTTCCATTTGTGCTGTGGTCCACTAAGACGAACTTCTTGCGTCTGAAGAGCAGCTCGCAGTGATGTCTCGAGGCGAGTGCGGACGGTACGAAGCAGTCTACACGCTGGCGATCTCGGCCAAAGCTGAAGGGCAGGTCAGCAGCGGTTAGTTCTACTTTCTTGCCATTGATTTCCAGTTCAATAAAGGGTGTGCTGTCATGTTCTGCGGTGAGTTGGACAACCGGTATCACTTGGGTACAGTGTTGTTGAACATTGTCCCAGTCCATACGGTAAATAAGATGTTTTTGACGTTTCCCCTTAAGTAGTGTGAGGTCAAAGATTTGGCAAAAAGCGCGCTGCGGGGTTGAGAGTGCTTCGTAGAAACACGTGGTAATAATGATCTGGTCCGCTTTTGCAATTTTGGCTACACAGGCGGCGTCGTTAACCGCCTCGCCAAAAACATCACCCGCATGATTAATTACCGGGCCGTAACTGGCACCTATTTTGAGCTTGAGCGGGGTGGTTTGCTGGCTAAGATAGCGTTGCATTTCGCGTATGGCGATTGCTGCACTGTCCACTGATGGAAAGCGCAGCATAATTTCATCGCCAATGTTTTTAACAAGAACACCACCCAAAACACTGGCTTGTTCACTCAGTGTGGTCAGTGTTTGGTTGATTCGCTCGGAGGCTATTTTGTTGCCAACTTCATGGAATAGCTTTGAACTACCCGCGATATCGGCAAAAATGATGGCTTGATTAACTTGAGCACTAGGCATATCTGACGCTTATCTCAATCAGTACTGGCAAATTGAATGCCTCATTGAACTGGGAGGCACGATTTTACGTTTTTTTCACAAACTTCCATAGTACTGTTTGTCTGTCGTTAAATTCTGTCATTGAAATCGACCTCATGGACGTGGCTTAAACAACCTTGGTTTCCAATGTTTCAAGTCCGGTAATCGTCGCGGTAATTTCATCGCCGGGTGACAGCTTCGCAACACCCGCAGGTGTTCCTGTAAAAATCAGATCTCCGGGCGCGAGTGTGAATAACGTAGAAAGCTTTGCGATAACCTCTTCAACTGACCAGATCATTTGCGAAAGCTTGCCGTTTTGTCTGGTTTGGCCGTTAACGGCGAGGCTGATGGTGTGGTCTCCCTGTAGCCATTGGTCGGCGGGAGTCAGGGCACTTATGGGTGCTGAACTGTCGAATGCTTTTGCCGCGCACCAAGGGCGCCCCTTGGATTTTGCTTCAGCCTGCAGATCCC
>JBNKHI010000044.1:0-28673 GCA_050290265.1 Cellvibrionaceae bacterium
TATTTACTGCCTAATTTACTGATTCATTTAAGGTGGCAACGCGCCTGGGCGTGCTGCCGGAGCGTGTTGCTATTCTGTGATTTCTTGAAAACCTGTTCCGCCCAATGGTTCCTCGAAATACGTGCCCAAGGATTCCATTACTGGAAAATCATTGAATGAAAACAGAAACGCTGCTTCGCTATCAGACAGGTTTACATGTTCATGCCATGTCCATGCGGGCACACAGAAAATATCATGCTCCTTCCAGTCGAATCGCTTGCCATTCACCACGGTATAGCCATTACCGCCAGCACAGTTGTAAACCACATTGCCAGTGTGACGATGCGCTTTGGTATGCAAACCTGGCTTCAGCATTTGCATTTGTGCTCCCATGGTTTGCATGGCCCAACCACCCGTAGTTGGGTTGCTATAACGCATAATGTGACCGTCGAAAGGCGAACCCTCGTTAACTTTAGCGAGGTTTAATAGTGCTTCACGGGTATCTGTCCAACGGTAAATCATCAAGGGAGAGTAAGGCTTATCCCACGTTGGAATTCCTGTTGGTATGAGGCCCGGACCACCGTATGCCAGCGGCATATCATTGGTGGGATATAAAGCCTTCTGGGCATCTTCGTCGTAAACAGAGTAGAAATTGGTTTCTAAGCAATTCATCAGCGGAATGTCGAGGCCATCCTGCCAGATAGACGTTTTGCCGTCTTTGACAACACCGTGGTCATGCCAGCAGCCGGAAGGGGTTAATACATAATCGTATTTACCTAGCTCGATACGGTGGCCATCCACCACGGTATAGGCACCGCCGCCTTCCATAATAAAGCGATGCGCAGAAGCGGTATGCTTGTGCGCGGGGGTAATTTCGCCAGGCTTCATGACCTGCAGGCCACTGAACAGCCAGCCAACAGCTGCTGTGTTTTCACGTCCGGCTTCGGAATTATTTAATAACACAACCACACGGCGACCCGCTTCTTCGGGTTTTACCAGTTCCGCAGATTTAAGCACCAACGGGCGCATATCGTCGTAACGCCAAATAGTGGGCTGGTAGCGTGTGACCGGTTCCCACGGTTCGATATCATTTGCCTTACGCCAAAAAGCCGTAGAGCTCACGTTTTCAAGTTCGGTGTAGTAATTGACTAATTCCTGTGTATCTCTAACACGTGAACGCCCTCTTACATCGTCTCTTGGGTCTTCTGCGTAATTTTTTAAAGTCGTATCCTTTGCATCCATAACAACGCTCCGAGTAAATAAGTGGTGATACCTAAACGGCGAATTCACAAACGTGATTTATTCTTCGTCGTGATCTGCAGCCAAAGGTGTTGCAAAAGGCTCAACACTGGGTGTCTCACCAAAAGTCACGGGTGTTAATGGCTGGTTATTAACCGTAACTTTAAAAATATCGAAGCGATTGTAATGCCCCAAAATATCGTGCATTTGTTTTGGTTGAATACACTTATTCAAATCAATATCGGCGTAAACAATACCTTCGTCGTCGATAAGACAGTCACCTACCACTCTGCCATCAGGGCCAATTACGCCTGAAAAAGCTGAGTTCTTACGCTCCAATAATGCGCGTGCGTTGGGGCAGTATTCTTCCAAATACTGAATCATTTCTTCTGAGATTGTTGAGCAGGCAACAATGGTAAATAGCTTACCTTCAAAGGAGTGAGTGGCTGCGCGTAACTTAATGGCTTCTGCCATGTCGTAATCTTTTGGCGCTACCGGCAAACCAATATAGTTGGCAATATGCACCAGTTCGCCTTGTGCAAGTAGGGTAAAACGCGCTAACGGGTTAGTATTTTCACCACACGCGAGTGTGCCCAATGGACCAATCTCGGTGTTGTACACTTTTAGCGACGAACCATCGCCACCGCTCCACGTTAATTTTTCTGCCCAGGTAGGTACCAATTTACGGTGACGACCAATTAATGTGCCATCGGGCCCAATAATCAAGTTGGTATTAAACAGCGTACCCATTCGCTGCGGGTCTTTTTCGTTAATGCCGATGACTACGTAGCACGCATTCTTCTTAGCTTCGGCACAAAGACGTTTTACTTCCGGGCCATCGACAGCAATACTGTTTTTATACAGTGTTTCAAACAACCCACTGGCTTCAACCGGGCTGATTATCCAGCTCCAATAAGGGTAGGCTGGAATAAAGACTTCAGGAAAGGCAACCAGCTTTGCGCCATTGTCAGCGGCTTCACGAATTAATGAGCATGCTTTATCAACGGTAGCGTCTACGTTCATAAACACTGGCGACGCTTGTACGGCTGCGGCTTTAAAAATTGGATATTCCGTCATTCTTACACCTGTTTACTCAGTTAACTATATTTTCACACTACGTAAGGCAGCATACGCTCACGTAATTCGTCGGGTATGGGCATGCTTTTAATCGGCTGAGTCAAGGTGACATAAACCAGTACATTAGTCGTTTTAAACACCAGCGCACCGCCATTAAAAGCCGTAACACACAACGCGAGGGAGCTTTTCCCCAGCGCTGTAATACTTAATTCAAAATTAAGCTCATCACCTATTTTGCTAGGGGACGAAAAATCACATGCCACTGATTTAGTGGGCAGCCCTTCATGGCGTTCGGCATGCATCATGTAAAATGACCAATCCATATCTTCCAGCCATTCTTCAACCACAAAGTTGACCATTTCCAAATAACGGGGGTAGAAAACAATTCCCGCGATATCGCACTCGGCGAACTTTACTTTCCAGGTTTTTTTATAAGTGGTTGCCATACATCAATCTCGTTCATTCACTATTTCGAGGCTGCATCGACGAAAAAGCGGCTCTATCAGCATCACCTACCCCTTTGTCACCAGTCTTGAAGGGCATGATACACAATTTATTTTAAACTTAAAGCATTTGCACCAGAAATCTTCGAATATTTTAAGCTTAAATAGTTATAAACCTCTATCTTATGGGCCCCGCGGAGTGTTTTTAGAATTTATTAGGGGCAAAATCATGGAAAAACGTCCGTCAAAAAAGCCGCTCAAACAGACGTTTTGAAAGGTATTCTGAGGCTGAAAATACAGATGCCTTTGTGCAAGAACGAGCAAGATATACCCCTGTGGCCCAGGTGAGCGATGCCCGATATAACCGGAGGTATTGCTGACTGCCTGGCAGCGTAACCGGCTTTTTCATCTTCTTCATATCCGCGCGCCTGCTCGGCGCTGTCCGAATAATCCCATACGGCGACCAACGTTATCGTCACACCCTTCTACAGAGTTAAGAATAATTACCTTGCAAACCTATTTTAAACTTAAAATATATTGTGTATGATTGAGCAAATATTTTAAGCTTAAAGTAATTTTATGATTGGTTTGAGCTGCGCTATAAATGATATTGGCCCTAACACCTGGAGAACACGCAATATGAAAATTATCTGTCTTGGCGGTGGCCCATCTGGATTGTATTTGGCGATTTCCATGAAACTAAAAGACCCAAATCATGAAGTTCACGTCTGCGAACGCAATCGCCCTGGCGATACATTTGGGTGGGGAGTCGTGTTCTCGGATCAAACCCTGGAAAACCTCTACAAGAACGACCCAGTCAGTGCAGAAACCGTCAAAAATGAGTTCATTCACTGGGATCTGATTGACTGCTATGTAAACGGTGAAGTGGAGCGCTCTGATGGTCATGGTTTTATCGGCCTAGGCCGTAAACGCATGCTAGAAGTACTTTATGACCGGGCCAAAGAGCTGGGTGTGGAGCTGCACTTTGAGCAGGAATTTGAGGTGGCAGACTTGAATACCAGGTTTGCCGATGCTGACTTGATTGTAGCTGCCGATGGTTTGAATTCAAAAATTCGAAATACCTATGCGAAAGCGTTCAAAACCAGTATCGAAACCCGTAAAAACCATTTTGTGTGGTTAGGCACCAAACAAAAATTTCGCGACGCTTTTACATTTATCTTCGAAAAAACCGAACACGGCTGGATCTGGGTACACGCTTACCAATTTGACGATGAAACATCTACTTTCATCGTGGAATGTAACCCCGATGTGTATGAAGCGTTTGGTTTTGAACACATGACTCACGAAGAAAGCGCAGAAACATGTCGTAAAATTTTCGAGAAATATCTCGATGGCAATAAATTGCTGACCAACTCTGGACATATTCGCGGCTCAGCGTGGATTCACTTTCCACAGGTGTTCTGCCGTAACTGGGTACTTGATGATCGCATTGTGTTAATTGGCGATGCAGCCCACACCGCTCACTTTTCAATTGGCTCCGGCACCAAGCTGGGCCTCGAAGATGCCATTTCACTGGCAAATCATCTCGACAAAGATGCAACGTTAAAAGAAGCCTTACAGGCCTATCAAAAAGAACGCGAACTTGAAGTGCTGCGTTTACAAAATGCTGCTATTAACGCAATGACCTGGTTTGAAAATGTGCCCCGCTACGCCGAAGCGTTTGATCTCAAACAGTTTAATTATTCTATGCTTACGCGAAGTGAGCGGGTTAGCCACGAAAACCTGCGCTTACGTGACAAAGCATGGCTTGATGGTCTCGAAAAGCACTTGGCCAGTAAAGCCCTGGGTAAACCTTGTGATACGCCTATTCCTCCCATGTTTTTGCCTTATCAACTCGGTAAGCTCACACTACAAAACCGTGTGGTTGTACCACCTTTAGCAACCTACAGTGCAACAGACGGTGTGCCCGGTGACTGGCATCTTGCTCACTACGGTACCTTGGCCAAAGGTGGTGCCGGACTAGTCATTACCGAGATGGCACATGTTTCGCCAGAGTCACGTCTCACCAAAGGCTGTGCCGGCCTCTGGAATGACGAGCAAGAAGCAGCGTGGAAGCGCATTGTTGATTTCACCCACGCAAATACTCAAGCCAAAATCGCAGCACAGATTGGGCACGGCGGCGCGAAAGGTGCTGTGCACTGCCCTTGGGAAAACGATAATCCCATGCAGCACAAGCCCTTACCTACCACTGAAGCTTGGCCTTTAGTATCAGCCAGTGCAATTGCTTACAGCGCAGATTCACAAGTACCTGAAGCAGTAACACCGGTGCAAATGGAGAGTTTGAAAGCTCAATTTGTAGAAGCAACACAACGTGCTGCGCGAGCGGGCTTTGACGCAATAGAATTACATGCTGCCCACGGCCATTTGTTATCGGCCTTTATTACGCCACTGCTGAATAATCGCAGCGATGAGTACGGCGGTTCTTTGGCAAATCGATTGCGTTATCCACTGGAAGTCTTCGCAGCGGTGCGCGAAGTGTGGCCAGCAGACAAGCCCATTTCTGTGCGTATCTCTGCACATGATTGGGTGGGTGAAGAAGGTATTACTGAGACTGACTCAATGATAATTGCCAAAGCCTTTAAAGATGCCGGTGCGGATATTATTCACGTATCGAGTGGTGAGGTGTCACCGGACCAAAAACCACGCCCAGGCCGTATGTTCCAAACACCGCTGTCGGACACGATTCGCAACGAACTCAACGTACCCACCATTGCCGTGGGCAATATTTATGAAGTTGATCATGTGAACGGTATTGTTGCTGCTGGCCGCGCTGATTTAGTCGCGCTAGGACGACCACATTTGGCCGATCCTAACTGGACCTTACGAGCTGCGGCTAACCAGGGCTATCACGGTATTGGTTTGAATTGGCCAAAGCAGTATTGTACAGGCCTGCAACAGCTTGAAACCCTTGCCAAACGCATGAGCGAGAGCCCTCTCGACCACTAAACTTACTAACAAGGGGCTATGTTGCAGGGAAGCACTGCCCCACGTTGATAATTTTTATCGACCGGCTAGAGGTTTTTCTTTTTACGGGATGCGGCGTTAACAACTTGCTTTAACTTGCCAAGGCGCGCGGTTAGCTCGTCTATCTCTTTGATATTGAGGCCACTAAACAACGCAACAATCCACTCTTCATGATGCTTGGCCATCTCTTCGAAAATACGCCGGCCTTTTGCTGTCAGTTTAACCACAAATGCTCGACGATCAGTGGGCAGGTTCTTTTTAACAATAAGCTTTTCTTTAATAAGCTGGGCGGCAATAGTTGAAACATTACCACCAGACACCATCATGAGTTCAGATAGCTCGCCCATCATCAGGCCGTCTGGCTTTCGATGCAGCTGTGCCATGAAATCAAAGCGTGGCAATGTGGTGCCGAACTCTTCACGTAACAAATCGCGCAATTGTTTTTCCAGCATACTGGAACAGGTAAGCAGGCGAAGCCACAGTCGAATCGAGTGGTGGTCGTCCTCCTGCAGGCGAGATTCCATGTCAGTAACAGTGTCGCTAGAGAGTTGGCTGGTCGACGCTTTCAATATAATCCCCTTGGTAACACAGTGACTCGCCGTCAGTAATCGGCTCTGGCGAGCTGTAACAGAGAGGGGAATATATACCGACAAAGACGCCATTGCCAAGGTTTGAAATTGCCAGTCAGCGACAGCGACGTGAAAACGCCACTCACTAGTGCAGCGCCATGATTGGAATAGTCCATGAATTAGAAGGTCAGAAGCCGCTGGGATTAACTCGGTTACAAGACCCTACTAATGGCGAGTCGCTTACCATCGACGCCCCGCCATTCTCGGCAATCGCAGAAGCTTTGCCTTTACCCGGTATTATCGCACCGCCTGGTGCATAGCGGTTAACCCAATGTTAAGTCAATTCGCTGGGCATTACAGGAAAAGCCAGGGATATAGCGACGGAAAAAATCAAGCGTAACAGCACTGCTCTCCTCAGGACTTTTGGCTTTTTCAAGTTCTTCATCAAGCAGTGACATGTCCTGCCCAAACTTGCGAAGACCTTTCAAATCAGCCCACAGTAACCAGCAGGATGTACCATCTTCTGATATCCATTTGGGTGCAATTTGTGGTGCATAGCAGCGAGCCTCCTGGTCACCACCGGGCGTCCATTCGGTTTCTTCATGAACCTGTCTCCAGGGCCCCCAGGGGGTTGAAGACACCCAGACACCTAGATAACTCGGTTTGCCAAATGCAGTACCATCGGGCGCGCACCCTATACCCGCGCTGGCCATCATGTATAAACCCAGTGATTTGTTATAGACCACACTGGGCACCCACGCGTCCAGAACCAAATCGCCTTCGTACAGATTAGTGCCATTAACCCAGCCACGTGGATAAGTATGTACGACAGCACGTGCATTGATGTCACTGGCCCAGCTGGCACTACCGTCATCCTTGTGGCCGGCAAAGTATTCGTAGGCATCACGACTCAACATATCGTCAACGGGAACACGAAACATAACCAGTTCGTTCATCAGGCCATCAACACTGCCATTGAGGCCATACACATAAATATAACCATCCTGGTTTTCAGAATATTCCTGGCCCATTTGTAATATCGACAACAGTGAAAAACTGCCATTGGGTTCTTGGAAAAATGTCAGGGTCTTTTGAGATTGCGTGTCCCAGTCTGCCCATGTAACAGGCGTCGTACCATCTTGATTGTACCAAGTGCGTCCATTGTCATCGGAGTAAATCAGCTTTGAACCCTGCCAGTGTCGCGGTCTTTCTTTAGCCTGGTCCAAGGTGCTGAGAAATTGGTAAATTCGCCCCTTTACCGCCAACATGCCGTGCCCATAATATTTGGGGGCATCTTCTGGCCGGGTAGCATCACTCACTTCAGGGTAAGTTTCGACTTGAGTAAATGAGGGATGACGAATATCACCATCGATTGTCCATAACATGGCACCATAAAACATGCGCGGCTGATCAATCCAGCCAGTGCCATCATTAACCGCAACATAGAGATTGTCATCAGCGCCCCAGGTCATCTTATAGCCATCACCCACACCACCCAGACGCATTAATGTTTCGTCGCGGCGCATAACCGAACGAATACTTGCTGGCAGAGCTCGCTTACGAAAAGGCGCAGCAAAACCAAGCTCTGCTCCTACACCGCTAGCGGCTAAACCCAATGCCAAGGTGCATGAGTGTTTGAGGATGTCGCGTCGATTTACCATGGTAATCATCTCACTAAAGGGGTGTATTCCAATCTTCAATAGGCACAAGTTTGATCTCTGATATTTTGCCATTAGGTGCATAACTCAAAGATATATCGACAAGGCCGCCCTCATAGCGCGCACGATAGCGGTACACCTTGTCGTTACCGCGCTCTGTACGAGCAAACAAGGCGAGTTCACGCAATGCCCCCATTGGGGCCAACAGTGGCTCATAAGGCCCTACCACGTAGATGAAATCAGGCTCTGGAACATAAGCAAATGCATCAAACTCTGCTGTGCCCTTCGCCAGTTGTTGTAGCAATTTTTTCACCTGCTTGGTCATTTTCGGTTCGCGATCTTTCATCGGAAAAGCAGCAGGCCGGACCAGTTTGGGATCCAGCATTCCCGCCACATGACGCAGAATTTTTTCGGGGTTTGCAGCATCTCCATTGGCTAAGGCAACGAGAGTTAACCCATCACCCAGATAGCGAATAGCCGCTGTTTTGAAGCCTTGCCACTCACCCGAGTGGTACCAGATATCTTGCCCGGCTTCGTGCTCAAGATACCAGCCAAAACCATAGGGATAGGTGCGGCCATTCGCCAATTTTGCTGGGCGTGCTACTTCCGCCCAGGATTGGGCCTTTAAAATCTTGCCCTCGGTCATACCCGCTTCCCAACGTGCATAATCAAGCACAGAGAGATAAAGCGCGCCGTCGGCAGTAGAATTCGCGGTGGGAGACACCCACTCTGGGTTCTGTAATTCGCCATCATTCAACACATAACCGTTAGCACGATTAGGCACAATGGCAATTTCGTTAATCAACCGGGCAGTTTGCATTTCAAGCGGTGCAAATACACGCTTGGCCAACAAATTACTGTAGTGCTCACCGGTGATTCGAGAGATAACACAACCCAACACTACATAACCGGAATAGCTATAGCCCCACCGACTACCGGCAGTAAACATGATAGGTAATGGGTAAATATTGCCAAGCAACTCTTCCTCGGTATAGTCAGCACGAAAGTCGCCAGCAGGGAATGGCGCCAGCCCAGAGGTATGATTCAACAGCTGGCGGATCGTAATAGGTGCCCAGGTTTCTGGTGCTTCGGGCAAATAGGTGCGAATGGATTCGTCTAACTTAAGCTTGCCATCCTCAACCAATAGCATGACTGCAGCCGCAGTAAATTGCTTACCAAGTGCGCCACTTTTAAATACAGTATCAGGATGCACCGGCACATGGTGTTCGAGATTGGCAAAGCCATAACCTTGTGCGCGAATGAGATGCCCGTTGCGCATGACTGCAAGCGCTAAGCCGGGTACTTTTTGGTGTAGCAGTTCTGCATTGATGTAATCGTCAATGGCATCAGCGTGTAGGCCACTTGCCAATCCGCAAAATAGAAGAACTGCCAAGATTTTGTTCAACGTATGTTGCCCTGCCATAGGCAGGGCAACAACGAAGAAGCGGCGTAAAACATAGTACTTCAACGCCACGATTTACCTCACTTACGATAAGTTAAAGTAAGGCCAATCATGCGCGGACGAAACACTGTCGAGCGATAAATACCGGCCCCGAAATTATCGTGTCCGTAACTCAACAGAGCATTTTCGTTCAACGCGTTGTTGATAAAGAAGCTAGCCTCTAGATCGTTAAAGTACACGCCTGTGCGTAAATCAAGCACAGAGGTTGATGGTGTGCGAGGAATATCTGGATCAGTCAGCACAGAATCATAATCTAAAGAAGTGCTATCGTGCGCACTGTGAGTAAAGTCACCACGTACATAGGCTTCACGATCAGTGATTGAGAATGAATATTCACCGCTCAAATGCATCGACCAAGGTGCTACAGGAAGAGGTTTACCTTTAGTAACAATGCGGTTTACTCCAGCCACCTCACCGACCTGTTTAGTGTAGCGTGCATCCATGTAGGAAAAGCTAGCACCAAAAGTAAGGCTCTCTGCTGGACGCACCATCATCGAGACATCTATACCATCAATGGTTGCCTCACCCAGATTGAGAGTCGTGAGTACACCACACGTTGGCAGCAGTACGTTGGTTTGTATATCTTCCCATTTCGAATGATATGCAGAAGCCTCAAGCACCATGCGGCCATCCATCAACTGGTTCTTAGTACCAATTTCGTAGCTCCACAATGAATCTGATTCTACTTTACGAGCTGTCAATGGATCGATACCTAAACTAGCAGCATCGTCACCGCAATTACCACCAACCGGATCAGCCACACTCTCGCCACGCGAACCCTTTGAGGCGCTGGCATAGAACAGGTTGTCGTCCGTCGCTTGGAAAGACACCCCAAACTTAGGTGTCACATCCTTGTTACTCGGCTTTAACTTGGTGACAACGAATTCGTCAGTACCGTATAAAGGACCAGCAAGCGCATTATCATAGTCAAGGGTCGCATCGGTATAACGCAAACCAGCCGTCAACGTGAGGCGATCAATAACCTCGTAGTCTACCTGCGCAAACAATGACTTTTGTACATCTTTGTATTTAGAGCGTTGGCTAACCACATACTGGCCTTCATACAAACCAATTCCACCAAAGAATTCCTCAAGCGAGCCAAAAGTACCACCGTAGAAGTCAGAACCGAAATTGATATGTTCGAGCAAATCGACGTTTGCAGCATCAAAGGAGTCTTTGGTGGTCATATCTGAGTAAAAAGCACCCACAACCCAGTTCAAGCCTGTTGTGGAGTCAGTATTTTGCAGACGAATTTCCTGCGTAAAAGCTTTTTGACTGGTTTTATTTTGTGTATTAGCACGATTATCTGCAAACTGCGGCGGCAGATTTGATCCGCTGTAAGCACCCCAAAGAATAACATTGAGAGAGGTATCATCACTTACCGAGCTAGTTTCGCGGTCGAAGTAAGAAGTATTTGAAATCAGCGTCATGTCACTAAAATCAAATTCTACCTTTAATGATGGCATCCAGTATTCATCGTCGCGCGGCTGTGATATTGCATAAAGGCTGCTGTTGTAATCGTTGTCACCAATATCTGATGTAGCAACTTCGATCAGAGGTGAGTCATCAATTTCAACATTCTGGTATAATATTGCCGGAGTTATAACCAAAGCATCCGTCGCCTGCCATCCCAACGCAAGTCGAGCTACAGTACTGCTTTCGCTGTTAACGTCTTTTTTGACTACCGCTTTGGTTACGCGATCAAGCCGATCAACATAGCCACCTTGCTCTTGCTGCCAAATACTGGCTCTGAAGCCAAGAACATCCTCGATAATCTGCTTACCACCTGCGACACCTAACTCGTAACCCGTATCACCGTTTTCGGTATGATTCACTTCTGTACGCGCATAAAATTGCGTTGGTGCACGTAAAGGATCAGGCGTGATAAAACGCACAGCACCGCCCATCGAGCCGGTGCCGAATAATGTGCCTTGCGGGCCGCGCAATACTTCGACGCGATCCAGGTCGAAGATTTTCGGGTAGGGATTGGTCAGGCTGGGGCTGACACCGGTACGACTCTGAACAGGCGTATCATCAATATACACACCGGTTGTAGGTACACCTGATGTTGAGACTATACCGCGCACAGCAATATTGCTCTGGCCGGTACCGTAATACTCCCCGCTTTGGCCAAAGGTAATACTGGGCGTGAGGCGCATAATATCTGCAGCAGAACGCACGCCCTGTTTATCTAATGTTTGTTGGTCCACGGCCACGATACTTACAGGCACTTCGCTTAAAGAGCTCTCACGGCGTGTCGCGGTAACAACGATTTCCTCTAGCGCAAAAGATGTATTGTTGTTTGTCTCAGTTTGCGCACTAGCATTCACTGCCTGAATCACACACGCGAGTGCAACTAACTTAGGATAGTTCTTCGAATTCATATCAAATAATTCCTCTAGTAGATGTTGTAGTTTTACTGTCTTATTTTTTTGCTTATTTTTATTATCAAGGTTAATCAAAGTACCCAGCGATGAGCATTGTCATTACTGACTATCTCAACTGGGCACCTACTACTTGAAAGCTTTATGGCAGTTACTTACGGAAGTTCTATTTCTACATTTCCATCTTCGTCATTCGTGTAGCGATTGTTATCGCAGATATACTCCATGATCCGATAGTCCTTGGCACGCCGATAACCAAAGGTGAAAACGTAAGGTTTGGCAAGGTACGCGGGGTCATCAATGGTGACCTGATTTTCAGCTGTATCTGGACCAGTAAACCGTATACGCTCAGTTATTTTCATCTCTTCCGAGTGCGGTATTGCATAAAAAGTAACGTCTTCACGCACACCGATCGTTTCGATAACCAGCGTATCTTTTTCCCAGTGTCCCACTGAATAACCGTTGTACCCCAGAGCAATATCTTCCAGAGGCGGCATCTCTTCGTTCAAATACACACGGCGGGTCTGCGTAAGAAATTCGGCGAGCACGACAAACTTGTCATCTGTCTGAACAATTTCGATAGGGTAAATTGCACCCATAATCGTTGGCATGCCTTCAGGCAAACACTGCGTGCTTGCGTCCATCAACGGCTTACCATCACGAAAAGCCTTATTTTTTCGCTCTACATACGCCTTGTATTCACTTGCATACGGCTGCTTTAACGTTGGACCACCATCAGGAGCACCCGGCTCAACAGCAAAAGCATTTTCAGTAAACACAGCGTATGGGTCGGGGTAACGCTCCCAAGTGCCGGAAAAATCCGGCACACTAGAAGAAGTAGCCACACTGGAAGGATCTGGCGTTGTACTACATGCCGCAACAAACAGGACTCCTGCCGTCAGCAATGCAGCACGAATACTATGCTGTATCATCCCTCCAACCTCTTACCATCAGACAAGGTTACGGCATCCAACAAACCGCCAGGACGACCATCACGCAACGGATAAAATTCGACAGAAATATCATCGCCTTTCTTCAGGGTGCTGCGCTTCCAACCGGTACGCATTAGTACGTTAGGGCTACCACTTTCAATCAGGTAGTCCGCTTCCCCGCCTTTCCCATCAGGTGCTGTAACAATGAAAAACACATGTGGGTTGCGCCACTCAACTTTACTCACCACACCTTTAATAATGCTGTGATTCTCTTTATCAAACATGGCAAAAGAGTGGTGTGCCTGTGCTGGCAACGCCAATACAAACATTGCAGCCATAACAGAAACTAGCTTTATCAACTTAATCATTTCACCACCTCCAACACTCTCACTGGCACTGAACTCACAAAATGCATACTTTTCACCATATTTCATACCTCCGACGGCGCTACAATAAGCACCATACTCAACTTTTTATGCTGCAATAATAGATATACCCAACAACACAAACCGACACGGTATTTTTGGGCATTCACTAAAAAGACTCCCAAGGTTCAAAAAACCCCCAAAAAATTTCATTTTTCATAAAATTTTAATAAACAGGCAGCCATCTCTAAGTCACACCAGCCTCAAAACAAGCGACTACCCCCTAAGTTGCCTCATAACTTACCCGTAATGACTTACCCCCCTTCCTTAATGGGCAAAAAATCGCAAAACCGCAGGCCAACTTATTAATATCCCACTCACTCTCTAAGCCATTGCAAGCGAAAGTAAAAAAATTTGTCGGCTTTGCTCACATGATGCGTCTTAATCTGTACGGGCACACCAACACCGCAACAGCCAATAAAAACTTTTAGTCGGGCTATACAAAGACATCTGTACCAAGACTGAAAGCCAGGAGAGAAAAAGAGCAATAGGGAATATAGCTACCCCTTGGCATTGTTGATAAGGCAAGGTTTATAAAGCGCCCATTAAGCAAGCAACCCTACTAACAAATAAATGGTTTTATGCTATGGAAAACATCATTAATTGGATATCTAACTCATCACTGACCATGGTGATGCAGGAAAAATTTTGGATAGTGCCTTTTATTCAATCAATACATATTTGTGCGATCGCTGCACTAGCAGCGGCCGCATTAATTAGTCAATTACGTATTTTAGGCTGGATGGCGAGCGATCAAAGTGCCAGTGACGTAATGCGCCGCCACCTACTCTGGTTATGGATATCGTTGAGTGTGTTACTTGTCAGCGGAATACTGCTCATCATTTCAGAACCACAAAGGGCAGTAACCAATTTTTTCTTTTGGACAAAAATGGCAATGGTACTGGCAGCATTTATATTTAGCCTGCTATTGGTGAAGCCTTTCCTAAAATCTGAAGATACCATCGCACAAAGTGAATGTTTAGTGTGGGCAAAACCGCTTGCCATACTCTCATTATTACTTTGGGTCGCCGTTATTTTCGCTGGCCGCTGGATAGCCTACGGCGGATAACTACCTGAGCAATCTCGCACGTTAAATCATTGGCAATACACAGTACACAGTACACACTAAAGTTCTACAACAAAGAAGTGGTTACCCAAAATGAATATAGACTTGTACCTTGAAAAAATTGTTAGCCTTCCAATATCTGAGGCAATAGCATTTGGATCTGCACTTTTCCCTAATCTGGAAAGTTTACATGTTGTCGCTATCACCTTGGTTTTAGGCACCATTGCGATTGTCGATCTACGACTGCTCGGATTTCAATCCCACCGACCTGGAATTCAAAAGCTGATCAGTGAACTGCTACCATACACTTGGGGCGCATTTGCTGTAGCGGCAGTCTCTGGAACATTTTTGTTTATCTCCAACGCCCCAACATATGCCCACAACATCTATTTCCAGGCGAAGTTTGTACTTATCGCATTAGCAGGCATCAATATGGCGATATTCCACATGACAGCGTTTAAAACCATTAACGATTGGGACCTAGAAATCCCTCCGCCCACAGCAGCACGTATCGCCGGTGGCTTATCTCTCACGATGTGGATAGGGGTTATCTTCCTAGGTCGATGGGTAGGATTCAGCTAATCACTATGTACTTCATCACTGTAAAGCAACGCTTTTGCACCAAAATCTGAACAACGTGTTTCACATTTGTAACCAATACACGGGTAGCCCGCTTTACAGTAATGATATCAACGAGAAGCAGCAGCATCTTTATAGGTTCTTACTGCTGTTACAAGTTGTTAAACCGGGGAGTTATTGCGTTTTATAAAATTTCCCATACAGAAATTGCTAGAAAATCGAGACACCACTGGTGTTTTCTTAAAAAGGTTATATGAGACCAAGGATGGTTCCAGCGTTAACAGCTGGCTTTCTCCGATCTTGCGCCTATGCTAGGCTCGCAAGATTATCTGTTAACGATCGGATTGAACACACTGGTATGTCACATATATTAAAAACGTTCATCGAACATGAAAAAACTATACGGCGTATTGTCGCCAAGTACTGTCCAATACCAGAGGATATAGAAGAGTTGACTCAAGAAGTCTTTATAAGGGCATTTGCGGTTGAACGCAAAGAAGACATTAGAGACCCCAAAGCGTTTTTGCTGAAGATAGCCAAAAACCTTTCACTCTCTGAAGTTAAAAAGCATTCCCGCACCAAAACAGACTACGCTGACGATACCCTCGGTGGTTTAGACATGCTTGCTGACAAAAAGCAGTCATTGCTCGACGAAGAATTGGAGAGCAAACGCAAGCTGTTTGTGCTATCGCAAGCCGTCGCCAGCTTGGCACCAGAATATCGCAGTCCATTTTTAATGAAGAAAATAAGCAACATGAAATTCAGTGAAATAGCAGACGAGCTCAATATTTCCAAACAAGCGGCTGAAAAGCGAGTAGCCCGAGCATTGATCGCCTGTAAACATTATTTAGTAAAACACGGATATGATTTTTCAGACTTAGATGGAATAAACATCAGTCAAAAATCTAATACCAATAGCAAGGAATCTAACAGTGCCAATAGCCGAAAAACAGTGAAATCACTGTTTTTTCGGTCGGCTCAGTGAGTTTGGTGTAACCCATGAGTGATAGAAGTAAAACAGCCCCTGTAATGGATAAAGATACTATAGAAACAGAAGCCGCTGAGTGGCTAATGCGCCTAAACGAAGGCGATGTTTCTGCCGACGAACTAGCCAGCTTTAAAACCTGGCAACATACCAGTCCCGATCATAAAGAAGTCTTCGATACACTAGTGGCTTTGTGGAACGATTGTGACATTTTGGCCAAACTCGAAGATTATGCTGCCGCCGAAAAAAGCACGCCGAAACCCGTAATAGTCTCTGAAAAAATTTACAGAAAATGGTTTCGACACAACCCTGTGGTCAACGTCGCCATGGCAGCTGGCATATTGCTGGCGGTATGTATTGGGGTTTTCTACAATTATATTGCAAGCTCACAAGCATCGTTTGTGTCTACTTACGCTACGGCTGTAGGCGAACAAAAAACAATTACCTTGCCAGATGGCTCCATTATTGAACTCAATACCAACTCAACGGTAAATATTAATTTTACGGAAGATGCTCGCCGCATTCAGCTAATGAATGGCCAGGCATTTTTCAAAGTCGCACATGATAAATCAAAGCCCTTTTCTGTCTTTGCCGGGCAAGGTGTAGTCACAGCAGTAGGCACCCAGTTCTCTGTTACCTACCGAACTGACATTGTTGATGTTGTGGTAGCTGAGGGGCGTGTTGCACTGTCACCAAAGCCCAGCGAATTTAATATCAATGAGAAAAACAAGGTAGCACTTTCAGCCCCACTGATGGAACTCAATGCCCAGCAAGCTGCTGAATTTAATGAGAAAATTCAAAAAGTGGAAACCTTGGATACTGCGACCCAGGAGCGAAGATTATCCTGGCGTAGCGGATTACTAGCATTTTCAGGCGAGCCGTTAACAGACTTTATTAACGAGATGAGCCTCTATACTAATGTGAATATCGAAATAAAAGATGATGATATTCGCAATCTTCCCGTGGCGGGCTATTTCAAAATTGGCGAAGTAGAAGCCATGTTTGATGCACTAGATGCACTTGAGGTAATGCTGGATATCGACGTTCAGCGGATAGACAAAGACCATGTGGTTTTATCCAAGAAAGCCCCTCGCAAAACACTTTAAAGTGGCAGAGTTCTATCTTATTGGTTCCCAACTACCTAGGAACCTTTAACACCACAAACACTGTACCCACCCGCTACTCGCTAGAGCCGGGTGGGCACAGTGTAAATACGATTTATTTCTGTCTGTTTTTCTAACTCCAGCCGTCCTTATTGTTAGCGCTAAAGAAAAGACTTTCTCGTTAGCATCAGGTTTATGCACGTGAGTAGTCATCAATTAATAACTACGACCTGTCAAAGCGTTAGTAACCTCATGGAAAAAAATACTTTCACAGCAAGGTAGACGTAAATGACTTTCCCAACACGACAGCAGCGCAAGAGCACTACTTGCACTATCGCATTTTCAATGTTGACGCTTGCTATTTGGGGCTCAAGCTTTTCGGCAATTGCACGAAGCAATACCACCTTGGACGAAAAACCGCACCGAACCAATGATAAAAACCTGGAAGAAGTGCAGGTATTTGGCCACGCTAACGAATTAATTGGTCAGGCAGAAGCAGCAAGTCAGGGCTCTGTAGGTGATTACGCACTAACAGCTGACAACTCCCAGCGTTCCAAGTCGTTGACAACCGTTAATCTTCGCGGTGTCTATCACTGGAAGCAAATTACTCTCTACGCACAAGTGATTAATCTGCTGGATACCGATCGCAAAGAAATTGCTTATTACTACCCGGCTTACGTCCAAGGGCTTGACCCAGCGGGTTTGTCAGCAGACGATATTGACTGTAGTTCTGTTGATTGCACTGTTAGCCGTGCTACAGAACCACGCACCCTGCGAGCGGGAGTCACTTACAAGTTTTAAACCTATTTGTGACACACTTAGTGGAGGACTAGCTCATTAACAGATTACAACAATTATTTATTTTAGCAGCAGTAGCATTATTTCCTGTCTTAACGATGGCGCACGGTGTAGCAGGCCAAGATGCGGCTTTTTTACGCCATAACGCCGGCCAGGATATTGCCGTTTTTATGTATCTCGGCGCTAAACATATGGTCACGGGTTATGACCATTTATTATTTCTCTTCGGCGTCATTTTCTTTCTCTACAAACTTCGTGATGTAGCGATTTATGTCACGCTGTTTGCCGTAGGCCACAGCATCACATTACTGCTGGGCGTATTGTTTAATCTTGGCATTAACAGCTACTTCATCGATGCCATTATTGGCTTTTCTATCGTCTATAAAGCTTGGGAAAACCTAGGCGGCTTTAGTCGGTGCCGATTTGCACCCAACACCAAGTGGGCCGTGTTTGGTTTTGGCTTATGCCATGGCCTTGGCCTTGCATCTAAGCTGCAGGCAATGGCACTGGCCAAACAGGGACTCATTATCAATATGATTGCGTTTAACGTGGGCGTAGAACTGGGGCAGTTGTTTGCACTGGTTTTTATGCTCTTAGTGATGACCCTATGGCGTAAAACACGATCTTTCGAACGCTATGCTTTAGCGACTAACGTAGCATTGATGTTTTTAGGTTTCTTATTAGTTTTTTATCAATCGGCTGGATTTTTTTGGGGTGATTCATAATGAATAATGTACGGCCAGAACAGTTAATCAAATATTTTTTACTCGCATTAACCACTGCATTTGTTGTCAGTATAATTTTCATTCTTCCAGCAGAATTTGGTAAAGATCCAACAGGCTTAGGAAAAACGTTGGGTATTACCAAGCTGGCCCACAATAATGTAACCAGCCAACCCATTTCGAATTCGTCTGATGCAATACGGGTCTACGTCGATGAGAACGAAAGTACCGTTACAGAAACCAACTCTCTCGACAATATTGATTTTACTAACTGGGATTTTACCGACCCTTCGCGCGTGCTGAAAATGGGCAACAAGGTTGTAGCTATACAGCCACAATCTTTATTGAGTGGCACCACAACATACACATTGTCGCCGGGTGAACAAATTGAAATAAAAGCGGTGCTCAATAAGGGTGACACTATCGTTTATTCATGGACAGCAAATTCTGAGGTTTATGTGGACTTTCACGGCCACCCCCCAGACGGAAGCCCCGAAGCTGCCAACTATCCAGAGAACTTTTTTGTGCGGTACAGTGAGGGGGTAATGTCAGGCGAAAATGGTAGTTTGGTAGCGCCTTTTGCTGGTGAGCACGGCTGGTTTTGGCAAAATTTAGAGGCTGAACCCGTAGACATCCAACTACAGATCAGTGGTTTTTATTCTGAAATAAAGCACTACGGCGAAGAATAAATATTATCTATTCAATGGATAAAGCACTGAGGTTAATCCATCAGATTTTCCTCAGTGCTGCATTTGTTTATTGGTTGACCACAGCTGGATTAAACGCCTTATGACATTCTTCACAAGGTGGGTAGACGGCATCACTACCCTCATAAAAAGCATCCAGGTTTTTTTCTTTTGCGGCCGTTAACATCTGTTCCGTTGCAACAATCATTGCTTTGCTGTAATCCTGCCACAGTTGTTCAGTAGCCCACTGTTTATCTTGTGGGCTACTGGCACCCTTAGCAATTTGCTTCGATGCCTCCAGGTTAATCATGGCGGCGTTTACCATGGCCTGCCACTCGTCCGCATCAGGGCTATCGCTGATACCCCACAATATATTGGTTGCCGGAGTAATCACTTTAGTCATGATTTCGAGTGTTGTCATTGATTTCATATTAGCCACATCAGCGGGCTCCTGGCTTTGCACCAGAGCACACCACAAGCTACTCACAGCAGCCATATACAGCACTATTGTTTTTTTCATAGCAACAAATTCCAAGGGTTATATATATTGGTTAGTCAGTGTTTCTCCAAGCGTTGGAGTGAAACGTTATGTACCGTCAAGCTGCGTCATGGATGAGCCGGTTTTCACATGCAGCTTCCTGACGCGTAATTTTCATGTTACGGGCACATTCTATAAGACTTCTATACCCACAAAAATAGACAGGTTATTCTTGTGTAACACTGCAACTGTGCGCACTGGTACTTTTTGTATTCATTTTTAGCACGTTAAAAATGATCTAGTATTCAGCAGTCATTAAAAATGACGAGCAACCGATAACCCCAGGGTGCGCGGCTGAATCACCTGGAACGCCGTAGGAATGATGGTGCCGTTGCCGCCACCCAGTACACCCCGGGTATCGGCCAAATTGTTTATGTATAGATTCACCGCCCAGCCGTTTTTCCTAACACTACCCTGTAAGTCAATGACCGTATAAGACGAAAACTGCTGCCGCTCCGGGCCATCGGATACAAACGTACCCAAACGATCTCCAACATAACTCACAGTTGTACCCGCCGTTGCAGTGGTTCCTGCCAGTGCAAATTCATATTCCACTGATGTGCTGGCCGACAATCGACTGCCGAAGGGTAGCCTTGCTCCCTTCGGACCATTAACGCCACCCTGCGCAGGACTAGGCATTGCCTCGGTCAATTCGGCATTGTTCCATACCACCCAGGTATCGATATGCAACCCGTCAGTCGGCACTAAACGCATGGAAAGCTCTACCCCCTCACTGCGTGCCCGGCTGCCATTGGTAAAATAGTTTTGCCCATTCGCAGGGTTGACGAGCGAAAGCTGGAGGTCTTGCCAATCGATATAATACAGAGAACTGTCGAAGGAAAACCGGTTATCAAAGATACTGCCCTTGATACCTATCTCGTAATTCTGGGTTTCGTCCGGCGCAAAACGTGTAGGTGAGTCATCAAAATCACCTTGATTAATACCTCCCGGACGATAGCCAGAAGCGTAACGTGCATACAGCATGACATTCTGAGATATCTTATATCGAGGTGTTACAAGGTAAGTCGTTTCCTGTTCACGGGCCACATCTTCTGGTAACTCCCGTGGCGTATCAGTTCCCAAAACAACAGGTACCAGTGGGCCGGTATCGGTCTCACCAAACGTTTGCTTTATCTTGCTTTTACGCAGGCCAATTTGCAGATCAAATTGATCGGTAAAGTAATAAGTGAGAGTGCTGAAAGCAGCCCACTCGCTGAAGGTACTATAAAAATCCGATGTCAAAAGAGTATCAAGCCGCTGCCCCTGAGGGCTTGCGGCAATAATCTCCAACTTGAAAGGCGAAGATTCTCGCGAGTAATAAGCGCCCAATAACAGATCCATTCGCTCGCCCAGAGGAAACAGACCTCGTAGTTCCTGGCTGAATTTGTAGGTTGTGGTGGCATCTGCCTCCAAGGTATCGTCTGTACCCGACAAGAGTTGGGTGAACTTGCCAAACAGCACCGTGTAATCGAGTAAATCATTGAGCTGGCTTTCGCTGTAACCGGTAACCGAAGTCAGTTCAACAGCATCAGCGAAATATTGAGCGGTAGCACCATAAGATTCAAATCTGCGCTCGACACTACCCGTCGACGGCAAAAAGTCCTGCTGCAAGTCACCCACACCTGGCGCCATCGTCACATAAGGCGAGCCCAGTATCTCACTGTCCTGTACCAACGCATTCAGTTTTAACGAAAACTCATCGGAGGGAAACCACATGGCTGAAACATACCCACCTGCACCGCGAGACTGATTTACATTTTGCTCACCCGTGCCGCGAATGTTATCTATATATCCTGCATCTCGACGATTAAAGCCAGTCATACGCACTGCAAAGGTATCCGTTAATGGGATGTTGAGACCGGCACTCATGTTGTAACTGTTTTCGTCACTGCCCTCCACGCTATTCAGTCCCGCTTGTACACGCCCTTCAAATCCCTCTGTACTCGGATCCACCGTGACAAATTTAATCAGGCCACCGATACCGACTGCACCATATAGCGTACCTTGCGGCCCGCGAAGCACTTCCACGCGCTCGAGATTACTGGGATCAAAGTCAGGCGCATAGTAACCACCGCCAATCGATGTGGACGAGCCAAAAGGTACATCATCAACAGTAATAGCTACCGTTGGATTCGTGACATCACCAGAGGTGATACCGCGAATCGCAATAGAAGGCGCCCCATTAAATTGATTAGGCGTGAGCGTTAACCCAGGCAGCCTCAAGTGGTAGTCCTGCATGCGAAACTGGCCTCTGTCAGCGAGCGTCACGGCGCTTACAGTGGTAACAGGCACCGGGACATCCTGCATTCGCTCAATGCGCTTACGCGAGGTTACCGTCACTTCTTCGAGCACAGGGGAGTTATAATAAATGGACTTCTTGTCCCTGTCGGGGCCAATTTCTGCGGTTTGACTATGATCCCCCGTGGCCACTTTGATCATGGCCACGTCGGCGGTACTGTAGGTTGCTTCCAACCCTGTTCCACGCAACAACATGGATAAGGCAACGTGCTTATCAAAATTACCGCGAACTTGATTACCCTGCACATTGGCAATAGCCTTGTACTCATAGAGTAACTGCATATTCGCTTGGTGAGCGAAGGTCAATAAAGAAGCGGGCAGAGGTTGGGCACGAATATCAAAGCGTATGGTTTTGGCGAGTGTTGGCAACGAGGTACAAAGCAGCGAAGCAAGAATAATCAGTCTTGTCAGTATAGAGCGGCGGGCCATCACCACACGCCGCTCAATATCGCTATAGCTCATGAGTGCAGTCCCCCCGTGTTATAAGGCATAACCCATACGGGACCAGGACTACACCACTTGAATAAACAAACCCAAACTCACATCAACTAATACACTATTCTAGCGCCTGTTGACACTATTGAGGATGAACTGCTGGAAACCAGTTTGCTGTCGTACCCCAAACCGCAGGCACTTAATGTGTGGATGTATGCGCTGCTTTAATACGAGTGAGATTGCCGTCACGAGAAATTTGCGCACCATAGTTCACCTCAAGCATACTCAGTAGCGCCTCAGCACCCTGTGGATTTGCTTGAAACGAGCCACCGACAGACAACGAACAAAGCTGATTATCTTCTAAGACTAGCTGTCTCGGTGTATGACGATCCAGTTCAGTCACTACATCGCACAAGTTTTCGTTTTCAATATACAGCCAGCCGTCTCGCCATGCATCAACACGCTCCAAGTCTCTGTTTGACAGGGATCGCCTTACCGCCACACCCCCCTCAAGACTGGCCTGCTCACCCACAGTTAGCACGGCTGACGTGTTATCAAGCACTTTGTCTGAAATCGATTCGGTCAAGGCTTTGTCGGCAGCACCCAGTTTTACCGTACCTTCATGTACGGTAACTCTCACGCCCTTCGGGTTCAAGTAAACACCAAATGCGGTGCCAACAGCACGCACCCAACCACTTCCTGCCGTCACCCAGAAAGGGCGATCCGTATCGTGTGCCACCTCAAAATAGGCCTCGCCCTTCTCAAGATGAATAACACGTGTACGGAAGGAGTAATCAACACGTACACGGCTGTCGCTATTAAGCTGCACCGTTGAACCATCCGGTAACGACACACTGACGTGCTCACCAAAGGTGGTTTGATAAGTTTCACTCACCGTCATTAACTGCAGGTAAACGCCGAAAAACAACGCGGCTGCCACACCGACTGTCACAACCGCCAGCCGACGCCAACCGTAAAGCCATTGCCCTATAGTTTGCCACATCGTTTGTCGCACCGGCATGTGTACTGCTGTATCAACCGTTGATTCGGGCTCAAACTGAAGTTGCTCGAACAAACGCCAAGTGACCAGGAGCTCTTCATACATACGCTCATGGATCGGATCCTGTGCGAGCCACGTTTTGAACTCGGCACGATCGTTGTCAGAAACAACATCGCCATTTAAGCGCGCGATCCACTCGCTGGCTTCTTGCTCGACCTGCTCTATACTCGGCTTTGGGTCTAGATCAGACATATTTAGGGTGTCACTTCAACTGATAGCGTCGGCGCACATACTGGTGCGTCTCTCGCAAAGCACGCGCAATATGGTTTTCCACCGTCTTTGGCGAAATACCCAATCGCTCGGCAATTTCTTTGTACGAACAACCTTCAAAAACTCTCATGGTAAACGCCGCTCGACACCGCGGTGGCAGCCGAGCAACGGCCTCATCCAGCAAGCGTCGACTCTCACTGGCAAGCACATGATCTTCCAGCGACTCACTGGGTTCTTCCACCGCTGAGTTTTCGAATTCCTCCATCGTTTCTGTACTAACTACAAGGTTACGTCGCCATGAGTCTACCACCAGATTACGCGCCGTAGTAAATACAAATGCACGCGGTTCTACAACCCGTTCAAAATGCTTGTAGGTACGCAAAAATGCTTCTTGTACGATGTCTTCAGAGCCTTCGCCCCTGCCCAGTAAGCGGCGCACATATCGATGTAGTGCACTGCGATCATTCTGAAATAACGTGTCGAAGGCATCAAGGTTAGATTCGGTCATTATGCGTCTCCCGCAAGCACCATCGTTCAAATGCGAGGACTCTAGCGCGATAACATTGTCCGCAAAACCTCCGTTAACTTGACGCACTATTCCTTTTTTGCAACAGTCAAGCAATAACAGGGGCTACAAATCCTTTTTTGAAAAGCGTCGAGGTGACACCCCAGTCCACTCTTTGAAGGCGCGAGAAAAGGTTGCGATGTCGGAATAACCCAGCTGTTCTGCAGCTGCTGACAAGCTCAAATCACCCGACTCAAGCATGGTTCGCGCGCGTGCTTGCCTGGCTTCCTGTAACACACTGCGGAACGAAACCCCCTCTTCCTTAAGTCGACGACGAAAAGAGCGCTCAGACAAATTAAACTCTGCCGCTACCGAAGCGCTATCCACATGCCTTCGCCCTAACCAGCGATCAATGACTTCACGAGTTTGGTCAACAATGCCTTTGGCCGGTTCAGTGTCAGGTCCCATCAAATCGAGAAGGTGACACTCAAGAATCGATTTAAGTTTGCGGTCTTCGGCAGACACGGTGCCCGAAAACGGGCGGTCGAGCTGCTCATTCGAGATAACCAATTGGTTGGCCACATGATTACCCGCAACGGGTGCTCGGAAAAATTGTTCAAGGTAGCTTTCACGACCGGCAATCGAATGTTCAAAGTGCACCTGCACCGGTACCCAGCGCGCTGTAGTCAACTGCCTGATAAGTGTCACAATACCAGCAATGGCAAACTCTGCGTCTTGCTGGCGAGGCCAAATTTGCTGATCTTTAATCCGGTAGTTATACGTGGTGTTGTTTTGCCCAACATCACAGTCGAGCAAGGTCTGCGTCTGAAATCGACTCTGAAACAGGATGAGACAATCGAGTGCGCCGCGCAAACTACCAGCAGCTCGCATCAGGGTTTGAAAAGGGCCCAGCTCCGCAAGATCAAATGTTTTTCCCATTTCAACACCCAAATACGGGCGATCAAATTTCTCGGCGGCGGACTCTACCAGCGAAATATAGCGATGCAGAGGCACTTTTTCGTAGGGCGTTGTCAGCTGGGATCTGGCTAGACCGTGCTCCCGCAGCAACGAATCAATTCGACTGTCGTAAGGAAGCGCATTCACCAACGCGGTAAGAAACAGCAGCCGAATAGTAGGCTGGCTATCAATGTTACCCGGACTATCGTTGATGGAATTTACCACCATGTTTCAATCCTCTTTGCTGGCCGATTCTGCAAAACCTTTAACCATCAATGCAATATACATTAAACAGGGGTTTCGTGAAAATCATCCTCATACTCGACGGGCCGTGTGTCTTTCGAGAGACGAATTCAGAGCGCCCATAAATACTCACCTGCAAGTACTAATGTCAGGCTTCCGTCACGCGCTGAATCTGAATAACTATGTCTGCTGCAATTACCACGCAGCTGGCCAAATCTCCATTACGCTAACAGAGCCTTTGCGATGAGCACGACGACCAACATTGATTTCATCTACCTTTCTGAACCCGACATGATTCGTGCGGGTGTAACCGACATGCCTGCCTGTGTCGATGCTATGGAAGAGATGTTCAGCCTCCTACATACCGGTGATTACCGCATGGCAGGCGCGCACAATAACGAGCACGGTGCGATTGTTCTTTTTCCAGAAGATTCACCCTTCCCTGATATGCCAAAACCCACTGCTGATCGCCGGTTCATGTGCATGCCGGCCTATTTGGGCGGAAGTTTTCGCACCGCGGGTATGAAGTGGTACGGATCCAATATTGAAAACCGCAATAGCGGGCTACCACGCTCGATACTGATGTTTATTCTCAACGATGTCGACACCGGCGCACCATTGGCAGTGATGTCTGCCAATCTTCTGTCCGCTTATCGAACCGGTGCTGTGCCCGGTGTTGGGGCACGGCACTTGGCCCGCAAGGATTCAAAAGTTGTAGGCATACTCGGCCCAGGCGTGATGGCGAAAACCTCGCTGTCGGCTTTTATGGCAGCATGCCCTGAAATCAACACAGTAAAAATTAAAGGCCGTGGCCAAAAAAATATTGATGCGTTTCTCGCCTGGATCGATGAAACGTTTCCACAAATCACCACCGTCACGGTGGTAGAAACCGACGAAGAAGTGGTGCGCAATTCTGACATCGTGACCTTCTGTGCCTCCGTCGCTACGGGTGACCCATCTATTTATCCCACAGTAAAACGAGAGTGGGTAAGCCCAGGCACTTTTCTGTCAATGCCCGCACCGTGCAACATCGACGCCGGCATGGAAGCACCCGAAATTCGTAAAGTGCTCGACTTCACGGGTATTTATGAAGCCTATCAGGCGGAACATGAAAAACCAGTCCATAACATTATTCCTGCCGTCGGCGTGCGCTACTTTGACTTGATTGATGAAGGGCGAATCACCCGTGAGCAAATGGAAGATCTTGGTGCAATCGTCGCTGGCGACAGCCCCGGACGCCGCAACGATGACGAAATTATTATTTTGTCAGTCGGCGGTATGGCCGTCGAAGATGTTGCGTGGGGCACGATGGTTTATCGCAACGCCGTCAAACAAGGTATCGGTGTCAAACTCAACCTGTGGGAAGAACCCGTTTTGCGTTAATGCGCTCTCGGCGGAGTACGCCATATTCAGCAGCTTGTCGCTGCAACGTAGAAAACAGTTTCGATATAGACAAATCAAGGTTAATGAAAATGACTGATATTATTAAAGTTAAAACTGGCAATAAATTTGAAGAGCACGGTAGCTATTCGCGCTTGGTGGCCGTCGACAATCTTATCTTCGTATCCAACACCGCTGGCCGCAATCCGCAAACCAAACTGATTCCGGAAGATCTGACCGAACAAACCCATCAGGTTCTCAACAATATTGAAACCGCACTGAAATCAGTTGATGCCGTACTCGCAGACGTTGTAGCCGCACGCGTATTTGTTCAATTTCCAGAAGATGTTGAAACAATTATGACGGCCTATGGCGAAAGAATGCGCGGTATTAATCCCACACTGACAATGACCTGTCCGCCGCTGGGATCAACCCAATACAAAGTTGAAATCGACGTAACCGCTTATCGTGGCGCATCTAAGGCCAATGTCACTGAGTTGCAAATCAGTCTCTAACCTCGCGCTAGATCTACCATCCGGTGTATTCATAACGAAGCACCGGTTTTCGCTCTATTTTTTGTACGGAATATCATAAGCATGGCTCCCGAAATTGTGCCGGTTCAAACTTCATCTTCACTACCCAACCAAACAACTGTTGTGATCATTGGCGCAGGCATAGTTGGCCTTTGTGCTGCACTTACACTCGCAGAGCGAGGTGTGCCAGTTGTCGTTCTGGAGAAAGGCCGTTTGGCAGGCGAACAATCTTCGCGCAATCTCGGCTGGGTTCGTAAAATGTCTCGTTCAACACCCGATCTACCCATGGCGCTTGAGACAGATCGACTTTGGGCCGAGATGCCAGAACGAATTGGCGCCGACGTGGGTTATCGTCAGGCTGGCATTCTCTATGTTGCCCGCACCGAAAAACAAATGGCGGTGCATGAAAGCTGGCTTGCCTCGGTAAAAGACCAGAATCTTGATTCCCGCCTGCTAACACCAAAAGAAATTGACGAAATAGCGCCCGGTAGCGGTGAAGACTGGGTCGGTGGAATTTATACGGGCTCCGATGGCAGAGCCGAGCCGACACTCGCATGCAGCGCCATTGCCAAAGCCGCGATGGCCAAAGGCGCAATCATCGTTGAAAACTGTGCTGTTCGCACCCTGACGATGACGGCTGGTGCAGTAAGCGGTGTAGTCACCGAACGTGGTGAAATTAACTGCGAGCAAGTGCTGCTGGCGGGTGGTGTATGGTCGCGTCGTTTTCTGGGCAACTATGGGGTGTCGTTGCTGACACTACCCCTTGTAGCGTCAGTTCTGCGCACAGAGCCCATGGACGGCCCAACCGATACAGCTACCGGGGGACCAGACTTCTCGTTTCGAAAACGCCATGATGGTGGCTATACCATTACTCAGCGCGCAGCCCTTTTTGCGCCATTAATGCTTGACCATTTACTGATTGGCCTTCGTTATACACCAACACTGCTTGAGCAATGGAGAAACCTGCGAATTTCCCTCGGCAAAGATTTTCTAAACGATCTTAAATTGGCACGCCGTTGGGGAGCTGATGCGGTGTCACCCTTCGAGAATATTCGCACAATTGATCCACCCGTCAATCAAGGCCTTATCGACGAAGCGATGCACAACCTCACCAAAGCTTGGCCAATATTTAAAAAAGCTGCCATAGCGCAGACGTGGGCCGGCATGATTGACGTAACCCCAGATTCTCTTCCCGTTATAGATAGGATAGAAAAAATTCCTGGCTTAACCTTAGCCTCTGGGTTTTCCGGTCACGGTTTTGGTACTGGGCCTGCCGCCGGTCAATTGGCTGCCGACTTGGTCATGGGCACTACGCCATTGATTGATCCAGCGCCTTATCGACTGGCACGTTTTCACGGCAAATAAAAATGCACAAACAAGGACGACGAGCCTATTCTTAACACCTTGATCACAGCATAGGTA
>JBNKHI010000045.1:0-27821 GCA_050290265.1 Cellvibrionaceae bacterium
GTCGGGATACATAGGCCAGTTCACTGCGGATTTGTTGCACCAAAAAGTGATTGTCCAGTTGGAAATACGAATAGCGAGAGTGTACAAATGGTGGTAAGAATATGACGAGTTCACCGTGTAGCTTATAGACTTGCGAGGTCGTCAGTGTATCGAGTGCCCGCATGGGGCGGCCGCTAAGTCCCAATGCCTGGTTCTTACCTACTTCGCAGAAGGCTCTTGCGAGGGCAGAGGCCGAGGCGACCTTGATAGGCGCAAAGTCTTCCTGTGTCTGCGCATTGATACCTTGGGTTTGCAGAGCGGTTTTGACCGCTGTATTTTCAGCGATTAACGCAACCAGTACCGATTGTGGCTCCAAGGAACCAGGGCTTTCGCGCCGATTTAATGGGTCAATATCGCTAGGATCCAGATGTCCATCCTGTAGCAGAGCTCCCAGAATGCTCAGGCTCTGGGCCCAAACTAAAGGTAGGTTTTCATTCGCAACACGGGTTTGCGAGTGTGGTGCTGCGCGTTCCGCCTCAATCGCTTCTGGTGGTACATAGTACAGCTCTGGTAATAGCTTTTGGCCCTCCCGTTCGATAAACAACGGTTCGAGTGCCTTTTTATATTTCTCTGCCTTCTCCGTATTACCGAGCATCAAATGGTCCAGCAAAAAATACGTGAAAAACAAGGGCCACTCGGATTCGATATTTTCAAATTCCTGTAATTCACCGGCCTCGTAGTAAAGCCGATCGTGATCTTCCAGCACCGTTTGGTGTCCGTCACGTAAAAAGCGTTTGCATCCGTATTGCCCCTGTAACTTATCGACAATGTCCTGGCGTGTACGGTCAACCAAGGCTTTATTTTCAATAGCGTAGGCGGGGTAGCCAATAATGCTTAGTAAGGCGGCATCAATTTCTTTTGATGCTGATTCTCTTGGAAGCAGGGCTTCAAGGGTTTCTCTGGCGTTGGCAATATCATCCTCAACTACATGGATGACGGATGCCTGGCCACCGGCTTTACCAAACAGGTTAAAACCACGTAGCGCTTCTAATGCAGCTTTAACCATGCCAACGGAGCTGGCGTTGATCTCGGTGTTTCCAGCATTGGATTTTGCGCCGCGCTCCCACAAACCAAAGTCGGGTGTAAGGTAGGCTCGACTAATGTAATGCACCAGATTCTGAACGAAGTTCACTTCATCCAGGGTGAATACAATGCGCAAATCTGACGCTGTCATTTGCGCCAGCATGAGCAGGAACAAGGATGTTGCGTCGAGTTGCAAATGGCCCCAGGCGTCATCGGCCACAACAACATCACCGGTATGAGTGTTGTATTTTGCGTGCAACGCGTCTGCGGGGTTGAGCGTGTGCTTAAAGCGTTCAACTTTGTTGGATTGCTTCATCATGCTGTTCAGCAAACCGCGCATGAGCTTAACAACACTCTGTTCCAACAAATACGTGCGCTCAGGCATCTCATTGGTACGTCGATAGGCCAGTGCCAAGCCCCAGGGCGCCAAAATGCTATATACATTGTCGCGTACCCAGGCATCGGTATAGTTGCCGTGCACCGTGATGGCTGTGCTTGCGGGCAATAATCCTGTGATAGGGTGTTGGCGTGCAAGAATAATTGATTGCACTTGTTGGTAGTGCTGCTCAAGATCGCTACTGGGTAGCGCCGGTTTTTGATCAATTTGGGCAGTGTGCCTGTCCATGAATACCTCCTCACAAACGGGTAGTTAGGCCCTTGTGACCGTTGCAATATGTTTTGGCGTAAATTTCGTGCGCCAATGGCGCCGGTTTAGTGCGAGTTATAGCTTGCAGAGTCATAGTTTGCAGTGGAGAGGTGCTCCAGTTGGCACTCGCTCAATGCGCTTTTACAACTCTCTCAAAATTCTCTAAAAGTCCTTCACTGTTTTCCCTCAAAACCACGCCCCTCCAGGTTTTTGACAAGGCTACACCAATATATGCGGCAGCATGACTATGCTCTAGCAATAATCAGTCCCTATCCGCTTAACCCTAACGCTTTGGGGAAAGTCTTTAGTGAGCGCCGTGTACGAGTATCTGGGTTGCTTAGTGGAGAACCATCGCTGCGAGCCTTGTCGAGTTAGTTTTGCCCTAAATTGAGTCAATTCTTGCCCAGTTTGTACTTGATTGGGCCGGGATAGTGCTTTTAGGTTAATTTAATTACAAAAATGCTGGCGATTATGACGCCAAATACTCCAATATATGTAATCAGTGTTAAATTAAACCATTATGTACCCAACTGAGGCCATATAAATATAAAGCTAAAACTCAAACTAAAAAGCAGGCATGATGAGGTATCTTCAATCATTTTTGTTGCTTGTCAGCAAATATCGACTGCATGCGGCACGGGAATTGCCCTTGCCTGAGTAAGTGGCATGACTGGTATTGTTATCTTAACTGGCCTGAATTTAATCGAAGTAGGGCTCTCGTGAGTCGGAAAAAGTTGCATGGATAATATTGAAAAACTGCTTTACCTGAGGGGTATTGCTGCGGACTACCTGGATTATTCAGAGCAATATCAGGTTATTCCGCGGGATGTTCGAGAACGTGTACTAAAAGCCAGCGGTTATGATGTTTCGGACAGTGGTGCTATTGAAAATGCTATCTATCAGCTGGATGCCCGACCTTGGCAATCCTGGCTGAAAACCTGCTATATCCTGGCCGAATCAAATCCGGCCCAACCTGCTGATATTGATGTGAAGGGTGCTGTGTTTATGCATGTGCACCCAGACCAGCTCGGGCAAACCTTTTGCTGGTCAGTGCAAACCGAGCAGGGCGATTCACTAAGCGGAGATTATTGTCCTCAAGAGTTTCCGGAAGTCGGTGACTATGTGATTTCTGGGGTACGCTATAGTCGGCGAGCGCTGGTTTTACCACCGCTACCGCTGGGGTACCATGAGCTGCAATTACGTGATGGCGGTGGTCGTTCAGAGGCGGCGGAATTAATTGTCTGCCCTGACCGATGTTACAGCTCTTTAGGCGCCGCCGATAAAGCCTGGGGTGTCAGCTGTCAGCTCTATACGCTACGCTCGGACCACAATTGTGGCATCGGCGATTTTGCTGACCTGAAGGAATTGGTGCAGTTAAGCGTTGCTGCAGGCGCAGATTACATTGGGCTAAACCCTCTGCATGCCGCCTGTGCTGATAGTCCAGACGCCGCCAGTCCCTATAGTCCATCAGATCGCCGCTTTCTCAATGCCATTTATATTGCGCTTGCCGATGTTGATGAATTTACGTCGCCAGTAGTCCAGCAGTGGTTTGCCGATAAATTGCAGATTACCGAGCTGGCTCGCCTCCGAAAACTGGATTTTGTCGATTACGATGGGGTGAATCGATTTAAATACGCCTGCCTTGAATTAATGTTCGCTGAGTTTTTGCGTTATCACCTTGCCACTGATTCTGGCCGAGGACGCGCGTTTAGCCGGTTTGTTGAACAAGGCGCTGATGATCTGCAATCTTTTACCGCCTATGAATGTCAGCATAATCGTTATGCGCGGCAATTTGGCTCAGATCCACGTTTTTACTGCTATCTTCAATGGTTAGCGGCAACGCAATTGGGCGTTTGCCATGAACTCGCTCTCGAGGCGGGTATGCGTATCGGTTTGCTCGGTGACCTGGCCGTGGGCGCTGTGGCTAAGGGTTGTGAGGTTACCAGTAACCCAGACCTTTATATTGCGACGATGACGATTGGCGCACCCCCAGACCCCCTTGCGCCCAACGGGCAGGATTGGGGTTTACCAGTGCTCGACCCCGTGGCACTGAAAATCAGTGGCTTTCGGCATTTTAGAACCTTGCTCAAGGCCAATATGAAGAATTACGGGGCGTTGCGGGTGGATCATGCTATGGCACTGCTACGTCTTTGGTGGTGTTTGCCGCAATGCGATCATGAGGCAGCTTCCGGGGCTTATGTTTATTACCCCATCGATGACCTGCTTGCACTGATTCGGCTGGAGAGCGTTCGTAATCAGTGCATGATTATTGGTGAAGATTTAGGTCTGGTACCGGCGGATTTCAGTGAAGCTATTGAAGCCAGTGGTTTATACAGCAACAACTTGTTGTACTTTGAACAGGTGCACGACGCCTATTTCACGCCACCTGAGCAGCAACAGGTCAACGCACTGCTAATGGTGACTAATCACGACGTGCCAACATTATGCGACTGGTGGAATGGCACAGACTTACAGCGCCGCTTCGTGCTTGGCTTGAAAGATGTTGTTAATGATTTGGAAGGGCAGATTGAGCGGCGAAAAATCGAAAAGCAAAAATTATTAAACTGGCTTGTCGAAGCGGATTTGCTACCAGAAAGTTATTCCCCCACAGATATTCAAAAGCCTTTCGACTATGCTTTGTGTATCGCCATTCACAAAGCCAGCAGCCGGTCTGCGTCTGCATTGTTACTCCTGCAATTGGAAGATCTACAGTTAATGCAGGACCCCGTCAATATTCCAGGTACCTATCGTGAGTACCCAAACTGGCGACGCAAACAGCGCAATAATACTGCGGCAATTTTTGCCGTAGAAGAGGCCAAGCTTTTACTCAAATCTGTACGTGAGGAAAGATCCTGTGACAGCCAATAAAAATACGAAAACATTAAAGCCTACAGTGAAAAAAGCGCCTGCGACAAAGCCTGCAACCTTAGCGAACATCGACATGGATGCGTTGGGCCGTGGGGATTTTGTTGATGTTTTTGCAATATTGGGTTTGCATCAAGGCCCTGCTGGAAAAGGGCTGGTATTACGCGCTTTTTTGCCAACAGCGACTGCGGTTGATGCTGTGGATAGGCGTGGGAAGGTAATTTGTACACTGACCAAAGTTCACCCAGCCGGGTTGTTCGAAGCGTATATGCCTAGACGGAGCAAATGGTTTTCCTACCAATTAAAAATTAATGACACCCATGTCATTGATGACCCTTACCGTTTTGCAAGTATGCTCAGTCAGGACGACTTATATTTGTTTAATGAAGGAACCCATGAACATACTTATCAATGGATGGGCGCCAATTCTAGAACCGCCGAGGGTGTTACAGGTGTTGTCTTCACGGTTTGGGCGCCGTCTGCAAAACGTGTTTCGTTAGTCGGTGAGTTTAATCAATGGGATGGTCGCTGCCATGTCATGCGTAAACACCCCGCGTCCGGAGTTTGGGAAATTTTTATTCCAAGTCTGACCGAGTACACCCTCTACAAGTTTGAAATCGTTAACGAACATGGGCAGTTGTTGCCGTTAAAGTCCGATCCTTATGCACAGTCCATGCAGCATCCGCCAGAGACTGCATCGCGTGTCGTACTGAATAAACAGTTTGACTGGCAAGACAATGCCTGGCTGGAACGGCGGGCGTCTGCCAATGCGTATACACAGCCGATCTCGATTTACGAATTACATGCGGGGTCGTGGCGACGTAAATGGGAAGAGAATAATCGCTATCTAAGTTATCACGAGCTGGCTGATGAGCTGATCCCCTATGTGCTGGACATGGGCTTTACTCACATTCAATTGATGCCGGTGAGTGAATACCCTTTTGACGGGTCCTGGGGTTATCAGCCCGTCGGTATGTTTGCGCCTTCCATTCGTTTTGGGACGCCGGATGAATTTAAGTATTTTGTGAATCGTTGTCATGATCACAATATTGGCGTGTTGCTGGATTGGGTGCCCGGGCACTTTCCAACCGATCCCCACGGCTTGGGGCATTTCGACGGCAGCTGCTTGTACGAACACGAAGACCCTCGCCAGGGATATCACCCGGACTGGAATACGTTGATATACAACTATGGTCGGCCTGAAGTTGTTAGCTTTTTGCTGAGTAATGCGAATTATTGGTTCGAAGAATTTCATATAGATGGGTTGCGGGTAGATGCGGTTGCATCCATGCTCTATCTCGATTACAGCCGCAATGAAGGTGAATGGATTCCTAATCAGTACGGGGGGCGAGAAAATCTCGAAGCGATTCAGTTTCTAAAAACGGTGAACGCACGTGTGCGTAAAAATCATCCTGGTGCGTTGATGATTGCGGAAGAATCTACCGCATGGCCCGGTGTTTCCCGGCCCGTTGATGAAGGTGGTTTGGGGTTTAATTTCAAATGGAATATGGGTTGGATGAATGACAGCCTGCGCTATATGGAAAAAGATCCCGTGTATCGTTCCCATCATCACCATGAAATGACGTTTAGTATTATGTACGCTTGGGATGAACATTTTATTCTTTCTCTCAGTCATGACGAAGTGGTGCATGGCAAAGGTTCTATGCTCACGAAAATGCCGGGTGATGATTGGCAGAAGTTTGCTAATTTACGAGCGTATTATGGTTT
This sequence comes from Cellvibrionaceae bacterium, assembly GCA_050290265.1. Taxonomy (GTDB): domain Bacteria; phylum Pseudomonadota; class Gammaproteobacteria; order Pseudomonadales; family Cellvibrionaceae; genus JBNKFV01. The sequence continues at coordinate 6,302 of JBNKHI010000045.1, forward strand.
CATGTGGGCTCACCCAGGTAAAAAACTTGTCTTTCAAGGTTGTGAATTTGCTCAGCGCAATGAGTGGAATCATGACCATAGTCTCGACTGGCACTTGCTTGAAACACCGGCACACAATGGCGTTAAATTATTAGTGCGCGACTTAAACAGTGCGTACAAAAACCTTCCAGCACTCAGCCAGTTAGATTGCTCTCACGAAGGCTTTGAGTGGTTGCAGCTGCATAATAATCAGCAATCTGTTTTTGCCTGGGCACGCAAAGCCAAAGGGGATGGTGACCAAACAGATAGCATGGTCATTGCCGTGTGTAATATGACACCGCAGCTACACAGTAACTATCTCCTGGGGGTTCCCAAGGCGGGTTGGTATCGAGAATATCTAAACACCGACGCGGTGGAATATGGCGGCAGCGGGCAGGGTAATGCGGGCGGTGCAAGCGCAGTTAAGCAAGCCTACGATGGGCAAGAATATGCCTTGTCGATAACCGTTCCGCCATTGGCAACCCTTATTTTTGAATATCAAGGCTAACGCGATAATTACCGGAGTGGAGTTGTAGTATGGCGGGGCAATGTCTTGAAGTTATGCCGGGTTCCTGCAATGTACTGGGCGCGAGTTATGACGGCGAAGGAACCAACTTTGCAATCTTTTCGGAGCACGCGACCTCCGTTACGCTTTGCCTATACGACGCCACAGGCAAAAATGAGATAGGTCGTGTTGAGTTACCAGAAAAAACACATGATATCTGGCATGGTTACGTAGCGGGAATCAAACCTGGTACCGCCTATGGTTATCGTGTGCATGGCCCTTACGATCCTGCGGCAGGGCATCGCTTCAATGCGAATAAGCTTTTACTTGATCCCTATGCGCGTTGTCTGGTCGGCACGTTGGAATCCCATGAATCTCACTTTGCCTTTGACCGCCAATCACATTTGGCAGATTTAAATATCGACACCCATGACAATGCGGCGTTTATGCCAAAAGGTGTCGTTACTGAGCCCGAAGAAATTTGTTTTTTCCAAGGCAGAAGAATTACGCCCTGGCATAAAACGGTTATCTATGAAATGCACCCCAAGGGATTTACCTGTATGCATCCGGATATTCCAGAGCATCAGCGCGGGACATTTGCGGGTTTGGCTCACCCTAACGTTATCGAGTATTTAAAGGCGCTCGGGGTAACCACGGTGGAATTGCTTCCGGTTCAAGCTTTTGCCGACGAAGCATTTTTACAGAAAAAGGGTTTAACCAATTACTGGGGTTACAACACGCTCAATTTCTTCACGCCCCATACGGCTTATTTAGGTGACCAACCTCCATCGGCTTTCCGTGACATGGTGAATCGCTATCACGACGCTGGTCTCGAAGTGATTTTGGATGTGGTTTACAACCACAGCGCAGAAGGTGATCATCTTGGGCCAACCTACAGCTTTCGTGGAATTGATAATGCTGCGTACTATCAACTTTCACCAGCGGATAAGCGTTTTTATATTAACGACACTGGCTGCGGGAATACCCTCAATATACATCACCCACGGGTCATGCAGCTCATTATGGACAGCTTGCGCTATTGGGCCGGAACCATGGGTGTGGACGGTTTTCGTTTCGATTTGGCGAGTATTTTAGGTCGCGATGAGCGCGGTTTTAATGCCTGTTCAACGTTCTTTCAAATTATTGCGCAAGATCCAGTTCTTTCAGGGTGCAAGTTGATAGCTGAACCCTGGGATCTGGGCCCCGGTGGGTATCAGTTGGGCCATTATCCTGCGGGATTCAGCGAGTGGAATGATCGTTATCGCGATACGGTGCGACGCTTTTGGCGCGGAGACCAGGGGCAGTTACCGGAATTTGCAAGGCGTCTGCATGGATCCGGCGATATTTTTGAGCATAAGGGGCGGCGCCCTCACGCCAGTATTAACTACGTGACCAGTCACGATGGTTTTACTTTGCGCGATTTGGTGAGCTACAACCGGCGTCATAATGAGGCCAATCTGGAAGACAACAATGACGGCCATCGCGGTAATTTAAGTTGTAACCATGGTGTGGAGGGCGAAACAGTCGACGTCGAGATAAACCAGCTGCGCTGGCGTCAGCAGCGCAATTTTATTGCTACGCTTATGGTATCCCAAGGCGTGCCCATGCTGATGGCTGGCGATGAACTTGGGCGCAGCCAAAAAGGCAACAACAACGCGTATTGTCAGGATAACCCAATCAATTGGTTGGACTGGTCGAACATTACTACCGAAGGGCACACCTTAAATCTGTTTACTCGTCAATTATTGCGTTTACGGCAATTGTTTCCTGTGTTGCAAGCCAGCGAATATCGGCACCAACCAGATAACCCGCAGGATGACAGTATTCAGTGGATCAATAGTGATGGCATGCCCATGCGAGAAGAGCACTGGCATGAAAGTGACGTGCAGGTTTTGGGCTATTTGTTGACGGAAAAGGGTGCCCATGCCGACGTGTTGCCACGTTTTATGTTGGTCCTGTTTAATGCATCAGATGCAGACCAGACGTTTGTATTGCCATCCGACAAAAGTGATCAGTGGCGCCCTATAGTCAACACTTCAGTAGAGGGTATTTTAAAAGATGACGCAACTGCCCCGGTAAGTAATACCGTTGTTTTAGTGGCCAAATCAATGCAAGTTCTTTTGGCTGGCCAAGAGCCAGAGTAAATGTACTTAGTGGCATTGTCTTAATAAAAAATGGTGAAGTTTCAGGATGTTTTATGAAGGATAAAAAAAGTAAGTCAGCATCACGGTCAACGCCGATTACTGCTGAATTACAGCGTCATTTTGAATTGACCTTGGGTAAAGATGAAGTCGGGGCGTCAAAGCATTACCTCTATACTGCTCTCGCCTTGACTGTACGCGATCGCATTGTCGATAAATGGCGAAAAACCCGTGAGCGTTACCGTGAAACGCAGCCAAAACGTATTAACTATATGTCGCTCGAATTTCTGATGGGGCGCAGTCTGAACAATGCACTACTTAATCTTGATCTGGAGGATGAAGTTCGTATTGCGCTGCAAGGTTACGCCTGCTCGCTCGAAGAAGTGGAGAGCGAAGAACTGGATGCCGGGTTGGGTAATGGCGGCCTCGGGCGTTTAGCGGCTTGTTTTCTTGACAGCTGCGCGACGCTGGAAATCCCTGTGACGGGTTACGGTATTCGTTATCAATACGGCATGTTTCATCAGAAAATCAGCAATGGGTATCAATGTGAATGCCCAGATCCCTGGTTACGCAATGGTAATGTTTGGGAAATGGAAAGTCCGGAAGCTACTCGCCGTATTAAATTTTTTGGGCGCACCGAAACAGTTAAAGATAAATCTGGTGAGCTGGGATTTCGTTGGGTTGATACGCAAGACGTATTGGCAATACCGTACGATGTTCCCATCCCAGGTTATCAAAATAATACCGTCAATACTTTGCGCTTATGGAAAGCCGAGGCTACCGATGACTTTAATTTGCAGGAGTTTAATGCCGGTAGTTATACCGATGCAGTCGCTGCAAAAAATCAAGCAGAGCAAATTACTATGGTGTTGTATCCCAACGACACCAGTGAGCAAGGAAAAGAGTTGCGGTTGCGGCAACAATATTTTCTTGCTAGCGCCAGTTTGCAGGATGTGATCTATCGTTGGCAGCGCCAGCACGGCAACGACTTTACCCGCTTCGCCGAGAAAAATGGTTTTCAATTAAACGACACCCATCCGGCAGTGGCGGTAGCGGAATTAATGCGCTTGTTGATGGATGAGCATGGTTTGACGTGGGATGAAGCTTGGGCTATTACCACAAATACTATGGCTTATACGAATCACACGCTGTTGCCCGAAGCCTTGGAATTATGGTCAGTTAAATTATTTAGTCAGCTATTACCGCGATTGCTAGATATAATTTATGAAATTAATGCCCGCTTTTTGACTGAGGTTGCCGCACAGTGGCCGGGCGATAGTGAGCGCCAGCGGCGCATGTCTATCATTGCTGAAGGTGGTGATAAGGCGGTGAGAATGGCGTATTTAGCTATCGTCGGCAGTCATTCCGTAAACGGTGTTGCGGCATTGCATACTGAATTGTTAAAGCAGGGCTTGTTTAAAGATTTTTATGCAATGTGGCCAGAAAAATTTAACAACAAAACCAATGGGGTTACGCCTCGCCGTTGGTTGTCCCATTGTAATCCGCCGTTACGTAAATTATTGAATAAAACGCTTGGTGAAGGTTGGGTTGTCGATTTGCAGCAATTGGAAAAACTAAAGCCGCTTGCCAGCCAAAAAACGTTTACTAAAAAGTTTATGCAGATAAAACTAGAGAACAAACGTCGTTTAGCTGATCTAGTGAAAACAGATTGTGATGTCGATTTTGATCCTGCAATGTTGTTTGATGTACAAGTAAAACGCATTCACGAGTACAAACGGCAGTTATTGAATGTCCTTCATCTGGTGTACTTGTACGACCGCATTTGCCAAGGCGATACTGCTGACATGCAGCCTCGTTGTGTACTTATTGGTGGTAAAGCCGCACCGGGCTATGTGATGGCAAAGCTAATCATTAAGCTTATTAATAATGTTGCAACGGTTATCAATCGAGACCCACGGGCAAAAGATTGGTTGCGGGTCGCTTTTCTACCGGATTATCGTGTGAGTGCCATGGAAATTATTTGTCCGGGAGCTGATTTGTCAGAGCAGATTTCTACCGCTGGCAAAGAAGCTTCTGGTACAGGCAATATGAAATTTATGATGAATGGTGCCGTGACAATTGGCACCTTGGATGGTGCCAACATAGAAATTCGCGATGCTGTAGGGCAGGAAAACTTTTTCCTCTTTGGCTTGAACGCAGGTGAAGTGGAGTCCTTGCGATCGCATTATGATCCGGTGGCTATCATTGCTGCTGATCCAGATCTTCAGCGCGTAATGAATTTGTTGGAATGCGGGCACTTTAATTTGTTTGAGGCAGGCTTGTTTGATCCCATTGTGGCGGCTATCAAAACCCCGGTTGATCCATGGATGACGGCAGCAGATTTTCGCAGTTATATCGACGCACAAAATCAGGTGGGTCAAGCCTATGCCAATAAACACCGTTGGGCGGAGATGGCCGTGTTAAATACAGCATGCTCCGGAATTTTTTCCAGTGACCGAACCATTGCTCAGTACCGTGACGAGATCTGGTATAAGTGATGGTTGGTCGTGTTAGCAATGACAGTTTAGTTTGAACGCCGTGTCTTCGGTAATCGTACTCATGTTTGAGAACTCAAGTAAAACATAGCAGGTCTCTGGCAGTAACTTGTTTGCAGTAGAATAACTTAGCAGGAGTTTACAATGCAGGATCAGAATCCACGTTACGTTAGTCGTCTTACGAAAAATACATTAGCTTTGATTTTAGCAGGTGGTCGCGGGTCAAGGCTTTATGAGTTAACGAATTGGCGGGCCAAACCTGCGCTGTTTTACGGTGGAAAATATCGCATTATTGATTTCCCCTTGTCGAACTGCATTAACTCCGGTGTGCGCAGGGTGGGGGTATTAACACAGTATAAAGCACACTCGCTGGTTCGCCATGTGATGAGAGGTTGGGGACATTTTAAAAAGGAACTGGGTGAATTCGTTGAAATTCTGCCGGCATCACAGCGGTACTCCGAAGATTGGTATCAAGGTACTGCAGATGCTATCTACCAAAATCTGGATATTATTCGAGCAGAGAAACCTGAATTCGTGATGGTGCTTTCCGGAGATCACATCTACAAAATGGATTACGGGCCCATGTTGGTGAATCATGTGGAGAGCGGTGCTGAGATGTCTGTCTGCTGTTTGGAGGTGCCCATTGCTGAAGCTGCCGGCGCTTTCGGTGTTATTCGCGTAGACGAAACGAATCGGGTGATCGGTTTTGAGGAAAAGCCTGAAAACCCATCCCCAATTCCCGGCCAGGAAGACCTTTGTCTGGCCTCGATGGGTAACTATATTTTTAATACTGAGTTTTTGTTCAAACACCTCAGGCTCGACGCGGCGAATACAAAATCTTCCCATGATTTTGGCAACGACATTATTCCCACCCTGATCGAAAATCATAAAGTTCAGGCCTATCCATTCCGCGACCTTGAAACCGGTGAGCGCGCATATTGGCGTGATGTGGGCACCTTGGATTCGTTCTGGTCTGCGAATATGGAGCTGGTTTCAACCTTGCCCAAGCTGAATTTATACGATTCCGAATGGCCACTGTGGACTTATCAGGAGCAATCACCCCCAGCAAAATTTGTTTATGACTCGCCCGATCGTCGCGGTACAGCCGTTGATTCAATGGTGTCAGCAGGTTGCATTGTTTCCGGCTCGCTCATCCGGCGCTCGTTGTTGTTTTCTAATGTTCGCGTCCACTCTTATTCAGAAATTGAAGAATCTGTAGTGTTACCAGAAGCTATTATTGGACGACATGTAAAATTAAAGCGCTGCATTGTAGACCGCGGTTGTGAAATACCCGAAGGTATGGAGATTGGTTTCGATCCCGTAAAAGATAAGGCTGCAGGGTTTAGAGTCACTGACGGTGGCGTAACGCTGGTCACTCGCGGTATGCTCGCCCAGCCCGAAGGTCATGTATAGAAAAAGCGGTTAAAAAAGAATCAGTATGGAGAATACGAATGACTGTAGTTAAGGTCGATACCCGTCCTTTTGCAGGACAAAAACCAGGGACATCTGGTTTGCGGAAAAAAGTAAAAGAATTTAAACAGTCCGGTTATCTCGAAAATTTTGTGCAGTCCGTTTTTAATGTAATTGGGGACTGTAAAGGTAAAACGCTCGTGGTGGGCGGCGATGGACGCTATTACAATCGTGACGCTATTCAGATAATTATCCGTATGGCGGCGGCCAATGGCTTTGCCAAGTTGCTCATAGGGCAGGGCGGTATTCTATCGACACCAGCTGTATCTTGCGTTATCCGCAAGTACAAAACCGATGGTGGTATTGTGCTGTCCGCAAGCCATAACCCTGGTGGCCCGGACGAAGACTTTGGTATCAAATTTAACGGTGCTAATGGTGGCCCGGCTACAGAAACTGTGACCAATAATATTTACGCTGCTACCGAATCCATTGACCACTATTTGACCGTGGAATCTGCAGATATCGATTTGGATGTTATTGGCCACTACAGCGTATTGAATACCTCTGTAGAGGTTATCGATTCTGTTGCTGATTATGCAGACTTGATGGCTACCATTTTTGATTTTGAAAAGATTGGGGCATTGCTGAGCAATAAACGCTTTCATATGTGTTTTGACGCCATGCACGCAGTGACTGGCCCCTACGCGATTGAGATCCTGCAAAATCGTTTGGGTTTAAAGGATGGCAGTATCATCAATGCCGTACCTCAGGAAGATTTTGGTGGTGGCCACCCCGACCCCAACTTAGTCCATGCCAAAGAACTTGTGGCAAAAATGAACGGCGATGAGCCGTTGGCTTTTGGCGCGGCATCTGACGGTGACGGCGATCGCAATATGGTGTTGGGGAGCGGGTTTTATATTAATCCCTGCGATTCATTGGCTGTACTGGCGGCTAATGCTACGCGTGTGCCCGGTTATAAAGACGGATTAAACGGGGTGGCCAGGTCAATGCCTACCAGCCGCGCCGTAGACCGCGTCGCGAAAGCCTTGAACATTCCCTGCTATGAAACCCCTACGGGCTGGAAATTCTTCGGCAACCTGATGGACGCTGAAAAAATTACCCTGTGTGGCGAGGAAAGTTTTGGCACCGGTTCCGACCATGTCCGTGAAAAAGATGGCCTTTGGGCAGTTCTTTTCTGGCTGAACTTGATTGCCGATATTGGCAAACCGGCAAGCTCTATTGTGCGCGAGCACTGGCAGGTTTATGGCCGTGATTTTTTTACCCGCCACGATTACGAAGGTGTTGATTCTGCAGGCGCAAACGCCATGATTGAGCGCCTGCGTAAGCAGCTGCCCGATTTGATTGGGAGCAAGGTGTCTGATCTGGAAATAACTGAGGCTGATGATTTCTCTTACATCGATCCTGTTGACGGCAGCGAAAGTCGACAGCAAGGTGTACGCTTGTTTTTCAGTAATGGCTCGCGGGTGGTTTTCAGATTGTCGGGCACGGGGACTTCTGGTGCTACGGTTCGCATATATTGCGACCGTCATGAATCTGACCCCGGCTTACTGGGTTCTGACACGCAGCGGGCGTTAGCCCAGGTTATCAGTGCCGCGCGCGAAGTGTCTCAGCTACAAGACTTTATCGGTCGTGTTGAGCCTGACGTAATTACCTGATGTTAATGAGAGATTAGCGATAATGAAGATATTGATGGTTGCTGCAGAAAACGGTGCATTGCCGGGCGGTAAGGTAGGCGGCATGGGCGACGTTATCCGCGACATTCCTTCGGCTCTGGGCGAATTGGGGCACACAGTCGATGTCATTATGCCCGGCTATCAACATTTTTCATTATTGCCAGATGCTGAATCTTTAGGGCAGGTCGGGGTTGGTTTTCGCGGTAAACACGAAGTGCTGGAATTGTTTGATCTGCCTCGTGGAAGTGCGCACCACAATGTACGTTGTCGGGTCATTGATCACCCAGGCCTTGCGCCAGCAGGCGCTGGTGAGGTTTATTGTAATGACCCCCCAGAGCGGCCGTTTGCGTCCGATGCGTCAAAGTTCTCCTTATTTTGTGTGGGTGTCGCCCAAGCGCTGATTGATGGCTTACTGGATGACTATGACGTTATTCATCTGCACGATTGGCATTCGGCCATGCTCGCGGTGTTAATTCGTAATCACCCCAAATACCAAGCGCTGGGCAATAAGCGCCTGGTCTATACCATCCATAATTTGTCCTTGCAGGGCATTCGACCACTGCAGGGTGATACGTCATCCCTGAAAGCCTGGTTCCCGGAGCTGGCTGTTAAGGTTCAGGATGTTCAGGACCTGCGTTATCCCGATTGCTTTAATCCCATGCGTGCGGCCATTCGTTTGTGTGATCGCGTGCATGCGGTGTCACCAACCTATGCTCGCGAGATCCAGTTGCCGAGTGCACCCGACGCTGGTTTTATTGGCGGAGAGGGGTTAGAGACTGACTTGTCAGCAGCGGCAGAGGAGGGGCGTCTGTATGGCATCCTCAATGGTTGTGAATACGCCAAGCCGAGGGGGCAAACCGTTAGAAAAGCGGCTACCGCCAAAGCTCGGACAGCAGCAGTCAAAGAAATGTACCAGGCGCTACACAAGACCGTAGCAACCTGGCTGGCTGCAAAAGATGTTGTTTCAACAGTGCACTTTCTGGCGCTTGATAGACTAAGCACGCTGCTGGCCTCGGGTGATTGTAGCCCGGACATTCTGGTAACGTCGGTAGGGCGTCTCACCGAGCAAAAAGTATTTTTATTGCGCCAGACAATGAACGACGGTCGCAGTGCGCTGGAGCACGTACTTGAGCAGCTGCAGGGTGGGGTGCTACTCGTGTTGGGAAGTGGGGACAAAAATTACGAACAGTTCTTTATTGAAATAGCCGCCCAGTACGACAATGTAGTGTTCATCAATGGGTATTCCGAACCGTTATCTCAGCTGCTCTATGAGCGTGGAGATTTGTTTTTAATGCCCAGTTCCTTTGAACCCTGCGGAATTAGTCAAATGTTAGCCATGCGGGCTGGGCAGCCATGTCTGGTAAATGCTGTTGGTGGATTACTGGATACGGTTATCGATAGCCAAAACGGTTTTCTTTTTGCAGGCGATAGCCCCAAAGCGCAGGCTGAACATATGGTGTCCACACTGGCCGCAATCGTTGAGTTACGAACTACCGATAAAGCCCGGTGGAAGGCTATCGGCAAAGCCGCTGGTGAGGCTCGATTCTTGTGGTCCAGTGTTGCCGAGCAATATGTGAGTGACTTATACCAAGGGTAACGACTGAGTTTGGTTACACATTGATCTTGTACTTAAGGTCATTTGCTTCATCTCCGGTGATACCTCTAAAACCCCACTGGTAGGGAGCTTGCTCTTTTATTGTGATTTCAATATCTATTGGGGAAATAGATAGTTGGGATTCTATTTCCTTGAAAAGTGCTTTAATCAGGCTTTTCTGTGTTTCTGGTTTTCGACCAGCCATCATATTAATCTCGATAACGGTATAGGCGTCGGATCTGCCACCAGGGTAGTAAAAATCGTCTTTTTCCATAGGAATAAATCGATGGGCACGTTTGTCCTCTGGCATTCCAAGTTCGGATTGCATACACCCATGAATAATATCCGACAGCTTTGATTTGATCGGATTGAGTTTTTCCCTAATGCCAAATACTACAATCATTGTGAATCCTCTGTTATCTCAATTCTCTCATTTGTAATGACGCATGACGCCGCACTCTGTTGCAATTTCTGAGCGTGAGCGGGTGAATATGTCTTAGCCGCATTGCTATAGTTTGATTTCGATACTGCCTTTCATATAGGCAACGGCGCTACCGGATATGAAAACTCTATTACCTTTTTGCTCACAAAGAACTTTGCCTCCACGACTGGATACTTGCTTAGCTCGAAGTTTGGGTTTTCTTAACCGGTTAGACCAATACGGTATCAACTGAGTGTATGCCGAACCCGTAACCGGATCTTCAGGGATGCCAAATTTTGGCGCAAAAAAACGAACAATGAAATCAAACTCTGACGAAGGCGCTGTTGCGATGACGCCACGAAGATCAAGTTGTTTCAGACTTTCATGATTGGGTGTAATGCTCAACACATCGGTTTCATTTTCGAAGACGGCGACATAATCATCATGTTTTAGGCACTTCAAAGGTACTTTACCTAGGCCGGTCGAAAGCAGTGGTGGTGTGCTACATACTTCAGGTGGTTGAGCTGGAAAATCCAGGGTTAACACATCACCATTTTTTGATACCAGTAGCACCCCGGAAAGGGATTCAAATGATATTACCTTTTCTTCGTAGTCTAGAATATTAAACAGCACATAAGCACTAGCTAATGTGGCATGGCCGCATAACCGTACTTCCTTATTGGGTGTAAACCAACGTATGTGATACCCCGTTATTGACGGAACAAAAAATGCGGTTTCGGCCAGATTGTTTTCTTCCGCAATGGCTTGCATCACTGAATCCGGTAGCCATTCATTTAGTGGAACAACCGCTGCAGGGTTGCCTTCAAATTGCTTTTCGGCAAATGCATCAATTTGGTAAATATCTAATTTCATTGTTCTTCCTTAAATGCTCAATATCCCGGCAGAGACAACGGAGACGTAGTGTCCGGGGCTGAGGTTGTATCTTTCAGCCGGAAGGTACGTGAGTAATTTGTTCGAGTGTACTTACTCCGCCGCCTTGCTGACGAGTGTTAACGTGTTTGAAATTAATGAAAAATCACCGGGTTCACCATGGCCAGGGACGACTATTTTGGCCGAAGGGTATTGACGGGTAATAGACTTCATGACTTCTAGCCAAGAATTGATATCACCATGAGCAGTATTTCCTATCGACGAGGCACCCTTCGCACGGATTGCACAGCCACCAAATAAAATTTTCTCTTGAGGCAACCAAACCATTAAATTATCCATTGCATGCGCCGGGCCGGGGTACAGCACGTCAATCTTACCTAAATTGACGATACTCCCTACTGAATTGAGTGATGCTATGGCTTTATCTGGTACTGGCAAGCCATAATCAGTAGCAAGTTTTTGCGTTAGCGGGTGGGAATAAACGGAAATTCCCTTTGATTTTAAAACATCGGTTCCCGCGAGCCTGTCCGCATGTGAATGAGAGACTATCGCGCGTGTAATGGGAAGTTTTATTTCTGTGCTAATTCTCTCCATGAGTTCGACGGTAGCAAGTTCTCCCCAAGCCGTATCCACCAGAATAAGGCCTTGACCATCTTGGACGATCAAGCCATTTGAAGGGAATTTTGTGCCGTTTGGATAGGTGTAATATGAGGTATGAACCCAAACGCCAGGCGCTATCTTACTTATTTTAATTTCAGGATTAGAAAACGCTGAAATTGAAGCCGTCGAAAGAAGGCTTATTAACATGATACGAATGATTGTTCTCATAGACTTCCTTGGTACGTTAACATCCCGCAACACGGGGCAGGGTAGCTGTTTCCTTGGTTTCAATTCCTGGATATATAAGAGTCTCGGCATCAGGAAACGCGTCTTGTGCTGAACTCACATAGAGATAGTGAAAGTTACCCGGGGCAATAATAAACGCAACGTTACCTAGCTTATTGATAAACGCTTTTGTGAGTTCATCTATCTCGCAAGGTGAATGAATAATGAGGTCGCCATTGGTGAGACGTACTATCGTCATTCTGGCATTAAACGTGGTGCCCGCATAACGAATCGGATATTCCTTAATCCAAATCGCGTTCTTTTGATATTCGTATAAATTGTTCATTTTTTCGTATTACGGATCACCGGAAATCGCCAGTGCGGCGAGTATTTTGCCTGATGGGTTACTGTGTGGCTGGTTTGACCGTCCGTTACTGCTAGTTATGCATTTGGGTTCATTAGTGTAATGGCATACACCTTGCAAATTTGCGTCTTAACCAATGATATTAGGGGCTAAGTATGCAAATTGGAAGTGTAATAGCTGCGGTTGCAATAACGCCAACACAAAAAAGCGGCAACAATGTGCCGTCAGAAATAACGGCTACCGGCAACAAACAGCCTAACCAATCGCTTATTCGCGAACTTGCTGTATCACTTGATCCAAAGAATATGAGTTACAACGAGTCCATGGCGCTTGCCAATGCCTTAATGAAAGCGGGAGAGGCTGACTTAAGCTCGACATTTTTACCTCCACCACTGCTAAAAGTTAATAGCGATGGTACTGTAACCGACATGACGGGAACGCCAGAAGGTGATGCCAAAATGAATCGAAAATTCAACATGTTTGAAACACTTACTGCTAGAATTGAATTTAATAAAAGTATGAATATCCCAACAAAATTACTTGAAGATGCTTATTCTTTTTTGGAGAAAGTTCAAGTCGCTCGGGACACGCCGAGTATCAATGAGTACACCTAGCGTTCAGCAGGGGGCAAACCGAAGTGCAGCTTAAGTTTACCCCTAGTGAAGTTTTGTTAGAAACCTTGCTTTAGAATAGTTCGGATCCGCGCCTTTACGGATGGTGCCTCGTCACGCATAGCCATATCAAAATACTGCCTGGTCTCATTTATATACCTTGGATGCTGTTTACTTAATTCATAAAAGCCGTTGTGTGACCAAGCCCTTACAAATTTATTTTGGTCCGCAAGCGTAAGCTTTAAGAAGTGGTATACAGTGTTACTCTCAGCATCGGTGATTGGCATATAGGGTATGCTTTGAAATACATGCAACTTAGCTTCCCAGTGTGTCAATGTGTTAAGCGCACCATATATTTTTGCAACTTGGGGTTGCGCTAACGTATTTCCAGCTTCAAGCCATGCCTTCAATAACCAAGTGGCTCCCTTTTCGCAAGTTTGCTTTAATGACAGAGCAACAATGGTGTCAGCGAAATTAGTCTCTGAGTTGTGCGCGTCATATATCACCTTAATGTCGGCAGCTGATTTTCCATCTCATGTAGCTATTTCTTGTTCAATATTCATCGGTCTGCTAAAAGTTTCTGACTAAATATTTCGGACTAAAAGTTTTGGATTAAAAGTTTCTGATACCGCGCCAATACGATTTTGGCATCGTGTGACTATGGTTGTGGTCTTTATTCAATGTATGCTTCGATTCTTACAGACAATTAGTTTGAAAACATGATGCCTGGCAGTAAAAAATCGACTTGAAGTACAACAAACTGCTAATGAATACCTACGCTACCTTGATATCAACGGAAGTTGAGAGTGGGACGATCCCTGAGATAGCTGGGATCTTTCCAAAGCAGCATCCAGTGTTTGCCGGCAGCTGCTCGATATGAGCTGTAGTGTCGACACAGATACGCTAGCCAAGGAAATCCAGAAAAATATCCAGGAATAACGCTTGATCTTCGATGAAGGGACTGTGACCGACACCGGCCATTACCGCCTCCCGAAATTGGCCGCCTCGTTCGCAATAGCGCTGCATCAGCCAGCGCGTTTGCGCCACCATGGGTTGTGCTGGAAATCGCTCGTTTCCCGGCCAACCCTCAATCAGTCCCAGCTCGCCCTGTACGGCCAGATCCGACAGCGACCGATCGCTGACTACCAGGTCACTATCTCCTCGTACCCAGAGTACCGGGGGTTTATCGGCAAGCTCGGCCATATTGCTAACGTTGTAGTATGTGGGACTGAGGGCATTGAGGGGGCCGTAGCGGCCCGGCGCCATATAGGGCCAGTTGTCGGTTACTTGATGATCGCCCGGATAGCGCTGCGGTCCGGTCTTTTGCATGAGGGAAGACGTCAACAGCAATTCTTCGTTTGGAAGTTGTCGCGGACGGCTGAAAAAGGAATTGCGAATTACATTTCTGGGCGACAGAAGACTGTCCTCGCTGCGGTCCTGCGCTTGCAGTCGCTGGATAAATTCCGCTGGCACCAGGCCGCCGCCGGATCCGGAACCGTCGGCGTAACAGAGCGTTCCTTCGCTGCCTCGGGTACCGCCAAATCCAAAAGGGCTGACCGGCGCAATCAGGGTTAACGACTTGACCTGCTGCGGGTGATCGATGGTGAATTGGCTGATGGCAGCAGCGCCTGCCGACCAGCCTACCAGGTGGACCGATGGCAACTGCAACGCCTGCAGAGTGGCCAATAGATCCTCCGCCCAGTCACCAGCGCCGCGTGTTGCATCGATCACCTTGTTCTCGGTCAGCCCGTAACCGCGTAAATCGACGGCAATACAATAAAAGCGCTCGGGCATGGCCAGCATTAACGCCTCAAAATAAGAAGAGGAGGAGAAGTTGCCGTGAACAAAAAGTACCGGTTCACCCGCCGGGTCGCCACAGGTCAGCAAGTGGGTGCGCAAGCGATCTGTGGCGACAAACGACGAGGTGATACCGGCCAAGCGATTAACCTGGGTCATGATCGGAACCTAAAAGCGGTAAGTTGCACTGAGGCTGTAAGTTCTTGGCGCGCTGTAGTAGCCCAGCTCAACCCCCGGGAAGGCAGACAGATCAAAAGCGTGCGAGCGATAGGCCTTGTCGGACAGGTTTTTGCCCCCCAGCATCAATTGCCAATCCCCGTCCAAGGACTCAAACATCATCGAGGCATTCAACAGACTGTAGCTACCCTGCGCCAGATTTTCACTGCTGTTCACTTCCAGATAGGTTTTGCTTCGATAGCTCACATCGGTGGAAAACGTCAGGGTGCCCCAGTCGGACAGCGCCAGGTCGTAGCTTAGGCCGACAAAAGCGTCCCATTCGGGCGTGTTCACCATATGCCTTTCGTCGCTGACATCGATCACGGTATTGGTCAGCGGATCGGCCTCGGCCAGATATTCCTTATACTCGGCATCCAGGTAGCCGACGTTGGTATTGAGCCTTAGGTTTTCACTCAGCAACGCCATCAACTCGAGTTCCAAACCTTGCATCACCGCTTCACCGGCATTGGAGAATACCGGCAACAGACTATTGCCGTCCGCCGAGGCCTCAAAACTGCTGACCTGCAGGTCATCGTACTCGTTGTAGAAGGCGGCAATGTTTACGCGCACCCGGTTGTTCAGCCCCTGGGTTTTGAGCCCCAACTCAAAGCTGGTCAGCGTCTCTTCATCGAAGGGTTCCAACTGTCCATCGGCCAGACGGCCGTTAAATCCACCACTCTTAAAACCGGTCGAGGCGGTAGCGTAAAACTGAGTTTCTTCGTTGAGCTGGAATTTGAGCCCCAGCTTGGGTGAGAAGTTTTCAAAGCTTGCACTGTCGGGATCAGCCAGGGGGCGGGGCACACCAGTGCCACCCAGACTCAAATCCCCACTCGACGGCGACAACAATGCCGGATTGTCGTAGCTGACACCGCCAGCCCCGAAGGAGATACCAGCCAGGGCCGTCAGGTCAAAATCTTCTGTCTGACGCTGATAGTCCTTTTCCTCCTCGGTATAGCGAAAGCCCACAATAGCGGTCAGGCGATC
This sequence comes from Cellvibrionaceae bacterium, assembly GCA_050290265.1. Classification (GTDB taxonomy): domain Bacteria; phylum Pseudomonadota; class Gammaproteobacteria; order Pseudomonadales; family Cellvibrionaceae; genus JBNKFV01. The sequence goes on from JBNKHI010000045.1 coordinate 22,268, forward strand.
GGACAGGGCATAATCAAACTGTCCGAATAGGGCGTAGCTATCCGTGCTGAACTCGGCTTCGCCAGCGGAAGCAATCAGGAAATTGCTGAATACGCCACCATCAAAGGTACTGCCTTCTTCGTTGTAGTAGTAGATCCCGCTCACAGCCGATAGCCGCTCGCCGGTATAAGAAAACTGAAACTCCTGGCTGTACTGTTTTTGATCATTAAAATAGAAAATACCAAAGGCATTGATCGGTGTGCCGTCCAGGTCCAATTCGGTACCGTAATCCAGTTCCCGGTATGAGGAGATGGATTTGAAACTGAGAGAGTCATTAATCTCCCAGCTGGCGTTGAGGTTCATTCCTTGGGTTTCGGTGCGCTCGGTGCGATTGAAGTCTACGTTCACCTTGAAGGGATCTTCGTCCGCGGGAAAAGACGCCACTGACACACCAAACGTGTAAGGATCGACGATCACCAGGTCGATGGGCGTTTCCTTCGACGGTGTTCGGGAACGGTCTGGATCCCCATCACTGTAGTCCACCGCCAACTGCAAGGAAAAGCTGTCGCTTGGCTCGTAAGCGAGCACCGCGCGGGCATACTGCACGTCCCGGTCGCCATCCTTGCCACCGTCGAAGACGTTGTCGGTGTAGCCGTCGTGGCTCATTTTCGCCAGGGTCAGGCGTCCACTAAGGGTATCGGTTAAACCGCCGCTGACCGTGGCCTTGACGTCCAGTCGGCCATAATTACCGACGGTGGACGAGATATTCCCACTGAATTCCTGGGTCGGTGCGGCCGAAACGTATTTTATCGCTCCGCCGACCGTGTTGCGGCCATAGAGACTGCCCTGTGGACCGCGCAAAATCTCGATTCGCTCCACATCCACCACATCCAGAAAAGCACCCTGGGCACGCCCGAGATACACATCGTCCAGGTAAATACCCACGCCCGGTTCAAAGAACGCAATGGAATCAATCTGCCCAATGCCTCGCACATAGACCACCGCGTTGTTGGCATCGCCCTGGTGGATACTGACATTGGGTACCATGGCCTGTAGGTCGCCAATGGTGTTCACTTGCTGGGCCTGAAGGTCGGCCTGGGAGAAGGAGCTGACCGCAAGCGGTACGTCCTGCAGGTTGGCTTCGCGACGTTCCGCCGTGACCATCACTTCTTCAATGGAATAGGGCGTTTCAGCCTGTACTGTCTGGATTGCCAGGCTCAACAAGCCCAGCGATAACGCAGTACCAGCTTCAGATCTTTTATTTATTTTCATAGCGTTAGCCTCTTTGAGCCCGCCAAAAAAACGGCATGGCATTATTTTCGTTTTATTATCGAGCAACACTGCAACACTATAGAAGAAGCCGGACTACCGCCCCAATGACCGATTGGCGCTAATTTTAGGGTACATTTTCGCTCACAAAAAAGGAGCAGGGCGGTGTTTCGCACTGCCAAACAGGCGACCACGATGGCGAGGAGGGCTATTGATGCTGTTGGTAACGCGTAAGGTAATCGGCCGGCGACAGACCATGCCAGCGCTTGAATGCTCGTTTGAAACTGCGCACGTCGCTGTATCCGAGCTTTTCCGCTACCTCCACTGGCGGCATCTGTTCACAGAGACAATTGACGGCAATCTCGTTGTTGACTCGGTCCTGCAGCAGGCGAAAATTGGTATCGCGGCTTTCCAGTTTACGCCGCAGTGTCGCCACGCTCATGCCAATCGCGGCAGCCACCAGCTCCTGACTACGTACACCCCGGAGCGCTTCCCGCCGGATATACTGCATGACTTTCTGCACAAAGTGATCATCATCGATGGCCTGTTGATCCCGCCATAGTGATAGGTAATCCGCGTAGATATTTCCCGATACGTCGATGCCTTTATCGGTCTGCAGTGGTAACGCGGCTTGTTCCCCTGAGTACACCAGTTCATAGTGCGGCTGATCAACCAGCACCTTGCCATTGAATAACTGCAGGTAATGTCGCTCGTGAGTTGGCAGCTGCTTGCGCTTGGTGGCTACCCTGACCAATTTGAGCTGGCGCCCGGCCAGGCAGCAAACTGCACAGTGAATCTTTAACAGGGCGAATTCTATGGCAAACACATTGGGCTGCACCCGGTAGTGAAAGTCGCTGTCATCCACCATGTAACTTAGGAAGTTACCCCACTTGCGCACAAAGTTGTAATCGCCACCGTGGATCACGTTGTAGGTTTCTGCCAGCGACTCCAGGCCTTCTTTGAGGTCCCGGCAGTGATTGAGGTTGGACAGGATCAAGCGGGTCGTCCCCCGCTTCAGGGGACGACTGGAAAGCAACAGGGATTCTTCATGGATAGCATTCTGATTAGCCGCAATCAGGCGCCAGCAATCCTCCATATCAACCAGTGTAGCGGGGTCATCAAGCAGATCCAGCGGCAGTCCCAGGTCCGCCAGCAGCGCCTTTACCGACACGCCCTGTTCAATGGACTTGTGCATCAATCCCAGAATGTCTCTGGCTTCAACACTAAAGGCCGGGCTTGCCTCCATAACGGGTATCTCCTGGTCAAGGTCTGAACGTCGAATAAAGCCTGAACGCCCATATTTCATCATCACGACGGTGCATAACCCTATATATTACTCTTGATAGCCGAACAATCGAATGAGAAATCGGGTCGGCGAGGGCGATCTTAAACCGTGTTTTATCTCTGCAATATTACATGCGCTTGCTACGCTTATTTTTACGTCTGATTATTTTGCGTAAAATAATTCCTGCCTAGAATCACCATTAAAATTCCGCCAAGTACGACAATGGTTGAAACTGTAAGGCGAGAAGTAATGGCTTCAGATACAAATATAACACCGCCAAAAGTCGCAATGACAGGGACGGATAATTGCAGTACGGCTGCTTGTATCGAAGACAATCCACCAAGAGCTATATACCAAATAACGTAACCAATCCCTGATGTGATACCACCGGATGCTATTGCTAACCATATACCCTCAGACGAGTATGTCGCATGACTAATCGAGAGGATAGTTAACAGTATCACTAGCGGGATAGACCTGAAAAAATTATAGGCCGTATCCAAAAGAGGGTTCTTCGAATTACGGCCTTTCAGAGTATAAATACCCCATGCAATTCCGGCCGTAGTCATAAGCAAAAAGCCGCTAATGGATGGTGCAGTTACGCCAGGGAGAATCAGATAAACAAAACCTGCGAAAGCGGTTATTACTCCTAACCACTCGGTAAAATGTAATCTTGTGCCAGAGATAAAAGATAACGATATCATTGTTATTTGAACTGAACCGAAGAGAATAAGCGCGCCTGTTCCCGTATCTAGCGAAGTATATGCATAGGAAAAGGTAATAGCGTATAGAAATAGCATACAGCTGGCAGCCCAACTTCCTTTTGTTGGTGCTTCTGTTGTTTTTTGCGTGGTGAAGGAAATTAAAAAAAGAACAATGGCGCCAGAAAATAGTCGAATAACCGTAAAACTTGACGCATCTATAGCTTCATTACCTAATGCTAATCGACATAGGACTGAGTTTGCTGCAAAAGCAATTAACGCCAACCCAGTAAGAATAACGATTTTAAATAATGAATGATTTATGATGGCTAATCCTTAGAAGCATAACACTACACATCGGCGGCTTATCCGCTTAGATGTTTTGTTATGCCAATTTATATTCAAATTGATAAAAATGTTGACCGTCTTCCATCCTTATGGACATCGTGCCTGACAACCCGGTTAGTTCACCGGAGCCTGAGTCAGGTACTACTTCAAGAACCAGACGATCTTTGCCCTTATCCATAGTGCCAAAATGCTGAAGCACAAAACTTCCTGCCTTGCCTGATAATTTACCCACTACTTGCTCAATTGCGACATAACCGGCAGAACCCTTGATGGACGTCATTGCACTCAGCATTTCACCTTTACTTGTGGCTTCAAGCTCACCATGAAATGATTTATCGATAGACATTCTTCCCAAGTTAATACCGTTTTCTCCCTTGGCGTAAAATTCCAGAGGGTTAAGGGTCACGTCAAACTTACCTGTAATTTTCATTATTCCTCCATACTGTTGGCAATGATATTTTATTCTTGTGATTTTATTGCAGTTTTTAGACGTAAAACCCTTGCCATTGTATTGGGGGTTCCGAAATCACGCATTGTGCTATTTAGCACAAACATAGTTGCGCAGTATTCTGTCACAGCAGCGCCGCATTGTCAGGAACGTCCTGCTGCCTGTTCTTTTTAGCACTTTCGTAAGCACTGACTTGGGCCTGATAAATCGAATTTATAAGGGCTAGCGTCACCAATGCTAGAGGTATGTCAAGACCATCAGAAAGCTGTGTAATAAGGTTTAAGTTCATAAGCTCGGAAAGCTCTTCTGCCTCATTAGCCATGCGGGAAATAACTTGGCCCAGGATGTTAGTAGTAATCCATAGAAACCACCACAAACCAACAACAGGGCTAATTTTTTCAAATGCCCAATCATCGGGGTTATGGCTGACCTGCCAGATTTCCTTCATGGCTTGATAAGGTTTCCAGAGACTAAGAAATGGAATGAAGAAATATCCTACAGACCAGCCAGGCGTAAACTCCATATTTTGAGCGCCTAATTGACGCGCATTATAATTAGCGAGATAAATCCATCGAAGTATTAAAACACCCGAAACAATGAAGACCAATAAATATGTAATCGCTACGAACTGTTGTCTTTTGTCGCTCGCCTCACCCTCTGCGACTGCCTGTTCCTGAGAGGTATAAACACCATTTTGATAGTTAGAGAATAATTGATACTCAAGAAAGTTTGAGTAAATGGCAACAAGAGCGACGAGAACCTGGACGTAAAGCATATAGCGAACCCATTTAGTCAGGCTGCTTGAATCTTTATAGTTATTTTCTAATTCAGACATACTCTTAATTCCTGGTATGTGACTTGTGCTACTAACGCCAACTGAGCGGGGTAGGGAGGTGCGCTAAGGTGAGCATAGTGAAGGCCCAATTGAGCTACCAAACAAAGCGTCCTCTGTAGGTTGTTATGCTTAACCCCCCATTTCTGGGGGCAATATATCAAATTTTGGGATATCACTTGGGAATTGCGCCCAACTCACAGCTTGAGAAGTATATATAAGCATTTTGGGTAGCAATTCTTTGCTATTTTTTAGGCAAGATGCCGCAACACTATAAAAATCACCAACTTCACAGAATGCGGCAATAGTAGTTCCGCAATCTCCACAAAACATATGTTCCATATTTTTACCTGAGTTTCCCTTTCGAATAAACACCAGAGGCTCTCCTTTTAGGAGCTTCATATTGTTCTTTGGATACCAGAGCCCAAACCACTTGTCAGAGTTTGTGAGGAGTTGACAGGAGGGGCAATAACAAAAAACAGAATTTATTGGATCTCCCTCGCACTCAAATTCTAAATTTCCACAAGTACATTTTCCTAAAGTTTTATTCATTTTTTTTCCCTATGTTTAGTGAAATATAACGTTCGGCTCATTGGCGAAGTCCAATGCAGCCGCTTTTTTAAATAGCTTCTGGTACCTTTCTCTGATAATTTTTGATGAAGAATTGCACTCTAAACCCTAGGCTCTCGTAC
>JBNKHI010000046.1:0-26176 GCA_050290265.1 Cellvibrionaceae bacterium
ACGTTCTTATATGGGCTCTGAAATCATCATATGTTCAGAGAATGTATTTCTTTTTATGAATCAATCCAACGTAAACATCACTGGCTCATCAGACTGCTCAGAACACACTCTCGACAATAACGCCATAAAGGTTTCACCGGTGGTTGAACACACCCAGGTCTCGCCCTGGCGATCTAAATGAAACCCACCAGACTTGGCTGCTACCCAGATTTGATGTTTTGCCACCTGTCGTGACACAATCACTTGAGTATCGGTATCCTCGCAATCGATAGTTAACACAGACCCGGAGTTTTCATAATCCAGCGGCCACTCATGAGTATCAATTGCATCCTCAATGGCAGTAAATAAAGACTCAGCCAATTCATCAAACAACGCATCATTCATACTCAACCTGCCTCTTAGCCCTGGGGGCGTATAAAAATTCAACAACTGCTCGCATCTAGCGTCAGGCACAAGATTATCCCAACTCTCGCTAATTCATACCAGCAACATCAAGCAAATCGCCACAACCCATCAAACCTTTGGTGTGCTTTGCGGACAACAGCTGACGAGTACCTAAGCACTCGCTATACTAGTCGGCTTTTATCGGCAGATTTACTGTTACCCCCTACTGTTACCATCGAGGCAGAACGCTCATTATGCGTACCCAAATAGTTAACATACTGCGTCGCACGCTATTGCTTGGCATGATCGCCGCTACATTTGGTTTGGCAGGCTGCGGGCAAAAAGGCCCGTTATACCTTCCACAACCGGAGCAGCCTGCACCCGCAACGCCAGAAAAAACCCAGTAAGCGGCCGTTATTGAGCCCGAGTAAAATCCCAGAGACGAAATTTCCATGACAGAATTTGCCTATAAAAATGGCGAGCTTTTCGCTGAAAATGTGGCCCTTAAATCGATAGCAGCAGACGTTGGTACGCCAACGTATGTGTACAGCAAGGCGGCTTTCAGCCAGCATTTTCAAGCGTATCAACAAGCGCTGGGCGATCACCCTGGACTTATTTGCTACGCGGTGAAAGCCAACTCGAATATTGCCGTGCTAAACCTTCTGGCTGGCTTGGGAGCAGGTTTTGATATCGTTTCCGCAGGTGAGCTCGAACGCGTATTACTTGCAGGGGGAAAACCCAGCAAAATCGTGTTTTCTGGCGTGGGTAAAACACCCGCAGAAATACGCCGCGCACTAGAGGTAGGTGTACATTGTTTTAATGTGGAATCCGAAGCGGAGCTAGACGTAGTCGCCAGTGTTGCCCAGCAGCAAGGTACCGTTGCGCCTATTTCACTGCGTGTGAATCCAGACGTTGATGCAAAGACGCACCCTTACATATCCACTGGCCTGAAAGAAAACAAATTTGGCATTGACATCAATCAGGCTGTGGCTACTTATAAAAAAGCTAGTGCGTTAGCCAGCCTCAAAGTCATTGGTGTCGATTGCCATATCGGCTCGCAACTAACCGAGCTGGCACCGTTTTTAGATGCGCTGGACCGTGTATTACAGCTGGTCGATGCACTCGCAGCAGAAGGCATTACGATTGAGCATTTGGATTTAGGTGGTGGCCTGGGTGTCACTTACGCAAATGAAACGCCACCACCGGTCGCGGACTATATTGGCGCAATCAAAGCGAAGCTCGGCGATCGCCCATTGGCGCTGATGTTCGAGCCAGGCAGGTCTATCGCGGCCAATGCGGGCGTGCTGCTAACCAAAGTTGAATACCTAAAGCCAACACCACACAAGAATTTTGCCATTATCGACGCAGCAATGAATGACAATATTCGACCTGCGCTCTATCAGGCTTGGCAGAACATTTTACCGCTGACAGAGGCAACCCAACCAGCATCTACGCAATGGGATCTGGTAGGACCAGTCTGCGAAACGGGTGATTTCCTGGGTAAGGATCGCGCACTGGAGCTGGCTCAGGGAGATATTCTGGCTATGATGAGCAGTGGTGCCTACGGCTTTACTATGAGTTCTAACTATAATAGTCGCGGCCGAGCAGCCGAGGTTATGGTTGATGGTGATAAAGTACACTTGGTGCGCCGTCGTGAAACCCTGGAAGACTTGGTTCGCGGTGAAAGCCTGTTACCAGCATAATAATGCTGCGTAGCACTAACAAGACAGCAATACAAAAATACCGCTGCTAAATAACAAGCAGTGAATCCACAACCCATAGAGCGACCATTTATTTCGCGGCTAGATTGGCAGATACACTATGCGACTTCGGTTTACCAAAATGCAGGGACTGGGCAATGATTTCGTTGTTATTGACGGAATCAGCCAACGGGTCAAGCTGTCCACCGACAAACTAAAGGCCATCGCTGACCGCCGTTTTGGTATTGGTTGTGATCAGATATTACTAGTCGAAATACCTGAAAACCCCGACATGGACTTTCGCTATCGAATTTTTAACGCAGATGGCTCTGAAGTAGAGAACTGTGGTAACGGTGCACGTTGTTTTGCCAAATTTGTACGCGACCGCAGGCTCACAGGCAAATCTGAGATAGCGGTTGAAACCAGTGGCGGCAATCTCCTGTTAAGAATGGTTGACCGGGATAATGTCACCGTGGATATGGGTGCCCCACAACTGATTCCCGCCGAGATTCCTTTTAACGCGGAGCAACAGGCGCCGACTTATCCACTACTCGTTGACGGCAATACCTACGACATCAGTGCAGTATCAATGGGCAATCCCCATGCAGTGATGGTGGTTGATAACACAGTTACCGCTGCAGTGGATCAACTGGGCCCGGCCATTGAAAATCACGAGCGCTTTCCCGCGCGCGTGAATGCCGGCTTTATGCAAATAATCTCGCGCAGCGAAATCAATCTGCGCGTATACGAACGCGGCAGCGGCGAGACACTAGCCTGCGGCACCGGTGCCTGCGCAGCTGTAGTGGCAGGCAGGCTACGCGGCCTGTTAGACTCTGAAGTGACCGTCAACCTGCCGGGAGGCAGTCTTAATATCATTTGGGCGGGCGAACACGACCCGGTTATGATGACTGGCCCAGCCGTAACAGTATTTCACGGACAAGTTATTATATGAGCGAATCTTCTACTGACACCCCCATCAGCGATGCTGACGTCGCCAGTTTTCTGCGTGACAGCCCAGATTTCTTTGTTAAGCACCCGAATCTGTTGACAGAATTGCAACTCCCTCACGAATCCGGTTCTGCAATCTCTTTAGTGGAACGACAGGTTTCTGTGTTGCGCGAACGAAACATGGAAATGCGCCATCGATTAAGCAATCTGCTTGATAACGCCCGAGATAACGACAAGCTGTTCGAGAAGACCAAGCGCCTGACACTGGCCCTGCTGGAAGCACAAGATCTGGGCGATCTTGTAGATGCACTGATGTACAGCTTCGACAATGAATTTAAAATTCATTACACGCGCCTGATTATTTATAACAACCCGGAAAAACTACAAGCAGGCAGCGCAAAAATTATGTCTTTTAATGATGCGCGAACGCGCCTGCCCTCTCTCGCAAAAACCACGCGCGCGATCTGCGGCCATCTACCCAAAGCAGAACTCGACTTTCTGTTCGGAAAAGACGCCGGCAGTATTGGTTCAGCGGCCGCGACGCCACTCATTCACGGTCAACACTTCGGCCTTTTGGCCATTGGCAACCGTGACCCAAACTATTACAAATCCAGTATGGGCACGTTGTTTCTAAGTTACATTGGCGAAATACTCAACCGTCTGCTGCCGAAATATCTGCAAAAACAGACACCTTAAGATGCCCAAGTAGCAAACAAACAGCCGACAAGGGCTGGCCTATGGTCAGCCCCGCTAGCCGCACCTGGCAATACCCTGACTAAAGCCCACCGGTTTTGACAAGTTGACTACTACTGGATTGCCTCTAAATGGGATGACTACCATAGGCGCTTGAGGGCTTTCGCGGAGGGTCCGATGTCACATTCGGATTAACGGTATTGATTTGACCACCCCGCGCCAAAAACTCTTCTATCTGCCGCGCGAGTTCTTCACGAGTTTTATTTTTAGCGGCCAAACTATAAGCCTCATCCGAAATAACGGTATCTGTATCACCAGAAGCCTCTATCTCAACATCGTCCGAACTATCATCAGCGTCGATAAAGTCGTCATCAGACACACTTTCATTCTTTGCTTGTGCCATAAATCACCCACTTACTTATTATTTGACGTGTAATAATTAACAGCCGCTATACCCGTTAAAAACGACTGCTTTGCGCAATATATATAGCCAAACTCCAGGTTTTCGCCAATACGTTTTTAGGGGATTTTTTAGTCTTTTTAGGCATGAGGTAAATAAAAACAATGTGGGTTAGTAATTAATCCGCTTCAAATCGGCACAATTGCTCAATTCACTCGCTAATTAACTCCGTACTTCACTACTGGAGCAACAACAAAAATGGGCGCTTTCGCGCCCATTAAGAAACTCAGTATTGTTGAATCCAGTGAACGCTAGACAGCGTCTGCACCTGTTTCACCGGTGCGTATACGCACTACACCTTCCAGATCCGTGACAAAAATTTTGCCATCGCCAATCTTGCCTGTGTGAGCGGCCTTGGAGATTGTGTCAATCGCCATATCCACAGAGCTATCATCTACGGCAAGCTCCAGTTTCACTTTAGGTAGAAAGTCCACAACATATTCAGCACCGCGATAAAGCTCAGTGTGACCCATTTGGCGACCAAAGCCTTTGACTTCGGTAACTGTCATGCCTTGAATACCAATTTCTGATAGCGCCGAACGAACGTCATCGAGTTTAAATGGCTTAATAACAGCGGTAATTAATTTCATCACGAGATCCTTAAGTATTTTCAAGCTGACTGTTATTGTCGTACACCGGCCAGCTACCGTATATACGCGATATGTGCGTCAAGTTTGCCTGACATCTACCTGCTTTTCCAGCCGCGTAGCACAAGCTACTAAAACAGCTCTCTCGCACACAAACACAAACGAAGTCCGTGAATCCAAAGAGCCTAAGCAATAACCAAAATCCGCGCCCGTTTAAAGCACTCAATTGTCACCGCCAGGATATAAAAAGCCCGTCGCAGGGACGGGCTTTTAGATACTACGTCGTCTACAAGTAGCGGCTTATTTACCGACTGTAAACTCTGGGTAGGCTTCCATACCACACTCGGAAAGATCCACACCTTCGAACTCTTCTTCTTCAGAGACCCGGATTCCCATAATGGCTTTCAGAATTACCCAAACAATCATACTGGTCACGAATACCCAAACAAAGATTGTCAAAGCACCCACTAACTGACCCATGAAAGTCGCATCAGCGTCAGTCAGAAGTACCGCAAAGATACCCCAAAGCCCGACAACACCATGTACAGATATAGCACCAACAGGGTCATCTAACTTCAACTTGTCCAACGCAAGGATGCTGAATACAACCAGTACACCACCTACAGCACCAATTAGCGTTGCCGCCAGAGGCGTAGGGTCTGCAGGCTCAGCAGTGATGGCAACCAAACCCGCCAACGCACCGTTAAGAGCCATGGTCAAATCCGCTTTACCAAACAGAATGCGTGCCACAATCAGTGCCGCAATCAAACCACCGGAAGCCGCAGCGTTAGTGTTTAAGAACACGTTGGCAACTTCGTTTGATACTGCAATGCCGCCCAATTTCAAGGTGGAGCCACCATTGAAACCGAACCAACCCATCCACAGAATAAAGGTACCCAGGGTTGCCAATGGCAGGTTTGCACCAGGAATCGCATTGACCTCGCCATTCTTACCATATTTACCCTTACGAGCGCCCAGTACTAATACACCTGCCAGCGCCGCTGCAGCACCTGCCATGTGAACGATACCGGAACCTGCGTAGTCGCTGTAGTTCAATTCGAACATACCAAACACAGAGTTTCCACCCCACGTCCAGCCACCTTCCATTGGGTAGATAACACCCGTCATGACTACCGCGAAGGCCAGGAACGCCCACAGTTTCATGCGCTCAGCAACAGCACCGGAAACAATGGACATTGCAGTCGCAACGAACACAACCTGAAAGAAGAAGTCAGAAGCGCCTGAATAAACAGAACCACCGTCAAAACCTTCTTCAGCGGAAGCAGCTAAGGCCGCTTGCACATCTAAGGTTGCAACAGTTTCTACACCCGACAAGAAGTAACCGCCACCGTACATAAATTCGTATCCACAAATCAGATACATAGTGCAACTAATTGCAAACAGGGCAATGTTTTTGGTTAAGATTTCAGTGGTATTTTTAGCACGAACCAAACCTGATTCGAGCATGGCAAAACCAGCAGCCATCCACATTACAAGTGCGCCACACACGAGGAAATAAAACGTGTCCATAGCGTACTGCAATTCGAAAATTTGATTTTCCATAGCAGATCTCCGGAGTTATTAAAGTGATTCTTACAGGGCGTCTTCGCCAGTTTCGCCCGTACGAATACGGATGACTTGCTCTAACGACGAAACAAAAATCTTGCCATCGCCAATTTTGCCGCTGTGTGCTGCTTTACTAACAGCCTCTACAACACTGTCCACCTGATCATCGGCGACAGCGACTTCCAATTTGGTCTTTGGCAGAAAATCCACCACGTACTCAGCACCACGATACAACTCGGTGTGCCCTTTCTGGCGACCAAAACCTTTTACTTCAGTGACTGTAATACCCTGCACACCAATCTCAGATAGAGACTCACGTACAGCGTCCAGCTTGAAGGGTTTAATTATTGCCGTAACGAGTTTCATCATTTAACTCCTGGACGATAAAAGTAAGGAAAGGTGCCGGGGAAATTCCCCGACGCCCACGGGTAAAATTTAAAGGTCGAAAGACTTACCGATTGAGAAGACAATGGCTTCGCTTTCAGTAGGATTGCCGTTACTGTCTTCTTGATCAGACAACTCATCGCTACTAAAGATAAAGGCTATACCAAGGTCAATTTCGCTAACGGTAGTGCCATAACCAAACTCGAAGTAATCGCCATCGAAATCTTTACCGAATGATGCGTACTTGCCGTAGAAGCCATCTTTTTCGATAGTGATCTCTGAAAATGAATAGTCCAGATCACCTGCACCGAAATTGTCGTAAGTACCCTGCGAGTAACCTACGCTTACAATTGAATAACCAAAGCCCAGGTTGATTTCCTGATAAGTATCATCAAACTCACCGGTGTAGTAGTAACCGGTAAAACCGACACTCGCAGTAAAACCTGAGTCAGTTTCAATGCCATAACCAAAATAGCCATCAACTTCCAAGCCATCACCTACATCTGCAGTCCAAGCGCCGGCATAAAAGCCGCTCTCTTCATAATCAATACCCGCACTGGCAGAAGATTCTTTCTGTAGAATACCGCGGTAGTAGTACTCTGATGCGTAACCAATATTTGCAGACACTTCAGCTTGCGCAGCTACACCAGCAGTTGATAAAGCAATCGCAGCAGCGAGTTGAGTTAATTTTTTCATGGTTGTTTCCTCCAACAGGAACTTGCTCTCTTAATTTCGATTTAATATTTTTCTGCATTTATCGAAGTACTTCGCAGTACTTGGCGCGGAAGTAATGCAATGCTTTATGCTAGCCTCATCATTACTGAGCGCAGGATTGGCTTTTGCACATAGCAGGCCAACTTTTAAAAAAGCCCTAAAAACCTCGTGATCCAAAGGATTTTTGCGACTAAGCACGATAGCAGAGCGCACCAATAACAGCTGATCGCACCAAAAAAATGCACAAAAATAACTCCCGCACTCAAAAAAGAGTCATCTTGGTGCACCCCTATCACCCACCGCCTTACGAAGACATGAATGGCGTCTTTGCGCTAAACTCACAGCCTTAATGCATTAACGAGTTATTACCATGCTTGGAAAAATTGCCCAGCAGATCGCTGGAGATATACAACGACTCGCTGCAAACGCAGGCGAGGCAGGGAACCAAGATGCTATCAAAGAGCTTCTTGAAAGCGCGTTACGCTCTATGAACCTCGTAACACGAGAAGAATTTGATGCCCAAACGGCTGTTTTACTGCGTACGCGGGAAAAAGTAGAAACCCTTAACCAGCAGCTTGTTGCGCTAGAACAGGGCATAACAAAGGTCGCGGAGAATAAACCCGAACCTTAGATGGTATAAATACAGGCAACCCGTCACCCAACGGTTTGCCAGATTTTCTCTCAACTCACTTAATGAATGGATTCAATTGATCGCTAACAAGGATGCTTTATGTCTCTCGCTGTAGTTCACACTCGTGCAAAATTTGGTATCGATGCCCCTCTGGTAAGCGTTGAGGTTCACCTCTCTAACGGCCTGCCAGGCCTGAGTATTGTTGGGCTGCCCGAAGCCGCGGTGAAAGAAAGTAAGGATCGGGTTCGAAGTGCTTTAATGAATAGCAACTTTGATTTTCCCGCCCGCCGCATCACTATTAGTCTTGCGCCAGCTGACCTACCTAAAGAAGGCGGACGCTTCGATCTCCCCATTGCACTCGGTATTCTCGCGGCCTCTGGTCAAGTCCCGCAAGAGGCGCTCTCTGATAAAGAGTTTATCGGGGAATTAGCACTTTCAGGCCAGCTACGACCCATCACTGGCATATTACCCGCGGCTCTAGCCTGTTTTACCGCAAAAAAGATACTGGCATTGCCTTTGGATAATGCTAATGAGGCCAGTCTTTGCGAAGATCTGACCTTACTTGCCGCACCCGATTTGCTGGCCCTTTGCAATCATTTGAGTAGCCAGCAACCATTACCAGAATTTCACTCAACTCCGCCCGCGCCAACGGCAATCACCCAAGATTTGGCCGATGTCAAAGGCCAGCTGCTGGCACGTCGGGCGCTCGAAATAGCCGCCGCCGGACGCCATAACCTAATAATGTGTGGGCCGCCGGGCGCTGGCAAAACCATGCTGGCCAGCCGACTACCCTCAATACTACCCGCACTTAGCAAGACCGAAGCACTGACCAGCGCGGCGATTTACTCCGTTGCTGGACAACCCACCGGCCCCTGGTGTCAGCCGCCCTTTCGGGCACCGCACCACACAGCTTCTGCCGTGGCATTGGTTGGCGGTGGCGCTCATCCGAAACCTGGCGAAATATCCCTGGCCCATCAGGGCGTTTTATTTCTTGACGAACTGCCAGAATTTCCACGAACAGTACTGGAAGTGTTACGCCAACCGCTGGAGTCCGGCGATATCCACATTTCCCGCGCCAGTTTTCAAGTACGATTCCCGGCTCGCTTTCAGTTTATTGCCGCCATGAATCCCTGCCCTTGCGGCTATTTTGGCGAGGCACGCTGTCGTTGCACGCCGGATCAGGTACATCGCTACCGCAATCGCATTTCCGGCCCACTCCTCGATCGATTAGATCTGCACATTAGCGTGTCCAATCTCAATGCTCTGGAACTGCACAATGCCAAACCGGGAGAATCCAGCCAGCAGGTGCGAGCGCGTGTCATGAAAGCGCGCTATCGCCAACAACAACGCCAGGGTAAAACCAATGTCGAGCTCACCGTGGCAGAACTGGACGCAAGCCCGATCGATGATTCCCTCACCTGCTTTTTAACGGATGCCATTAATCGCCTGCGTATGTCGGCGCGGGCTTATCATCGTATTCTCAGAGTTGCGCGCACTATCGCAGACTTGGCAGATAGCGATGCCATTGAGGAACCTCATTTATTGGAAGCAATCAGTTACCGGCAATAGGGCTCGGGGCCACAACTTCCCTTATACGTGTCTAATTGCTCTGCTTAAACCCATATCCGCCACCATTTACGACTGCTACAATTACGCCTCTTCGCCAGTTTGCCTTTGCTCACTGGCCCGATTATTTCCGTATTTTCATCCGGTCAGCCGTATTGTGACTCAGTTAAACCCTCGCCAACGCCAAGCCGTTAACTACGTCGATGGCCCCTGCCTTGTGCTCGCAGGTGCCGGCAGCGGCAAAACCAGCGTAATTACCCGTAAGATTACCTATTTAATTGAAGAATGCGGATTGTCAGCGCGACACATCGCCGCGCTGACCTTCACAAACAAAGCCGCGCGGGAAATGAAAGAGCGGGTTGGTAAACTGCTTAAAGGTAAAGGATCCAAAGGACTGACTGTTTCCACCTTCCATAACCTAGGCCTGAACATTATTCGCCAAGAATACAAAACCCTAGGGTTTAAGCCCGGCTTTTCTATTTTTGATGCCGAAGATGCCCGCTCTCTATTAAAAGAGTTAATGCTGAAAGAAGGTGATATAGATACCGACCGGCTGGATGATGTGCAGTACACAATATCCAACTGGAAAAATGACCTGATCACACCTGAGAAAGCACTGAGCCTGGCCGCCAGTCGCGGTGAAGAAGTCATTGCACTCACATACGGGCGCTACAATCAGGCCCTTAAAGCATACAATGCCGTGGATTTTGACGATCTGATCCTGACTCCGGCGCAGCTCTTTATTTCCCAACCTGACATCCTAGCGCGCTGGCAACGTAAAATTCGCTATCTGCTTGTCGACGAATATCAAGACACGAATTCAAGCCAGTATTTACTGGTCAAGATGCTGGTGGGTGATCGCGGATCACTCACGGTGGTGGGTGATGATGACCAATCCATCTATGCTTGGCGCGGCGCGCGACCAGAAAACCTGAGTCTGTTAAAAACAGACTTTCCCAGTTTGGAAGTTATTAAGCTCGAGCAAAATTACCGTTCCACCCAGCGTATTTTGAAAGTGGCCAATCACCTGATCGCTCACAATCCCCACGAATTCGACAAAGCCCTGTGGAGCGACAAAGCCGTTGGCGAACCCATTCGGGTTATCCATTGCAGTAACGAAGAGGCAGAAGCCGAGCGAGTAGCTGCTGAAATTATCAGTCAGCGCCTGCAGCGGGGCATTCACTATCGCGACTTCGCGGTACTCTACCGCGGAAATCATCAAGCCAGGTTGATGGAATTAAAACTGCAGCAACAACAAATCCCCTACCAGATCAGTGGCGGCCAATCGTTTTTCGGGCGTACTGAAATCAAAGACATCATGGCTTACCTGCGCCTGTTGCTAAATGCCGATGACGACAATGCGTTTCTGCGGATTGTGAACACCCCCAGACGACAAATTGGTACCAGCACACTGGAAACACTGGGCCACTACGCCAGCGAGCGGGAAATCAGCCTCCTTAGCGCCTGTTCAGAACTGGGTTTGCAGAGCCATATTCCGGGCAAAAACCTGGAGCGATTGCAACGCTTCTGCCACTGGGTGGAACAAACAAGAAGGCACTGTGAAGGCGAAAACCCCGCCGCCGCACTGCGCGAGATGATTGCTGATATCGATTACGAAAGCTGGCTGCACCAAAATGCCAGCAGCGGCAAAGTAGCCGAGCGACGTCTGGAGAACGTTTATTATTTGGTGGATTCCCTGTGCAAAATGATGGTGCCAGAGGATCCTACCCGCGAGCCACTGGAACTAGCCGATGCCATTCGCAAGCTGGTATTAATGGACTTACTGGAACGCCAGGAAGAGGAAGACCTGGGCGACTGCGTGCAGTTAATGACCCTGCATGCCTCTAAAGGTCTGGAGTTCCCTCATGTTTACCTCATTGGTATGGAAGAAGAACTACTGCCGCACCGCAACAGCATTGAAGATGACAATATAGAAGAAGAACGACGACTGGCTTATGTGGGCATTACCCGTGCACAGCGCTGCTTGACCATGACGCTGGCGAGCAAGCGCAAACAGTACGGTGAGATTCTCGACACACAACCCAGCCGCTTCCTTGACGAGCTACCCGAAGAAGACATTGAAGCAGAGGGGTTAGGAAATACCGACCCATTCGTCAACCAGGTAAAAGGCCGCGCCGCAATCAACAGTTTGATGCAGATGTTTGATGACTAAATATAGCGTCATAGCTTAAAAAGTTACGTTCAATCTTCTGGCACAAAAAAAGGCCGCAACAGCGGCCTTTTTAATAGCAAGTTTATAATTACTTACTGTGGTCTACCATATAGCTAATAGCAGCTTTAATTTCGTCTTCACTGCAATCCATACACAGTCCCTTGGCAGGCATCACATTAAAACCGTTCCAGGCATGGGTAAATAAGGTATCCAAACCTTGTGCTGCCCGAGGCCCCCAATCACCTGCATTACCAAATTTAGGTGCACCGGAAACGCCTGCAGCATGACAGGTAAAACATTTTGTATCGTAGACTTGCTGACCCGTACGCGGCTCAGCTGGGCCAGCGGCAACAGGCGCTGCAGCGCAATCATCGCCAGACATGCATAAACTGGCTACGGGTTTAATTCGCTCAGCGATGGCATCGTCCACTGACGACGCATTAACGGCAGAAACTGATATCGCCAGCAATCCCGCGGCAGCGAAAAAGCTAACAGGCTTGATTGTCCAACTCACGGTGAAGTCCTCTTGCTTAAAATGTCTGTTATCAACCAGGATAACAGTAGCTATTCAATAGAGGGCGCATTATAGACACATTTAGTAGTTGGCGGAAATGTTGCGCCAAACTAATTACGGTGTCAGTTAGCGTTTATTGATCTTGCGCAAGAAAACTGTATGGCCTGGTGCCTCACCGACTGCTTACATCCGAAGACCCCGACCGTACAGGCATGGCGCGCGGGAGTCTGGTGATCACCACCACCCGCACTGCATGTACTCCAGAGCCAACGGCCCAAGACGAAAGCGATGAGGCACCGGCCTTATAACTACTATAGCCCATATATCACCTATCGCTACGGCATTCAGAAACATTTATACGCAACGCTCGATATGCTCTGGGACTTCACCTGCCGGACCATTGTTTCTCCTTTAAATTCATAGCACTAGCGCATTGGCGTTGTAAATAAAAAATCCTCATGTCAGACTCCTGCAGCCAAAGATAGTGGTTTTGCGCGCCCCGCGACCAGGCAATTCTGAAAAACGACAACGCCTCAGGATCATTTGAGCACTATGGAATATACCAGTATCACATTTGCAGCATCACTGAGTGCTTGCATTTTGTCTGCACTCCTCAGCGCAGTCTTTATCTTCCTGTGGAGCAAGCGCCTGCTTGTAATGGGGCTCGCTATCGCGGCATTGTCCAACACCGCCTGGCTGGGCGGAGTCCTATATTCACATTCCGATGCAACCTTTCAAGGCACATGGCTGGTTGTATTGGAAGCATTCCACTATGCCGCTTGGATTTTCGGCCTTAGTCAGGCATTGGTTCATTCTGCGCACGCGATAGCACCTCTTGGCCAACGGTTACTGCACCTGTTCAGTTGGATACTGGCAATCGGCTCCCTTGTACTTTGCTTAACACTGCCGGGATACCTTAAACCACTTAGCCCATGGCTCAATTTGATTCTGTCTGTTATTGCAATTTTCAGTGTTGAACAGCTCTATAAAAATACGTTTGTCGACCGGCAAATTAAGTTGCTTTGCCTCAATTTGGCCGCCGTATTTATCTATGATGTCTACCTGCACTCTCACGACCTGCTATTCAGTGAAACCGGCAATCAACTTTTTCAAGCGCGTGCAGCCATCGCCATGGCAACCTCTTTTTTGATGGCAATGGGCGCAGTGCTATTTTCAGAGCATCGAGAGCACCCTGCTGGCCTCGCCTTATCAAGACCAATTGCACTCTACAGTACTTCACTGATTGTCACTGGGCTGTTTATTACCATCATTTCAGCTGGTGGTTACTTCGTGAAAAACTATGGTGGTAATTGGAGCACCGTTCTATACACGTTCATCATGTTCTGTGCAGTTATGGCCATCGCGATAGTATTTGTGTCCAGCACAGTGCGCTCACGACTTACCGTATTAGTTAACAAGCACTTGTTCAGCCACAAATACGACTACCGAACCGAATGGTTACGTCTGATAAATTATCTGTCGGAACCAAGTGACACAAAGAACTCGCGCCAGCGCGCTTTTTACGCCGTAGCATCGATCTTTAACTGTCCCGGCGGCGCTATCTGGATCAAAAAGGACGAGTTTTACTACCCGGAATATCAGATCGAGCTACCTCTAAACTATGAACTGCCCAAAGAACCAGAAGCCAGCCCATTCTGTGAGGTACTGCGCGAGGCAGAATGGGTATTTTCACCGAACAGTATCGGCGACAATGAGCTTAGCCGTTACAATGACCGGCTTCCCGAATGGACAAAAAGCATCCCAGACTTATGGCTCATACTGCCACTAGTCACTGCTAACGAGCTGGTTGGCTTCATGATGCTCACACGACCCACTGTCGATACCGCACTCACATGGGAAGACCTCGACTTGCTAAAAGCCGTGGGGCGACAACTCGCTGATTATCTTAAACGTCACGAGCAGGCAGAAATGTTGGCAGAAAGCCGCCAGTTTGATGCTTATAACAAACTGGTTGCCTTTATCATTCATGACCTTAACAACCTGATCGCCCAGCAAGCTTTAGTTGTTAAAAATGCTGACAAACACAAAGGCAACCCGGAATTCTTCGAAGATACTATTCAAACCATCAGTAACTCTGTATCACGCATGACCAACTTGCTAGCAAAACTGAACCGCCGCGAAGCAGAACTGGTTAAATCTCTCTCAATGCACGAGCTGTTAATAAAAGCCATTGACCATTGCAGCCAACATCAGCCAACACCGGAACTGTCGATACCGGATGGTGATTACTATGTCAAAGCTGATCGGGATCGTCTCGGTATGGCCATCACCCATTTGATTAAGAATGCGCAAGAAGCTACGACGAAAAACGGCTGGGTTAAAATCTCTCTTAATAAAATCGGCAAGCAAGCAGTGATTGATATTATCGATAATGGCATTGGGATGGACTCCAACTTTATTCAAAACGCCCTGTTTAAACCGTTTGAAACCACCAAGTCTGGCAAAGGTATGGGTATTGGTGTGTACCAGTCGAGAGAATACATACAAAGTCTGGGTGGTTCGTTGACAGTCAGTAGTACTCTGGGTAAAGGTACCACCTTTACCCTAAAGCTGCCGCTACAAGCGTTAAGCTGACTCTCGGCATTATTCATCAGCCTATTAACAAATATGAACACTCATTATGAGCGATGCGAAAACACCTCAAACCCTGCTAATTATTGAAGACGATCAGGGTTTACAAAGCCAATTGCGTTGGCACTTTGACCAATATAAGACCATTATTGCCGGCGATCGCGAAAGCGCTGTTAATCTGGTTAAGCAAGTCAATCCAGCAGTGATTATCCAGGACTTGGGTTTACCACCAGACGAGGACGGCGTTGAAGAAGGTTTTCTCTGTATTGGCGAAATCTCTAAGCTTGCGCCAGCCAGCAAAATTATCGTGATGACAGGTAAAGCCGATAGAGAAAATGCCCTTAAAGCCGTATCGATGGGCGCCTACGACTTTTATGAGAAGCCGGTAAACACCGACATTCTCGACCTGATAGTCCAACGTGCATTTCATATGTACGAACTGGAAGAAGAAAACCGGCAGCTGCAAGAAGGTATCCATTCGCCGCTAGAAGGCGTGATTGCATCAGATCCAAGGATGCTTAAAATCTGCCGGACTATCGAAAAACTGGCGCCTTCAGACATCACCTGCACCTTGTTAGGCGAAAGTGGCACAGGTAAAGAAGTGCTCACTAAAGCTATCCACAATTTAAGTCCGCGCAAAAAACACCGCTTTGTTGCCATTAACTGCGCGGCTGTACCCGAAAACCTCATGGAGAGTGAGTTGTTTGGGTATGAAAAAGGTGCGTTTACCGGTGCCGCTAAACGCACCGAAGGCAAAATCGAAACTGCCCAAAACGGCACCCTTTTTCTTGATGAAATTGGCGATATGCCATTGAATCTGCAGGCAAAATTATTACGTTTCCTACAGGAACGTGTGGTCGAACGGGTTGGCGGACGCCAGGAAATACCCGTCGATGTTCGCGTTATCTGTGCCACCAACAAAGATCTCGAGGCCATGGTTGCCGAAGGCACCTTCCGCGAAGATTTGTACTACCGAATCTGTGAAATGGTTATTCACATCCCGCCACTGCGCGATAGAGTTGGCGACAAAATCCTGCTGGCACGACACTTTCTGAAACATTTCGCGCAAGTACAAGGCCAAAATATATCCGGCTTCGCCCCCGATGCCGTTACGGCAATTGAGAGCTATCCCTGGCCCGGCAACATCCGGGAAATGGAAAATAAAATCAAACGCGGGGTCATCATGAGTGATGAAAAACATGTCACTATTGAAGACTTGGGGTTACCTGTGACCGGGCAACTCGTCACCTCATTGCGCGATGTAAGACAGGAAGCCGAAAAAGGTGCCATCCTGCAAGCCCTCTCGCTTGCCGATAACAATGTTTCCGCCGCCGCCAAACTACTTGGCGTCACTAGGCCCACACTCTATGACCTGATGAAGAAATACGGCATGCAAATGGGGGTTTAACACCGCCATTTGCCGTCATAATTTTTAAGTACCTGATAACTACACTCCTACCTCAAATTTAAGTTGATTCATGTCATATTTTTCTATTCTTCTACCACTCCCAGCTCTCTTAATACTAAAGTGCCAAGTCAATCACAGTAAGCTCTTAGTGAGTTAGAGAGAATAGCCTCAACAGTCCATTCCAGCGTAACGGTATTGGCCAGAGAGGTCGGAGTTATGAAAGTGAGCAACCTAAAAACATCCATTTCCATTATCGCTTTGTCTGCAATGCTTGTAGCCTGTGGCGGTGGCGGCGGCTCTAGTAACGATAGCACCTCTTCAAATAACCAAAGCTCAACATCTTCAACAGTGGCCGATACAACTCCATCGCAACCTGATACCCAACCTACTGTTCAAGTCACTCAGAAATTGATCGGTACGTTGACCGACAGTCCTATAGCCAATATCAGCTACCGCACAACTTCTGGACAGACCGGCAAAACTAACGCTAAAGGCGAGTTCACTTACGTTGCAGGTGACTCCGTGACCTTTTATATCGGCGACTTGACTTTCCCAAGCGTTCCAGGCTCGAAAATAGTTACACCACTAGAATTATTTTCTACCTCAGACTTAAATAATCCTAGCGTTATCAATGCGTTGCGTTTTTTTCAATCACTGGATGATGACGGAATTATTGATCAGTCCATTACATTAACTGACGCAGCCATACGAGCCGTCGAAGCTGCAGATTTGCGAATCGAAGACTTTGGACTACCCACAACTGAATTTAGCGAACTGCCTGCAGTAACCGACATTCTGGCCAATGAGGGTGTAACTGCATCGGCCTTGGTTAGCGAAACTCAGGCACTTAAGCATTTTGAAGCATACGTTGTAACAGCTTCAAACCTAGACTCAGACAATGATGGCCTTACCAATGACGAAGATAGCGATGACGACAACGACGGCATTTTTGATTCGGTAGACGCCTCACCACTTTCTAGCACGCCAACTGAAAATGGAGTAGACACCACAGTAGAAAGCCCAACGAATTCACTTAGCCTGGGTGGATCACCAGTGATTAACACAACACCCGATAGTGAGTCGGTAGCAACAGATGAGACTGTTACTGAAGAAACGCCGGTGGTTGTAGACGAAGCGGTTGCACAACAAGAGGAAGTTATCACTGAACAAACTCCAGTTGTTGAAGAAGAAGTGGTGGCTCAGCAAGAGGAAGTCATCACTGAACAAACTCCAGTTGTTGAAGAAAGTACTCCTGACGAGACAACACCAGCAGTTGCTGAAACAGTTAATAACAACACTACCTATTCAGCACTACTGAGCTGGTCTTCTCCAGATGCACGCGAAAATGGTGCCGCTTTGGAGATTTATGAAATTGGCGGGTTTGAAATAAAATATAAAAGTGCAGATGCTGATACGTACACCAGTATATTAGTCAATGAAAGTACTGCAAACCAATACCTAGTAGACAACCTACCCGCTGGCACCTACGAATTCATGATTGCCACCATAGATGCCGACGGTATTTACAGTGACTTCTCCGCACCACTGACTTACAGCGTCGGCGTATAAATAAAATACAAACACACTCGTAAGACATAAAGCCACGCATAGCGTGGCTTTTTTGCGTTAGGTATTGGTAAACTGCCTCTAATAACTTGTCGTTTAGCGTAAAAACCTGCATCGAATAATTATTTCTCTCAAAGGAGACAACATGTCATCGGCCAATGGAATAAAAGCATATATGAAATTCTCCTCTATTTTCAGAAAAACCCAGTTAGCGATTGTTTGTACCATCGCACTCACTGCCTGCGGAGATAATACCGGAGACTTACAGCAGCAAACCCAGCAACATTTGAAGCAAGCATCCGCTTACACCCAACAAGGGCAGTATCGCGCTGCGATGATTGAAGCGAAAAATGCCATTCAGAAAACTCCGGACGATATCAATGCCCATATAGCGCTGGCGAACATCCTGATTACAATGGGATTAAATCAGCAAGCAGCAAGCCAGCTGGAGCAAGTCGCAGACAAAGGTCAGGATTCGGCAGACTATCTAGCTACACTGGCCAAAGCTTATGTCGGCTATGGCAAATTTCACTCGGCAGAGAAGGTGCTCAGTAATTTAGATATAGCTTCAAGCACAAAACTTGAGCTCTTACAAGGCAAAGCCTTGATGGGCATTGGCCAAATAGATAAAGCCATAACCCAGTATAAAGCAGTACAACAAAAGGACCCAACCAATATAGATGCGCAACTAGGGCTGGCAACGGCTTACGCCAGCAAAAACGAATTCCACAAGACTTTCGAAATCCTCGACGTATTAAAAAGCCAGAGCACCGGCAATCCCGAGGTTACCTTATTTGAAGCTTCGCTAGCAATCCGCGATGGCGACCTTGATAAAACGGAGGAACTCTTAACCCAAGCGCTATCTGAACTACCCGCTGCAGACGTAATGACACCGTTAAAGGCAAATATTTTAAAGGCACTGGCCGATGTCCTCACCAAACAGGGGCGCTCATCAGAAGCTCTGGTCTACACAAAAATTCTTGCAGATGCTTTTCCGGGGGCCGACATTGCTGAATCAAAATTTAAAGAGGCTCTGGAACTTTCCAAGGAAAACAAACTTGATGAAGCAAAAAGCGCGCTCTCGCAGCTGTTAGATGAATACCCAGGCTATCAACAAGCTTCGCAACTGCTCGCCATGATCAATTACTTGCAAGGCAACTTCGAAGAAGCCAGTCAATACTTCGGAGAACAATTTGATCCAGAGTTATCTTCAGAAACAATAACCACTGTTGCAGCGATGAATAGCTTAAGGCTCAACGATCCAACCCGAGTCGTCGACCTGCTGGAAGACCAAATTACAACCACAGAAAATCCAGATATATTAGCTCTCTATGGGTTAGCCGCCCTGGGTACCGGAGATACAGGAAATAAAAGCAAGGGTGAAAGTGCGCTTTTAAAGGCTATTCAGCTAAAACCGGAAAACACTCGCCTAAGCATTGCTCTTGCTCAGTTTTACAATGGAGAAAACCCACCCCGCAGAGATGATGCCCTGGTACGTCTACTGAGTGCCCACGATAAAAATAAGGACGACACGTTCGTCACCGAAGCACTCGCAAGACAATATCTTCTGGTAAATAAACCTGAAGACGCACAAAGAGTCGTAGCCGAAGCAGTGGCGCAATCACCAAAGGATATTAAAGCCCAACTACTCGCGGGAGGTTTTTTTGCGGGTCAAAGAAACTTTAAACAATCCCTACCCTATTTCTCAAAAGCAACCCAAATAGACAGCGAAAGTATGGCAGCATGGCTAGGTAAGGCAGCCTCTGAAATCGGCAACAAGCAATACGACGATGCCCGCGCCTCGCTTAACAAAGCCATCGAAATCAATCCAGAAGTACCTAACAGCTATAAAGGCCTGATTGTATTGGCGAGCTTAGAAAACAACGTAACACAAGAGCTGGAAATACTAGCATCAACAGCAAAAAATAGCCCCTCTACAACCCCGGCACTTGTACTGTCGGAATATTTTGCAACGCAAAATGACTTTGCAAGCGCTAGAGAATGGGCCGGCGTCGCGAAACGCATAAACAGTGAAGAACCTAAAATTGGCCACTTATTAGCCTTTATTAGTTTTAAAGAGGCAGCTCTAGCACTTATACAGAAGGATTGGGACTCTGCGCGGTCAGCAGCCCTGGAAGGGCTCAAATATGCTCCAGGAGACACTCGCCTGTTAAGCGCTCTGGCCGACTCAGAGCTTAGGGCAGGCGACCTCAGTGAGGCGGAAAAACTGGCAACACAGATTAACGCTACAAACCCCGGATTGGCAGACCATATCAGAGGGGATATAGCGGCGAAGAAGGATGACCCGGATTCCGCATTAAAGCTCTACAAAGCCTCATGGACCTACAAGCCCACAGAAACGCTGGGGCGCAAGATATACGGCCTACAAAGCATGAAAGACCAAAGCGGTGCCAACGCATTCGTTGATCAATGGCTTTTGGCTCTACCAAACAGCCGATTTGCTCAGGTGGCCAAATCTAGCGAACTAATCGCCAAAGAAAACTATGCCAGTGCAATTTCCTTACTG
This sequence comes from Cellvibrionaceae bacterium, assembly GCA_050290265.1. Taxonomy (GTDB): domain Bacteria; phylum Pseudomonadota; class Gammaproteobacteria; order Pseudomonadales; family Cellvibrionaceae; genus JBNKFV01. The sequence goes on from JBNKHI010000046.1 coordinate 20,414, forward strand.
GAGAAACTCGTCCAACAACAACCAAATTTTGCACCGCACTGGAATAACCTGGCTTGGTCGTACCTACAAACCCAAAACCCTCAAGCAGAAGCAGCAGCCCGCAACGCTGCCGCTTTAGCGCCTGAAGACCCCGCAGTTTTGGATACATTGGGCTGGATTCTATACAAGAAAGGTAAAACCAGTGAAGCAGTAACCATCTTAGAGAAAGCTGCAGAGTTGGGTCCTGATATAGAGGAAATTCAGCAACATTTGGGACTGGCGAGAAAAGGATAAACTTTAAAACAAAAACAGGCGCCTCCAGGCGTCGGTTTTTTTTACAGCTCAGAGATTCATGGTCGTTACAAATAATCCTAACATATTGATTAAAAAGGATTTATTAAAGTTGGCAGAGAACCTGCATTTAAGAGTTAGCCTTAACATGTTTCGGGTAAGTTGTCTGGGTTAAGGCAGATAAAACGTTCTTAGCCCGAGTAACTAGCTTAAAACAAACTTATTTTTAGGAGTTAACCAATGGATATTCGTAAATTTTTAGTCGCTGCTGCGCTTACGCTAACAGCAGGCTTTGCTAACGCCAATATTTCAACTGTCAACTTTGCGGCAACAACCGGATCAACTGCTACTGTAGATTTCGGCGCTGACACGGTCGACTTCCTCTTAGCTTCAGATCAGGCCGCAGTTACTACCGTTTCAGGCGATTTTTTTAGCGGCCTGACAGCTGGTGACCTGACCACATTTACTGACTTCAGCTACGATGGTTCGAGCACTGGCAGCACAATCTGGACATCTGGTACGTACGTTTTCACTTTGGGCAGCATAATCTTTGTCCAAGAATCAACGATCCTTGCCCCTAGTATTTTGAGTCTTACTGTTGCAGCAAATGGTTCAGTGTTCGACGGCGTTAATACAGCCAATGGCGTGTGGACAATGACCCTTGACACGACCAATGGTGCAAAAAACTTTTCGTTTTCTTCCACTGCGCAAGTTCCAGAACCAGGTTCTTTAGCTCTGTTGGGCTTAGGTCTTGCTGGTTTAGGCGCTGCGCGTCGCAAGCAAGCTAAAGCTTAATTTAACCAATTAAGCCTTTGAAAAACCCGGCCATCGCCGGGTTTTTTTACGCCTGTAATAATGCCTTGCACGTCATTGCAAAACCCCACGTCAACACAGACAATAGAAGGCTTTCCTTAAGGTCGTCAAAGGCAAGAAGCCTTGTGGCGAGTCCAATAAATACACCGGTTGCGCGCTTTACATGGAATTGACCAAACTCAATTTAACTCTGCCACTAACACCGCCTTGTTCCATTCCCATTCATACCGGAATACCATTTCCGCGAGGAGAGTTATTCACCAGCACTACGCTGTACATGATGACTGCCCAACAAGACATATTGGACACACATGCTGTAGTTACCAGTCGCTGGCCGGATGGCAGCATTCAATGGGCCACGATTTACACCCTGATTCCTTCAGCGTTTCCGGCTGGCCAACACCAACTGACACTTATGGCAGGTGTCACCCCAGTGCTGACAACAGCAAATGTACTGCCTACCGATACTGGCGTGAGTATCGAAACAGATAAGCTGCGTATTAGCCACTCAACAGAACGCCTTGGTTCTTTTGACCTACAGGTTGAACAAGACTCCCCGCCACTAAAACATTCCGTACTTTACTTAACGGAAAACGACAAGCAGCTTTACGGTGCCATAGAACACAGCAATATCACCGAACATAACGGCATATTTACTCGTTACGAAAACACAGGCAGTTTCATTACCTGCAACCCCGGCGATCCCACTGAGCAGGCAGATACACAACACTCAATCAAGTTTCAGTCAAGCTGGACGCTCTATAACAACGCGCCATTTATAGCATTCTCGATTACAGTTCGTAATCCCAATGCAGCCACGCATCCAAACGGCTTATGGGACTTAGGCGACCCTGCATCGACCTGGATCAATGCCTTCCAGCTCAACGTTGAAGGTGCAAACTTTTGCGTGAGTCTGTCCCCAGAAATCGACAGCTCATGGAACGAAACGACTCAACCATTTACCCTCACTCAATACTCCAGTGGCGGTCCAAACTGGAACAGCCCAAATCACAAAAATGCGGAGGCATCGATTCCTTTTAGCATCAGAGGGTACACCGTTAGCCAAGACCCCGCAGAATCCATTAAGGGACAACGCGCCAGCCCAATCATTTATGCAAATATGCTAGGAAGTGAAACAGGCGTGGGAATATATCTGGAAAATTTTTGGCAAAACTTCCCAACAGCGATCAGTACATCTAAGACCAATATTTGTCTGGACCTGTTTCCAAATATCAGCGGCCCAATAGAGTTACAGGCTGGGGAGCAAAAAACCTACACAGGGTATTTCTATGTTGGCAACGCTAAAACTGCACTAGAACACTACCGCCAGCCGGCAACACTATCAGTCGCAGCAAACTGGTTTGCAAACTGCAATGTATTGCCATGGTTCCAACCAAAACAAAGCAAGAACAGCACCCAGTCACTTATACAAGCGGCCATCACCGGGAGTGACTCCTTCTTTCACAAGCGGGAAATTGTCGACGAATACGGCTGGCGCAACTTCGGTGATCTTTACGCCGACCATGAAACTCTGGGCTATACCGGTACCGATATTTTTGTATCTCATTACAATAATCAGTACGACCCTATCTATGGTTTTTTGCGGCAGTTTGCTCTGAGCGGTGACCATCGCTGGTTCGAGCTGGCGAATGACCTAGCCCATCATGTGATAGATATCGACATCTACCACACAGAAGAAGATCGATCAGAATACAATCTAGGTCCGTTTTGGCATACTGATCATTACCTCGATGCCGGCACCAGTACTCACCGCACCTACTCAAAAGACCACTTGCTAACAGAACCGAATACCGGCGGAGGCCCTGGTGGCCAGCATTGCTATACCACGGGTTTGATGTATCACTACTGGTTTACCGGTGAAGCGGCCTCTAAGCAAACGGTATTGGATTTGACCCAATGGATTACAGATTACTACGAGGGCACCGGCGGCTTAATGGATGTCGCACTCAATTTCAAAAATCGCAGCGACCCAGGGCTTAAAAAGCAATTTTCCAATAAACATGCTTACCCATTGGACCGTGGTATTGGTAATTATATTAATGCCCTGCTAGATTCACATGCCCTCACGAGTAATTACCAATATATTCAAAAAGCGGAACAAATTATTCGACAAACAGTGCATCCGAATGACCCCATTGCACTCAGAGATTTGGAGAATGTAGAAGATACCTGGTTCTATACGGTATTTTTTCAGGCACTGATCAGGTACCTCCAGCGCAAAGAGCTTATCGACGAAAAAGACGAACCGTTTCAATACGCAAGAGCAACACTGCTCCACTATGCTAATTGGCTGGTAGCGCACGAGCAGCCTTATTTGGACAAACCCGATATTCTTGAATACCCCAATCATACCTGGACAGCACAAGATATCCGCAAAGCCAATATGGCTTATTGCGCATCACAGTATGCACAAACACAACAAGAATCTGAAAAACTGCTAGCGTGGGCAGAAAAACATAACAATTATGTGGTACAAACGTTAAGTACAACCGAAGAGAAAACATTTACCCGGATCCTTGCAATATTAATGCAGAATGCAGGGCCGCATGATTTCTACCAAAGCAGGCCAGAATTGCACAACTACGGGGCTATTAATTACGAAGCCTTTGGCCACAGTCCCTTGGAGAAACCTAGCAACACCGTCATCGCAATCACCAAGCCCGTGCTTAAAGCACTGTGCAAATTTAGCTTAAAACATGAGCTGGACTGGCTTAAACGCAGAACCGGCACAACACAACATTACTCTGAGACAAGGGGCAACTGATCGTGCTGGTCACCTTTATCATCCCACACAAGGGACGCGAAGAACTGCTCACAGAAACGGTTAACTCTATTGGCCGCCAACAGTTCGACTTATCTCAAGTAAACGTTATTGTCGTTACCCAAAACAGCGAGCTGGCTCTACAACCAGAAAACCCTTTGCTGCAATTAAGCGTGATATCACGGCCAACCAGCGAAACCATTTCTCACCTTCGCAACATAGGGGCGCAGGAATCCAACAGCCAATACCTTGCCTTCCTCGACGCGGATATAGAGCTTTCTCCAAACTGGTTAAATGCCATGATTCAAGAGCTGGACAATAGCCCTAATCGCGCTCTGGTAAGTGCAGTACAACACTACAAGCCTCAGGCACCTGCACTCGAAAGGCTGCGCACGGTGTTAAGCAATGCAGCAATAGATACAAACGTGCGCTTTTTACCAGGCCGTAACTTATTGCTAAAGAAGGAAACGTTTATTAACGCCGGTAAATTCCCTGAGCACCTTATTACGTGCGAAGACTACTATTTTACCGATCGCGTCCATGCGCTCGGCGACTTGTATTACTCGTCATCAGCAAGCTACATTCATCTGGGCGAAGATAAAAAGCTAAAAGACATGTTTAAAAAAGAAATTTGGCGCGGTCAGTCTAACTTGCAATCTCTCGCCGGGCGAAAAATTCCTTTGTCAGAGTTGCCCAGTTTTTTGGTGCCAATTTGGATTTTACTGTTTTTCATTGGTACTGTTCTTACTATTTTGTCAGGCAATCTGGGCCTAGCTTGCGTAAGCTTGGTACTAACTGTACTACCCATCTTCTTATACAGTACAAGATTGTTTTTATTAGCCAGAGAACAAGTGTCTTTTATAGATATATTAAAATTCTATCTGGTTTATTTTCCTGCCCGTATTATAGGTACCTTTACCGGATTGTTTAGGTCTATACAAATATGAATACAAGCCCTCAGCAATCTCACAAGCCAAACACAGACCAAACAATGAAAAAACCATTAAAAGTTTTACAATTTATTTGCCCAACGGGTTTTTATGGCGCTGAGCGCTGGATACTAGCACTGGCGAAACATCTGAATCCCGAAGAAGTTATTTGCGATCTGGTTGTCACGAAAGAGTTCGCCGAGCATGACCTTGAGCTTGTGCGCCATTACAAAGCGCATGGCAAAACCTTCGAGCTTCCTATGAGCGGCAGGTTTGACTTAAGCATCATCAAAAAGTTAACTGAGCTTATCAAAACAGAAGGCTACGATATTATCCATACCCATGGTTACAAATCCGATATTTTGGGAGTGATCGCTGCCAAAAAAGCCGGCATAAAATGTATTTGTACTCCTCATGGATTTGAAAACTCGTCCGACCTAAAACTCAGATTATTTATTTGGCTTGGCTGCCAAAGTTTTAAGTTTGCCGACGCCGTTGCACCCTTATCACGGCAACTGTGTGACGATGTCAAAAAATACAACGTAAAAACAAACAAGCTGGTTTATATTCAGAATGGTGTAGACCTGTCAGAGGTTGAGGAGTACCGCACACTGAGACCGGCCTTCAGCAATGACAAAAAGGAAAAAGTTGTCGGCTTTATCGGGCAAATGATAAGTCGAAAAAACATATTCCATATCCTCGATATTTTTGATCAGTTAAATCAGCGACACCCCAATTTAAAGCTGAAATTGTTAGGTGATGGCGACCAACGCAAGGAACTTGAAGCACATACCGCATTGCTTACCAACCGATCCAACATCGAGTTTTTGGGGTTTAGAGATGACCGCTTGGACCAGCTCAAAGATTTCGATTTGTTTGTAATGACCTCTTCGCTTGAAGGCATTCCCCGCTGCTTAATGGAAGCCATGGCGATGGGCGTGCCCGTCGCCGCTTATAATATCCCCGGTA
>JBNKHI010000047.1:0-25715 GCA_050290265.1 Cellvibrionaceae bacterium
GTTAGCGAAAAAGCGTAAAGCTGCAGAGAAAAAAGCAGCAGTAAAAGCCAAAGCTGCTGAACGTAAAGCCAAAGCCAAGGCCAAAGTAGCGGAAAAGAAAGCCGCGGCTAAAGCCAAAGCCGCCGCGAAGAAAGCCGCCGCAAGAGCAAAATTGGCCGCCAAAAAGGCCGCAGCACGTGCTAAAGCCGCTGAGCGCAAAGTAAAAGCCAAAGCTAAATTAGCTGAAAAGAAAGCCGCAGCCAAAGCCAAAGCCGCCGCAAAGAAAGCCGCTGCTAAGGCCAAAGCGAAAGCCAAAGGCAAAAAGCCAGCAGCAAAGAAAACCCCAGCCAAGGCTAAAACTGCTGCTAAAAAGGCAGCCGCGCCTAAAGCAACGAAAGCTACGGCAAAAAAAGCCCCTAAAGCAAAAAAAGCTAAGGCCAAAAAAGCAACAGCAGCTAAAGCTAAACGCGCAACTAAAGCGAAAGCTACAACAGCCTAATCTACTATCTGATAGCGCTGTAAAAAGTAAAAAAGCCAGCATATGCTGGCTTTTTTTATGCGCGATACAAAACTGCCATCTCATTCAATACACTAACGAGGCTTTATATCTATTGTAAAATCCTCAACCGTTTTGAACTCACAAAGCCCCTTGAAGTGCAATATATGCGACTGAATATCCTTGGCGTCGAAAGGTAGCTCATAACGCGTGGTTATGTTGTCTGGCTCGTCACCTTCGTAAACCGGAGTGGCTGGAGCCTCATAGAGCCATTCCACGGCTAGCATATTCTTGCTGCGCGCCTTTAGGCCAGCCTCACATATACGCCAAAATTCAGCCTCTCTGGCCAACCTTTCCACTTCCGGATCAACCACAGGCTCGGGCTCTGGCTCCGGTGGTGGAGGCGGCGCAGGAGGAGGGTTTAGGTAAACATAATCAACGCCATCCATTAGCACAGGATAAGTTCGACGCTCGGCGTTACGACATACAATCTTGAATACCGGGCGAGCCTCGGTGCTCTCTTTTAAATGCAACGTACCACTAACAACATCAACACAATCAGGTAACTCTTCAGCCAATTTAGCAGCCCGAAACAGCTTTAGCTTTAACTCGGCTTTATTTTTTGGAAGCCACAAACGGCTTTCATTCAGCCCGTAAGCTGGTTTGGACACGCTAAAACACAATAGCAAGGCACAAAGACTGCCGATGATATCTCGCGTTGGATTAATGCTGAGTAACAATTTGCCCGAAGATCGACCCATAAGAGTATTCCTTCAATATCTATCCGACACTGGCGTTATGGCGCTGCTCGGACTCACATTTTTTGACGCGGCTAAAAATCTGTTTAAGTCTGTGAGGTAAAACAAGCATAATCGGCGTTACCAGCAATGTCAGTATTGTCGAGAAAACCAGACCGTACACGATAGCTCGCGCCATGGCAGTGAACTGAGAAGCAATTATCCCCCCCGTACTCACTTGTCGATCCAACAGGTCAATACTGAGCCCCATCGCGATGGGCAGTAACCCTAAAACAGTTGTAAACGTGGTCAAAAATACCGGTCGCAGGCGCTGGACGCTGGCCATCACCGCAGCTTGATCAGGCGTGATATTGTGCTGAGTGGTACGAACATGATTATAAGTATCGATAAGGACAATATTATTGTTAACGACAATTCCCGCCAAGGCAACGATCCCTGTACCCGTCAAAATCACACTAAACGTATCCTGACTTAACAATAAACCGAGGAGTACACCAGCGGTCGACATAATCACAGCAGAGAGAATCAGCAGTGACTGATAAAAACTATTAAATTGCGTCACCAATAAAATAAACATAAGGAACAGTGCTAATGTAAAAGCCACACTGAGGAAATTTAGCGATTTGGCCTGCTCTTCGTCCGCCCCACGAAAAACAACATTCACGTTGGGATCAAGCGGGTTAGCATCTAACCACTGAGCAATTTCCTTTACCTTATCATCAACCAGCACACCCTCTTCAACACTCGCGGTCACCTTAGCGACAAACATTCCATTGACCCTGCGCACGTTATCCACTTTTTGTTGGGCTTTACGCTCAACGAAACTACTCAAGGCAACAGGACCGGCAGCCGTGTTAACGCGCAAGCTATCCAAACCAAGCAAACTGCGCTCTTCTTTTGGGTACCGCAAACGGATTTCTACTTCCTTTTCCGCATCATCAGGCCGATACTCGCCAAGCCACACACCCGTAGTCAGCAACTGGACCGCGCGGCCAACATCCACAACATTGGCATGTAACTGAGCAGCAGCCGATCGATCCACAACCATAGCCCATTCAACACCAGGTTCAGGCGTGCTATCACCAATGTTACGCAGGCCTTCAAACTGTGCTAGTTGTTTGGCAAGCTGACGAGCTTCGCGGATAACGGTTTCACTACTGTTAGATTCCAACTGAATCTGGATAGGGTCGCCAACGCTAGGACCGCCTTCCAAGATCGAGGCATCAACATAAATCCCAGGCATATCCGCCACAGCGCGATTAATTTCAGCAAAAATTTGCCGACTAGGCATTGGTAAATCAGGCAGATCATTCAACTCGATAAAGATGCTCCCGATTTGATCCTTCATCGGTGATCGACCACCAGCTACATTACTGCCTTGTCCGCTTGCCGTGTACGTTGTACGAATGCCATCGAGTTTGAGTACGCGCCGCTCCACCTCGGCCACAGTGCTTCGCATTTCTTCCACCGAGAGGTTTCCCTGCGCACGAACTCGCACAGTGCCATAGATGCCCTCGGCATCAGCAAAAAAGATAACGCCCGCATTATTGTTACTATAAACAACAAAGATTGTTATCAGACTGAGCGTCATGATAACCACCACTCGAATAGGCCGCCTTACCAGATAACGCAGTAGCGCCCCGTAACCACCGGTGATACCTGGTAGCTTGTCTGGATTCGGCCCTTCCAGTTGCGATAAATAATCGCGTGCGGACGCATCCAAAGACGAGCGACCAAAAACAGCTCCGATAACTGGAGCAAAAAACAGTGCATAAAAAAGAGAACCTAATAACACCGTAAACACGGTCACGGGTAAAAAACGCATAAATTGACCAACTACACCGGGCCAAAACATGATAGGTAAAAAAACCGCCAAAGTAGTGGCCGTCGAAGCGGCCACAGGCCAGAACATTCGCTTCACCGCTATTTGGTAGGCCGCACGTTTACCCATTCCCTCAGCCATTTTTCTGTCTGCAAATTCAACAACCACAATAGCGCCATCAATCAGCATGCCTAGGGCGAGCAACATGCCGAACATCACCATGATATTGAATGAGTAACCAATCAACTTGAGAACGATAAGAGAAAACAGCAATGAGAAGGGAATGCCAAATCCGACCATTAGCCCAGACCGAAAACCGAGGGCCGCTACAACGATCACCATAACCAACGCCATGGCAGTTAATATATTGCCCTCCATCTCCCCAACCATATCTTTCACAAAACCCGATTGATCGAGAATGAAGTCAATATCTATGCCAGCGGGAATTTCAGTGCGCAAGTCGGCAACCGCCTTACGCACCGCAATAGAAACATCCAGGTCGTTGGTTTTAATACGCTTATCGACATCGATAGTGATGCCGGGCTTGCCATTCACATAAGTATAGCGTTTGGGGTCTTTGAAACTGCGACGAACTTCAGCAACATCTCCCAGTGTCACAGCGCCATCAGCCGTAGAACGCAACGGTAAATTATATATATCAGCCGCATTCTCAATAAGCCCTGGTACCTTTACTGAAAACCGTCCACCGTTCTTATCCATTTCCCCAGCTGGCACCAAAATATTGTTGTTCACCACTGCATTAATCAGCTCGGCACTGGTTAAGTTGTAGTACTGCAACTTGGTGGGATCGACAATGGCTTCAACCACTTCTTCACGATGCCCCACCATATTGGCTTCAAGTACGTCGGGAATACCTTCAATAGCACGCTTGATTAGTTGGGCAGCCCTAAACAGATCACGTTCGCCCACATTGCTGCCACTCAACGCGACAACAATGGTCGGGAATTCCTGAGCAGAGACTTCATCAACCACAGGTTCTTTAGCTTCTTGAGGAAACTTTGCTTTAGCTCGGTTAACGGACTCACGTGTATCCAATAAAGCACGATGAATATCGATTTCTGAATCAAATTCAATAACAGAGACTACGTAAGATTCCCTGGCAGTAGAACTGATTTCCTTGACACCGTCGATAGTGCGCAACTCAGTTTCCAATGGGCGCGCCAACAAGCGATCGGCATCTTGCGGCGAGGCGCCTTCTAATACGACAGAGACTACGAGATACGGTGGAGCGACATCAGGCAAATGCTCAATCGTTAACGTCGCACGAGACATGACACCACTCAGGATGACCAACAACATAACACTGAAAATGCTACGAAAATGGCCAGCAGCTTTTTCAATAATATTCATGGTGCCGGTACCGCATCAGTTAAATGAGGCGATTGCACAAAAGGCTTAACGGTCTGCCCTACGGTGACGTATTCCTGCCCGACACTAATCAATGTAACGCGCTCATCAAGCCCAGTTACCCAAATAGAATCGCCGCCATTCCCGATGATCTTTACCGGTGAAAAAGTAACTTTATTAGCAGCATCCAACAGTTTTACACCGACCAACCCTTCATCATCTAATGCAAGAACATTTGCGGGAATTTGGTGTGCCAGCACTTCTCGAGTGTGGATAGCCAACGTTGCCGACATCCCGCCGCGTAATGATAAATCCGGATTTGGCACTGCAACCTCAACCGCAAACGTACGTAAACTCTGATCGGCCTGACTTTCCACAAATAGCACTTGCCCAACTGCGCCAACACCCGAAGTAAAACTAACATTCACACTATCCTGTGGTCGAATTTGACTTATCTCTGTTTCGGAAATTCGACCTACAACTTTCAGTGGGTTCATATCTAATAGCAGCGCGCACTCATCCCCCACTTTCAAATAATCACCGATTTCCACTGGTCGGTAGTTAATAACCCCCGCGAACGGCGCTTTGATAACACTGCGTTCAAGATCCAATTGGCGACTGACTAAATTAGCTTTAGCACTTTCCCATTTAGCCTTGGCGCTGGCGATCGCTGATGCCGATTGGTATCCACCAGACTTTAGACGCAATGCGCCTTCATAATCGAGCTTTGCAGCATCCACCAGGGCCTGTGCTTCATCAACACGAATCTGACGCTCGTCCATCGCTAATTCGCACAGGACTGTCCCAGCCTCGACAAACTCACCTTCGCGCACAGGAACAGCAATGACTCGCCCATAAGTTTCGCTACGAACACTAACCTCTCGATTTGCCTCTGATCGAGCATGCAATTCAAGGGTAATCGGGTAAGGTTGCGCAGTTAACTCACGCACTTTTACCGTCATAGATTCCTCGTCCCGGGCCGAAGTCTTATCAGCAGTCGACGAAGCTTCGTGATGCTCATCTGACCGGAAGACACCTGACACCAACCACAAAATCAGAATAACAAAGACCAATAACGCAGAACGGTAATTACGATTGGTCCAAACCGAGGACAAAAAACCTTTTACAAAAGCCATATCAATAAATAACCAAGAACCAAGGGCACTAAATAGTAAGCAATAGACGCAAGCCATTCCTGGCACATATTGCGAAAAGCCGAGCGGCAACAGACGACACGAATTATACAAAATATAGGCAATATCGGCTCGCCAATGTTAACGCCTAGCGGTTAACATTGCGTTATATATTCACCCACAGCTGTTCGGACACTAATTATGCTTGAGTCTATTTCCACCACCGACGCCTTAACGTTGATAAAAGATTCAACGACTGCTGTCGTCGATATCCGTGACGATCAGGCCTTTCAAACGAGCCACATTCCTGGTGCAAAACATCTTAGTAATCAAAATCTGCAAGAAGTCTTGAATACCATGGAATTTGAACAGCCTGTTATTGTGTGCTGCTATCACGGTATTGCCAGCCAACAAGCGGGGCAATATCTCGTGAGCCAAGGTTTCGAAAAGGTCTATAGTTTGGAGGGAGGATTCGAACAATGGGCCGCTCAAGGCAACCCGGTTGAACGTTAATTGCCGGCAACCAGGCTAGCGATTCTGCATCGACTCGACGCAAACGGGATCAGGAATCTCCTGTGCTTGAGTCACCAGCTCGCCCAAGTTCCGATTCCACGCAACCAGCATATTTGCCAGTGCTTTTGCTTGCTCATTTAAGTGCGCCAATTCTTCAACGTTATCTTTAGGCCCATTATACAACTTTATCTGTCGGTGGCGGCCGGCGAGCAGGTGATCAGGATGTTTCATACGATACACTTCAAGCTTCCAACGCAAGTTATGCACGGTATTGCGATAATAAGCCAGTTTAGTTTGCAAAGAGATTTGACTAAAGTCAGTCAGATCACCAAATACTCGAAAATCGGTTCCAAAAACCCATACCTCACGGCAGTTTTCATCAGCGACAACATCCGCTGTTCGATTTTGCTCGATGAGCAACGCTAAATCGCCAAACACTTCGCCAGGCGTAATGTAGTTGACGATTTTAGTTTGGTTATTCGCTTCAACCTGTACAACCAATTGCCCCTTTAGAAGAAAATATAGCCAGTGATCTTGCGTTCCTCGTTGCAACACGCGCTCACCGCCACTGACCTGCACAACCAGAGAGTGTTGTAACAATGTTTCGAATTGCCAACGATCCTGAAGTTTCACCGTATTATAAAACGGTACTCCCGCCAGTAACCGCTCCAAGCTGGTACGCTGTAACTCATTGACTCTCTTGGTTTCCATAACCACGATCTCAAAAAGGGAAATTATTCAGGATTGATAACTGAGCCTAACTTTATCCCAACTGTGAGGTTGCAGAATGAGAACTGGGTAACGGAATTGCTATTCGTCGCGCGTCATGAAAAGAGGATGTGCGTCACAAGACACAAAACCAAGTGCCAAAATGTGCAAGGATCCGCCATACCACGACTTGCAGTTGGAATCCTTTTCTGTAGAGTATCCGGGTGCCATTATCAGAAGGCTAGTACCTTACGCATACACCGTTGACGGCCACCACTTATTTAGGCTCGTCGCAGCATGACAACAGGTGTTTCACTTATTCACAGGTTATAAGAAAAATGCACATGAGCAGCCCTATTCGAGCCATCAGTCCCTGGCTTATTTCAATTGTCACCTTGTTAATGGTACAAACTACGATCGCCGCTCCACTCCTCAATGGGGTTGCCCCCTTTCAACAACTCGGCAAAGAGCGCTTTGTTGCGGCATTGTACTCAGATTCACTTACCGATAACGCCAATGATATTCTAGGTACTACACAACAGCGTAGCATGGAGTTACGAATTACTGCCGACGCGCTTTCTACGCGCCGCCTTAACCGTTTATGGATTGAAGGGATGGCGATTAACAACGCGCCAGATATACTCTCCCAAGAAGCTGAGCACATGGTCAGCTTCACAAAGCTCTTAAAGGGCAAGCTCTATCGGGGCGACCACCTAAGATTAGACTACCGAACCGGGGCCGGTACTGAAGTGACGGTGAATGGTATGTCGGTGGGTAATATACCTGGAGAACACTTTTTTGATCTGCTTTTGCGCACATGGGTCGGGAGTATTCCACTGTCATCAACCTTCAAAAGCCACTTATTGTCCGCAGGAGACGTCGACGACGAGACGTTAAGCCTTTATAACAGCCTACAACCCACGCCCGACCGTACAGACATTGTCAAACAATGGCAAAACGCTGAGAAAGCAAAAGCCGCAGCCCTTGTGGTAGAAGAAGAGCAACAGAAGAAAGCAGATATCGCACCAGACATTGCCAAGCCCACAGTAGCCGTTAAACCTACGTTAACCGCACCCGCTAAAATTGCACCGCCGTCAATACCCGCCAAAACCCCAGCCAAATCGGAAGAGGCCAAACCCCAAGCTAAGGTCGCAACACAGCCAACAGCAAAAGCTAAGCCTGCCGTAGCTAAGTTACCCTCTAAACCACCGGCACAAGATACCGAAGATGACGATGATGAAAGTGATACTGAGGAATTCACCGCTGCTTCGCTGATAGACCAACAGCGCTACCACTCTCAGCTGTTGCGCTGGTGTTATAAATATCTGAAATACCCGGCAAAAGCAGCCGCCCGTAATCAGCAAGGCAGTGTGCGCATCTTCGTGTCCATAGACCGAAAGGGACATGTGACACAAGTGGACGCCGAAGAGGAGTCACCTTATAACCTGTTAAACAGAGAAGCGCTGAATGCTATTGAGCGAGCTAATCCGTTTCCACCCGTACCCGATACTATCAAAGGCGAACAGTATAACTTTACTCTGCCAATCGTCTTTCGCTTACCCGATTAGTTGAACAGAGTCCGACTCCATCTTGAATAAAAAAACACTGCCTTTCGGCAGTGTTTTTTTTGGGGGGATACAACCACATTAGGTATTACGATTACAGATATACAACGCTACGATTCCACCGAGATGGCATCGACTTTTTGAAACCCTCTCGGCAACTTATTCCCACGACGCCCACGCTCACCGCGATAGTGTTCTAGATCTGCGAGTTTTAAGACTGTATGCCGTTTACCAGAATGAATCAGGATTTTTTGCCCATCCTGAACAACCGCTAGTGCCACTAAAAATTCTTCGCGAGCCTGCAGCCTGGCAGAAGGAATACCAATAATTTTGTTGCCCTTGCCTCGCGCTAATTCAGGTAACTCAGCAACGGGAAACACTAACATCCGACCTTCGTTAGTCACAGCCACCAACATGGCGTCAGTAGACTCACCAATCAACTGCGGCGCCAGCACTTTGGCACCTTTTGGTAAACTCAGCGCTGCTTTACCAGCCTTATTTTTTGTCTGCAGATCACTGAGCTTGGCGATAAAACCATAGCCGGCATCGCTGGCCATCAATACTCGCTGATTGTCATTGCCCATTAACAAACTGACAAAGGTCGCGCCACTCGGTGGATTTAGGCGCCCGGTAACGGGCTCGCCCTGCCCTCGGGCAGATGGTAATCCATGCGCAGCCAAAGCATAACTGCGGCCCGTCGAATCGAGTAATAATACGAACTGATTCGTTTTACCCAAGGCCGCAACCTTAAAACTGTCGCCAGCTTTGTAACTCAAGGCCGTTGGATCTATGTCATGTCCCTTTGCCGAACGAATCCAGCCTTTTTCAGACAACACGACTGTCACGGGGTCACTGCTCATTAACTCAGTTTCACTGAATGCTTGGGCCTCACCACGCACCACCAGAGGAGAACGACGGTTATCACCAAACTCCTCTGCAGCAGCCAGCAACTCTTTTTTCACTAATGTTTTTAAGCGACGCTCCGAACCCAATGTCTGAACAAGATCATTACGCTCTTTTTCCAACGCCTCCTGCTCACTGCGTATTTTGACTTCTTCCAGACGCGCTAATTGGCGCAAACGCGTATCCAATACGTAATCAGCCTGCAATTCAGACAGGCCAAAACGGGCCATCAAGATGGCCTTTGGTTCGTCTTCAGTACGGATAATGTGAATCACTTCATCAATATTCAAAAAGGCAATGAGTAAGCCTTCCAACAAATGCAGACGTTTCTCGACCTTATCCAAACGATATTCCAGGCGACGACGAACGGTTCCAATCCTGAACGTCAGCCATTCATTGAGCAGTTTATTCAGTGGTTTTACTGCTGGTCGACCGTCAATACCAATCATATTCATATTGACACGATAGGTCCGCTCCAGATCGGTAGTGGCGAACAAGTGGTTCATTACAGCATCTAGATCTACGCGGTTTGACCGCGGGATAATGACAAGTCGTGTTGGGTTTTCATGATCGGACTCATCTCGCAAATCCGCCACCATTGGCAATTTTTTCGCCTGCATCTGTTGCGCAATTTGCTCAAGTACTTTTTCTCCACTCACTTGATGAGGCAGTGCATAGACCACAATATCACCATCCTCCACACGCCAAATTGCACGCATGCGCAAACTGCCACGACCCGTTTCATACATTTTGTGAATTTCATCGCGCGGGGTAATGATTTCCGCATCGGTGGGCATATCCGGCCCCAAAACATGCTCACAGAGCTCGGCAACTGTTGCTTTAGGATTTTCCAACAGGTGAACAGTCGCATTCACCACTTCGCGCAAATTGTGGGGTGGAATATCTGTCGCCATACCAACAGCAATACCCGTAGTCCCATTAAGCAACACATTGGGCACGCGAGCGGGCAGCACTGTTGGCTCATCCATAGTGCCATCAAAGTTAGGAGCCCACTCTACCGTTCCCTGACCAAGTTCTTCCAACAGCGCTTCACTGTATTTTGCGAGACGCGATTCGGTGTAACGCATAGCGGCAAATGACTTGGGGTTATCCTGAGAGCCCCAGTTACCCTGCCCATCAACTAATGGGTAGCGATACGAAAATGGTTGCGCCATCAATACCATTGCTTCGTAAGAAGCAGAATCACCATGCGGGTGATATTTACCGATAACATCACCTACGGTGCGCGCTGACTTTTTAAACTTCGCAGTGCTCTTGAGCCCTAACTCACTCATGGCATAAACAATGCGACGCTGAACAGGTTTTAAACCGTCACCCAAATGCGGCAACGCACGATCGAGAATGACGTACATGGAATAATCCAAATACGCTTTTTCCGCATACTGCTTGAGCGATATTTGCTCGTCGGCATCCGGGGTATAAAGCACCTCGGTCATCATATTTTCTATATCCTAATCAAGGTAAATCAAAAAATGGGGTCGTTTGTAGCTGAGCTTGCAGCAAAGCAGACGGACAAGGCTATAAACTCACGGTCATTTCGGCAGCGCCAAGACTACGTAAATTCACTGTTGGATTGCAAGTCACAACTTGTTCGGGCAAAACGCCTTTATCAAGCAGCCAGGTTTTAACAGTATTGTTCCGCCGCTGGGCCAGTTTGATTAACGGCTGGCGCTGCTCAGCGGTAAGCTGCGGGACAGACTCAACGCTATCCAGTTTATTATCTGGCTGCCAATCGCTGTAATTGGCAGCCGCGCAAAAGACAAGACTTAGCTGCGGCCGCTGGGTCAACAACTCGACCAGCTTGGCTAATTGCTTTTTGTTCGCTGCTGATAAGTCGCTGTCGGTCGGGGCAAAGTGCAGTGATTCAAAGCGCAGTTTTGTGACCGTATCCAACGCAACCTTGGCAATCGAAATCAAACCAAAAGGCCCGTAGTATTGGATTACAGCCTGCGTTAATGCTTTTTTCGCCACTACACCAATAATATAGTTAGGCGATACACTGGGCTCTCCGACAGTACCCTTGATCGGCAATTGCAACGGTATATTGTTATCGCTGTCACGCAGCAAATTTAACGCCGTGCCAATGGGTAAATCAACGTCCCCTTCCGATCCTGTTGTTTCTGCTTGTGCCAATTGATCTAAATAAAATTTCTGAAATTTAAGGTCAGCCATCGCATCAATTTCATCGTCAATCACATTAAAATCCAATGTCTGACTTAATAATCCCTGCCGAACTTTATAACTGATAGCCTGTTCGCTGTAGGGCGAAACAGGCTGTAAATCCAATGCCGACAACTTAATCTGCCCCTTCGCATTTAACTTTTTTGTAAATGGCTTTATATCCGCCTCAGCCTGTAACTGCCCATGATCTCCCAGCACAGCCTGCAACGTTAATTCAGTGGGTTGTTGTGGTTGCCGACTATCGATGGGGCCAAGGGTCATGTCAAAGTCGGTAATTTGTTCAGACACCTGGCTAGAGGTCTGTTTATCGATCCACACCAAACGCGAATCACTGATTTGTATATTGTTTAAAAAGAAGGCCGCTGTCGACTCTGTTGACTCAAGCTGCTCTGGTGCAGGTTCCGATTCAGCAGCAGTCATCGACGTCAACAGGCTTTGCCAAGGTTTCAATAGCCCATCAAGGGTGTCCTTGATAAGCATTTGCCCGCCGGCTTCTCGCACGACGATCGCCTGAAAACCTTGTAACTCAGTTTTTTCCGCAGAGAGTAAAGATGCTGACACTGCAGCTTGGTGAATGCTAAAAGCATCCCAACGGATCTGATCATTTGTTGACAGCAACTCTGACCCATCTAAAACAGTAGAAGGTAGTAACGAAATACCAAGCAGTGAGAGCACCTGAAAACTCAGTCCATCCTGCTGAAATTGTAAATCTCGCAGTTGCAGCGCCGCCATTGAAGCCAAGGTGCTGTTCGTTTCCGGGTTCTGTAACGCCAGCGCACTGATGGACAACCCGCCAGGCAATTCCACCACTATACTAGGGAGTGCCAGCTGCGTGACATCGCCAGACAAACCAAACTTAGCCCAACTTAGACATAAAGGTGCTGCATGGCTCTCATTCTGCGCATGGGTGGAGTCGAAACGATCATCGTAGACGCACAAACTGACATCGTTGAACTCAATCTTGGGCAATTGCACCGACCAAGGCTCCATCGGCACGGATGACGAGGAAGCGTCTTCCGTGTCAGCGCCAGCTTCAGGTAGCACTAACCCTGCGACTTCCCAAACAGGCATTTGCATTTGATCGCGACTGACTGCTGCCACATCTGCATGCAGGCCTGTGATGGTCAGGTCAGTGATCTCCACACGCCGCTGCAACAGCGATCGCCAATTCCACGCGAGATGCAACTCTTCAATAGCGAAACCTCGACCATCGGCATTCTCACCTTTAACATCATATAACGTTACATAACCACGTAGAGGCGATAGCTCCAGATAATGGAAGTGCGCCGTCAGATGCTGTTGCTCCAACCAGTAAACCGTTGCCTGGCGAACCGCCAAGGGTGTGAGAGAGAAAAGCAGTACTACTATTAGCAGGAACACTAGAAAAAAGTTTCTCGCATAGCGCAGCCAGACAAAGCTCATTCGATCACCATTGTTTATTAGACAAATGCTTTGATTACACAAAACATCACGTAATTGAGGGAAAATCCACGATTAAGGAGAGTTAAATATCAACGGACGAAATGATACCGATAAAATATCACTCGCGTCATCAGACCAAGGCCCCAATAATATCCACCAAAGATTTATTGTTATTGGTCTCGCTCTGCAACAACGACACTAAATGGTCCTGACTACCAAATTTACGCGAGTCGTAACGCTCTTCAACGCCGTTAATACCGCAATTTAACGGCCAGGCTGATTGAGCTTCGTCAGCAGCGGGGACAGATTCCAGCGGCGTGTAAAGATCGCGAGCAGCGGTTGCAAGATCTTGTCCTGGCGTTTTATGAGAGGAACCTTCGGCGTATTCATTGCCACCAGTCACAAGAACATCCCCCTTATCGACATCTTGAGACTCACTTGCAGCCGGCGAAGGGTAATGAACGTGCTCTTTTATGCGCTCAAACACTTGCTGCGCCACATCTGCTGCTTTGTGTGCATCAGTCATGGCAATATCCAACAACGGCAACAAATCCAAAGGCAATGCATTGAAGTGACTAATAAATGCACTGCTCAACTCTGTTAAGCTCGCGCGAAGCTGTTCTTCATTCAGCTGTTCGTTGGCCACTAATTCCAGCCATTGACGCTGTAAAACCTGCAACTGGCCTGTCGCATTGACGGTCTTATTAGCTCCAGTGCTCGCAGTTTTATCACCAGCCGAGGCTTCACTTTCACGTGACAAGCGGTGCCAATAAGCACTGAAAGAGCTGGTGACAACAGAAGATTGCTCTATCGCGCCCGCTAACGAGTCGGACAGACGGGCAAAGTTCCGGCAACTAGGATCCGTTTCTGCAAACAACGATACCGGCCGCTGCAGTGTAACCGCTGAACGAATGCTCTCATCTCGCGGAATAAAACCAAGATAGTTAAGCGGCACATCAATATATTTTTTTACTGCGGCAGAAAAGCGATGAAAAATCTCCCGGGCCTGGGCTGCATTCGCACTCATATTCACAACAATATGAAAATCATTACCCGATTTTCGGCGTTTTAGCAGTTTTATCAGGGAAAACGCATCAGTAAGTGATGTAGGCTCAGGGGTGATTACAATAAGCGCATGTGTGGCAGCACAAACAAAGTCTAGCGTGGTGTTGGCAATACCCGCAGCGGTGTCTAACAACAGGTAATCAAATTGATTTTCAATGCGCGCCAATTCACGCGTCAACCTCAAGCGCTGGCGAGGATGCAGGTCAACGCAACTGCTAATACCATTAGCACCTGGGATAACTTTTAAACCAAAGGGGCCGTCCAGCATGATATCTTCGATAGGCATATCACCGGATAGCACATGCTCAAGGCGAGCATGAGGCGCCAGCCCAAGAAGAATATTGATATTCGCCAAACCGGTGTCAGCATCAAAAATACAGACTTTTGCACCAGTTTTAGCCAGGGAAATGCCAAGATTTACCGTTAAACTGGACTTACCAACACCACCTTTACCGCTACTAATTGCAATAACATGGGGCAAAAGCGGTCGCTTGACAGGCGGGCGCGCAGGATCCGTAGCTAAATTAAGCTCGGTGGTTACGTCCTTGGACAACTTGCTGCCGCTCATGTCCTAATCAGCCCTTTTATCATCTGTATTAGACAGTTTTATCCGCGAAGGTAAGTGCCGGCGAGCAAGCCTGGCAAGGCAGCAACCCACTTAAACCTTCTATTTGCCGCTCTTAACCTATAATGAGTAGTACATATTAGCATTGTAAGGTAACTTTTCGATATACAACTCATCCCCTAATAGAACCCAATAACCATATAGTCAGCGCTGACTGAGTTAAGTATACTTGGCGCTTAAATTAGAATTATTAAGAGTGCAATTGTAGCGCCAGCGAACCGTTTACTGGCCGAGTAGTCATTGCTCCCCAAGGGAAAAGTACACTTAAAGGTCTCCGGCGTGCTGACAAAGTCCGAAATCGACCAGTTGCCCAGTTTGCCACAAGTACTACTGCAGCTACTGGACGCTATTAATAATCAAAGTGCTGATTTTAAGCATATCGCCGATATTGTTCGCAAAGATACTGCGACCAGTACACGCCTGCTAACTATTGCCAATTCCAGTTTCTATCGCCAAAGTCAGGAAGTCACCACCATCGAGCGTGCGCTCATGGTGCTCGGAATTGATACGGTCAAAACCATTGTCATTACGGCAGGTATGAATCAATTCTACCAAGGTTTCGGTCAAGACAATAACGAATTACTCAAGATGCTGTGGCATAGATCTTTGGTCTCAGCTCAGCTCGCACAAGTGCTCGCTTCTTTGACAAGTTACAGTTCACCCGATGAAGCCTACCTTTGCGGCTTACTTACCGATATAGGCCAGCTTGTACTGCTGACACGCGAACCAGACCGCTATATCGCCATGGTCAAAAGCTGTGAAACCCCCGCAGAACTGTTAGCGCAAGAACATGAAGCCTTCTCGATTACTCATACCGAGATCGCATCGCAGCTAGTGGATAGCTGGAGTATCGATGGTTTTATGCCAGATGCTGTGCTTTATCATCACGAGTCCCACCAGGCAGTCCAAGATTCCCACCATCTCGTGAAAATTATCAACCTTGCGGTGGAGCTAAGCGAGAGTGATCTAACTGATCAAGCGTTGAGCAAGGCTTACGGATTGTTCGGACTTACAGAGGCCCTCACTAAAGAATTACAAACGCGAGCCCAGAGCGACATTCGATCACTAGCGGCCAAAATGGGCTTCAGCATCGATGATGCTGACAAGACGGCGTCTATTCGCGCCCAGCAGGCACTCGGACAGAGACTCAGTCAGCTGGCAGGGGTAGCTCAACTGTTACCTAACTACCATAGTGTTAGCAGTCTGGACGATGCGCTAATG
Source organism: Cellvibrionaceae bacterium (assembly GCA_050290265.1). GTDB lineage: Bacteria > Pseudomonadota > Gammaproteobacteria > Pseudomonadales > Cellvibrionaceae > JBNKFV01. The sequence goes on from JBNKHI010000047.1 coordinate 15,781, forward strand.
ACTTGCCAGCGTGCGCTTTACCTGGCGTTAGGCGTCAATAAGAGCTTGATATTTATTTACAATGCTGAAAAACAAACTCTTATTAGCCATAACGGGGACTTTTCTATACCTGCAGTGGCCCAGCGCAGCCTGATCGCCGATGCATTTTTAAGTAACAGCACTTGTTACAAGCCCGATGGCGACACGCCTTTAACGATTGTAGACAGGCAAATTTTAAGGTTCTGTCGTACCACAATGCTAGTATGCCAACCACTACGCCAAAACAAAGAACCTGTCGGCGTGCTGGTTTTGGGGGCTAGCCCAGAACAAATTGTTGATATGCGCAAACGCGAGCTTTTGCTGCAAACACTGAGTGAGGAATGCGGGAAAATATTGCACCATCAGCAAAACAAAGAAAGCGGGCAAGATAAAGCTAAAGAACATTATCAAAAGATCATTGGCGAAGCCGTTCACGAGGCCGGCAACCCACTTAGCGTGATTCAAAATTATCTTGAGGTTTTACGACTTAAAGCAGCGCAAAACGACTCGACCTCGGTTGACGAGGAAATTGTTCTTATCAAGGATGAAATTGAACGCGTTGGCGAAATACTCATCCGCTTACGTAACCCGAGAGATATCGAAGATCCGAGCACGGATGAAAATGTCGATATCAACCAAATAGTCGGAGATATCACAGAGCTATTTCAAAATTCTCTCGCTGCCGCCAAAGGCGTGACTATTTCCTGCAAACTGGACCCCAAAATTGGCACTCGTAAAATCAATACAACACAGTTAAAACAAGTGCTCACAAACCTGCTTAAAAATGCTATCGAAGCATTACCGGCGGAAGGTAAAATCAAGATACGTACCGACAACAGCATTAACATGGGCAGTAGAAAGTACCTCGGCATTAGCATTGAGGATAACGGCCCAGGCTTGCCGGAAGAGATTAAAAAAGAACTCTTTAGTGCCAGTAAAACAACCAAGGGCGGCAGCCACTCAGGTCTTGGCTTACGGATAACCAAGCGCTTGGTTGATGAACTACAGGGAACCATTTTTTGTCGCAGCGACGAAAACCAAGGCACCCATTTTCAATTACTTTTCCCATAATGGACTGACGGAAGACTATTCACATGGCTTTATAAAATGACCTCGGGCAACTTAACCATGCAGCAAGCAGGCAACGACAACCGTGAAAAAGCCGACACGCAAATTTTACTTGTCGATGACGACCCGAGCATCTTACGCAGCCTCGAACAACTACTGCAGTTACACAACTATCGCGTAGAAACTGCTCTGGGTGGTCAAGCAGCCCTGAAAAAACTCGATCAAGGTCAGTACGATTTATTATTACTCGATATTAAAATGCCGGACATTACGGGCCACGATGTCTTACAGCATATACAAAAACAAAAACTGGCTATCACGACCATTATTGTCAGTGGTGAAAACTCTGCCGAAGATGCACGCAAAGCCCTGCGAGCAGGTGCGCAAGATTACATTAAGAAACCTTACCATCCCGAAGAACTCATAACGACAGTAGAAAATGCAGTCTGCCGCATCCAGCTCCAAAAGAACCATGCTCGTATGCAGGCAAAACTGCAGTCATCTGAAACACTGCACAAGTTTATTGTAAATTCGTCTCCAGACATTATTTTTATTCTTGACCGAAAAGGTCGCTTTAGCTTTCTTAACACAAAAGTAGACTCGCTACTTGGCTACGAGCGCCAAGAGCTTTTGGGCAAGCATCTGACCACTATTGTCGAACCTGAAAGCTTAGCCAAAGCAACCTATTTTATTGATCAGTGCATCGCCAACAACACGGTAATGAGCACGATAGAGATTGGTCTAAAACCTAAACAAGACAACCGACGCAGCCTGTTTTTTGAAATATCAATGCAGCACGTCTCTGAGCTCGACGCCGAGGACATTCCAAATGGCGCCTTCCGCTTATATGGTACCGCACGCGATATTACAGAGCGCTTGGAAGCAGAGGATTTTATTAACTTCCAGGCTTACCACGACTTGCTCACGCGACTACCTAACCGTACATTGTTTAAAGATCGACTAAGTATTTCTATCACCCAAGCCAAACGTAACAACAGTAAGATCGGGGTCTTTTTTATCGATCTCGACCGTTTCAAAATCATTAATGATTCTTTTGGTCACACCATGGGTGATCGTCTACTGCAAGAAGTTGGCAAACGTCTGCAACAGTGCATTCGCAAGGGTGATACCTTATCGCGATTTGGTGGTGACGAGTTTACTCTGTTACTACCAGAGCTTCGGAATGATAACGACGTTACTCAAATTGCTGAAAAAATCCTCGATACGGTTAAAACACCGTTCGAAATCAGTGGTAACAAATTTCACATTGGGACAAGTATCGGCATTGCCATATACCCGGACTCTGGCACACAAATGGATCAGCTAATAAAAAATGCCGATATCGCCATGTATCGTGTGAAAAATTCCGGGAAAAATGGCTACCAGTTGTACACCCCAGATATGGATACCAGCTCTTCGCGGCGTTTAATGCTAGAGCACGATATGCACAGCGCCCTGGAAAACGATAGCTTTGACGTTGTTTACCAACCCCAATTTGCTATCGATAGCAACACCATGATTGGCGTAGAGGCGTTAACACGCTGGCACCATCCAGCAATGGGTGACATATCTCCAACAGAATTTATTCCCATCGCAGAGGAAAGCCGCCTAATTGTAGAAATGGACAAGCGGGTGATGTTTCGCGCTTGCACAGAAATCAAAAAGTACCAGGAGAATCTGGGAATCGAGATTCGCTTATCCGTTAATTTATCACCCAGAAACTTTGAGAAAGATAATTTCAGCTCTGAAATCATCAGCATCCTTGAACAAACTGAATTCCCTCCCCATTTGCTGGAGCTGGAAATTACCGAGAGCCTATTGATGAACGACCATCAGGGCATTATTGATAAACTGCGAAGCTTGAGCCAAGCAGGAATTCGTATTGCTATCGATGACTTTGGCACCGGCTATTCAACGCTGAGCTACTTACAAAAGTTTCCGCTTAACACGCTGAAAATAGACCGCAGCTTTATTCAAACCCTTCGTTACGACAAAGATAAAGCCTGCATCGTGAATGCGATTATCGCCATGGCACAGGGGCTTAAGCTTAGCGTCGTGGTCGAGGGTGTCGAAACCAAAGAACAGCTGGAATACTTGGCATCCCTTGATTGTGAAATAGCGCAGGGTTTTCTATTTGGCAAACCCACAAAACTTGATTCCCTACCCATTAACTGCGCAGCCAAACTCCAGGCTTTTGGTGGTTAAGCGGTTTACCGGCTATCCAGCGTTCGATCATAATTGAGCATCAACGTTACACCTGGTGACAAGGTGATACGCCAGGCTAGCGCAACATTTTCACTAAACTGTGGATCTTCGGTAGCAACTGTCTTAATCAGTGCATCTAACCAATAGCTAAAATATTGGGGTGGCAAGCCCATTCCACCAGTACCATGTGCTATGGCTATTTTTTCCAAGTATCGACTTAACTTAAAGGTTTGTGAAAAGGCAACCATACTTAACAGAGATTCATGCAACATCTCCCGTTGACGATGCATATTCGTATTTTTAAAAATTTCTTGAATTTCGGGCGAGGAAGCCAAAAAGTTCTCATAGAAAACGCTGTAAAAATGATCGACATCACGCTCCACCGCCCTCTCAAAACTCAACTGAAATGACTGCTTATAATCTGCTGTTAACATGCCCTCACCTCACTCATTGCATGTGGCGGAAGACTACGCCGTTTTCAACCACAAAGCATTGACCTAGATCGTTACTACCGCCAAGACACTGCCCGACCCCTAAAACGCTTGTAACTAGTATAGCTCCCCGGACAATGCACGAAGTAACCGCCCACAATGACATTACTCAAGTTTCATTGTGAGAATCGTTTTCCAATTTTAGAAAATGTTATATATATCAATGCCGCTCGCACACAAATTAAGAGATAAATTGAAAAACTTTAGCTAACCTATTGAATAAACTATAGTGTATTAGGTTATATACACTGCATTGAAGCATTTAAACTACAGTGCATGTAGTAGGGAGACCTATTTCGCAGGACGCATTTCCAGTTTCCAGAAAGAGTTTTGCGTATGCCCGACGCTCAAGAGACCTATACGATTCTCAGCGGACGAGAAATTAAACTGCTAAACCGGCGTGATTCCAATTATCCAGGGCTATCCGCGCTGTGCCTAGACTTTGAATTTAGGGTCATCGAAATGCTGGTCACTGAAATGGGCGCCGAGCAAACCTGGGGTAAAAAGTACGCCTTAGTCACAAATAGTTTGCAAAACAGTAAGTTAACCCCCCACTTCGACAATCTGAGGGAGCTTGAGGAGCACTGTAAATTAAACCTGGTAGAGCTTCTTAATCAATTTATGGAAAGTAAGGGCCAGCTCCCAGGTGACCAACAGCAGGAAAGTAGCGTCGGAGGATAGCGACGATTGTGTCACACCCACTCAACATGATTCTCAATAACCATGATAGCACCAGCCCCCACACATTTATTTTTTACATCGTACGGAACCATTAGCGTTTTTTAGAATTCTAAGGGCTTATTAACGGCGACTGTCAACGTTTTTTACTATGCGCTCACTCATTCTTCTCTGCTGCGTATTCCTTAACTTTGTTAGCATTAAAACTCTGGCTTTCGGTGTCGGGGACTATGCCCCGGACTGGATACTGAGAAAAGGCGACCAGCAGCCCATCTCATACTATCAGGATGCTGAAAAGCGCTATTCGGTATTGGTTTTCTGGGAAACAGGCTGCGTTTACTGCGTGAAGTTACTGCCACAACTTGAAAAACTGCGGCAGAAATATACCCATTCTGCCGTATCTTTCTACGCACTCAATACGGCAGGAGACGAAGATCCCATTGGCTTTATGCAAGAGCACAGCCTCAACCTGACACTGCTATTAAACGCCAACGACGTTGCCAGACACTATCAAGTGAAACACTTTCCCAAACTATTTCTGGTCAACCCCAGTCATAGAATTGAATATATCAGTGATCTCGACACTCCAAATTTACAATTAAGTACATTTGTCGACAACTGGCTGCAGCACGAAGTACAAGCGGCGACAGCAATTCGCTGAAAACCTGGCCGAGTGCTATTAAGCACCCAGCTCACTTTCAATATCAGCCAGTAAATCTAAAGGCTCAATCTCGATACCTTCCAAATCAGCATCCCAATTAGTGCCAATTAACAAGACATCCTCGTGCATGCCAGGCAACCACTCTTCCAGAAACTCGCCAGTGGCAACAGGCACAGGCTTATAAACAGCCCATTCACCTTCACAATGTACTTGGGCAAACTCGGGCTGAGACCAAAAAGGCATGATATCCGTCGCGTCGTATTTTTCGGATGGGCATAATGCCCACCCGTCTGGCCCTTCTAAGCCCCAGACACAGCCGGTGCCAATGGCTTCCAGAATAAATCGGTCATAATTTTCTTCGCTGTCTCCAGATAGCGGCTCTAAAGCTTCACTCATATGCAATCTCTTATTGATAAAATTAGCAAAGCCACTAAACCGTAAGGGTGTGACCATTGTCTTTTAACCACTTCTCTGCGTGCTGATAATCAGGATAGCTGCTTGCAACAAATGCCCAAAAATCTCGGCTGTGATTAGGGTGCTTCAAGTGGCAAACTTCATGGGTCACAAGATAATCAACCACCCATTCTGGGGCCTGCATTATCAACCAGTTATACTGAATAACACCCTTTTGTGTGCAGTGACCCCATTTAGTTTTTGTGCGACGCAACTTAACCTCTTTAACACTTAATCCAAGCCGGTCAGCCAAGGCGCAAGTTTTTGCACTTAAAATCAGCTGAGCTTGGCGCTTATACCAGCGTTCAATCACTGGCAAAGTCGATAACCCCAGCGGCAGAGCCAGCTTGAGCTGCGTCTCGTCATGTCTAATCGTGGCCCGTCGTTTAGCAGGCAGGGGCGTTATAACAAGCTGCAACTGTCTGCCTAAAAAAGCCCAGTGCTCGCCATCTTTGCCTTGGCGCTGAGGGACATCAGCCAATTGCGCCTGCTGCTTCTGTAAACAGTCTAATATCCAACCACTACGCTGCTCCAACCAGGCTTTGATGGTTTTCGGAGACATATGGTTTGGCGCATACAGTTTAACCTCGCCGCCTTGGATACGCAGCTCAGCATTTCGGCGCTTTGCATAACGGATTTGATATTCAAACCCTAATGCTGGCGCCGACCCTGGCAGCCAACAATTTAACTTGATCGGTGGTGGCACGTTGATCATTAGCCCGAGCACTCGCGCGCAAATTTTTGTTCCAGCAGTTCAATTTGCAACTTCAAACGACTCTCCTCTGACACTCGCAACCCCGCTCGCTTTTTTACCGCAAGCTCGGTTTCTTTATCTGCCAGCTTCTTGCTTTGACGAGAACACCTTTCCTGCTGCTTAGATATCTTGGAGTTTGCTTTTTTAGCAGCTTTTTGTTGCGCCTGTTCCTTAGCTAAACGCCGCTGTAGTTGTTGTGCGAACCAAATGCGGTTTGCTTCAAGACGTTGTTGGTCATTCAAGCTATCAGATTGGCGCAAAGGCTCATCAACCTCTAAAATTTCGGCGCCCTCTCGCGGTTTATCTCCAAAATGTACCTGGCCGCTTTCATCAACCCAACGATACACTTCTGCAGCCATGGTACCGACCGAAAAGGCGCACAGATACAACAAGAAAAAACATATTTTGAAGTTTGGCATAAAACGCCGTTGTACCAAGATAACCATAACACGTCCCTGTGTTGCGATTTGTTAGTGAATTTACCTATTAGAAATAACAAACATCATTCTGCCCGCAGACCTAACGACAGGCTTCAGCCAAAATTTTTGTCCGCGACAAATGCATTCGTCTGGCGCTCGTGCCCGAAAGTGGACATCGGCCCGTGGCCTGGAATAAATTTTACATCGTCACCTAACGGCCAGAGCTGCTCACGAATAGACGTCACCAGAGTTTCAAAGTCCCCTCTTGGAAAATCTGTGCGTCCGATAGACCCGCTAAATAATACGTCGCCCACCAGTGCCAGCCTACTTGGCTCGTGGAAAAACACGATATGGCCGGGAGTGTGACCGGGGGTAAACCGAACATTTAACTGCACATTGCCAAACGTAACGGAATCATTTTGTTGCAGCCAACGCTGCGGGGAAAAGTTTTCTACCACCGGAAAGCCCATCATTTTTGCCTGCTCAGGCAACATATCTAACCAGAATAAGTCGCCCTTATGGGGCCCCTCAATTGGCACATTGTAATTTTTGGCTATTTGCGCTGTTCCGCCCACATGGTCCAAGTGGCCATGGGTGAGTAAAATTTTTTCCAATGTAACATCTTGTTGCGCAATGGCTTTTTCGATTAACGGCAAATCGCCACCTGGATCAACAATAGCCGCTTTGCGCGTTTCATCGCACCACAACAGCGTACAATTTTGTTGAAAAGGCGTTACCGGGATAATTTGAAACTGCAACATAAGTCATATCTACATAACATCAACGAAATCTCGATTATCCCATATTTCCACCAAGGATCACTGGCTTTTTGCCCTAAGAAGCAGCCTTAGAAATAGCTAAAATCGCACTAAAACCCGATTTTATCTACCTAACAGCTCGAAAAAGCCAGCATTTGCCTAGCCCTAACGCCCAGTCTCTGTGATATGATTGCGCGCCTTAAAACGGCCCCCGCATACTTAGACTGACCGAGGTGGAAAATCCATGGCTAAAATTTCACTGGATAAAAACAAGATTAAGATTCTCTTGTTAGAAGGCGTACACCAATCTGCGGTAGATACACTCACCGCGGATGGCTATACCAACATCCACTACTTAAAAAAGGCCCTTCCACAAGAAGAGCTGATAGAACTGATTCGCGATGCGCATTTTGTGGGGATTCGCTCTCGAACCCAGCTGACTCGCGAAGTATTTGAAGAAGCGAAAAAGCTGCTGGCAGTGGGCTGTTTCTGTATCGGCACAAACCAAGTAGATATTGAGGCTGCGCGCGAACACGGTGTTGTGGTGTTTAACGCACCATACTCAAACACACGCTCAGTAGCCGAACTGGTTTTGGCTGAGGCTATTCTGCTGCTACGAGGGATACCGGCCAAGAATGCGGGCTGCCACCGAGGTGAATGGCAAAAGTCTGCCGAGGGATCATTTGAGATCCGCGGCAAAACACTAGGTATTATTGGCTACGGCTCTATTGGTAGCCAAATCAGCGTGCTAGCAGAAAGCCTGGGTATGAAAGTTAAGTTTTACGACACCACCACCAAATTACCATTAGGTAACGCAACTCAGGTGCGCTCGCTTAAAGACTTGCTCTCGACAGCTGACATCGTCAGTCTGCATGTACCTGAAACCGCAAGTACCCAGAATATGATTGGCGGCAAAGAACTTGCACTTATGAAAAAGGGCGCAATTTTAATTAATGCATCACGCGGTACCGTGGTCGACATTGACGCTCTAGCCGATGCGTTGCGTGAAGAACGACTGTCAGGTGCGGCTATCGATGTATTCCCAACAGAGCCAAGGGGCAATGGTGACGAATTCATCAGCCCACTGCGTGAATTTGATAACACGATTCTGACACCCCATATTGGCGGTTCTACACAGGAAGCTCAAGAAAATATCGGCCTGGAGGTAGCTGAAAAGCTGGTCAAGTACTCGGACAATGGTACAACCATCAGCTCTGTGAACTTCCCAGAAGTAGCCCTTCCACCTCACGAAGGGTCGCACCGACTGCTACACGTACACCGTAATATCCCCGGCGTACTCTCAGCAATTAACCGAGTGTTTTCCGAAAATAACATCAATATCAGCGCGCAATATCTGCAAACCAACGAAAAAGTTGGTTACGTTGTGATGGATATTAATGCTGACTACAGCGATATCGCTCTCAACGAGCTGCGCGCCATTGAAGGTACTATGCGCTGTCGCGTACTGTTTTAAAAAAGCCGTTCAGCCCGTATTACAGTACTTCCAGTGCCGTAATATGGGCTAGCTAATTAGATAAGAAGCGTCATCTCACAATAAAGGTACCCCCAAATCACCAGCCAAAATGGTTTTTGAGGGCAAGTAAAGCCGCATCTCGGTAGATAGGCGACTCATTCACTAAATTGTGTCTTGCACCATCCAGCATCACTACCTGAGCGCGCGGGAAAACTCGCTGAAAGCGAACTAAATTGTAGTGAAAATCAACAGTTTTGTCGGCATCTCCCTGGATAATAATCATCGGCGTATCCACTGCGGACTGCACCTCAACCTTTTTCACCCAAGCAGCCATTGCACCTACCCAAGCCCACGGAATCCAGCGTCCCTGAAGTACGTCGCGGTATTTTTGAAAACGCAGGAAATCCAAGTCATGAGAGCAAGCTGAAAAATCTCGGGGTGTAGCACGGATAACAAAACGTAAAATACGAAATGGCAACTCAAACCAGGACCAATGCGTTGGTCGAATAAGTGGAGCCAGCAACCCAACACCACGCACTAACTCTTTTTGGCTACCGAGCGACAACTGTCGATCTACTGAACGAAACAACCAATTCGCCACAATCGCCCCACCAGTACTTTGCCCTACCAGGTAAGCCGGCCCTGAGACCAAGCCCGAAGTGGTACTCAACAGGTCTTGCAAGATATCGGTATAAGCCTCAAAGCTGTCAACCCAATGCTGACGCCCCTGACTCAATCCATGCCCAGGCAAATCCAGCCCCACAAAAGCGAACTGGTTATCCAGCGCAAAATTGATAATGTGCCTAGACAGGCCTGTATGATCCAAATAACCATGAACGAAATAGAGCGTGCCGCGACAATCTTGTGGGATCCAGGCCTGACCTACTAGCCCACCATCCCCACCGCTCAAACGAAACATTCGATATTCAAGGCCAACACGACTACTTTGATCCGGC
>JBNKHI010000048.1:0-25313 GCA_050290265.1 Cellvibrionaceae bacterium
TGTTTCTTTAAAGTATAAAATTTTGCTATGCATTTGATCGAGTATATCCTGAATCTGTGCCGCACTTTCTATCCTGTCGGGAAGATCTAACTGCTTTTTGAAATTGAAGAATTCAGTTAAAAATTTATTTTTTGCGCGTTTTTCTGTATATATTTCTGGCTTCGTTTGGCTGGAAAAGCAGGTAGTCTCTAATAGCTCGATAATTTCCTGCTTATTACTGATGCTTTCAATGACTGCATCCTCTGCATGCAGAGGTGTAGTGCCTTCAATTTTCGCTCCATCGTTAAGATTGTAGATAGTTGCTTGGGGGTTGAATCTAGCAGATAACACCATGTTTGCTCGGGAAGTATCCAAGGTGGCTGTTGTATATACTGTTCCGCCAAAATTGCCTTCGACTTCGATGTTGACGCGTTTTTCAGAGCTGCCGAAATTAGGCCGCTTTTGCTCATCTTTTTCGTAGTATTGACTGCTGCTAGCGTGGTGTTTTTCTTTATCTTTCATCCCTAAATCAACGCCAACTAGATAAACGTTTTTAAACCCCATGTGCAAGGCAAAGGCAAGCCCTGTGTTGGTACATGTAGGGTTGCAAATGTTTAATAGAGGCATTGGCTTGCCGAAGGCCTGGTCTATCATGTACTCACCAGGGTCATTTGTCTTTTTTGCCATATAGCGTTTGGGAAAAAGGTTTAGTGAGTTTGGTGCGACAGTATTTAAGGCAAGTATTCTAATCTGGCTTCGATATTGTTCATCGGTACCATTGATTATTCGGGCTGTTGTACTACCCGTACGTTCCATTTCTATGTGGAAGTCTGGTGTGATTCCTTCCCGATAAAGTGTGCCGGTACTACTTCCACAAGAAAAAATAATAACGTCATCTATGTGCTGCTTTAAAAAAGGTAAAAGCCTGTCGAGTGATGGGCCATTACCGACAATAAATACTGGGGGAAGAGGCACTTTAGGTTGATTATGATTTAGTACCGGAATGTTATTACTAAGATTGTCGCATGTGTGAGCGAAACTGACTTGCTCATCTTCGAGAAACCCAGTTCCGGTTAGCGTGAGGTGAAACTCTCGGTATAGCGTATCGGTGAAAGCTTCGGTTTCTTGGCTGGATAAATGATTGAATATATAGGTATTAGCAATGTTATGCTGCCCTACACGGTTTGTCATAAGTCTGAGAGAAATCATAGTATCTTTCTCATTCATGCCGACAAACAGTTTGAGCATGTAGCCTGGACGATAAAAATATTCAATGATTGGAGCCCAGTCTATTGTATGGAGACTGGCGTAAAAAGAATCCTTGTGCGGATCAAAGATAACCAGATTACGAACATCTAGCCTATTAATTAATTTGCCAATATGGTATCCAAGGCCACAGCCATTGATGACCATTACGCCAATAGGATTGCTCAAGGATGACTTGAGACCTCTAAAACAATCGAATTTGTTTAAGACTTTGCTGATTAACGGGAGTTGGAAAAAATATTTTTCGGTGGGGGCGCTAAAGTTAACTTTATAAAAAATAGGATTTTTTTCGTAAGCTGAAAATTGCTCTTCACAAAACTGCTCTGGGTCGCGATCGTAAACATAGGTTCCTGAATCGCTGTTGATCAGGTTGATGTGCTGATTTGGATCCAGGCTTAGTTGAAGTCGTTTAGGCTGATAGTTGTTGTATTCGTTGTATATAGTAGGCGCATATTTTTTGAAAAGCTCCATGTTGCGTTTGAACATGAGCTCCAGGGCTAGTTGGCGTTGTTGCATTTCTGCTTTGCGGATAAGCTCGTTAATATCAGTCATAGAATTCGGATACTTGTGCAGTGGTTCGTGAATGGCGGGTGCTATTATTTATACAATACTCATGCTTTATCTGGCGATAGAATACGCGCGCTACCGGGTTCGCCAAAAAAATGACCCGCCGAGGATGTAATGTGACTATAGCAGGCTTTATGCCAACGGCAGCTATTGCTTTGATGTTGGGCCAATAGCTGCTGGGTTTCGCTATTTGGGATAATACTTGTCAATTTGTTTAGCAAAATAAGCATAACGTTCGTATTGCTTGTTGCCTGGTTCTATTGCGCCTAATTTGTTTAACGTGGATCGACAAATTGTGCCATATGCGGGTTTGGGGCCATTCTCTTTTGTTTCTGAGATAGTTACCTGTATCAGGTTTAGTGCCAGTCCCGCATGGTTGGGGTATAACGCCACGGCTCTCTCGAATAGATCCATGGCTTCTCTGAACTTGCCGTCATTAAACAACGTAATTCCTTCTTTCGTCAGTTTGGCAACCATCTGCTGACCTTTCACGCTGACAGGTTCGTCTGCGAGAATGTCTACCCGCGAAGCAATGTCTTCATTTTCGGGGTGTTGTGCGGCGACCTTACGCAGTATTGCGGTAGCTTTTGTCTTGTCCCCAGAGTCTTTATATGCCTGTGCGAGTTCTAATGCGGCGTAGGGAGAGTTGCCTATATCGCGCTCTGAAAAACTTGTTTGTGCTTTTTCTAACGTTTTTGCCGCCAAGTCTTCCTTTTTCTGAGCGGTATAAACACGAGATTGGGATGCCATTGCTTGGAAACGTAAGCTTTTATCGTCGTGATGCTTCTTGTCTACCCGCTGTAAGATCATGTTGGCTTCTTTGGTACGATTTACCAGTTCTTCTTGCGAGGGCTCTTCTTCAAAGGTAATGAGTTCTGAAACAAAATCAAAATAATCCTGCGGTGTGTAGAAGCAGGAGTTAGACCCCATGCGAACAACCTTACGGCTAGCAGCCATACTGGCTTCGTAATCTTTATTTTGTTTTGCAAGCTGGGCCAGCTTACGTTGGCGCAACACGGATTTAGGCGAGATATCGGCAGCTCGCTGGGTGGCTTGCTGTGAGCGCTTGTAATCCCCTTGTTCGGAGTACAGCTGCGCCAACAGATCATGTGCTTCTACAAAGCGTTCATCAGCCTCTACAACCTCCGCCAACATATCTTCTGCTTCGCCATAACGTTTGTTGGCAAGATAGGTTTTCCCCAGACCGAGCTTGGCCCACACGGCATTTTTTTCCTGTAGCGCCAATTTATAAAGAGCCTCGGCCTCTGGGTAGCGCTCCAGTCGAAATAGCAGCTCAGCTTTGATTCGAATGTAATAGCCGGGGTATTTGTCACCGGCGTCATATTTTTCCGTACAAATATCAATGGCCCGCTCATAATTCTTTTGATCAATGGCGTCTTTGATATCGTAAAGGTCTTCTTGGCGAATAATTATGCGGTTGAGACGCGCCTGTAGCACGTTCTGTGTTAGAGGTTTCGTCAGATAATCGTCAGGCAGGTATTCCAGGGCACCCAAAACCATGTCGCGAGCCGATTCTGCGGTGATCATGACGAACAGGTTCGTATTTTTCAGCAGCTTACGGTATCTCAGCTCCTCTAGTACTTGCTGTCCATCTTGGCCGCCACCCAGGTTATAGTCACAAAGCACGATATCATAGCTCTTGCCTTCGCATAGCTCGATGGCCTGTATGCCTGTCGCTGCTGTATCTACGGAGGCTGCGCCGAAGTTCTTCAAAATGCGGGTCAGAGAGCCGCGGATTTCCGACATGTCGTCAATAACGAGGCAATGTTTTTTACTATAGATCTTGATAACGTCGATTTGCTGCATAAAGCTCACTTCGGTAACCGAGGAAGGACCTCGCAGTGCTAATAATCGCTAGCTTCAGATAGATGCCATTTTAGGGCCTGAATTCTTATAGGCTAGACTCGTTTAAGCCATTAACTGCTTATTTTTTAACAAGTTAAGCTTCTTGATTGTATTGACAGGCGCCATGAGACGCAAATAGTAATCTCATTTGCTCAGAAAATGTGTACTTAGCCCTAAAGGTTTTTGACAGTGAGCCGATAATTTGTCCATGGTTGATGATTGCCGATTCAATGTTGGAGGCTACTTTGAACGCTAGTGTTGCACTAAACAGTTATAATCAAGTTCGTCATAACGCTGGTGTAGAGGGCGCGTCTCCGCATCAGTTGATTCAAATGCTCTTCGATGGTTTCCACGAGCGCCTAGCACAGGCCAAGGGTGCCATTCAGCAGAAGAACTATGAGCTGAAAAGTAAAAAAATTAGCGCGGCGATCAATATTGTTCTGGGTTTACGAGGGTTTCTTGACCATGAGAATGGCGCAGAATTGGCGGCACATTTAGATGGTTTGTACGATTATGTCCAGCGCACGCTGTGGCAGGCGAGCCTTAAAAACGATACAGCCCTGATAGATGAGTGCGCTCGTTTAATTGCAGACGTGAGTGTGGCTTGGCGGAAAATTGGTCAGGTTTGAGGTGTTCTCCGTAAGGACTTAACGCCGGTAGGTTTTCGTAACACCCAAAAAAGGTCGCTATTGTTTAGCGGCCTTTTTTAGTTTGTAGGCACTGTTTATTGAAGTTGCTGAGTTTTGGCATGGTCTATGCTGGTTGACTATTGAGCGACAAAAAAATGTCGAAGTAAGTTTTTAACTGCGCAGAATGCGCCAACATTACAGGAGCAGGTCATGACGATTGCAGCTACCTCGGCCGCTATGGTCTTGCAGGACCGTTTGGAAACCGCGACACCCCATGAGGTCATTGGTTTTTTATTTGACGGCGCATTGGAGCGTGTTGATCAGGCCAAAAGTCGCATAAATGATGGTCGTATCGATGATGCTGAGATATTGGTTGGTAAGCTTATCGGTATCATCAACGGGCTTAGGGACAGTCTGGACTTTAATGCGTCGGCAGAAATTGCGAGCAGTCTGAATAGTGTGTACGAGTATATTTTGGATCGCCTAGCTGGGCCGGAAGAAGCTGATGCCATGGAAGTTCTTGAAGAAGTTGGATTGCTTATCTCGCGCTTGAAAAGCGGGTGGGACGACATCGCCGCGAAGGATATGGAATAAATTTTTGTTAGTCGACTAAAGCTTTTACTATTGGTGCCGCTAGTATTGTAGCGGAGGTAAGTCCTAGATTAATTGCAGGGCTGCCGGTAAATTACCAATACAAGGGTTTGTCGACTATGTCCATTGTTTCCAGCGTACAGTTTGAGCTTTGCCGACAACGCAAAGCCTTAGAAGAAGCTCTCGAAGCTAAAGATTGGCCGTTGGTGCAGACGTTGGATAAGCAGGTTGCGAAATTAATGCAGCAGGCCGCAGAAGACCCTCAGCGTGACCCTATGGTGCTGTTGGGCGAACTGGGCAAAATTTTATCTCTTTATCGTCGTCTTGTTGAGCACACTCAAAGTGGCGTCGCGGAGCTTTCCTTATTGTCGAGACCCTAATTAGAAGCGGTTTACGGTGCTTGTGTAGCTGTGTGTAGCCCCAGCCGTTCTTGGCTTTAGTCTTGAGCGCTTGGGCAGGGTAGTCAGATTAAACCTTTCTCAATTATCATTTCATCTGTTCAATTTACGTTATTTATTACGCCGTTATGCTATAAAAAGGTTATGCTCTAGTGATAGCCCTAAAAAATTGTGCATATTTGTTGTGTTATGAATAAAAAATCCCGCCTTTACCAACAGTTAGACCTTGAGACGCGTGTACAGAATGCATCTCAATTGGAACTAGTACAGTTGATGTATCAGGGTGTGCTGACAGCGCTATTACAGGCAGTTGGAGCTATGCAGCGCGGTAATATTGAAGAAAAGGGTAAACTAATTACTAAAGCGCTATCTATTATTGGTGGGCTGAGGGATACCCTCGATCAGTCTGTTGCCTCGGATCTTCCCTACAATCTTGATCAACTATATGACTATTGGCAACGGAAGCTGGTCTCTGCTCATGCTCACAACGACGAGGCTGTTTTGCTCGAGGTTATTGATTTGGTAAAGATTGTGAAATCTGGCTGGGATGACCTGGTCCGCGACTCCCGACAGTCTTCCACGACTCACTCAGATCCCCAAGGTGTAAAAAATGACGTTTAATTGATCATTCTGATCAATTAATGACGCTTTCCTGCCTATTTGAAGTTAGTTATTGCTTTCGTACTCAAATTAAATAAAATTCTACGTCATTAGTTTGACTGCTGGCTGTTTTCTGGCTAGAAATTCATTATGTCAGACAGCTTGTTGACAAAATTTCATATGCATGGATGTCTCTGGCCGCTTTCTTGTGCCATCGATTATAGTCTCCGTGTTATTTCTCTACGCTGCGCGTTATCGTTACCCATGAATTGAACTAATGGGGGCGAGATTAAAACGCTTAAAAGAAAAACTAAACTTATGTTGAGAGAATCCAAAGTCTTAGTAGTGGACGACGACGAGCAGCGGCGCCATGATCTGCAGGTGATTTTTGAGTTTTTGGGGGAGTCCGTTGTGACTTCCGGTTGCGGCCAATGGCAGGCGGTAGCAGAGGCAGCCCTTGTTCCAAGTATCGATGAGGCTGGGCGTTCTGCCAGCGCTGTTTATATGTTGATTGTTTTGGGTGATTGTGAACTCTCGTTGCCGTTGGCTGAGCGGTTGTCGGCAATTCAATCCTGGAACCTGGATTTGCCGGTCATTTTAGTGGGCGAGGCCCAAAGTGAATATGATAGTTTGCAACCCGAACAGCAGCGGATGGTGATTGCCCAACTTAATTTGCCGCTCACCTACAGTTCCCTGATGGATACTTTACATCGTGCTCAACGCTATGGCGAAGTGATGCAAAGTCGTCGCCAATCCAGCGACACCCGCCCTGGCCATCTCTTTCGCAGTCTTGTTGGAACCAGTCGCCAAATAGAGGGCGTTCGCAAAATGATGGCGCAGGTGGCGGACAAGGAGGTAACGGTGCTGATCACTGGCGAGTCTGGTACCGGTAAGGAAGTGGTTGCGCGGAACCTGCATTACAACTCTGATCGTCGAAAAGCTCCTTTTGTCCCCGTGAATTGTGGTGCCATTCCAGGAGAATTATTGGAGAGCGAGCTTTTTGGTCATGAAAAGGGCGCTTTCACCGGGGCTATTAACAATCGGGCAGGGCGTTTTGAGCTTGCAGAGGGTGGGACGCTATTTCTTGATGAAATTGGCGATATGCCTTTAAGCATGCAGGTGAAAATCTTACGTGTTTTACAGGAACGTTGTTTCGAGAGAGTGGGTAGTAACAAAACCCAGCAGACTAACGTGCGTATTATCGCGGCAACGCATCGTAATCTTGAGGAAATGATTGAACAGAACCGATTTCGCGAAGACCTGTTTTACCGACTCAATGTTTTTCCCATAGAAATGCCTTCTCTTCGTGAGCGACGCGAGGATATTCCACTATTGCTAAATGAGTTGGTTGCCCGTTTGGAAAGTGAAAAGCGCGGTTCTATTCGTTTTAATTCCGGCGCAATCATGTCCCTATGCTCGCATCCTTGGTCGGGTAACGTGCGCGAACTGGCGAACCTGGTTGAACGTATGGCAATTACGCATCCTTACGGCGTTATTGGGGTGCAGGATTTACCGCCAAAGTATCGCCATTTGGATGAGGATGCGGATCTTGGTTTGGAATTCCCGGAGCCGGAACAGAGCGGCCCGCAATTCGTTGGTGTTGGAAACACGGCATTAATTCCAGAAGACGGGATCGATTTAAAAGAATATTTAACCGGTTTGGAGCGCAGCTTGATTCAGCAGGCGCTGGATGATGCCGGGGGTGTTGTTGCTCGTGCGGCTAGTCGTCTAGCTATTCGGCGCACCACGTTGGTGGAAAAAATGCGTAAATACGGTTTGCAGCGCAATTAGTTATTGTTTGCGGTTGTATTGCATTGGATTTTTAGTTCGCTACCTCTCTTGTTGTCATCCCCGCCTGGGGGTGACAAAGTCTTGACTTGTTACAGCTATTAGTTTCGTTAGACTTTCTAACTTATTGAAAAATAACAAAAATATAAGTTGGCACTTGCCTTGCAGTTACCTGTTTGAAATATGTTTAAGCGCTGGATTCTTGGCGTTTAGTCCATTCGAACTGATAAAGGCTGTCTATTGTGTCGACTACTGCCCTGGATCACTCACAACAACTTGAGCCTATTGTATTTCCCGTAGCAGATAAAAAAGCTCCCGCTGCCAGGCCCATGCAGGCGAAAGAATTGCAGCAAGCATTCGAGCAGTTCAACGAAATGTCTCAGCAGTTGGCTACATCCTATCAGGTACTCGAAACACGAGTTGCTGACTTAACGTCAGAACTCAATCACGTCAGTGAGCAACGGCTGCAGGAATTGGCTGAAAAAGAACGTTTGGCTGACCGTCTGGAAAACTTATTAAATGTGCTGCCGGGTGGTGTAGTGGTTTTGGATTCGCGGGGATTAATTTCGGATATGAATCCTGCCGCCATAGAACTCTTAGATGGCAAATTTCTGGGGACGCCTTGGCGCGATCTGGTGAAGCAACGTTTTGCGCCGAGGCAGGATGATGGCCATGAAGTGTCTACCCGCGATGGCCGAAAATACAGTATCGCCACACGTTCTTTAAATGCGGATGGACAAATAATTTTATTGACTGACCAGACTGAGACTCGTCGCTTGCAGTCAGAACTTCATCGTCATGAGCGACTGTCGAGTATGGGGAAAATGGTTTCCGCTCTGGCTCATCAAATTCGCACGCCGTTATCCTCCGCCATGCTTTACGCCAGTCATCTCGGTGGGGATCAGTTAGGCCCAGCTCAACAGCAAAAGTTTGCCAATAAGCTTTTAGGGCGGCTTAACCACATGGAGCGTCAAATTCAAGACATGTTGCTATTTGTTAAGGGCGAGCTGCCGTTAAATGATCAGGTGTCGGTGGAAGCTTTTATTCAGTCCTTCAAAGATGCAATGGATGCACCGGTCCAGATGGCTGGTGCGAAAGTGAATTGGTTGACAGAAACGTCTAACTTTACGTTGCGCTGTAATGTAGATGCGCTCGTCAACGCGTTAATGAATCTCGTTAACAATGCTCTTCAGGCCTGCGGTGACAAAAAGGCTGTATTGACCGTTCGTATCAGCGAAGTAACACAATCATTCGTGACGGGCTCGTCTAAGAAAAACTTCCAAGCTTTGGCCGTTGTTATTAGTGATAACGGCCCGGGGTTACCCAAAAGTATCGAAAATACTGCGATGGATTTATTTGTGACGACAAAACCTCAAGGTACAGGCTTGGGGTTGGCTGTGGTCAAGGCGGTGGTGAACGCTCATGGCGGTAAGTTCAAATTGTCCTCGGTCAGTGGGGAGGGTACCAGGGCGTTAATCACATTGCCATTAGCTGAAGAAGCCTTGGATGCGGTGAATCGTGCATCACGGTTATCGTTGTAGTTTTTAGTTTTTAGTTTGAGCGCTTACGCTAATTTGGCTGGATGCTATTTCCAGTTTTGAGTGGTAGGAATGATTTAAAGGTCCTCTAATGAGGCGCGGGGAAACAGATATGTCGTTAGCAGCAGTTCAGGAAATGGATATTGATGCACAAGTGAAAGTCTTAATCGTCGAAGACGATCCAGATTTACGGGAGGCTTTATATGACACTTTGGATCTTGCTAATATCGGGGTTATTGCTGCCGACAGTGGCGAGCAAGCTTTGAAGGTTCTTTCCGGCCGCAATGATATTGGGATGATCGTTAGTGATGTCAACATGGGGGGGATGAGCGGCCATGAATTATTAGCCGTTGTTAAAAAAGACTTTCCTCATTTGTCAGTGATGCTGATAACCGCTTATGCAAGTATTGCCGCGTCTGTTGATGCAATACGTAACGGCGCTGTAGATTATCTTGTAAAACCTTTTGCCCCTGCAGTGTTGGTTGATGCTGTCAATAAATATATGGGTAATGCACCTTCTGTCAATGATGATGAACCGGTGGCTGCTTCTGCAGCCAGCCGACAGTTACTTGCCCTGGCTGAGCGGTTAGCTCAATCCGATACCACTGCCATGATTTTGGGGGAGTCTGGTACCGGTAAAGAGGTACTTGCACGTTACATTCATAATCATTCGCCGCGCGCGAAACAGCCTTTCGTTGCCATTAATTGCGCAGCCATTCCTGAAAACATGTTAGAAGCTATGTTGTTTGGTCATGAGAAGGGTGCGTATACGGGAGCCTACAATAGTATGCCCGGTAAGTTCGAACAGGCGAATGGCGGCACTTTACTACTGGATGAAATTTCTGAAATGGATTTGGGATTGCAAGCAAAATTGTTGCGTGTCTTGCAAGAAAGAGAAGTTGAGCGTATTGGAGGGCGTAAGGTTATCGATCTTGATGTTCGTGTCATCGCTACTTCGAATCGCGATATGAAACAGCAGGTGGCCGACGGAAAGTTTCGTGAGGATTTGTATTACCGTTTAAACGTGTTGCCATTGCGCTGGACTGCGTTGCGTGAGCGGCCCGATGACATTATGCCGTTAGCGCAACGCTTAATGGCTAAGCATGTAAAAAAACAAAGCCGTAATAACGTTGTTTTTTCACCCAGTGCTATTGATGCGTTACTTCGCTATAGCTGGCCTGGTAATGTTCGTGAATTGGATAACGTTATGCAGCGAGCGCTTATTTTGCAATCGGGTAATGAGATTCAAGCTGAGGACCTGGCCTTAGACACGCTCAATTCAGAAAGTAGTGAGTTCTCGGTGTCTCGAATGCATACTGCTACGGAGAGTCGTAATTCGGTTCATTCTGATAACCCGGCAGGCTTTAATCCTTTGGCTGCAGTTTCCAGCCGTGAGCTCGAGGGCGGATTGGATAATGCAAATGGTGCCGTGTTGGGCGATGATCTAAAACAGCGAGAGTTTGAAATTATTGTTCAAACTTTGAATGATGAACGTGGCAGTCGAAAAGCAACGGCTGAAAAGCTTGGTATTAGCGCACGCACCTTGCGGTATAAGATTGCGCGTTTACGTGAATTAGGCTTGGATGTTGATAAAGTGCAATAAGTACACTTTTTAATAACGAGATGGTCTAATTACCTTGGCCATCTCGTTATTAACTTCTATTGTTTTGAACTCTAAATATTCCAATTTTGTCATAGATACTATTCCAGTAAACCTACCGCTAAGCCTATAAAACCTGCCGTATACCGGCATTCATCCTATTGTCACCTTTATGCAGAAAAATACTGCTTGACCTGGAAAAAACTCGGCGTTATGTTGCGCCGAAGACCACCATGGTCTTGTTGTTTATATTTAGTTGTGTTGTTTTTTATTGTGATTATCGGTTAAGAAGGGTTTTCGGTATGAGCACTCAACCTGTTTCCAGCACTGACGACGGGCTGTCTGACGATATGCTTGATATGGACATGGACATGGACATGGAGGATGTCGAGTTTAAAGTGGACCATAGCCTTGATGCGCGGCGCCGCTTGGAAGATAGATTAGAAGAAATGCGACTCAACCGTGAGTTGCGTGAATTCGATTTTGACGCCTAATTTTAGTTAATTGTCTGTCGCCTTCCTTTCCAGGGAGTGGCGGCAGGTTTTTACTTTCTAATTGGCCCTTTGCTTGGGTCCTGGCAGCGTAATATTCTGCATTCCGTTCCCCTCTGTTTTTTCTTCTTTTGTTATTTCTCGCTTGTTACTTCACAAATTCACCAGACTGCCTACTGAGTTCTCGGCAGGTTACTGCCTTGCGGCAATTGTTGGCCTACTTTGTGCAAAATAACTTCGGTAACCACCTGAATTTACATTAAGCGGTCTTTTCACTGGCAAATTAATGTAAAAAGCCAATTTATTGGCAGCTCTTGTTTTGGGTTTTAGTGTAGAAAGTCATTTCATTGGCAGATGAATTTTGGTCTTGCAACGAAAGTGGAATAGAAGATGGATAACCGGGTAGATATAAACCGTTTGTTGGTAGAGATGCGTTCGATCAAATCGCAAACGCAACCGTTTAATCGGCCATCTAATATGGCGGCAGAGGATGTTCAAAAAACATCGGGTATCGGCGGTGTTTCGGTCAACCCTGGCGTTGGCCGCGCAGAACCCACCCCGAGCTTTAGCGAAATGTTTTCGCAAGCAATTGATAAAGTGAACGAAACCCAAAAGGCAAGTGGTGCACTTGCAGAGGCTTACCAAAAAGGGGAGCCCGGTGTGGATATTACTGACGTAATGATTGCTGCACAAAAGTCGAGTGTTTCTTTTCAGGCTGCGCTCCAAGTAAGGAATAAATTAGTCGATGCCTATAAAGACATTATGAATATGCCTATCTAATGGGTGAGCAATAGGTGTTATCGCCGGATATGTTTCCAGCGGGTTTAGCGAATACGAAAAGGCATTAGGTAAAAAAATTATGGCCGCAAATTCCAGTGCAACAATGGATTCCCTAGGCGCTGACGCCGCGCAGGGGCGAGACCGAGCCACTAGTGATTTGGTTGAAGGCTTTAGCAATTTAAACCTGTTACGCCAAGTAGGCTTGATGCTCGGTTTGGCAGCTAGTGTAGCTATCGGGTTTGCATCTGTCTTGTGGGTTTGGGGCGATGATTATAGGCCTCTCTATGGAAGCCTCGATAGACTCGATTCTTCCGAAGTTGTCCAAGTTTTGGATAGCAATAACATCACTTACAAAATTGATGAAAACAGTGGCGCATTGCTAGTCGCATCGGATCAGATTCATAAAGCGCGTATTAAATTGGCAGAGATGGGCATTCCTGGAGACCAATCTGCAGGTTTCGAGTTGCTTGATCAGGAACAACCGCTGGGTACTAGTCAGTTTATGGAAACTGCGCGGTATCGGCGTAGTTTAGAGGGCGAGCTGGCTCGAACAATCACCAGTATCAATGCGGTGCGCTCTGCGCGAGTGCACTTAGCAATTCCTAAAGCCTCTGTCTTCGTACGGGATAGTCGAGAGCCGAGCGCATCAGTTCTTGTTGAGCTTTATCCCGGCCGAGGTATTAAGCCTGAGCAAGTAAAAGCTATTGCTAATTTAGTGGCTTCCAGTATTTCTGAGTTGCAGCTGGATAAGGTGACCGTCGTTGACCAAAAAGGTAACCTGCTGTCGATGGGTGTCGAAGAAAGCGAGGAGTTATTGCTGGCGGGAAAACAGCGAGAATATACCCGTAAACTTGAAAACGATATTAATCAGCGAATCAACAGAATTTTAGAGCCCGTGGTGGGTACGGGTCGTTATAAAGCGGAAGTTAGCGCCAATGTTGACTTTACGGCAGTTGAGCAGGCCGACGAAATATTTAACCCAGACTTGCCTGCAGTGCGCAGCGAACAAACTTTAGATGAGCAGCGTATAGGCTCTGATCAGGCGATGGGAATACCCGGAGCTTTAACCAATCAACCTGGTGGTAATGCCGAAGCGCCAGAACAAGCTGGCGACGCGAACGCTGCGGCAGCCTCTAGCCCGCCCAGTAACACGCGCAAGCAATCTACGCGTAATTATGAGTTAGACAGAACAATTAGCTATACCAAACATCAGATGGGAACGTTGCGCCGGCTTTCCGTTGCGGTGGTCGTTGACGACAAAGTGTCGGTCGACGCGGAAGGCAATGAGGTTCGTACACCTTGGACGGATGTGGAAATGGAGCGGTTAGCTATACTGGTTAAGGATGCTGTTGGTTATAACGTGACTCGTGGCGATAGCGTGAATGTATTGAATTCACCTTTTGTGGAGCGCGAAACCTTGCCAGAAAGTGAGCCCCTGCCCATTTGGCAGCAGCAGTGGGTGATTGCTTGGGCTAAACCCGTGGCGGCATTCCTAATTGTGATTATTTTGTTAGTGGGTTTTGTGCGCCCGGTTATGAAAAGCTTGGCTGGTGCAGGCTTAAGGGCAAAAGAGGCTGAAGAAGCCCGCGAACTCGCTGCATTGGAAGCCGCTGGTTTGGATGCCTTTGATTCTTTATCGGACGATAGCGTAACCTTGTCTGGAGCTGGAGCCTTGGCTCTGCCGGGGCCGGAGGGGAATTACGAACAGCAGTTGAATGTGGTTAAAGGGCTGGTTGCGGAAGATGCCGGTCGTGTTGCTCTGGTAGTAAAAGGTTGGGTGAACCAGGATGACTGATGCTCCTGCGCGAAAAATCTCGAAGGTCGATAAGGCCGCCATATTGTTGATGACGTTGGGCGAAGCTGATGCGGCAGAAATACTCAAACACCTGGGCCCTAAAGAGGTTCAGCGTATTGGTAGCGCTATGGCTCAGCTGTCAAATGTATCGCAAACCGATGTTGAAGGTGTGTTGACTGACTTTATGGGTGAAGTTACCACCCTGACCGGTTTGGGGGTGGGCGCCGACAGCTACATTCGTAACATGCTGGTGACAGCGTTGGGTGAGGATAAAGCCCATGGTTTGATCGACCGCATATTGCTGGGTGGAAATACAACGGGTCTGGATACTTTGAAGTGGATGGAATCGCGTTCCGTCGCCGATATTATTCGTAATGAGCATCCCCAGATTCAGGCTATTGTTATTGCCTATCTCGATGGTGACCAGGCCGCAGAAGTGATGACTTATTTTCCGGAAAAAGTCCGGCTTGATATTATGATGCGGGTTGCCGCACTGGACTCAGTACAGCCTAGCGCACTGCAGGAACTGAATAATATTTTGGAAAAACAATTTTCCGGTAATGCGGGTTCGCAAACCAAAGATATGGGTGGTGTGAAGGTGGCAGCAGAGATTATGAATAATCTCGACAGCTCTATGGAAGCTGAGTTGATGGATGCTATCAAAGAGCTTGATGAGGATATGGGTAACCAGATTCAAGACCTCATGTTTGTATTCGACAACCTTAAAGAAGTTGATGACCGCGGTATACAGGCCTTGTTGCGCGAGGTTTCTTCCGAAGTACTTATCATTGCGCTCAAAGGGGCCGACGAAATACTACAAGAGAAAATATTCAAGAATATGTCCAAGCGCGCTGCGGAGTTACTGCGTGACGACCTGGAAGCGAAGGGACCTGTTAAAGTGTCTGAAGTGGAAGGCGCGCAGCGTGAGATTCTTACGATTGCCAGGCGTATGGCCGATGCCGGTGAGATTATGCTGGGTGGTGGCGGCGAACAAATGATGTAAGCGAGTAACGTCTTTTAGTCTAGTTTTATGAATTTCTGTTACGAACCTATGTTATGAGCCTATGCAAAGTAAATGGTAAAGTCCTATGGCAGCGTTAATTCGTGCTAGGCTGCACAATCTTAGTTAAGGGGCTGAATGGTTTTAGCCTTATCAGAGTTAACAAACATGTCACAGTCTATTCCAAATCGTATTCCCGCAGAGAAACTCGATTACTGTAGAGATTGGCCGCTGCCAGAATTTGGTGAAAACGCCAGTGTCGTCGCAAGTGCAGAAAAAGAGGCCAGAGACCAGCGCGGGGGTAGGGAGTATGTTGAAGAGGTCGAATCTGAATCAGAAGACCTACAGCCGCTAACCGCTGATATGCTGGAAGAAATTACCAAGGCTGCTGAACAGGATGGCTACCAGTCCGGTTTCACCAAAGGTGAAAAACACGGATATGAGGCAGGCTACAATGCCGGTTTAAAAGCTGCCGAAGAGCAGATTCAAGGCGAAATGGCGCGAGTCAGTCAAATCAGCGAGGCTCTTGTTGAGCCGTTGGAGCAGCAGGAAGAGGCACTCGAGACAATTATTCTCGATATGGTGACGGCGTTAACGCGAACAATCATCAAGCGGGAACTGCAATTAGATTCCGGTGATATGGTGCGGTTAGTCAACGATGCTATTGCGGCACTGCCCCAGGGGCGAGATCAGGTAAAGCTTTATGTCAATCCAGACGATCTGGCTGTTCTGGAAACCTACGCTGAAGCGCAACAGAAACCGTGGAAGTTCATGGCAGATACTGACCTTATACCCGGCGGCGTGCGCATCGAAACTCAGGAGAGTCTGGTGGACTTTTCCGTGGAATCGAGGATGCAAACTGTTTTTGAGCAGTTTGCGCAGCGGCAGTATGCGACTCAGGACGCCGACGAGCAGCCTGACGAAAATCCTGAGCATCGCGGATCCAATGATTAAATGTTATTGATGGTTTACTTGAAGTGTCCGCAAATGAGTGAGGTATCGGCGTGAGTCAAGATAACTCATCCTCTGTACTATCGCGTATAAGTCGTTACCGGTTTGAATCTATGCCGGATCTTCGCCCACAGGCTGAAGGCAAACTTGTGCGTCTGGTAGGTATGGCTTTAGAAGCAGTAGGGCTCAATGTATCTGTTGGGCAACAGTGTAACGTTGAAGCTGCTGACGGGCGATTGATTGAAACAGAGGTAGTCGGCTTTTCTTCTGAAAAAGTTTATTTAATGCCTATTCAGCGGGTTGAGAATGTGAATGCCGGGGCGCGAGTGATTCCGGTTTCTACTCATCAGGGTATACAGGTAAGTGATAGCCTGCTCGGACGTGTTGTAAATGGCCTGGGTTTGCCGTTGGATGGACAGGGCCCATTGGTCGGAAAAGATTATCTCGATTTTGCTCCCCACACTATTAACCCTTTAAAGCGTCATCCGATTCATGAGCCGTTAGATGTCGGCATTCGTGCAATTAATGCCTTATTGACCGTAGGCAGAGGGCAGCGATTGGGTTTGTTTGCGGGCAGTGGTGTCGGTAAAAGTATGTTGCTGGGTATGATGACCCGTTTCACTACCGCTGATGTGGTTGTAGTGGGTTTGGTTGGTGAACGCGGTCGTGAGGTTAAAGAATTTATTGATCATACACTGGGGCCTGAGGGCCTGCGCCGTGCTGTTGTCGTCGCATCGCCGGCTGATGACGCACCCTTGATGCGCTTACGTGCATCACAGCTTGCCACACGAATAGCAGAATACTTTCGTGACAAAGGCTTAAATGTTCTGCTGCTAATGGACTCTTTGACCCGTTATGCGCAAGCACAGCGTGAGATTTCGCTTGCTATTGGGGAACCGCCGGCAACCAAAGGCTATCCGCCCTCTGTTTTTGCCAAGATTCCTCAGCTGGTTGAGAGAGCCGGTAATGCGGATGCCGGTGAAGGTTCGATTACCGCATTTTATACCGTGCTAACAGAAGGGGACGATCTACAAGACCCCATTGCCGATGCTGCCCGAGCTATTCTTGATGGGCACATCGTCTTGTCCAGAACACTGGCCGATGAGGGCACTTATCCCGCCATTGATATCGAAGCTTCCATTAGCCGTGCCATGCCGAATATTGTGTCGGACGATCATTTACGAGCTATGCAACGATTTAAACAGATGCTGGCAAAATATCGGCAAAACCGTGATTTGATTGCGATTGGTGCTTATAGCCGAGGCAGTGATCCGGACACAGATATGGCAATACAATTGCAGCCGCAATTGCGCAGTTTTATTCAGCAACATTTGTCTCAAGCCGTTAATTTCGAATTTAGTGTGCAACAACTGATGCAACTTCTACCTGTGCAGCAACCACCCAATGATGATTCTGCGAACCCACTTGGGTCTGCAAGCAAATCTCAAGGCTTGGGAGGGCGTTCCCAGCCACCCACAGGACAGGGTATGGCTACGGGTGGGCAAGCACAGCCTGGCACGACGAATCCGTCGCAGCGGCCTTTACGTGCGCAGCATCGTAGAACGTAGTTGGAGCTCTTGTGGCTAAACCCCGATCGCAACGTATAGCTATTGTATTACAGTTGCTTACGCGTAAAGAGCAACAAGCGGCTAGCGAATTTGAAAACTATCGAATACGACTTGATAGCGAACACCGGCAATTGCACCAGTTACAAGAGTATCGCCGGGATTATGTGGCATCGACTGCCAGTATTCGGGGAGCTGTAGACCTTTCCCAGCTGGCCCGCTACAGGACATTTATGCAGCAGTTAAGCGATACGGTAGATGCTCAGCAGGCTAAACTGCAGAATATGGAGCAAACACTGCAGCAATTAAAGGATATTTGGGTTGGCTTTTACCGTCGCCGGCAAACAATGGCAGACCTCATCGCGCGTTATCAGCAAGAGGAAGAGCAGTTATTAGATAAGCTGCTACAAAAAGAGCTTGATGATCTCTCGGCCAACCGAAAGGACTTTTACGACGCCGGCTAACTGGTTCCCGAGTTGTTTTTGTATGTGTGGCACTTTCTACTAATCCAGTACCTTCCATTTGATCCCTTCCAATTGCTACCCAATGAATTAACTGATTTGGTTTTAGCGCAATTATTTTTCCTCCGTTTGCCTATTTCTTACTAAACTGAACATAACTCATTGCTTACTGGGCGTGATAATCATAAGACACGGGTTTGATAGCTATTGACGGATCTGACTATTAGGGGGCTTCATGCCTAAATCATTGACGGTTGTATTACCCGAAAATTTGACGATGTCCGGCGTGGAAATGGAACAGTTGCACCAGGACCTCGAAGGCGTAATACAACAAGAGAAGACCGTTGTCTTTGATGCGAGCCAGGTTACCCGGGCTGATACTGCGGGGTTGCAGCTTGTGAGCGGTTTGATAATAGAGCTGGAAAAACAGGGTAAAACTTATCGTTGGAACGGGGTTTCTGACGTATTTCGTAATGCGGTAAGACTGTTGGGTCTTGAGGCGAAGCTGCAGTTGGCCAACAATGATAGTCAGAAGTAGGGCCTCATGAGCGGAAACATACAAGGTTGTGTTAGATAACGTCTATTTCAGTCATGTTTGGGCTTCTCCTGGGCTCTCATGCACTTCAATAATATGAGTGTAAAACGTGCGTTTGTGCACTATGTTTGGGTTTATTTGGTCTATAATCGATTTATATTTAGGATAATTTGGTTGGTTAAGAGCAATATTAAAAGGCAAAAGTTCGTATTTGCGAATATTTTTAAATGGACTATTTGTATAAAACTGATACAACTTGATATGGCTAAGCTCGGCGAGAGGCTTGAGCTCTTTACATTAGAAAAAGGGGTAAAGAATGTCGATTTCATCCAAGCTGTCTGCTGATGGATCTGAATTGCAAATTGCGGTTAAGGGGCGGTTTGATTTTACCTCCCACCAAAGTTTTCGTAGTGCATACGAATCATTGGAAAAACCACCTGCTAGGTTTCTGATCGATATGGAGGATACCTCTTATCTGGATAGCTCTGCTTTGGGTATGTTGTTGTTGTTACGCGACTTTGCAGGAGGCGATACCGCAGATGTTACCTTGGCAAATTGCAGTGCTGATGTAAAAAAGATTTTGAATATATCCAATTTTGAAAAGCTCTTTAAAATAGAATAGCTTCCTGTGGAATCACTTGATAGCAAGACCGTTTTGGGAAGTATCGAAAAGCCCGTTAAGGTCTTGATTGCTGATGACACGGTAACAGACCGTTTAATTCTTGAAAGTTTACTCAAGCTTTTTGGTCATTGTGTTATTAGCGCTGAAGACGGTGCCGAAGCTGTTGCAAAGTTTTCGGAGCATCGGCCAGATATTGTCTTGCTCGATGTGCTTATGCCGGTTGTCGATGGCTTTTCCGCGGCTCACCAAATCAAAACACTGGCAGGTGAAGAGTTTGTGCCTGTTATCTTCCTGACATCTCTGTCAGACACCGATTCACTGGTAAGGTGTTTATCTGCTGGTGGCGATGACTTTCTATCCAAGCCCTACAATCGTGTTGTTTTACAAGCAAAGATAACTGCTTTTGCGCGTATGCGTAGAATGCAGACAACGATACTTTCTCAGCGTAATAAAATTGCCAGCCACAACACAGAGTTGATTCATGAGCAGAATATTGCGAAAGATATTTTCGATAATATTGCTCACAGTGGTTGTTTGGACGCCAATAACATCAATTATTATTTATCGCCGCTGTCGATATTTAATGGTGATGTTCTTGTTGCAGGTGTTCGTCCATCCGGCAATATTATGGCGCTGCTGGGTGACTTTACCGGTCATGGTTTGCCAGCAGCCATGGGGTCGATTCCTCTGGCGACTACCTTCTATGGCATGGTAGGTAAAGGCTTTTCAATGGTCGATATCGCTCAGGAAATTAATCGTAAGTTAAAAGATATTTTGCCGTTGGGAATGTTTTGTTGTGCCTGTTTAATTGATGTGAATTTTCGAGAAAGAAGTGTCAAGGTTTGGAACGGTGGTTTGCCTGCGGGTTACTTGGTGCGAAAAAAAGATCGCTCAATACAACTGTTAGAGTCGCGCAACCTACCGTTGGGAATTCTTTCTGATAAGGATTTTAAGGCGCGTTTTGATCGCTACGAATTAGCATTGGGAGATCGAATCTTTCTCTGGTCAGATGGTGTTCATGAAGCACGAAATCCAGAGGGTGAGATGTTTGGGGAGGATCGTTTAAGGCAATTAGTTGAAAAAATGGATGATCATCGAGCATTAGTTGAGAATATTGTTAGCAGTGTTCATGGCTTTATGGGAGATAAAGAGCGCGATGATGATTTAACCGTATTTGGGCTTGAAGTGGTTGAACTTCAGGCAATTAAGGCAAAGATTCTAGATATAGAGCCAGCGCATGGTAAGGGGTTGGCCGACTGGTCGCTGACGTTTGAAGTTCAAGCAAGTTCTTTCTCTAACTTCGATCCGCTGCCGATCTTGTTGCATATTCTAAATGAGGTAAAGGGTTTACGGGGTCATATAAACGATTTGTATACCGTCTTGGCTGAGCTTTACTCGAATGCTTTGGAGCATGGTGTGCTCAGATTAAGTTCAAGCCTTAAAGCTAATCCAGAAGGCTTTATGCAGTACTACGATTTACGTAAAGAGCGGCTCGCCAATATCTCAGAAGGTTTCATTAGGTTTGTGATTCGTCATCAGGATGTATTAAGTGAGTCGGTAGGAGGGCGTTTGTATATTAGTGTTATCGACAGTGGCGATGGTTTTGATAGTGCGAATGTGAGTGACGATATCGTTAGTGGCTTGACGAATTCAGATCAATATTCCGGTCGAGGTATAGCGTTGTTAAAAACAATCTGTGACTCGGTGGTTTATCGCAGTCCGGGCAATCAGGTCGATGTCATTTTTTCCTGGCAAGGCGATGACCAATAACGACTCAAAGAAATTATTGTTACTCTCAATCAGGCACTAAGGTGTTCTGTGAGCTAAGCGAAGTATTTATCGTTGTATGAAAATTCTAGTAATGGTGTTCGTTAAACGTAGGGGAGCGTGTTAGCACTCACCCAGATTAAGGGTTTTTAACTCTTCATTTGTTTGTATTTTAAGCATGTCAAGAGTTTTGCCGTGTGCTTTAGGGCGCTGTGTTTCTGCATCGACCTGCACAAACACAATATCATCGGCGAAGCAGATAGTTTTTTTACTGACTTTGTTTCTAACCATGCAACTTACTGTAATTGACGTCGTACCTACCGCCTTGGTCGCGAGCCCGAACTCTACTACTTCACCCAGCCTGGCAGGGTTTTCGAAGCTGATTTCGCCAATGTGCTTGGTGACTAAACGGTTGGTTTCCAGCTGACATATGGCATAAATGGCGGCTTCTTCGTCGATCCACTCAAGAGCTCTTCCGCCAAAAAGAGCGCCTGAATAATTTAAATCGCCTGGCATTACCAAGCGTCGGCTTAAAAATCGCATAACTGTATATGTTTTGAGTTAAAGATATAACTATAGATAATTTTTCATTGGGTGTAAATCGGAGTGTTTGTTCCATCTGAGTGGTTATGGTGGCGTGCGTTTGTATTGCGAATATATCGAAGGTTGTTGGGCTGGAGGTCATTTAGCCGGTTAATTTAAAAACTGCAGCGAGGACTGACAATTATGGTGCTAAACTTTTGTTAAATAGCGATGGGTTAGTTGAATCTGGTTTGCATTTGTCTGCCAATTGGGGGGAAGGATGAGTGAGGAGTTTTTAGACAGTTCCGTTATAGAATCTTTGCAAGAAATTATGGGCGAGGACTTTTCTCTGCTTATAACGACCTTTGTAGCGGATTCGGTAAGGCGTTTGGAGCAGCTTAAACATTTTCATGCGTCAAGCTCTCCTGATGAATTGCGCCGGGTTGCTCATAGCTTAAAGGGCAGTGCTGGCAATGTGGGGGCATTTCGTTTGGCGAATTATTGTTCCGTGGTGGAGGAAATTGCGTTAACGGGTGTCCTAGATCAACTTGATGGCCAGGTAAATACTATTGCTGAAGAGCTTGAGAGGGTGAACCGGAGGTTGGAGCAGCTCTTATAACCGAAGACTAAACCATGCCAGCTTTCCATCAAGATTTTCTAGGAACGGTTGTTTTTAGATTCTTTTTGCGCTCACCTCTTTAACGATTAGTTTTAACATTCTGCTCTTTATACTCTGCGTTGTATCTCAGCTTTCCTCTTGCTGAACCACTTTGTATCTGGGAAGAATATTTCCTTCTCCGTTACCCTTACCACATTGTGGAATCCATGTTGTAAATTTGTTCAGGTTACCTCTGAATCTGGTATTGGCACTCTCCTTGCAGAATACTGCTTAAATGAGCGGCAGTTGGCTTAAAGCTGTTTTTTAAGCCGTTTCCAGTGGTTGTGTTCGGCAAAAAATTTCCGCCCCGGTGACAGGGATTGCCGTGTTTGGTGTCGGGCAAGGCTGTCGGACTGGCTGTTGTAGGTATTGATTAGATTTGGTCTACGTTGTGCATCTACCTGTTGTGCAATTGTCGGCTAGATAAGCCTGTTTGGAGTAGTAATGAATACAGTTCCTGTTCAAAGTAAATTGCAAGATACGTTATTGCAGTTGAAGTCCAGTAGCAATAATCCCTTAGGCCAGGCTGATCGTCTAAATAGCTTTGCGGATAGTTTTTCTTCTGCAATGGCGGATAGGTCTGTTGATAGGGCTGCGCCTTCTGATCGTGCAGTTAGTCGTGAAAGCCATTCTCGGTCAAATGATGCTCAAGATGATCGTAGAGCTGATGCTCATACGTCGAAAAAGCCTGAAAAAACTGATCCTGGGGCGTCTTCACATAATGCGGACAGCCGAGTTAAGAATGCAGACGCCTCCGATGCAAGGTCAAGCGCCGACGCTGAAGCTGCCTCTGTTGCTGATGATGTTAAAACTCAGGGTGATGGCGATGTACTAGAAGCCACAAACTTAGGAACTGAGACGGCGAAAAAAGAGGTCGCCGACGATGATGTGAACTTGATAATCGGCATCGATGGGGGCACTTCGGTAGACCCCTCGGTTTCGACAGTTGAAGACGCGGCCTTGGGGGTGGAGTCATCGTCAGAGAACAGGCTGCTTACCCTTGAGGGTGAGGTCGATGGTGAAGGTGAGGGGGAGAAAGTCCCCGTTGAGCGGGCCCCGGAGCTACAGGATGTTAGTTTTGGTGCCACGGAGGACCCATCTAAGGGGGTAGGTGCTAATTCTGGTACGGCTGTGGTGGCCGGTGAAATAGCGCCGCAAGCACAGCAGGCTGGGTTGCTGACAGCGAAGGATTTCAAGCCGCTGACCGATGTGATCAGTAGCACTGCCGGCGCGAGTGGTGTTTCTCCGGCTGCGGTAAAGCCTGATGCGCAGGCAACGCCGCTGTCTCTCGCTATTAATTCAGCGATGAGTGGAGAGTCGGGGGGTAGTGGGTTACAGGGTGACGGCGAGTCTAAAATATCGCCGAATGCGGGGTTGGTCGGCGGGGATAGCCTATTGGCAAAATCTGGCGAAGGCTTGGGCGAGCGCAGCCTGCTTGCACGATGGATTAGCGGTCTTCAGCAGGATAAAGCTGGGGATGGTCCGCTAAATGTGGCTCAGCCAGCGGCAATGGCGGTTGATAAATTAGCTCAGTCTCTTTCTGCAATAGGCGGCACTGCTGCTCGTCCTTCTGGTTTGCTGTCTACAGCTTTGACGACAACTGTGGGTCAGCCGCAGTGGAATACTGGCGTGGCGGAAAAAGTATTGTGGATGGCGAGCAAGAATATTAAAGAGGCCGAGATTCACTTGGATCCACCCGAGCTTGGACCCATGCAGGTAAAAGTTTCTGTGGGGCATGAGCATACTACGGTATCTTTTGTCGTTCACAATAGTGTTGTCAGAGATGCTCTCGATCAGGGAGCCTTTCGGTTACGGGAAATGTTTGCGGAAGAGGGGCTGGACCTTGGAAGTGTGGATGTTTCTGATCAGTCTTCACAAAACTCAGAGGACGGTACCGATGAAGGTTATGTCGGTGGTGGCGTAAGTGATTCGGAAGATCCTGGCCCAGAGACTATTTCTATTGTCGAGACTGGCTTGGGTCTTGTTGATCATTACGTGTGAATGTGGCTATATATCTAGGCTTTTAACACAAAAAAAACCAACATAAATTGTTGGTTTTTTTTGTGTTGCAAGAGATAGGCGGGTCTCGCTGCTAAGAATTACTACTATTTGAATTGCTCATTTGTTAGCAGGATAATCTTCGGCGTCGGATGGATGCGAGTGATGTCGATCAAGCAGGCCTATGTCGAGTACCGGTGACGCATCGATATGCTGGGCGTCCATCATCTCAGCAACCCGCTGCAAGGAGGCAATAATCATTGTCTGCTCCCACTCTTTTAAATCATTAAACTGCCGTGAAAACTGATCTTGCAAGGGTGTTGGGGCATTTCTCAGGCTTGTTATGCCTTCTTCTGTCAAATATGCGTGAACTTTGCGTTTATCCTCATCTGAACGTTCGCGTAAAACCAGTCCGCGCTTTTCCAGTCGATCCAGAATTGTTGTTACGGTTGCCTGGCTTAAGTTCATGCGTGTTGCCAGCTCCCCAATAGTTACCGCGCCCTCATTCCGAACGGTTTGCAATAACAATATTTGCGGTGCAGTCAGTCCTGTCGTTTTTGCTAAATACTTAGAGTGTAAGTCAGTGGCGCGAATTACTCTCCGCAGGGCCACCAGTACGGAATCAATACTATTCACATCGTCGCCTTCAGGATTAATTAGTTGCCTATTGTTGATGTCCATTATACGGCTCTTACGCTGCTTTGGCGTGCCTGAATCATAATGTGAATTAGTTAACTGGTTCGCTTTCATAGTAATCACCAATGGATTTTGAGCAACTTTCCTGTATAATGCTTAGACATCTAAACAAATATTGACCCGTTAAGTCTAGTTTTTTCATATTTATGTCAAAAAAATAGGCTAATATGGTTCTTTTGCTCTAATTTCTATTGCGAAATATATAGAGTAGTAAAAGAATGTACTGTAATTAATAGAGGTGAAAATATTTTGGCGGAAATAGATAGAGGCCAAGAAAAAAAGCTGGAATTTAAAGTGCCGGAATCGACAGATGGCTATTTGGTGGCCAAGTTGGTCGAGCGCTGCCCGCCGCTAGACACTAATTCCACCTACTGTAATTTGTTGCAGTGCACGCATTTTGCGAACACGTCTATAGGTGCTGAGTTAAATGGTGAATTGGTAGGCTTTGTTAGTGGTTACCTTTTGCCTGAGAAACCCAATACGTTATTTGTTTGGCAGGTTGCGGTGGATGAGAAGGCAAGAGGCATGGGCTTGGCTACTCGTATGATAAAGAGTTTGTTAGGGCGGTCTCAGCTGGCAGCAGTTCGATATATAGAAACGACCATCACCGCTGACAACACCGCATCCTGGACATTGTTTACTCGGTTGTC
>JBNKHI010000049.1:0-24800 GCA_050290265.1 Cellvibrionaceae bacterium
CATCATCAATTTTCCACCAACTGGTTTTTACATACAGATGAGAATCGGTTGGGGTTGACTGATTGGCATTGCTATCACCAGCCAAATCCGTATTTAGCGCATCCTGACCGACACTGGCACTTAAGCGTTGCGACAAACTTCCCAGACGAGTCTCGACATTAGTCAGCCAGTAACGGAGATTATCTGCCCGGGCAAAAAATTGTGCGTTTGAATTATCTTCATCACCTAAACGCTGCAAATATTTTTTAAGATACTCAATACCATCCCGATACTCTGATTCTGACGCGGGCATAATCCAGCTGCTATTATCAAAATTAAAACGAGATTCAGCCAACGCCAGATCAGTATCTTCGGTAGACTGGGACTGCGAGCGACTAAAAGCCTCGCGCATAGCTTTAGCCAAATCCCGCACCTGAATCAACACGCCATATTCCCAATTTGGAATATTATCTAGCCACACACCCGGTGGCAGTTTGTCATTGGTCAAAAATCCACCGGGCTTGGTCAGCAAGGTATCCGCAACAGCAATTAATGTCGACGTGGTTACCGACCCTACAACAACCGGCTGCCCAAGACTTTCAGAGAGTTTTGCAGCGTTATCCCGCACACCAAAAGTGCCCGGCTCGCGACTCCAATACCAACCCAAAAGCCAGAGTAGCAATAAGACGGTTCCCAACACGATTAAGACCAAGCGCCAGATCTGCGCCAGATTCCAATCATCCAGCCAATCAGAGATCCAATTCCGACAACTCAACTGTACATTTCGCAACCAGCTCATATTGGCCTATCCACCTTTTAATTAACCTTTACAACGATTTCTGCCAGCCATTTTGGCATACCACTGTGTATTCAAATTATTCGCCCGAGTTTATCGGCACTACCACGGCATCAACTGACACGACAGTGCCAGATGAAAATTGCAGTTGCAATTTTTTATGCTCACCAGCAACCATCGCGCCGGCAGAAAACATCATCAAGTGTAAACCACGAGACTTAAATGCCAGAACGTTTCCCGCGGGAACGAGAACCCTGTTTACTGGGCGCATGCGCATCATGCCATCACTATGCACATGCTCGTGAATTTCGATACGTTGAAAAGCTTGACCGGTGACAGCAACAAGCTCTTCATCCTGAGCGCCGTCGTTTTCTATAGTCAGATAGCCAGCCACGCTTGACTGCCCCCCTAACGACGCTCGGATCGAAGCCTTGAGGACGCGCAGCTTAGCATGCTTTTCGAGTGCAGCATCCCGTTGCAGTGCCACAGAATTATCAGCACTCGCCACACGTCCTACCGACCAAATCAATATCAAGGCGAGCACCCCACTGAAAACAGACCTACCGCCGATTAAGCCCCGAATACTCATAATTTTTCCTCTCGCCAGTCCGGCTGCGGCTTGCCCAAATAAAACCCTTGCGCGCCGTCGACACCTATTGCCAACGCATGCTGCCAGCACGCTTGAGTTTCCACACCTTCAACCAATAGTAACGCATCACAACTGTGGGCTATCTGCACCAGAGAACGCACAAAAAACTGGCTATCCGTGCTTTTATCCAATGCCGCAACAAAACGGTGGGACACCTTCAAAGAAGTCACCCCCAGGCTTTGCAAATACTGTAAAGCCGCGCCATTAAGACCAACATGATCTAACGAGACGGGGCAGCCAAAAGCCTGCATTCGTACAATAAAGTGACGCACATCCATCTCTGCGACCTGTACCGCACGCTCATTTAGCTCAAACTGCAAACGCGTAGCAAAATCGGGATTTAATGTCAGAAAGTCATTTAGCCACTGCATGAATTGATCATCACGCAATGACAAGACGGATAGATTGATACACAGGTTTGGAGAAGACAATGCCGCAAATTTGTCAAAAACCAGTTCTAACAGTAATCGATCAACCTTTGGGGTTAAACTCAATCGCTCAGCCATCGCTAAAAACGTCGCTGCCGGGCGGCGCTCACCGTCAATTTCCAGCCGCGCGAGCACTTCTAGATACAACACTTCCTTGTCACGATTGAAGACCGGTTGCACGTCAAACGTAAGTTCGCGCCGGGCCAATGCATCCAGCAACAAACGACGCCAGGCATCACTACCTCGACTCACCTTGCCACTCTGTTCTGCAGCATACCAAACAACACCGGCAGGGCCCTTCAACTGCGCCTCGCGCAATGCGGTATCGGCTTGCGCTAACAGCGGTTGAATTAAGTGAACATGATTACTGTAAGTCGCGCCGATGTAACACTCGAGCCCATCCTTCTGATTAAACCACGGCAACCGCTCTACACTCTCATAGATAGATGCCACCAGTAGTTTTGCCGCGGCAAGCTCTGCCAAAGGAATAAAGATACAAAAATCTGAACCACTGCGGCGAGACAATATCGCATCACTCGAATTAACCAGTTCACTGCGCAAGATATCGGCGACAGCCTTAAGGCATAAATCGCCGCTTTCGCGGCCTTCACGCTTATTTAACTTATGCAAACTATCAATATGCACAAGCAACAGGATTCCACTTTCACCCGCTCGATCACCTGCAAGGAAGCTACCCACTCGTGCATCGAAATCCGCTCGATTGGACAGCCCTGTGTTAGCATCTATATGCGCTTGACGAAACAAAGTTTCACTTAGGTCCAACTGCTCGCGAAACATATCCGCCACTTTATTTACCATGCGGTTCATCGCAATCACTACTCGACGTAGTTCTGTAGTTTTCGGCAGCACCAATTGACTCGAAAAGTCTTTACGACAAATCGCTTCGGCTTGCTCTTCAACTCGCTTTAAAGGGTTTAGCAGGTAGCGTAACGCAACAGAAGAAGCAATATAGGCCAGAACAGCAAACAAGAAAAACAACCACAATTGCGCTTTAAACACTTGCCACAAATCACGGTAGGCAAAACCCGGGTGGCCCACTACCTCAACCTGACCCAACTGATACCAGCCAGACACAACTTCTGCCTTCCCGTGTGGCTCAGGTAGATCTATGAGCTGCACAAACCATGCAGGCACATTTTCAATAACAATTGGATATTCCCGAACAATTGGAGGAGTTCCGGCCAAATTGCTATAGCTAATACGCCGATAGTATCCACGGTCAAAGATAACGTTGATGAGAGTCTCAAGCGTCGCAGTATCCTTTCCTTGAGCCGCCTGGGACAAGCTGAGACCAAGTGATGTCGCCGTATCTTGAGCGTGTACTTGCAACTGGTCCTGCAGATAGTTGCGCGCATTAATCATGCTGACGATGAGATTTCCCAGCAATAGCAACAGAAACAAACCCGTCACAGCAATGAGTAGCTGGCGCTGCAGACTCACATAAACCTCCTGAATGGTTAAGACCTTATCCGGCTGTTATTAGATAGTTATCAAAATGCCGGTAACAATTGAATAGCAGGTTGTCGGCCCACTTTGATATCACCACGCAATCGATAACCGGTTACGGCTTCACGCATCTGTTGATATATCCAGCGACCTTCGGCATCCGAGCGAGCCACAATCAACAACCCTTCATCGGTTTCTTGAACTCGTCGAGCCAGCTTTGCCAACTGTGACTTAATCACTTCACTTTTGCGATTTAATTCAGCAACGGGCAACACAATGTGCTTTTCGTCTTGCACCGCTGCAACAGCGGCAGGACGCCGCTCAACCAACTCAAGCTGTGTTTGCAACTGCCGAACCAGTGAGTTATCTCCCAGAATATCTTTGGCAGCCTGATAGTAACGACGGGCATCCGCCATTGCAGAGCGCGCCAGAGCATCACGAGTTAACGCCAAGTAGCGCTGCCCAACTAACTGTATACCTGCCAACGCCTGCGCATTGCCGGGCGACAGCGTGAGAACCCCTCGGTACCGATCATAAGCATTATCGTGCAGGGGCTGAGTCAGGCGGCCTCGACGCAGTGCGCGCTCAGCCTGAACCAGCAGTCGATCGACCAGTTCCTGACGGCTAACTTGCCGAGGAGCCTTCTGAACGGGCTTTTCCCCCGCAGCTTTCACGCTTTCGTAATCTGCATTGGAAACCCCAGACGGCGCCGGAGTATTAGTTGCACAGCCTGCAAAAACCAAGAGTGTCCAGATTGCTACCCCTGCCATCAGCAATTTTGCAAGTCCACCAAGGCCTTCACAACGGCTCTGCGAAGGCAAACTGCTCCTCATTTTTTTCATAGCACTGATTATAAACCTTCCAATCTGTGACCTACTGGGTAGCTCTTTGCCCAAACGGTCGCTAACATAGGCCGGAAACTCTGCCCGAGATTACGAATCAAAGCAATCCTGTGGCATTTAAGCATTTATAGGTACTGCCTTGTATTTTTATCCTAAGACTCACGTTAATTATTTAACACCCTGGAAATCTATGCGTCTTCTATTGGCATTTGTTACCTGCGTTTTTTCCTTGAGCATTTTCAGCGTCAGCGGTCATGCTGAAAATAGCAACGAATTTCAGTCTCCAAACACACTGAGTTTTGGAGACAATCTGCAATCGGAACCCCAAGAGTTTTTGACTGTAGAAGAGGCCTATCATGCCTTAATCAATGTTACCGACACTGGATTAGATATCGCCTGGCAAATCGAGCCCGGCTACTACTTATATCAGGAACGCTTTCATGTGCAGGCGACCCCGCTGGACTCAAGGACCCCAGACACAGAAAGCAGCGTAATTGCCGAGCCTCTAGCAATCACCCCAAATTTTGAAGCAGGCAAAACCAAATATGATGAGTACTTCGAGAAAGACGTTACCGTATATTACCTGCAGACCCACACACCTATAGATTGGCCAGCAGTACTAGCCAACACTGAAACAATAGCGTTACGCCTGACATCGCAGGGCTGTGCTGACGCAGGATTGTGCTACCCCCCTCATCACAACTACTTTGAGCTTAATAAAACATCAGGACAAGTTAACGAACTGACTAAATCTCAATACGATCAACTGACAGGGAAATCGACGTCCGTTACCAGTGCACTAGCTGCGCCCCCCGCCAATCAACCATTCATCCTAAGTCAGTGGCTATGGGTGTTGGTATTGGCAACCGCTGGCGGCACCATCCTGAATCTAATGCCTTGCGTATTTCCAGTCCTCTCCATCAAGGCGTTAAAGCTGGCCAACACTGTCGATCTGCCCAACTCACGCCACTTGCATGGCTGGGCCTATACAGCTGGTGCCATTTTTACGTTTGTGGCTGTAGCAGCCATCATGCTCTTTGTCAGAAGTGCAGGCAACGCGGTAGGCTGGGGGTTTCAATTGCAATCACCCATAGTCATAAGCCTCCTCGCCTACCTGTTTTTTACCATGGGCTTAAGCTTTTCCGGCATGATACAACTCGGCTCTCAGTTGATGGGTGTCGGCCAATCAACCACTGGCGGCAACAAGTATAGCGCTTCTTTTTTTACCGGAGCGTTAGCCGCAGTAGTTGCCAGCCCATGCACAGCGCCAATGATGGGTACAGCCCTGGGGTATGCCATCACACAACCCGCCACTGTCGCATTAACGGTCTTTGCAGCACTGGGTTTTGGCATGGCCCTGCCATTTTTGCTACTGACATATTCACCTGCGCTAGCCAAATGGTTACCCGCTCCAGGTCCGTGGATGAATACCCTGAAACAAGCAATGGCGTTCCCACTCTACCTCACTGCTGTATGGTTGCTCTGGGTTTTGGGACGCCAAACCGATAGCTCAACCCTA
Organism: Cellvibrionaceae bacterium; assembly: GCA_050290265.1. GTDB lineage: Bacteria > Pseudomonadota > Gammaproteobacteria > Pseudomonadales > Cellvibrionaceae > JBNKFV01. The sequence goes on from JBNKHI010000049.1 coordinate 5,681, forward strand.
GTTCTCGTCGCCTGCGGCTTCGTGGCAATTGCCTTTGCACTCTGGCTAGGGCAGCAATCAACGACAAGCGCCACAGGAAAGTGGCTGAAATACGGTTTTGTTGCCATCGCCACAACAACAGCAATTATGTTAGTTCCCGACCTCTTACCCAGCGACAAAAAAGCCAGCAGCGACATCTGGCAAACATACTCTGCAGCAGAGTTGTCAAAACTGCGTAAGCAAGGGAAGCCGGTTTTTATTAACTTAACTGCTGACTGGTGTATTACCTGTATCGCCAACGAGCGTGTCGCGCTGCATACCGACGAAGTGGAGTCGGCTTTCAGTCAATATGGCGTTGTGACACTAAAAGGAGATTGGACAACGTCTGACCCAGAGATCACTCGCCTACTTAAAGATTATGGCCGCAACGGGGTACCTCTCTATTTAATGTTTCCTGCCGATGGTAGCTCCGCTAAAATTTTGCCACAGCTACTCACCAAAAAGACGGTCATTAGCGCGATAAAAGCCGCCACACCTGACAAGATCGTTGCAAATACCGACTTATAACTACAATCTATGCTTAAAAACCGGCAAAAAGCGCTAGTTTGTACTAAACTGCTGCTAAAACAACTACAACGTCGGCAAAATGCCAAAACGCGGGAAACAGATTCCCAAAACATAAAAGCTAGAGAGGCCAAAATTTCGGCAAAAATGCTGCTAATTGCGCCCAAGTTCAGAAAAACTATCAAGTCATAGACATTAGCAGCCAATTCCGGCAAACTTCGCCACATTTAGCCTAAAAGCAATAGTGACCGGCCTGTCAAGCGAAGTAATGATACCGGAACAGCCTGGCTTAACTACAGTCACCTGGAATTCGAGCGACAAGATCACACGATGGCAACAATATTGGTATTACATGGCCCAAACCTGAACCTGCTGGGAAGTCGCGAACCTGAAATCTACGGGTCCACAACACTAGCCGATATCAACCAGTCACTCACTGCTAGAGCCATTGCCAATGGCCATCACCTGCAAGCCCTGCAGAGCAATGCCGAATATGAACTCATCGATCGTATTCATGATGCACAAAAAGAAGGGGTTAACTTCATTTTAATCAACCCCGCTGCATTCACTCACACCAGCGTTGCGCTGCGCGACGCGCTAAGCGGAGTCAAGATTCCGTTTATTGAAGTTCATCTATCCAATGTCCATGCCCGCGAGCCTTTTCGCAAACACTCCTATCTTTCGGATATCGCCCAAGGCGTTATTTGCGGGTTTGGTGCAAGATCCTATGAGCTGGCACTAGATGCTGCGCTGAGTCTACTCAGCGATACTAATTAAATTCAACGGTTTCGCAGCTGCGGAACGCTATAACAATTATCATCCATCCATTGGCGCAAAGAGCGCCCAAAGAAACATTAAGAGAACCTATTCATGGATATTCGTAAAATCAAAAAACTGATCGAATTACTCGAAGAGTCAGATATTGGTGAGCTGGAAATCAAAGAGGGCGAGGAGTCTGTGCGAATCAGTCGTACATCCAATATTGCCATCCCAACCGCAGCTACCTACATGGCAGCACCGCAAGCGGCTCCTGCTGCTCCGGCGGCCCCCGCCGCAGCACCGGCTGCAGAAGCAGCAGCACCTAGCGCTCCCGAGCACAACGGACACACCGTGAAATCACCCATGGTTGGCACTTTTTACTCAGCTCCAAGCCCCGGATCACCCAAGTTCGTTCAGGTAGGCCAGCAAGTCAAGGTTGGCGATACTATATGTATCGTTGAAGCCATGAAGATGATGAATCAAATCGAAGCAGACAAGGCTGGCACCATTGAAGCCATTCTCGTTGAAGACGGCGAGCCCGTAGAATTCGACCAGCCTCTCGTTACCATCGTGTAAGACCGCTACCCACATTTATTCGGTCTGAGGAGACGCTGTTAGATGATAGATAAAATATTAATTGCCAATCGCGGTGAAATTGCCCTGCGTATTCTGCGCGCCTGCAAAGAGCTGGGCATAAAAACTGTTGCCGTACACAGCAGTGTAGACAAAACGTTAAAGCATGTCCGCCTGGCTGACGAGTCGGTCTGTATTGGTCCAAACCCATCGACTCAAAGTTATTTAAACATCCCTGCAATCATCAGCGCGATGGAAATCACTGATGCGGTAGCGGTTCACCCTGGCTATGGCTTTTTAGCCGAAAATGCTGACTTTGCTGAACAGGTTCAAAAGAGCGGATTTATCTTTATAGGCCCAGATGCCGATGTCATTCGCCTTATGGGTGACAAAGTGTCGGCGATTGCAGCAATGAAAAAAGCTGGCGTGCCAACAGTGCCGGGTTCTGACGGCCCCGTTCCAGAAGACAAAGAGCAGTGCCATGCTATTGCCAAAAGAATTGGCTACCCGGTGATTATCAAAGCAGCTGCTGGCGGCGGCGGTCGTGGTATGCGCGTTGTACACACTGAAGCAGCTTTACTCTCTTCCATCAATGTCACGCAGGCAGAAGCTAAAGCAGCTTTTGGTGATGGCACAGTTTACATGGAGAAGTTCCTTCAAAACCCACGCCACGTTGAAGTTCAAGTACTTGCCGACGGCCAGGGTAATGCCATACACCTTTTTGATCGTGATTGCTCACTGCAGCGTCGCCACCAGAAAGTTTTAGAAGAAGCACCAGCACCCGGCATTCCGGACGATGTCCGCCAAGGCGTTTACGATGCTTGTATAAAAGCCTGTATCGATATTAATTATCGCGGCGCAGGCACCTTTGAATTCCTCTATGAGGATGGCAACTTCTACTTCATCGAGATGAACACCCGTATTCAGGTGGAACACCCCGTGAGCGAGATGATTACGGGCGTTGACTTGATCAAAGAACAGATTCGCGTATGTGCGGGCGAAAAACTCTCCATTAAACAAGAAGACATCAAGCTCAACGGACACTCTTTCGAGTGCCGGATTAACGCCGAAGATCCAAAAACGTTTATGCCCTGTCCTGGCACAGTGAAAAACTTTCACGCTCCTGGCGGACTTGGCGTGCGCATAGACTCGCATCTATACAGTGGATATACCGTACCACCGAATTATGACTCAATGATCGCCAAAATCATTACCCATGGAGAGACACGCGAAATCGCGCTCACTCGCATGCGTAATGCCTTGGACGAACTTGTCGTAGATGGTATTCGCACAAACGCCAGCTTGCAGCAAGACCTGGTTCGCGATAGCGCCTTCATGGAAGGCGGCGTTAACATCCACTATTTGGAGAAAAAACTCGGAATGTAATCCGTGTATAGTCACTGGTCTCGGGCAGTAAAACCATCAGCTGCCCGAGCACCTACCGATTAAGTTTAACCTTCACGCCACCCGACTCAGCTCCAACTAACCTTTGTCCTGACCTGTATTCGAGAATCTCGTATATGCCTTGGCTGCAATTAAATATTATTACCAACCGCGACTCTGCTACGACCATTGAAACGGCACTTGAACAAACCAGCGCCGTCTCAATCACTTTTCAGGATAACGCAGACCAACCAATTTTGGAGCCAGGCCTCGGTGAAACACCCTTGTGGGACAGCACAAAAGTAACAGCACTGTTTGATGCTGAAGTCGATACCAAAGCGATAACACTACAACTCAGCAAACAATTGGGTGACATCTTCCAGCAATACCAATGGGAACAACTGGAAGACAAAGACTGGGAGCGCGAATGGATGGAAAACTACCAACCCATTCAATGCGGCGAAAAGCTGTGGATTTGCCCCAGCTGGCTCACACCACCCGACCCCAGTGCAACCAATCTAATGCTAGACCCAGGATTGGCCTTTGGCACCGGCACTCACCCAACGACCTTTTTGTGCATGCAATGGCTGGCAGAACAAAATATTGGCGGACAACGTATTGTGGATTACGGCTGCGGCTCCGGCATCCTTGCCATTACCGCACTTTTGCTAGGCGCCGAGTCAGCAATCGGAGTCGATATCGATCCACAGGCGTTACTGGCCACTCAAGATAACGCTCAGCGTAACCAAGTACCGAGCGAAAAAATTCCGGTTTATTTGCCCAGAGCTTGCCCCAAAGAACCCGCAGAAATTGTTGTTGCCAATATTCTGGCTGGACCGCTGGCAGAACTGGCGCCAACCCTAAGCGCACTCACACTGCCTAAAGGAAAACTATGCTTGTCCGGCATCCTCGCATCTCAAGCAGATATTGTCATGCAGGCCTACGCCGCAGAATTTGACTTTGATCCCATTGTTGAAAGAGAAAACTGGGTTAGACTAACTGCTACCAAACACGCCGAGGTATAGTATTTACCCCTACACCTCAAGGCTCTAAACTGCGATCTCAAATAGGAAGAGCACCTAATCCTTATGCAAGCAATGGTTACTCGCTGCCCCAAGTGCAGTACTGCCTTTAAAATCACGGACAAGCAGATAGACTCCGCTAAAGGCGCAGTACGCTGCGGCTCCTGCCTGCATATTTTTAATGCCAAAGAAAACCTGGTCGAAACCAAACAAGCAACAGCTCCGCTTGCTGCAAACACAAGCAACGCCGAACCTAAGACAGAGCAATCAGGCTTCCATTTCGACCAGAAAGCCATTAACGACGAGTACTTCCAAGACAACGCACAAACACCTGAAGCCCAGCACGAAACAAAATGGTCCCTGACCGACGACAAAATTATTGACGACGACCTGACCGACAACAGCTTTCTCTTTGCTGACGACAACAAAGACGGTGAATTCATCATCGATGACGACACACTATTTAGCCAGAAAGAGGATGACGACAACTTTCTCATCAGTGATGACATGGATTTCGACGATGAAGAAGACGAAGAGCTGCGACCGTCTGACCATCAAGACATAAATAACCTAGAAGAAGACCTCCTAAACGCCAACGATTTTAGACTTGCCACTAGCGAGGACCGGGACGACTTTCTCATAAGCGACGATATTGAGATTGATTTCGAGGAAGAGGATGTCGAAATCGACCTAAACGACATAGAAGGCATCACAACAAAAGGTTCTAGTAGTTATGAAACAAGTGATGACGACTTTCTGATTTATGACGAAGAGCATCCAGCACTGGAAATAGAACAAGACAGTGACGAAACAGCCGAACCCGATACCCAAGAGCTTAAAGACAGCGGCAACCTGGACATCCTTGATGACCTAAACCCGGAACTAGAGGCCCTCAACAGGGACAATAGCACCAGCAAATTTACCAGCGAGGAAGAGACCACTGATGATGCTGACGAGTCCTGGGCCAAAGCAATACTTGATGAAATAGAAAAAGAAGAACAGGACAGCCACGAAAACATATTGTTTACTGATCGACAAAACGTGCAAAGTTACGATCATATCGCGGTAGCAGACGAAAGCACCGAGATACTAATTGATAACAACAAGCCGGAAGAGCTGGCTCCTGAATTTTTAGAAGCGTTTGCAAAAATTGACCAAAGCTATAAAGAGTCTAACGATACGCCAACCAGCGTTAACAACTCGTTCGACACGACAATTGATGAACCGTTAAGAGCGGACAAGACCGATCGCATCAACTATCAAGACAACGATGCTCAGGAGAAGGACCGATTACTTAGGAACATTCAACCAGAACCCGTAGAAATGGACTGGATTCGAGTATCCCGAGACTGGCCGAAAAAGCTCATGTGGTGGACACTCTGCTGCCTTGCGACTATCACCCTGGCAGGACAGTTTGCATGGATCAAGTTTGATCACTGGAGCAGAATAGAGCCCTATCGGCCCTACTACGCTCTGGCTTGTAACATCATAGACTGCAAGCTGCCGAGCTTAATCGATACCAACAAAATCAAAGTATCTAATTTAGTCATCCGCAGTCACCCTCAAATTCAGGATGCGCTTACTGTTGACGCCATTCTCATTAATCATGCCAGTTTCGCCCAACCCTTTCCTGATCTGGTCATTAGCTTTAGTGACTTGGATGGCAACACCGTTGCTGCAAGGCGTTTCAAACCCGAAGAATATCTAGCGGGTGAACTGGCCGGCAAAAATAAAATCCCCCACAACCAACCAATTCATCTCAGCATGGACATCGCCGATCCGGGCCGACAAGCAGTTAACTACCAGGCCTATATCCCAGCAGACACAAAGCGCTGACAAGCTCACCCACGAGAAAACTCAGGCGTCAATAGCCTGAGTAAAAAAACCGCAAAGCATAAAAATTGTCCTTTCCCACACCCCCCAACTACAGGTATGATATGCCCCCTTTTTGGCAGTTGCCGGTTAATCCGTGTACAGCTAAAAATGTATTCGCAATACTTAGTAAACGCAGAAAACGGTAGCTCAGGTGTTTAAAATTGGTCCACATGCCATCGGCGGCCCGGCGATATTAGCGCCTATGGCAGGCGTGACTGATAGGCCTTTTCGCACGCTTTGTAAACGCTTAGGCGCTGACCTAACCGTATCAGAGATGGTTACCGCGGATATGCGATTATGGGGTAGTCGCAAGACACAAACTCGCCTCAACCATGATGGCGAACCAGGTATTCGCGCTGTACAAATCGCCGGTGGCGACCCAGCAATGCTGGCGGACGCAGCTCGCGCTAATGTAGAGCTCGGCGCCCAGATCATTGATATTAATATGGGCTGTCCTGCAAAAAAAGTGTGTAACAAAGCCGCAGGTTCAGCGCTGCTAAAAGATGAAAATTTGGTTGCAAGCATACTGGAGGCAGTCGTTAAAGCCGTCTCAGTGCCAGTGACATTAAAAATTCGCACAGGATGGAGCCCAGACGAACGCAATGCACTTCAGATAGCCCGTATTGCCGAAGACAGTGGTATCCAGGCGCTGTCCGTGCATGGACGTACACGAGCTTGCGGGTTCAGAGGCGAAGCCGAATACGACACCATTGCTGCTATTGTTCAGCGTGCGTCTATACCAGTAATAGCCAATGGGGACATAACGTCCGCCCAAAAAGCCAAACTGGTGTTAGATAGAACAGGCGCAACAGCAGTAATGATTGGTCGCGCGGCACAGGGGCGCCCCTGGATTTTCGCAGAGATCAAGCATTATCTGGCCACCGGCAATTTATTAGCGGCACCAGGTCTCGCAGAAATAGATGTACTTCTGCGACAACACCTTTCAGAACTTTATGCGTTTTACGGCGAGTATTTAGGCGTACGCATAGCCCGTAAACATGCGGGCTGGTATTTAAAAACCCTCCCCGGAGGGGAAGTTTTTCGGAAACAATTCAATGTCATCGATAGTGCTAGCGAACAGCAAGAGCGTGTTCAGCACTTCTTTGAGCAGTTAATCTTACAGGGGGATAGAGCAGCATGAATTCAGTAACCACTCTTCTACACAAAGAAGCTAACGAGCTGGACAACACTACCAGCAACACCTTGATGAATGGTGCTCAAGCGAATGACAACAGCACATTTGCGGCACAGAGCAAGAATCAGTCTCTGCGCGATTGTGTCGACCAGGCCATGGATAATTACTTCAAGCATCTCGATGGACAAGATCCCAGCAATGTTTATGAAATGGTAATGGCCGAAGTGGAAGCTCCAATGCTGGAAGTTGTGATGAAGTATACTCGTCACAACCAAACCCGAGCCGCACACGTACTAGGCTTGAATCGCGGCACGCTGCGCAAAAAACTAAAGCAGTACGGCTTACTGTAATCGCCCAAACTCCCAGGGTAGTTTCAGTGGCCATCACTGAAACCCGTCTGATTAATAAAAATAAAGGGGCGAATATCCTTCGCCCCTTTATTTTTTCAATCAGTCTGCAATGCCTTGTGCCTAACTCTCAACTTTAAAACTAAACATTTTACTGGATAGAAGAACTCATGAGTGAAACGATCAACCTGGCCCCTGTTAAACGCGCACTGATCAGCGTGTCTGATAAAACTGGCATTGTCGAATTTGCCCAACAGCTAAATCAGCTTGGCATAGAAATACTATCCACCGGCGGTACCTATCGCCTGTTAAAAGACAACAATATCCCAGCCATAGAAGTATCAGACTACACTGGCTTTCCAGAAATGATGGATGGCCGCGTAAAGACCTTACACCCAAAAGTTCACGGCGGTATCCTTGGTCGCCGAGGACAGGACGACAGCGTCATGAACGACCATGGTATAAGCGCTATCGACATGGTAGTGGTAAATTTATACCCCTTTGAACAAACCGTCGCCAAACCAGATTGTTCGCTGGAAGACGCCATCGAGAATATCGATATCGGCGGTCCGACCATGGTACGCGCAGCAGCCAAGAATCATAATTTCGTTAACATCGTTGTTAACGCCGCTGACTACGGTGCTTTGCTCGACGAACTCCAAGCCAACGACGGCAGCACAACTTACAAAACCCGCTTCGATTTAGCCATTAAAGCTTACGAACATACAGCCGCTTATGACGGCGCTATCGCCAACTACTTTGGTCAAAAAGTGCCCGGCGGCAGCGAGAATTTTCCACGTACGTTTAACACCCAGTTCGTCAAAGCACAGGACATGCGCTACGGCGAAAACCCGCATCAGAACAGTGCGTTTTATGTTGAAGCAAATCCGCAGGAAGCCTCTATTTCCACAGCAAAACAATTGCAGGGTAAGGCCTTATCCTATAACAATATTGCTGACACGGACGCCGCTCTGGAAACCGTTAAACTATTTGATCAACCTGCCTGTGTTATTGTTAAACATGCCAACCCATGCGGCGTTGCCGTAGACAGCAACTTATTGGCAGCTTACGAAAAAGCCTTTGCCACAGATCCAGAATCCGCGTTTGGTGGCATCATCGCATTTAACCGTGAGCTGGACGTAAAAACAGCAGAAGCTATTGTCGCCAAACAGTTTGTGGAAGTCATTATTGCGCCAAGTGTTGCCGCTGGCGTCAGCGAAGTTATCGCCAAAAAAGAAAATGTGCGTCTACTCACTTGCGGTCAATGGCAAGCAGCTGGCAAGGCTATGGACTACAAACGCGTTAATGGTGGCCTGCTAATTCAGGATCGCGATTTAGGTATGGTTACTGGCGCAGATTTGAAAGTGGTGACCCAGCGTCAGCCTACCGAAACAGAAATCCAAGACCTGCTTTTCACCTGGAAAGTCGCGAAAATGGTTAAATCCAATGCGATTGTCTATGGCAAAAATGGTCAGACCATCGGTGTTGGCGCAGGCCAAATGAGCCGCGTTAACTCAGCCCGCATTGCAGCTATCAAAGCTGAGCATGCAGGCCTGCAAGTAGAAGGCGCCTGTATGGCCAGTGACGCATTCTTCCCCTTCCGCGACGGGATTGATAATGCCGCAGCAGTGGGCATAAGCTGTATTATCCAGCCAGGCGGATCAATGCGTGACAACGAAGTCATTGCTGCCGCTGACGAGGCCGGCATGGCTATGGTGTTTACCGGCATGCGTCACTTCCGTCATTAAATGATACACATAAATAAGGGGTCTTGAAGGCCCCTTATTTATGTCCTGATCACTGCCCTAAACCTTATCCAAACACTCAGTTTTATGCGAAAATGCGCCCCTTTTTTGGTGAGTTTAACTTACGTTGAGTTCAATCCTGGGCACTTCTAACTAAGCAGGTAACAAAACACATGAACATTCTTATCATCGGCAGCGGCGGCCGCGAACACGCCCTCGCCTGGAAAGCCGCACAAAACCCAGCCGTTGAAACTGTCTTTGTTGCGCCGGGTAATGCCGGCACTGCCACCGAACCTAAACTGCAAAATGTTGCCATCGACGTTTTGGCCTTTAATGAGCTCGCTGAGTTCGCAGAAAACAATAACGTTGCGCTCACTATTGTGGGCCCTGAAGCACCGCTAGTAGAAGGTATTGTCGACTTTTTTCAGGCACGCAATCTACGCTGTTTTGGTCCGAGTAAGGGGGCTGCACAACTGGAAGGCTCGAAAGCCTTCACGAAAGATTTTCTCGCGCGTCACAATATACCAACGGCGGACTACCAGAACTTTACCGAAGTAGAACCGGCGTTGGCGTACATTCACAAAATGGGTGCTCCCATTGTGATTAAGGCCGATGGCCTGGCAGCGGGCAAAGGCGTGATCGTTGCTGAAACCATTACGCAAGCGGAAGACGCGGTAAAAGACATGCTCTCTGGTAACGCTTTCGGTGATGCTGGCTGCCGAGTTGTCGTAGAAGAATTTTTAACAGGCGAAGAAGCCAGCTTTATTGTGATTGCTGATGGTAAAAATATTTTAGCCATGGCAACCAGTCAGGATCACAAACGCGTGGGCGATGGTGATACAGGGCCAAACACCGGCGGCATGGGTGCCTATTCACCCGCACCGGTTGTCACCGACGACGTTCATGCTCGAGTGATGCGCGACGTTATCGAACCCACGGTTCAAGGTATGGCTGCAGAAGGCAACGACTACACAGGTTTCCTTTACGCAGGCTTGATGATTGATGAAACCGGCGCACCCAAGGTCATCGAATACAACTGCCGCTTTGGCGACCCGGAAACACAACCTATTATGCTGCGATTACAGTCTGATCTGGTTGAGCTGTGCAACTCAGCTTTGGATAAAACACTGGATCAATGCTCCACAGAATGGAGTCCAGAAGCTGCTGTGGGGATTGTGCTGGCAGCCGGTGGCTACCCAGGCAGTTACGCAAAAGGACTCCCTATCAGCGGACTTCCAGAGTCAGAAACTGCGGGAGAAAAAGTGTTCCATGCAGGTACGGTGTTAAAAGATGACAAAATAACCACCAATGGCGGTCGTGTTCTGTGTGCCACGGCGTTAGGAAATAGCGTCACTGACGCGCAACAAAAAGCCTACGCTTTAGCCAAACAAATTGAATGGGAAGGAATGTTCTATCGTAATGACATTGCCTACCGCGCCATTGCCAGAGAGAACAGAGAGAAGCACTAAACATTCTAACTATTCACTTGTGAGGTTTGGCTCGGCGTACACAGATTGTTTCTATAGCGACGCTACCAAGCGAACCTCACAAGCCTTACCTCAGCTTACTTCAGGTAAAGACTGACCCATCACTTTCAACGGTTGAACGGCTTGCGGGTAACAACTCGCCTACTGCGGCCTCTAAGTCACCCCATGAAAATTCGGCAACCCGCACCTTATCATTAACGATTTCGGGCTCTCGGGTAAAGACGATAGCGCGCTGTCGTGAAAGTGGGGCCCACTCTTCAAAGTTTGCAGGATTCGCGTTATAGATGGCCAATAATGGTTTATCCAACGCCCCTGCAAAATGAACCACTGACGTATCCGGCGAAACGACTAAATCTGCACGGTCAAGAATGGCCATGGTTAATGGCAAACTTACAGGTTGAGGGGAGACATGCACGCCAGTGGCACTAGCCAAAGCTTGCAACAAAGTATCCTGCCCGGGTACCCGCAACAGTATTAGCTCGTGACCGTGAAAGTGTTGCTTCCACCAAGCAATTAACGCCAACCCTTCTCGGTAATTAAACTGCCTATGACTCGCCGAGCCAAACAAGTTGATCACCACTTTGGGCATAGACGAAAAGCCCGCGTAAAATTGCTGCGCACACGCTTCATCATTTGCATTACGAACCACAAAGAATTCCTGTTCAACTTTCGCTGACGGACAAAGTAGGCGCGCTGCTTCTGCATATCGCTGCGCAAAGTGTTGTGCAGATAGCGGTAAATGAATATCGAAAATACGGAATGACTGTTTGCCATACCCCAGATAATGAGAAGCACGAAGTTGGTACAAGGCAAACAAGTCGCGGTCTCCGAGACTCGAACCCAGTTCCAGTACCAGGTCAAACTGACCGGCAAATCTGTCGAGCGATCTAGCGGTATCCCAACTTCGTTTTTCCAGCACTTCGACGTTCACCTTGCCGGGGCAACCCGAAAACAGCGGCGCAGACTTGATACCCGTTAACACCGTTACTTGAATATCGGGCCGATGTTTAGCAAGGGCGGTTAGAAATACGGTACTGATGATCGCATCACCCAACTTATCATCCCAACGCAACAAAGCCACCGATTTAATATTTGCCGCGACAAAGTCAGCGCTACTGAACCGCTGATCCCACCGCACGCGTGCCGCAGCCATTTTTTTTGCTTTGCGAGCGTTACGTCGGCCTCGCCACCAGGCGCGTATTCGTTTTAACATCGCCATATCATCCATTAAACAACCCTTAATTTCCAACCTGCAACGCTAAAATTGCGGCCCCTACTTTAGTTCAGCTGCTCTGCGTATCACAACGTCCAGCTAGCCTTTAAAGGATAAAATATTCATATCACGATGACCCAGAGCAAAGCACGGACGGTATATTCTGGGTATACTGGCACACATTATATGCTGCTGTTTGAGGAGAACCCATGACTGGCCGCCGCTTAAGCTTTATCGACCATCTACTAACCAATACTGATCGTGCGCTGCGCTCCTTAACCCCCAACACACAGGTTCATGAACGCCCGTCGCCAGCCAGAACCGTCAATGAAACCGAGTTGAGTGTGAGTGAAAAAAAGCATGCCGCAGGCCTAATGCGAGTAAACCATGCCGGAGAGATATGTGCCCAGGCGCTTTATCAGGGCCAAGCGCTGACAGCCAAATTGCCGGAAGTCAGGCAAGATATGAAACACGCGGCAGACGAGGAAATCGATCACCTGGCTTGGTGCGAAGAACGTATACAGCAGCTAGGTAGTCATACGAGTTTACTTAACCCGCTCTGGTACGGCTTGTCTTTCGGTATTGGTGCAAGTGCCGGTTTTATTAGCGATAAAATCAGCCTTGGGTTTGTAGCTGCTACGGAAGAACAAGTTTGCAAGCACCTGCAAAGCCATATGCAACATTTGCCTGAAAACGACGTAAAAAGCCGAGCCATTGTCGAAACAATGCTCGAAGACGAAGCCAAACATGCTCATACAGCATTAGCCGCTGGCGGCGCAAGATTTCCTGCCCCAGTAAAAGGCTTAATGAGTTTGGTTTCCAAAGCAATGACCAAAACCAGTTATCGAATCTAATACAACTCCGTTTAATAAAAATGGGGCTTGGGCCCCATTTTTATTAAAAACCGAAAACGACTAATATTTCGCGACACCAGACGCTCGCGTCAGTCTTGCGCTTCAACAATCTCATAAGAATGACTCATCGCAACGCCCGCGGCCTCCATCATAATTGAAGCTGAACAGTATTTTTCTGCTGACAGTTCAACAGCACGTTTAACCTGAACTTCTTTTAGACCAGTACCGGTCACAACAAAGCGTAAATGGATTTTAGTAAAAGGCGACGGTACACCATCAGCGCGCTCTGCATCCAGCTCTACTCGGCAGGCAGCGACTTTTTGACGGGCCTTTTTCAAGATACTCACCACATCAAATGATGCACAACCACCCAAGCCCACCAAAACAGTTTCCATTGGGCGAATACCCATATTACGCCCACCATGATCTTCTGGGCCATCCATCACGACAGTATGCCCACTGCCGGACTCACCCAAAAACATCGCGCCATCAACCCACTTCACTGTTGCTTTCATAACTAATCTACCCGCCTGTAAACATGCACTACCCAATAAAATTTGCGCGCAAGAATACCACAAACTTATATTCACTCAGAAAGATTGAACGGCTATAAAGGTATAACAGCCAACATTGATCTCACTCGGTGTACAAAACCAGCTTTAACCAGTGTCATTTAATAACGATCAATTTCTGTTACTGAGCGCACTAAAGTGATGGTTTAAAATTCAGTTTCGACGATTAAGTGCTCACAGTGGCGCGAAAAACAACATATTATAATTTTCAGTAGTTGAACCTGTGACCCAATTCGCATTACTCTATAACCCGTTGAAATTATTGGCATAACAATTTGAACAGGGTCTTGACTTGAAATGGCAGACGGTTTTGCCAAATCTGCGAATATGCTACGCGGCCTTTGGCTTATTTAGGCCAACAGCCCTTACTATCAAAGAGAAGCAACGAGGACATTACATTGGTTTCACTAGCCATAACCCCACATATTGATAATGTTGAACAATTTCTCAGCCATTGCCATCGCCGCCGCTACCCTGCAAAAAGCACATTAATCTACGCTGGAGATGCCAGCGATTCCCTCTATTACATTATTAAGGGTTCCGTAACTGTCTTAATTGAAGACGACGAGGGCCGAGAAATGATTGTCGCCTACCTGAATGACGGTGATTTTTTTGGTGAAATGGGTTTGTTCGATAAAGAGGATTCCCGTAGCGCCTGGGTACGTGCCAAGACCGAATGTGAAGTTGCCGAAATCAGTTACAGTAAATTTCATGAGGTTAGCGAACGCCATCCGGACTTTTTATTTGCCGTAGCCAAACAAATGGCTCGACGCTTACGAGCTACCACCCGTAAGGTTGGGGACTTGGCATTTTTAGATGTTACAGGCCGTGTGGCACGGACACTATTGGATTTATGCAAAGAACCCGATGCCATGACCCATCCGGATGGTATGCAGATAAAAATTACTCGACAGGAAATAGGCCGTATTGTTGGCTGTTCACGAGAGATGGTTGGTCGCGTTTTAAAAACTTTGGAAGAACAAGGTCTGGTAGACGTTAAGGGTAAAACGATGGTGGTCTACGGGACCCGATAACCACCACATCAAGGCATAAAGCTCTTCAGCGTTTCCCGACATAAAAGAGTAGCAGTAAAAAAGGTCTTTGTTTAAAGGCCTTTTTTACTGCTCGAAGCTCCACGACTGACACAAAACTTTGCCTATCAACCTCCTTTACCCCACTTCGCTGCCGACGCTGTTCAAAAAGCTCTTTTAATGACTACTGTTTGCCACTTTGCTGTGTATCCAGGCAGACCAGCGGTCTTTAGACTCAAGCACCAATACGGTAAGCGCCGGCAGCATCGTCAAGCTGACCACAGCAGCCCCCAGTATCCCAAACATCACAATAGCACCGACACCACGGTATAATTCAGTGCCGGCACCGGGTACTAATACTAACGGCGCCAAACCAAATAACGTGGTTAATGTCGACATTGCTATGGGCCGCAAACGCGACTCAACCGCCTCTCGCACAGCTTCTACTGCCTGCATACCAGCCTTTTCAATGTTATAAACAGCACGGTCCACAATTAAGATCGGATTGTTAACAACTGTGCCCATTAATATCAAAAAACCCAACATAGAAATCATGTCGAAAGGCTGAACGATAGGTGCCAAACTCAGCAGGGGCAAAAGACTGCCCGCCGCATTCAGTAACCATAAGCCCACAATACCGCCAGCTATCCCCAGCGGAATAGATGTCATAATCAGTACCGGGTAACCCCAATGATTAAAAATGGCGACCAGCAGCAAATAGATAATAACCAGCGCAATCAGATAATTACTGGTTAAGGCACTACGCGTCGCATCCAGCTGGTCAGCGGCACCTGAGATTGCAACAGTAACACCGACAGGAATCTCACCTGCAGCTCGCATCGCCTTTACTACCTGTTCCCGCACACGCTCAACACCTACCTCCAATGGTACATTCCGAGGAGGAATGATATTCAGCGTCACCGTGCGATTACCATTCACACGACGCACCGAGCTGGTGTCTACCGTTTCGCGAATATCGACAAGATCTGCCAATGGCAAGACTGCACCGGAAGGTGTATAAATCGGCAGCTGGCCTAAATTATCCAATTCTGCAGCCTGTCCCGCCTGGCTGTATACATACATATCGACTTTGTCATCAGCCAGAAAAAACTCATCCACATAGCTGCCATCGGTAAGCGCTGCTACTGTAAAGCCGAGACTTTGTGCATTAAAACCTACTTCCGCAGCGCGAGCCCAACGTGGGTGAATTTCCACCATCGGCTGCGCCATAGTCAATGCGGTGGGGTTTGTTTGAATACGTGGGTTATCGAACACTTCACCGGCCCGATCATAGGCAGTACGAGCAACAGCATAGAGTGCATTAAGATCCGGCCCCGAAATGTCCAGATTAATACTGCGTGAACCGCCATCATTACTGGTAATAATGGAACCACGCGCGGCAAATGCACGCATCCCCGGATACTCCCGATATTTTTTCGTGATCGCATCCATCAAGGCATCGATATCTGCTGCAGCTACGGGTTCGGCAATAATCCTTATTTGATTCGGGGCAGCACGCATATTCACATAAGCCATCGCCGGCACCGGCGTTTCGCCACGGTGAAAGAGCTCAGCATCGTTACCCACAAATTGTAAAAAGTACGCATTCAGCTCTTCACTGATTTTCTGCATTGTTGCCAAATTATAGCCTGGGGGAGCGTTCATCAACGCAAACACTTTGGGCTCTTCACCTTCAGGTAAGTATTCTGCCGGTGGCGTTAACCACATGATAACGGCTGCGCTCAACGCCACGGTCAACCCGATACAGGTTAACTGGCGGCGGCGGGTTTTGACGGCACTATTTACCACGTTAATAATAATATTGTGTCCGCACTTGCCCACTGCAGTAAACCGATCACCTAACCAATGTTTGCCCGGCTGCCCGTTGCGCTCACTGTAAAATTCCAGCCGCGCTGCTGCCGTTGGCAATATAGTAATGGCAACTAGCATCGACGCTAAAATCGCCGCTGATATCGCGATAGCAATATCGGAATACAATTGCCCGGCTTCTTCCGCAACAAAAGTGACCGGCAAAAAAACTAAAATAGTTGTTAAGGTTGATGCAAAAACAGCAGGCCAAACCTGACGTACACCTTCAACTGCAGCTTGTATCCTGCCAGCACCACGCCGGCGCTCCAACTCGATGCTTTCGAGAACAACAATGCTGTTGTCCAACGTCATACCGATAGCAAACGCTATGCCGGCCAGGGAAATAACATTGATGGTTCGACCGCCGAGCAACAGGCCTAAAAAAGCCACAATAATGCAAATAGGAATGCCCATTACTCCCACTAATGTGGCCTTTAGTGAACGTAAAAACATAAACATGACAGCGGTTGCCAACAAGGCACCGAGAATCAAGTTAGTCCAGACATTCGCAATAGACTCAGACACATACCGCACGTCATCGGCAATCGGCAGCATTTTCATGCCTTCCGGCACAAGAACATCACGGTTAACGACTTCAATCTCTTTCAGAATCTGACGTTTAATATCCAGAACATTCGAGCCTGCTTCGCGCCGCACGATGACAAATAGATTAGGCTCACCATTAAACGTATTCGACTGATTTTTTTCAAAATGTCCCAAACGTAAATCAGCCACATCATGCAGCCGAATAATGCTATTACCCCGGCGGGATAGAATTAGATCCCCCAGTGCCTCGACAGATTCAAATCGACCAATGGTGCGCAATAGATACTGGCGCTTGCCAGACTCTACGTCGCCGCCTGAACGATCACGATTGCGCTCACGAATCGCCTGCCGCACGTTATCAAGCGTCAATTGCCGCTGTGCAAGTTTGGCTGGGTCAACCAGTATCTGAATCTGCTTTTCACTGCCACCAGACACCCCAATTTCCGAAACCCCCGGAACTCTTGATAACTGCGTTTTGACATTGTCTTCAACAAAGTCTTGCATCAGATTCATATCCAACTGCCGCGGATTTCCCGGCAACGGCAAAATACTGAAAAACATAAACGGATTGCTGGAAAACGAGTTAGCATAAATCTGCGGTTCATCTACAGATTCTGGATAAGACTGGACTTGACTGAGCGCGTTATTAACGCGAATCATCATATCGGTAATATCAGTACCAAACGGGAATTCCAATTCAATTTCCGCACGACCGCTACTGGCCGTCGCTAAAATACGCGATAAGTTTGGCAGGTTACGGAGATATTCCTCTTGCTCAATTAAAATTTCCTTTTCAACATCCTGCGGTGTTGCACCCGGCCATACAGTGCGCACGCTAATCACACGCACATCCAGATCTGGGATCATTTGTACCGGAATTTTCGTGGCAGCCAAAATCCCGATAACAGAAATAATCATTACGATGACTGTCATCAGTGTGCCGCGCTGAACTATTTTATCGAACATACCGATCTCTCATTTTTTTGTCGCGAACACTGACTACTGAACCAATGTGACTAGCTGACCGTGATGCAGCACTTCATTACCTTTCACCACCACATCAGCACCCACAGACAAACCCGATATCACTTCAACAAAACCATCATAGCTGGCACCCAGCTTCACTACACGCTCTTCCACAACTAGGCCGGCATCACCGGCAACCGCCTCCCAGACCACTGTTCGACTATCCGGATAACGCAAAATGGCGTCACGCGGCACAACCAAACCCTCAGTACCGGTTGGCACCGCCAGCTTGGCCTGCACCGACATACCCGGTAGCAGATGTTTGAGTGGTACAGATGAATGACTCAGCGACGCCCGGTTGCTTTCATGAGTAACGGCAACTCGAAGCAAAAAAGTACGTGCATTAGGATCAGTAACGGGGACAATCGTTTGCACGCTACCGTGATACTCTTGGCCTGGAATACCTGCAACCGTAAAGCGTACATCGGCATCTAGTGCAATTTTGCTTAAATAGGTTTCAGCAACAGAAAAATCAAGGCGCAAATTATCTGTCGATACCAATGAATAAACACCAGTACCAGGCGTTACCCACTCGCCAAGCTCGGTGGACTTTTCAGCAATCACTCCGGCAAATGGAGCGAGCAAAGTATGGCGAGCCAGTAATGCTTTTTGATAAGCAGCCGTTGCCTGAGCCTTCTCCAAAGCCGCTCGATTACTGGCGACTTCGGCTTCGCGGTCTTTCACGGTAGTCGCGGCAATATTTTTCTGCTTGGCCAGCACCGTTGACTCCTGCAAGCGGCGTTGCGCATCGTCGAATGCTACTCGCGCCTGAACAACAGCCGCAGCACTGCTCTGCCACTGCAATTTCACTAGTTCATTATCTAACGACATTAACGGTTGGCCGGCTTTAACATAATCGCCTTCATCAACATCTAAGGTTGCTACCAACCCCGCCGTGGACACTGACAATCGCGCTGATTTAGCCGAGGTTACCGTACCGGTCAGTAATACTTCTTGTAACACCGACTGCTTAGCCACTTTGGTCACAACCACAGGCACAGCTTCCACAGCGTAGACAGCAACAGTGGTAAACATCAAACTCAATAGAATAGGTAATTGAAATGCCCTGCCAACACGATTTTTCATAAAATTCTTATAACCTTTATAACCTTTATAAGTTGTTACAGTACTCTTAACAAT
>JBNKHI010000050.1:0-24463 GCA_050290265.1 Cellvibrionaceae bacterium
TTGTTTATTGAGCTCAAAGACTTGTACGTGGAGGGCTTGATTCACATCACCGCACTGCCGTCGGACTATTATCACTTTGAGCAAGCACAGCATCGCTTAGTGGGAGAGCGTACACGTCGTGTTTTCCGTATGGGTGATGAAGTTATTGTCAGGGTGGCAGCGGTCAACCTTGATGACCGCAAAGTTGATTTAGATTGGGCGGGTGAAGGTGGGCCTAAAAAAGGTCCTGCTAAAAAAAGTGGTGCCAAGAAAACATCGAAAGGTCGATCCGGTCGCAATAAGCGAATTGCGGTTGAAACGGATGCGCCAGCAGTAGAAAGTAAAGCGACGTCAAAGCCGAGAAGTATTCAGGAGCGCATGCAGCTTTTGGATGATTTTTCCGGCAGCGACAAAGGACAGGTTCGAAAGCGCCCACTGAAGGCGGGAGCGGCTGCAAAGACCGCAGCGTCCGAGAAGTCTGACAGCGCGCGACCAAAAGCAAAAACAAAGCCTAAAGCAAAACCCAGTAAGGGTAAGCAGGTTCGGCAAGCGAAAACCGCAAAGCAGGCTGCGGCGAAAAAGAAACCGGCAGCGAAAAAGAAAGCTGTAAAGAAAAAGGCACCGGCGGGTCGCTCAAGCGCCAAAAAGCGTAACTAAGTGTCTGTATAAACGTTAAGAAACGATTAGAGGTTTTACTTGAAACAACAGGATTTTATTTTCGGCTTGCATGCGGTGCAGACCGTTTTAAAAAGTGCCCCGCATCGAATTTTGGAATTGCAACTGTTGAAAGGCCGGGCCGATCAACGGATGCAGAAAATTTTAGCAACTGCCGAACAGCAGCAAATACCGTTGCGTTATTTATCACGCTCGTCTCTGGATGATGCTGTAGACGGAGGTAATCACCAAGGTGTTGTGGCGTTGGTGAAAGCCGGCGCGTTATATGACGAACAGTTTTTGATGCAGTTACTGGGGCGTACATCGCTACCATTTTTGTTAGTGCTGGATGGCGTTACCGATCCGCACAATTTGGGTGCCTGCCTGCGTACGGCAGAAGCCGCCGGTGTACATGCCGTGATTGCGCCGAAAGATAATTCTGCCGGGTTAAATGCTACCGCGCGAAAAGTCGCCTGCGGTGCGGCCGATATCGTGCCTTATATTCCGGTAACCAATTTGTCGCGCACGTTAAAAACGTTACAAGAGCGCGGTATTTGGATAATGGGTACAGCTGGTGAAGCAGAGCAATCGGTGTATCAAGCTGACCTGCGTGGGCCATTAGCATTAGTGATGGGAGCCGAGGGCAAAGGCATGCGCCGCTTAACCCGCGAGCACTGCGATCATTTAATTAATATTCCTATGGCCGGCGAAGTGAGTAGTTTGAATGTGTCTGTGGCTACTGGCGTGTGCTTGTTTGAAGCGGTACGCCAGCGGCAGTAATCCGTGTGGTTTTGCTTTTTGGAGAGTGCTGTTTCTTTTTTCTTTTCCGTTCATTTCTATGCTGGTGTTTAGAGGCAGCATAGAAATGAACGGGCGAAACAGGAGTAGTTCGCTGAACAAAAGTGATGCAGTTTTGGGTTATTTATATCCCAACTAAATGTTTAACTGACTCTTCTGCGCCTATTTCGCCAACGCGCGCGCGATAGCGTCTTCTACAACAGGTTGCATCAGGTTATATCCGGCACGTGTTGGATGCACCTCATCGTTACTCAACGAGTCTTTCATACCACCGTGGCCGTCACCCAGTACCGAGGCGTAATCAACGAACGTAAGGTGGCGCGATTTTGCGACGCTTTTTAACCATGTGTTGATAGTATGAATCTGTGGCCGAGGATCAATATTCAACATCCAGAAGATACTGGACGGTGGTATCGCAGCCAGAATCACTTTGATGTCGTGCGCCTGCGCTAAGTCAATCATGGCGAGTATATTGTTCTTGTAGTCTTGCAAAGTGGTTGGCCCAGTGTTGCCTGCAAGGTCATTGGTGCCCGCCATAATGTGAACAACTTTAGGTTGCAGCGCGATTACATCAGCATAAAAACGCACTAACATTTGCGGTGATGTCTGCCCGCTAATGCCGCGCCCGATTATCCCGTGAGTAAAAAAATCTGGATTTGCTGCTGTCCAGTTTTCAGTGATGGAATCTCCCATAAATACAGCGGTTGGTGTTTTTTTTGGGGATAGTATTTTGTTTTGTTCTTTGTATTTACACAGGTTGGGCCAGTCGCGTTTTTGTTGCTCTTGCATTTCCTTCATTAATTCAAGTGTTTCAGGTTTTGCAAATTGCGCTTTAAGCCAGTCCGGTGACAAGCGCTGATCTGGGCTAAGTATTCTTTCCTGAATTTCTTCAGCTTTAGCGTTTGAGACTTCAATGCACGGTGAATCGACCATGGCAGTGACAGTGGTTGGTTGGGCAGCGAAACAGAGGCTGGTTGACCCCAGTCCGAATGCGAGCATAACAAGGTGGTTCTTAAAGCCTTTTTTCATAGGATTGCCGCCTGGCTTTATTGAAAAGACGAGAAGCACATGTGGTGTCACATGTGCTTCTGTTAAAAGTAGTAAACGACTTGCCGTAGTTAGAGACTTGCAGTGGTTAGAAGTTTACACCAACTCTGAGACCGAAAGTGCAGGGTTCTTGCAGTGTCGCAACCGTTGAGCTCCACATGGGTGTAATGGTCGAGTAAACCGTTTCATCCTGTATATTGTGCGCGTAAAGGTTTACGTAGTAGTTGCCTTCCAGTGGTTGGTAGTTAAGGTTGACGTCAAATTTTGAATAGGCATCACGAATCCCGCGCTCAGACATCCCCAGTTGAGCGTAGGTTTTTGACTGCCAGTATCCATCGACGGCAAAAGCCAATTGACCGCTATTCGCAATATCAAATATATGTTCGTAACGGATACGGGCAGAATATTTCGGCGCGTTATAAAGTCGTGTACCTGAATAGTCTGCAATGGCATCGGGTAATATGCCTACGCCGGCAATACCTGCAATCGCGTTATACAGTCCATCCGGTTGTAGAGAACTGTTTTGTGCTGACTCGAAAGAAGTGAACGAGGCATCCATATAGGTAAAGAAGCCGGAAATTTTGTCTCGATCCGTCAACAAATAAGTACTCTCAACTTCCAGACCTTTTGTCTCTGATGTTGCTGCATTTGTGGTGACGGGTACATTCGCTCCGTTAGTATCAACAACGATTGTACTGACCTGTAGGTCTTCGTAGTCCATAAAATACGCGGTAGCATTGAAGCTTAATTTTTCATCCAGTGCTGTTGTACGAATACCAATCTCATAGTTGGTCAGTTTTTCTGGTGCGTATTGTTGATATTGCGGTTCGTTGGTGATGGCTTCCAGACCGCCCCCTCGGTAGCCGGTTGCTATTGTGCCATACAGCATCACTTCTGGAGTTACGTCGTACTCAAAGGTGCTTTTCCAACTGGTATTAGAAAAGTCTGCTGCATGTTTGTCTGGAGCACTTAAGAAAAGTCCTGCGCCACAAGAACCGGGATTTAAGGGGTACGTAATTGATTCGAAAGCGCAGATATTTGATATTTCGTCTCGCGATGTATCATCTTTGGTATGGCGAACTCCCAGCGTTAACCGCATGCTATCGCTAAAGCGGTAAGTGCCTTGGGCAAATGCTGCCTTGGAGGTGTTTTCGCGGGCGTGAATGTCTGATAGCACGCTGATGTTGCCAGACGCGGAAAACTCGTTGCCGGTTCCCGCAAAAATAGTGGGAAATATAAAGTTAAACGCATCGAACAGTGTGTTAAATGGCGCCGGTGCCGTGCCGCCAATGGCAATATCCTGGAAACCTTTCATTTCATCTTCGTAGTAGTACAGACCGACTACTGCACTGAAACTATCGGATTCGTAATTCAGGTCCAATTCGTGACTCATCGACTCTGTGCGAACATCCTGGTTATTCAGTGTAAAAACACCAGTGGCTGAATCGTAGCCATCGTTAGTGAAACGCGTATAACCAGCCAGATAGGTTAAGCTCACTTCATCATTCACATCAAAGATAAGGCGTGAACGGATCGCCACCTGCTCCAGATTTTTTTGGTTATCGGTTACCGTAAGTTGGTTCGGGTTGTAGGTGTTTTCGCCATCTACATTAACAACAACGGGGTCGCCGGTGACGCCTGCAACAATATCTGCGTCCGGGTAATAGAGGTAGTTCGTCAAATGCGTTGCGGCAATAGTGCCTTCGTCTTTGCCATAGCTGGCAGACAAGCGCCATTGCAATGTGTCGGTAATATCCCATAAGGATGTCAGCCGAACGCTGAGTTGATCAATTTTGTTGTATTTGTCTGCTGCGGCACCTTGATCTTCCCACCCGTCATTTTCGCGCTTTTGCACGGCTGCACGCAGAGCAAATGTATCCGATACTGGAATGTCGATAGCGCCTCGGGCTTGTAGATCACCGTGGTTACCCAGTGAAAAGTCTGCATTGCCGCCAAATTCATGGCCCGGATCGGCGGTGTGGAAATTCACTACACCAGCCGTTGCATTTCTGCCGTAAACAGTACCCTGCGGACCACGCAGAACTTCGACTCTGCCGACATCAAATAGGCCCAGGCTAAGCGCCGCCGACGTTGGTTCATAAATTCCGTCAACATGAACGGCAACGGTTGAATAACCGCTGAAGGCGTTGGTACTGGCAATGCCGCGTATGGCAAAACCATTCAAGCTATTCTGCAGCGACGGTACGGTGGTTGCGATATCTTCGGGAGAAGTAATTCCTAATTGGTCGAGAGACTCTTGGTTAACAACGCTGACTGCCAATGGTGCAGTAGATAGATCTTCTTCGCGCTTCTGGGCGGTTACTACAATTTCTTCTAGTTGCTGAAACGTTCTTGAATGCGTCTCCTGGGCGTAAGTGGTGACAGACATAGCGCCCATAAGTATTGAGATGCTTGAGCTAAGCAGGTTCCGTTTGGATAAAAAGGGAGCTTTTCTTGTTTGCGCTGGTGAATTGTTTGGGTTGTTGATGTGGTCTTGCCATATCCCATTATGGGTTCTCTTTTTCATGTATGGATTACCTTATTGTTATTGAAGAATCTCTGCCTTTGGGTGCCAGGTCGGCGAGGTTGTGATTCTGTTAACTGTTATTGTTTTTGGGTGGTCAGTGCATCGTTGCATGCTTTGCAATCGATTGTTGTATTTGTAGCATACTATTGCAATCGATTGCAATTTCGTTTTATCGTAATAACAGAATTGTCAATGGACTAGGTTGTTTAATTCCTATTGCCTATAGGTGGTGGGTATTGTGTCGGTGGCTGGCATCCGTAGCGGGTTTGTCGTCTGGTTTTGCATTCGATTGCATTGCCTTGGGTGCGAGACTATTATCCGGGGCAGATTGAACACCATACCGCTCAGTTGGTTGTTTCATCGACGCTGAAACTTTGGATAAATGAGTCTTGCTTGTGCAGCGATTACCGGCGATTGGATTGCCGATTTATTTATTTCGGTTGTGGTTGCCAGAAACAAGGGTATACACGGCTGAGCTGTAGAAATTTAAAGCCACCGGGAGCTGCCAAAGATTGTGACTCATTGAGGCGGGACTCGATAATAAAAAGGTGATATCAACATGCAGTACGCGTCTTTTGCGGCAAGATTTAAGAAATATTTTATCGGCATACTTCGATGCGTTGTTGTTTGCGTGGGGCCATGTGCCGCAGCGAGTCACGCTGTCGATGAAGGTGTTAAAATTGATGTCGATGGCACAGTGCATATACCCGCCCACTCTGTGCCGGTTTCTGAATTTCTCAGCGAGTCTGGTAAGCAATATCTCACTGAGCACCTGCAGAATATGCAGAAGCCAGAACTTCTTGTACAGGACAATGGTGTCCCTGGTTTATTGAAACCCTACTTGGAGCGGCAGCGGGAAATTTTCCCTCTCAAGCTCGAAGATGCCAAGATTGGTGGCGTACATACGGTGGTATACACCCCTTTGCCAGGTATTAATAAAAAGAACCAGAATAAAGTGCTGATTAATTTGCATGGTGGCGGTTTTTCCGGTTGCTGGCCAGCCTGTTCAGAATTGGAATCGCGGCCTATTGCTGCGCTTGCTGGCATTAAAGTGGTGAGTATCGATTACCGGCAGGGCCCAAAGTACCAGTTCCCGGCGGCGAGTGAAGATGTTGAAGCGGTTTATCGCGCATTGTTAAAGCAATACCCGCCGAACAATATTGGTATTTATGGTTGCTCCGCTGGTGGCATGTTAACCGGGATGTCAGTTGCCTGGTTGCAAAAACAATCCTTGCCTTTACCGGCTGCGGTCGGAGTGCTTTGTGCGGGTATGACCGTCGCAGCGAATGGTTTTGGTGGTGATGCAGCGTACACGGTAATGGCGACGGGCGAAGCGATGGTACCACCACCGCCGTTACCCGAGAATTATACGGGCAAATCACCATTAAGCTATCTCGCCAATGCCAACTTGAATGACCCGCTGGTGTCGCCTGCGCGATCGGCAGAAGTCCTCGCAAAATTCCCACCGACACTATTAATCACAGGTACTCGTGCCTTTGAACTCAGTTCGGCGGTTTATACCCATGCTCAGCTTATAAAACAGGGCGTCGATGCCCGATTGCATGTTTGGGACGGAATGTTTCACGGGTTTTTGTATAACCCGGACGTGCCTGAGTCCAAAGAAAGTTACGCCGTTATCGTAAAATTTTTTGATGAAAATCTTGGTGAATAATTAAGTAGGGGCTTGAATTGGCCCCAGTGTATCTCCGTAAGTTTTTGTGAGCAGTTTTATACAATCCTTACGTGCCTGATGTTCGGAGTCCACGCTTGGTGATGGGTGAAAATCGTTCTAGCAGAGTGAAATGTTATGAAATTATCTATTAGTACTAATCTGATTAAATCGATTTTTCTAGGCTTTATGATGCTTGTGTCGACGGTAAGTCACGCTGATATTGATCCGGAAATTATGCGTCGCGTGGATCCGGAATTTAAGTCGTTTGTAAAAGCTTACGAAAAGCCAGGGCAAAATTTTCAAAGTTTTAATGCTGAAAACCTGGCGCAGCAGCGTGGAATGGTGGCCACCTATACCCAGCCAGTTTTAAACGATGTGCCATTCGAAAAAGTAGAAATCCCTATTGGATCTGGTAAGAAGCATGTTGTTGCTTATTTGATTAACGCTGACAAACAACATGTTCGACCAGCCATTCTGCACACTCATGGCGGCGGTTTTGTGATGGGCAGCGCGGAATCGATGATAAGGCCTATGCAGGAGCTTGCAAAGGCGCTCGACTGCGCAGTGTTAACGGTGGAGTACACCCTTGCCCCTGAAGCAACATACCGCGTGTCTGTTGAAGAAAACTATCAGGCACTTAAGTGGTTACACAATAACGCGCAGCGATTAGGCGTAGACGCGAATAAAATTGCGTTGTATGGCGAGAGCGCTGGTGGCGGCCATGCGGCATTGTTGGCGATAACAGCGCGTGATCGGGGTGAGGTGCCAGTGGCCTTGCAGGTGCTGCTATACCCAATGCTGGACGATAGAACTGGTTCGAGTGTGCGCTTGCCTCACTACCTCGAAAATATTATGTGGACGGCAGAAAGTAATCGGTTTGGCTGGGCATCGTTTCTTGGCCAGGCTCCGGGAACCGAGGCGGTTTCCGAATCTGCAGTTCCTTCCAGAACTCAAAGTCTCGAAAGGTTGCCACCTACCTTTATTGCAGTCGGGACGTTGGATTTATTTGTGTTAGAAGATATTACTTACGCCAAGCGTCTTATAGAAGCGGGCGTGGAAACGGAATTGCACGTGTATCAAGGTGTTTACCATGGTTTTAATAACGTGAATCCTGATGCGACTATTTCGAAAGATTTCCGTAAGGCTGAACTTGATGCCTTTAAAAAAGCGTTTCGCTAGTAGCTGATTTGTTGCCACTGTTTGGCAATTTATATTTATAGAGATGGCTAAATGATGGGTTGTAAAGGTTGGTCAGTTTTATGTTTCCTGCTTGTGTTGGCCTCGCCGGCTAGCTTGGGGGCTGAGCCGTCTGGCGTATCGCAAGCGGGTGTCATAACGCTTAATGGTATCGACGTCCCAGTCTCCCCATCATTGAGTCCTCAAGCCCATGAGTTTATGCGCCAGGTGCTGGCGGAGAATCGTTTTGGTGTTCCAGAAGCGGACATACATGCCGAACGTAAACGTCAGGATAGTATCATGCAGGGTTTTCTGGCGCCCATGTTGCAACGCTACGACGTGACTATCCGGGAGCAAACCATTGGTGGTGTGTTTACGCAAATAGTGACACCGAGGGATGGTGTGTTACCGGAAAACCAACAGCGAATTTTGTTAAATCTGCACGGCGGTGGTTTTACGACCGGTGCGCGGACCGCTTCGTTGGTTGAATCTGTGCCACTGTCAGCATCGATGGGTATAAAAATTATTAGCATTGACTACCGCATGGGCCCCGAATTTACATTTCCCGCTGGGAGTGAAGATGTTGCGGCTGTTTATCGAGAAGTGTTGAAAGTCTATAAGCCAGAAAATATTGGTATTTATGGCTGTTCTGCTGGCGGTTTGTTAACGGCTCAAGCGCTTGCTTGGTTTGATCATCAGAATTTGCCGCAACCGGGTGCTGCGGGTATTTTTTGTGCGTCGCTGGGTCGGTTTTTGGCCGGTGATGCCTTGGCGCTGGCGGGTCCGTTAAATGGCATGTTTGCACTACCTCCACCTCCGCAAGGCGACGAGTATGTGGCGGCTATTGGGTCTACTTACTTTTCAGGGGTCGACCCTCTAGATCCATTGGTATACCCGATTGTGTCAGAAGCGTTGTTAGCGAAGTTTCCTCCAGTGCTGTTTATTACTGCCTCGCGCGGGTTTGAGTTCAGTGCCGCCTTGAACTCCCATAATGTATTGGGAAGCCTTGGGAAAAAGAGTCAGTTCTATGGGTGGGATGGACTCAATCATGCCTTTTTCTATAATTCTGAATTGCCGGAATCTAGAGAAGCTTATAGCGTTATGGTCGATTTCTTTGACGAGTACCTCAAGCGCTAGTGACGTTTGAGGTCTTGAAGAGTGGTCAAGGTGTCTGTTCGAGGGTTTTGCCAACGACAGGGCCGGCGCCTTGCTGCTTTCTTGCTCGGTCTGTACTTTTCTCGACCAGAATTGGTTGCTCGATTTATATTTTTTCCTTTGGGAAGTATCACTTCTTTTTTTTGCATTTATTGTGTCATTTTTGATGCTGATTTTGCCGTGATGAAAAAGTGATAGATTCGTGAATATCTCTCCATAAACTCTCTTTAGACTGGTTTTTGTTCAGAGCCTGTATAGCAACAGGTTTTTCAAAATCAGTCGGAGACGTTTCTTATGAAGATAAAGCATGTTCTTGCCGCAGCCACTATGGCTGTGAGCGCCGCAGCCAGTGCAGATGTTACCGTGGCTATTACCAATCTTACTCAGGGTATTACTTTTACACCGTTTATTGTGACGGCGCATGATGCCGATTTTCATTTTTTTCAGGTTGGTGATGCGGCTTCTTCGGAGCTTCAGGCAATGGCTGAAGGTGGCGATGTGTCTGGGTTGTTAAGTCAGGCCGACGCTGCCGGTGCAGTCAGTATCACCAATCCTAATGAAGCCAATGGTAGCTTGTTACCACCGGGAATGAGTGTGACAACAACGACTATTGCTAATGGGGATCTTGGTTATTTATCCATGGCGGCTATGTTGTTGCCCACCAACGATGGTTTCGCCGCGCTCGATGCTTGGCCAGTCCCAATGGAAGCAGGGGAATATACCGTTTACGTGAATGCCTATGATGCTGGCACAGAGGCCAATGACGAAATTATTGTAGGTGGTAGTGGTGGCGCACCCGGTGTACCAGGGATTCCGGCTAACCCAAGTGGTAATGGCGGTGTTAATGCTACGGGAGTGACAACCACAGAAGTGAATGGCACCGTGCATATTCATCCTGGCAACGTTGGTGACGTAGACGCGAATGGTGGCATCAGTGATGTGGACAGTCGCATTCATCGGTGGTTAAACCCTGTGTTGAAAGTTGTTGTCACAGTGCAATAGGTGGGGGTGAAATATGCAACGTTTAATCAACACAGTAACAAAAATAATCACGGTGTCAGGCGGCGTGGTCAGCTTGGCTTTACTGTCTGCCTGTGGTGGATCCAGCAATGATTCTGGCGGAAATACGACCCCGCCCCCTGCTATGCAGAGTTACTCGGTCACTTTAAAAAATATAACTCACAGCCAGCCGCTTGCCCCTGCTGCTGTTATTTTCCATGATGCAGACTATAGTGCCTGGGCAATTGGATCTGCAGCATCGGCCGAGTTGGAAATGCTTGCTGAATCTGGCGACCCTGCGATGTTATTGGATGCAGCTAACGCTTATGCGGCTATGCCGGCGAGTGATATGCCTGTGGCGCCGGGCGACAGCACGTCTGTGGAGCTAAGCTTTACTGCGCAGGACACGGTTTTGTTGACGGTAGCCAGTATGCCGGTTAACACTAACGATGCTTTTACTGGTGTGTCGCAATGGGATTTGTCTGACCTGGCAGTGGGTGACACCATGACCTTGGCTACACCGCTGTACGATGCCGGTACAGAATTTAACAGCGAAACGGCAGAGACTGTGCCTGGCCCCGCAGCGGGTGGTGAAGGTTTTAATGCGCAGCGTGATGATGTTGTAGATTTTGTGAGTCGTCATCCTGGTGTGGTCACTCAAGCCAACGGTTATGATGCGTCTGCCCTGGATGAATCGCAACGGATGGACAATCCCATTATGCTTATTGAGGTGACACGCAGTGAGTAAATCTGATAATAGTGTTGGGGTTTAAATAGAGGAGAGTGCTATGCCTGCCAATTTTCATGTCGAGCCGGTATTGGGGCAGGTAGCCGATTCAGCGTCAGCTTCTGAAAAAGGGGTGGTGCCACGACTATTGATTATCGAAGATGATCGTGAAATCAGTAAGTTGCTGACGATTAACCTATCGTCTCTCAATTATCAGGTGGAGTGTTCTGCGGATGGTGCAGAAGGGTTACAACGCGCGTTGCATGAACCCTTTGATTTGTTGATCCTCGATTTAATGCTGCCATCATTAGACGGATTACAGGTCTGTAGCCAGTTGCGTGGTGCAGGATCAACATTGCCGATTCTAATGTTAACTGCGCGTCAATCTGAGGCTGACAGAGTGGTGGGGTTGGAGTTGGGTGCAGACGATTATTTAACAAAACCCTTCAGCGTGCGTGAGTTGCAGGCGCGCGTGAAGGCGATGTTAAGGCGTGTGGCTTTATTGGCGCCAGCCAATGCCAATCCGACTGAATTGTCGGAGCCTGATAACACACTGTTGTGTTTCGATAATTTGGAAATTGATAAAGCCTGTCGCAAGGTTGTTTTGGCGGGTCGAGTTATTGAGTTAACTACCAAAGAATTTGATCTCCTCTATTATCTCGCTGAACACCCGGGCAAGGTTTTTACTCGTGCGCAATTATTGGCATCTGTTTGGGGCTATCGGCACAGTGGCTATGAGCATACGGTGAATTCACATATGAATCGTTTGCGCGCTAAGCTTGAGGTTGATCCGGCAAACCCGGTGTTTGTGTTAACGGTTTGGGGTGTAGGGTACAAGTTTAATGATGCACTTACTTCGCGATAGTTTTTATCGGCGTATTGCTCTGACGCTACTGCTCGGTTTTGTGGTGATTGCCAGCTTGTTTGTCTTTTTACTGCGCTCTGTTTCGCAGGTATCGCAACAGGAAATTACCCAGCGTCTTCATCAGTCATTGGCGCAACATGTCGTTGACGAAAATGCGTTTTTTATCAATGGGCAGCCCGACAAAGAAGCTGCCAAGGGTGCGTTCATGCATATGATGGTGTTGGGACCCGCTTTCGAGTTTTATCTATTGGATAAAACGGGGCGTATTCTCGCGTATTCGGCGAAGCCCGGCACGGTCAAGCGCGATCATGTCGAGTTACAGCCACTGTTGCAATTTATCCAGAGTAACACTCCATTGGCTTCGCCACTAAAAGGCCAGGACCCCCGTTCTGTTGACGGATATAAAATATTTTCAGCGGCACCGATCGTTCAGCAAAATAAACTGCAGGGCTACTTGTACGTGATTATCGGGGGGGAGATTGCGGACACGGTTGCGGCCTCGGTGAAACAAAATCAAACCATTGTGACGGCAATTGTCACCATTGTGGCGGGTTGTTTGTTTGGGCTGTTGGCAACCTTGGCGGTGATTGCGTTACTGACCCGGCCATTACGGCAACTGACCCGTGATGTCGTTACTTTTCAAAAACAGGGCTTGGGTAACGGGCGGTTAAACTTACACCAGTGGGATTCATCTGCAAAAAACGATATTCACCAGTTAGGTTGTGCATTTGCTGCCTTATCTGAATCTCTGCGCGAACAATACACGAAAGTAAAATCAGTGGACGATTTACGTAAAGAATTAATGGCCCATGTGTCGCACGACTTGCGGACTCCCTTGGCGTCACTGCGCGGTTATCTGGAAACCTGGTTACTAAAATATAATGATTTATCGCCGGAAGAGAGTCTGCATTACATCGAAGTAGCGCATAACAATGCGAAGAAAATTAACGTATTAGTGGATCAGTTGTTCGAATTGGCCTATCTCGATGGAGATAATGTGGAAGTCACTAGTGAGCCTGTGGCCATTGCTGAATTGGTGCAGGATGTTCTGCAAAAGTTTCATTTGGATGCTGAAGAAAAAGGTGTGCACCTGGATGTCCAGCCGAAAGATCCCTCGATTATGGTGCAGGCTGATATTGAAAAGCTCGAGCGGGTGTTTAGTAACTTGATCGAGAATGCCATCCGCCATTGTGATCGCGGAGATAGTATCTGTGTTGGCTTGTCCTTGGATCGAGGGCGGGTCACCGTAAAAGTTGAGGATAGTGGTCGCGGGATTCCGTCTGTCGACTTACCGCATATTTTCGACGCGCACTATAAAGCGGCCAACAGTGTTCGCGACAGCAGTGCCCACGGTGGGCTGGGGTTGGCCATCGTGAAACGGTTACTGGATTTACACAATGCCAGTATTCGCGTAGTGAGTCAGGAGCGTGCGGGTACCACATTTTTGTTCGATTTGGCCGCAATATGAATGAGGGGCGGAAGTTGTTGCCATAGGCTCGCAAACCTTTGTTAAGATGCGACCTATGACTCTATTAATTATCTATGTTCTCGTTGCGGTACTTTTTTCTTTTCTCTGTTCTGTAGCCGAAGCCGTACTGCTGAGCGTTACCTCATCCTATGTAGCGGCACTGGAGCACGACGGCCGCCCGGCAGGAGCGCGGTTACGCCAATTAAAGGCGGATATTAGCAGTCCATTAGCCGTTATTTTGAGTGTCAACACTATTGCTCACACAGTTGGTGCTGCCGGCGCCGGGGCCCAAGCGGCAAGGGTTTTCGGAAGCACGTATCTGGGGGTGTTTTCCGGGTTGTTAACGCTGGTGATCCTGGTCTTTTCGGAGATTATTCCGAAGGCATTGGGGGCTCATTACTGGCGCCGTTTGGCGCCGATAACGGCTTTTATCCTTGTATTTCTAGTGCGCGTGTTACGGCCATTTGTATGGTTGTCGAACGGTTTGACCGCAGGGTTTACCAGCGGTAAACGCCTAAAGGGCTTTAGTCGCAAGGAATTTGCAGTAATGGCAGACCTGGGTGCCAGTGAGGGCGAATTAATGCCCAAAGAAGCGCTGGTGCTGAAAAACCTGTTTCAGTTACAGGAACTGAAAGCGAGTGATGTAATGACTCCTCGGTCAGTGATTTTCAGCTTGCCAGAGATCATGCCTGTTGCTGATTTTGGTGAGCAAAAACGCATAGAGCGCTTTTCACGAATCCCTCTATATTCTGAGCCTGACAACTTTACCGGCTTTGTACTCGCTAAAGATGTGCTGTTTGCTCAGCGCAAAAAACAGGGTGATCAACCTTTGCAGAGTTTGCGCCGGGAGTTGCTTGCAGTGCCTCAGCAGGCTTCCCTGCTGGCGGTATTTGAGACCTTTGTCGAGAGAAATGCTCACATCGTTCAGGTGGTTGATGAGTATGGTAGTGTGCATGGTCTGCTTAGCATGGAGGATATAATGGAAAGCCTCTTGGGCCTGGAAATCACGGACGAAAGCGATAAGGCTGCAGACCTGCAAAAAGTAGCTCGGCGCTTGAGCTTTTTTCGTCTTCGGCGCAAAGGCCAGAATGTGGATCTGCAAAGTGAATCTGGGAGCGACTTTGATATTGGCTCTCGGGAATCTGCTGAGAAAGATTGATTTTGAAGAAAATTTACGCTTTAAACCTCCATTTAGCTCAATGCGCCTCCTCTTTCCTTGCATCTTGTGTGTTTAAACCCTAGAATACCGCGCCCTTGAACTGCCAGCCCATGTTGGGTCTGGCATCTCCTTGTCTCACCTATGGGGTATAAATATAGGGAGACTTAACCCGTAAGGAGCGAATATGCGTCATTACGAAATTATTTTTCTGGTTCACCCAGATCAAAGCGAACAGGTGCCCGGCATGGTCGAGCGCTACACCTCTTCTGTAACAGAAAGTGGTGGTACTGTTCACCGTTTGGAAGATTGGGGTCGCCGTCAATTGGCTTACCCAATTAACAAGATTCACAAAGCCCACTATGTTCTTATGAATATTGAGTGTGGCGAGGCTGTACTGGAAGAGTTAACGACTAACTTCCGTTACAACGACGCAGTGCTGCGTAATTTGGTAATCCGTGCTGACGAAGCTGTTACCGAAGAGTCTCCCATCATGAAGGCTGAAAAAGAGAATCGTGAGCGTAAGGCATCTCGCCCAGAGCGTCGCGAAGAACCTGCTAATAATGAGCAGGACGACAAGTCTGAAGAAGACGAGTCAGAAGCCGAAACTAACGAAGAGTAAGGGGAAGTTATTCATGGCACGTTTTTTCCGTCGTCGTAAGTTCTGCCGTTTTACTGCAGAAGGTGTAAGCCAGATCGATTACAAAGATCTGGAAACCTTGAAAGCCTATATCTCTGAAACAGGCAAAATCGTACCAAGTCGTATCACTGGTACTAAAGCTAAATATCAGCGTCAGCTGGCAACGTGCATCAAGCGTGCTCGCTACTTGGCTTTGTTGCCATACACTGATAGTCACGAGTAAGACCTTATTGTGCGTGCGTTAGCCGAGTTTATTATGCGCGGCCGCACGCAGGCCGTGGTGGTAGCCCTTGTCGGTAGTTGGTTACCACTGGTTAGTGCGGCAACTGTGGCGTTAGTTAGTTTGCGCCTCGGTGCTCAGAACGGGATTCAAATTCTGTTGTGGGCCTGCTTGCCAGCAATGGTGGGTCTGTTTGATAAAGACCTTGGGCCATTGATGGCAATTATTACCCTGGAAGGGTTGGTGGTAGTTACTGTGGTGGCGCTATTGTTGCGCTATCAGCGGTCCTGGCCACTGTCCTTGATGGTAATTGTTGCTTTGGGGTGCTTGTCATCCCTGCTGGCAGCTCAGTTTAGTAACCCTGCTGAGGACTTGGCCCGAGCATTAAGTTCGGTGTTGAGCCCGGATCAAGAGGGTGCTTTACATATAAATCAGCTGATGGCGTTGGGCTTTATAGCCTTCGGCCTGTCTGCTAACAGTATGGTGAGTTTGATTATCGCCCGCTGGTGGCAGTCTATGCTGTACAACCCAGGTGGGTTTCAATCTGAGTTTCATGGGTTGAATTTGCCGCTGGTGCCAGCTCTGACGTGCTTTGTTGCGTCGCTTTATTGTTGGTCTCAGGACGGGAGTTATGTGTTCTGGGCGCTGCTGTTTGCACTGCCATTAACGATGGTAGGTTTGGCCATTGCGCACAGCGTGGTTAAACAACGAAACGCCGGAAAGTTTTGGTTGGTTTTGACGTACATGGCCTTGGTTCTTTTTACAGGTCCCGTGACATTGTTTTTATCAGGTATAGCGGTATTAGATACTTGGATGAATTTTCGCAGTCGGTTTGTCAAAGGTCCCCCGGGGGCTTAACAGCCGACCTGCTAACTGAATAATTAGTTAGAGGGTTAACGAGATGGAAGTTATTCTGCTCGAGAAAGTAGGTAAATTAGGAAGCATCGGTGACAAGGTTGCTGTAAAAGCAGGCTTTGGACGCAACTTCTTGATTCCACATGGCAAGGCTCTTCCTGCCACCGAATCGAATGTTGCTGAATTTGAAGCGCGCCGTGCTGAACTTGAAGCCGCTGCAGCCGAGAAAAAAGCTGCTGCTGAAGGCAAGGCCACTCAGCTGGCTGAAGTTACTGTTACTATCGCTGCAAACGCAGGTGATGAAGGCAAATTGTTCGGCTCTATCGGAACGCGTGATATTGCCGAAGCAATTACCGCTGCTGGCGTTTCTGTCAGCAAGTCTGAGGTTAAATTGCCAGAAGGTGCTTTGCGTGAAATCGGTGAATATGAAATCGATATTCAGGTACACGCTGAGGTTATCCAGGCAATTAAACTGAGCGTTGTTGCTGAGTAAATTCCTGTAGATAGGGCGGTCAAGTTGATTGGCCGCTCTGCAGTAATAAAAACGGCACTGCCTGTAGTGGGCAGTGCCGTTTTGTTTTTGGCGTTTGGTAATTCTGACTTGTAGTGCTCTTTCGTTCGCTTGCTTGTCGTTGCAAAGAATTGGTTGCGAAGCTCGTAGGTTTGATTAACATAACCAGTCCGTGAGAGGCTGCTCGGATTAGGTAGTCTCGCTGTGCTGGTCTATGTTGGCGCAGCAGTACAGCATCAAAGAGAAAACAGTTAGCTATGTCGGATACCCCTCAGTCAGATTATTACGATGATGATTATGCTTCTGCCCCTGCTGCAGGTGGTGAACATAGCTATTCGCCTGAGCCAACAACGTTTGATTCTGGTTCTGGTGAGGCTCGCACAACACTGATAATGCCGCATTCGCTGGAAGCTGAACAAGCTGTTTTGGGTGGTTTGCTGCTAGATAGCTCGCGCTATGATGCCGTGGCTGAAATGGTGAGCGATGGCGATTTCTTTCGGCCAGCCCATCGAGAAATTTTTAAGGCGATGGAAGCCTTATTCGAGGAGTCTTTGCCCCTAGACCCTCTGGCTGTGGCTGCAGAGCTGGAAAAGCATGAACAGCTTGAGCAGGTCGGAGGCCTCCCTTATTTAACCGGTTTGCTCTCAAATACCCCCAGCGTCGCTAACGTTGTAGCCTACGCTCGGATAGTCCGTGAAAAATCGACGCTCAGACAGCTTATAGCGGCCGCCAGTGACATTAGCCGATCCAGCTATAATCCTGCCGGTCTGGATTCAGAAGATCTGCTACAGCTCGCTGAAAAGCGTGTTACCGAGATTGCGGAGGACAGGCCCAAGCAGGGTGGCTTTCAGGAAATCAACAGCCTGCTCAAAGAAACTGTTGATCGAATTGATGAATTGTTTCGCTCCGAAAGTGATATCACCGGTCTATCTACCGGTATTCAGACATTGGATGAGCGCACCTCGGGTTGGCAGAACGGTGAACTTATTATCCTCGCTGCCAGACCCTCAATGGGAAAGACAGCATTGGCGCTGAACTTTGTAGAAAGCGCTATTCTTAGCCAGGCAAAGCCCGCATTAGTATTCAGTATGGAGATGCCCGCGGGTTCGTTGATGATGCGTTTGCTATCTTCTGTAGGGCGGATTGATCAGGGCAGGATTCGCGATGGTAAGTTGATGGAGGAGGATTGGCCGAAGCTAACGGCAGCGATGAAAAAGCTAAAAGATCGCCCTCTGTTTATCGATGATACGGCTGGGCTAAGCCCTCAGGATATGCGCGCGCGAGTGCGCCGAGTTGTGCGTGAGCACGGTAATCCCGGTTTGATCATGGTCGACTATTTACAGCTGATGCAAATTCCCGGTAGTAGCGAGGGTCGTACGCAAGAAATCTCGGAAATTTCCAGATCGTTAAAAGCCATGGCAAAGGAATTTGATTGCCCCGTGGTGGCCTTGTCGCAGTTGAATCGTGGTGTGGAACAGCGTCCGAACAAGCGCCCCATGAACTCCGACTTGCGTGAATCGGGTGCGATTGAGCAGGATGCTGACGTGATATTGTTTATTTATCGAGATGAATACTACAACGAAGATAGCCCTGATAAAGGCATGGCAGAATTGATCGTAGGTAAGCAACGTAACGGTGAGGTTGGAACTTGCCGTGCTGCGTTTGTTGGTAAGTACACGCGCTTCGATAATTTGGCGCCTGATTACGTGCACCAGGAATACTAGCGGGTCTTTAATCTTGACCCTTGTTCGGGCATTTTTGTACATTATACATACATTTTTTCCGTGTACATCCTTTCTCCGTCTGTGTATTATCGCCATCCCTTTTATTCTGACTCCACCAATTTCGGGCTTTTAGTCCGCTTAAATTGTGGTAGATCGCTACAAGGTTACGAATAATGCAGGTTTTTCATCACATAGACTCTATTCGCAGCGAGTTAAATAACGCACGTCGCGAGGGTAAGCGCATTGGTTTTGTGCCCACCATGGGAAATTTACATGATGGCCACTTAGCGCTCATGTCACAGACAAAAGAGAGCTGTGATGTGTTGGTAGTGAGTATTTTTGTGAACCGTTTGCAGTTTGGTTTAAACGAGGATTGGGACAAATACCCGCGCACATGGGAGGCTGACAAGGCCAAATTGCAGGAAATCGGTTGTGACTTTCTGTTTTATCCAGAAGAGCAGGAAATCTATCCCAACGGTATGGCGGAGCAAACCCGAGTTGTCGTGCCAACCATGACCGATGTACTTTGTGGCGCCAGCCGCCCAGGGCACTTTGAGGGCGTGACGACGGTCGTCACTAAGCTGTTCAACATTGTCCAGCCAGATGAAGCGGTGTTTGGTACTAAAGATTTTCAGCAGCTGGCAGTGATTCGGCGCATGGTCGAAGACCTGTGTATCCCTGTCAAAATTACAGCGGGTGACATTTTCCGCGAAACCGACGGCTTAGCTATGAGTTCGCGCAACGGTTACTTGAGTGCGGAAGAGCGGCCAAAAGCCAACCAGCTTTATGCTACGTTAAAGTGGGTGTTAACTGAGATTCACGGTGGCCGTCGCGACTACAGTACGCTTGAGACTGAGGCGCGAGATAAACTGGAGGCCTGCGGCTTCAAGCCAGATTATGTGAGTATCTGTAACAGCCACAGCTTACAGGCTGCTGTGGATGATGATACGGAAATCACTATCTTAGGTGCGATGTACACCAGTCATGCGCGCCTGATTGACAACTTGTCATTGAAATTAAATTAGACACAGCACGATAGCGATCGGCTGTATTTTCCAACCTTTGGAGGTGTGAATATGCAAGTCACCTTGTTGAAAGGCAAGCTCCACATGGCCCGTGTGACACAGGCTGAGCTTTGGTACGATGGTTCTTGTGCCATCGACAGCGATTTAGTCAAGCTCGCTGGGTTACGCGAATTCGAAAAAATCGATATTTACAACGTCAGCAATGGTGAGCGTTTTTCTACTTACGTTATTTTGGCTGCAGCCGGCTCTGGTACCATTTCAATGAACGGCGCCGCCGCGCGTAAAGTGCAAGTGGGTGACGCAGTGATTATTGCAGCCTACGGGCAGTTTTCAGAGGTAGAAGCTGACAGCTTTAAACCGCAATTGGTTTATTTGAATGCCGACAATACGGTTGAGCGCAGTACCAATACCATACCGGTACAGGTAGCCTAGGCTACCTGTACTTTGCCCACCGCTTTTGCCTTTTCACGTAGGGCTTATTGTAAATACTCAAGCGCCTTACGTGCCTGATTGTATATTTTCTGCAAAATACGTTTTAACACCAATCTTAATAACTGCTCGGTTAATTCCTCTGCAATTTTCACCACTGCCAAGCCTAATGCTCGCATTATCTGGCGCACTGGCAACTATATCCAATTGCTGTGTCCTCAACCAAACTGGCATCGCGAAGTAAGATCATGGCCAAGTAATCGGCAATAGTTAATCTGTCCATCACAGGAACAGTAATTCCCGCGAGTATTGTCTGCGTAACAAACACCATTGCGTTATTTGGTTTTTGCCAAAAGCTGACAGTGTGTGGGTTTTCGTCAGCGGTACTTTGCAGCCTCTTTGATGTCGGTGCTTAAACCCGAATACGGGCGTTGCAGGACATTTTACTCTTAAACATTACGCTATTTCAGTGCAAACTACCGTGAATTTCAGTGCAAACTACCGTGAATTTGTGTGTAGAGTACTTTTCAATTTTGTTGCCTTACTTTAGTGTTGCAGCAAACTGGTTAGTGCTATGGCTCAAACTGAGCCGTACACATGGATAAATACAATAATTGATGTTTTCGGGGGTTATCATGTCTGAGTTTCCTATTCATAAAGTTCCTACGGAGTTGGCGGCTTCCGCCCACATTAATCGTGCTGACTACGAAAGAATGTACGCACAGTCAGTGGCGGAGCCTGATGTTTTTTGGGCTGAGCAGGCGCAAAAGTTTTTAACGTGGGATACCCCATGGCAGCAGGTCCGTGATTTTGATTTTCACGCTGGTAAGGCTGAATGGTTTAGCGGTGGCCAATTGAATGTCTCAGTTAACTGTATCGATCGTCATTTGCCCCAGCGTGCCAATCAAACTGCACTTATTTGGGAGGGTGACGATAGCAGTGATGACTGCACCGTAACCTATGCTGAGCTACATGAAGCTGTCTGCCGTCTTGCGAACTTATTAAAAGCGCGCGGCGTGAAAAAAGGCGACAGAGTTTGCATCTATTTACCGATGATTGTTGAAGCTGCTTATGCAATGCTCGCTTGTACACGTATTGGTGCCGTGCACTCTGTTGTTTTTGGCGGATTTTCCCCTGATGCCTTAAAAGACCGCATTCAGGATTCAGCGTGTGAAGTATTGATTACGGCGGATGAAAGTGTACGTGCGGGCAAGTGCATTCCACTAAAAGCTAATGCTGATAAGGCGTTAGCAAAATGTCCTAATGTGCATACCAGTATCGTAGTACAGCGAACAGGGGCCGAGGTATCTTGGGTGGAAGGCCGGGATATCCCTTACGGTGCTGCGGTGGAAGAGCAAGCAGTCGAGTGCGAGCCAGAGCTTATGGACGCTGAAGACCCGCTGTTTATTTTGTACACCTCCGGTTCAACAGGAAAACCAAAAGGGGTGCTTCACACGACTGCTGGCTATTTGCTGCAAGCGGCAATGACTTTTAAATATGTATTTGATTATCGGGACGGTGAAGTTTACTGGTGTACAGCGGATGTTGGTTGGGTAACAGGGCATAGTTATATCGTTTACGGCCCCTTGGCAAATGGCGCCATTACGCTGATTTATGAAGGGGTCCCTAACTACCCGACAGCGGCTCGCTGCTGGGAAATTGTAGATAAGCATAAGGTGAATATTTTTTATACGGCGCCAACAGCGATACGCGCTTTACACGGTGCTGGTGATAAATGGGTTTCTGGTACATCGAGAGAGAGCCTGCGGTTGCTGGGTTCGGTCGGAGAACCCATTAATCCTGAAGCCTGGGAATGGTATTACCGAACAGTGGGTGATAGCCGTTGTCCGATTGTAGATACGTGGTGGCAGACAGAAACCGGTGCACACATGATCACGCCGTTACCAGGTGCCACAGATTTGAAGCCAGGCGCTGCTAGTATGCCATTTTTTGGTGTTGAACCTGTGATCCTGGACACTGAGGGTAAGGAGCTGGAGGGGGCCTGCGAAGGCAATTTGGCGATCAAAGCTTCATGGCCCAGTCAGCTACGGACTATTTACGGGGATCACCAGCGCATGATTGATACCTATTTCAGTACTTATCCAGGTTATTACTTTACCGGGGACGGTGCTCGCCGCGACACGGATGGCTATTATTGGATTACAGGCCGGGTTGATGACGTACTGAATGTGTCAGGACATCGCATGGGGACCGCCGAGGTGGAAAGTGCGCTGGTACTGCATGACAGCGTGGCTGAAGCTGCGGTGGTTGGCTATCCCCACGATATTAAGGGCCAGGGGATATACGCATACGTTACGTTAATGAACGGTATCGAGCCTGATGACAACCTGCGTAAAGAGCTGATTGCGTTATGTGTGCAGGAGATTGGTGCAATTGCCAAGCCGGATTTAATCCAGTGGGCGCCTGGTTTGCCGAAAACCCGATCCGGAAAGATTATGCGCCGTATATTGCGTAAAGTAGCGGCTAACGAACTGGATACGCTAGGGGATACATCCACGTTGGCTGATCCGTCAGTAGTGGATAATCTTATAGCCCAGCGACTTAATCGCTAACGGTTATTTTTGTAGCTTATTGAACCTGAAGAGGTTGAATAGCAAAATAAGCATCTATCCAGACCGGCGTGAGCCGGTCTTTTTTTGTAATATGGATGCCAAACCGCTTGGAGTGTGGTGGTTATTGTCCTGTTTGAAGAAGTTTTGGGTGTGAGTTTGATATGTCCGACGAAGATGATGATTTTTTTCGCCAGGCCATGGGCGATGTAAAGCCGCTAACGGTTGAAAAACGTGTACAACTTAAACAGTCAGCTACCGATTTGTTAAATGCACCGGCACGTCGAGCTGCGGCAACGGCTGAGACAGTGGTTGAAAATAATAGTCTTTCTGGCGAATTTATTGAGCCGGTTGATCCATTGGCCATTCTTGAATTTCGGCGCACAGGGATTCAAAACGGTGTCTTTCGCAATTTGCGGTTGGGTAAATACCAAATTGATGCTCGACTTGACCTGCATAATATGACTGTAGAGCAGGCGCGAAGCGCGTTGTATCAGTTTGTAAATGACTGCCTCGAGTATGATATTCGCTGTGCGCTGATTACCCACGGTAAAGGCGAAGGGCGAAAAAATCCGGCAATGCTCAAAAGCTGCGTATCCCATTGGTTACCGCAACTCGAAGCAGTGCAGGCCTTTCATTCTGCGCAAAAACAACACGGGGGTAGTGGCGCTACTTACTTGTTATTGCGTAAATCAGAGAAAAAACGTCAAGAAGATTTAGAGCGCCATCAAAAGCGGCGGGGTTAGACATTTGTG
The DNA here is from genome assembly GCA_050290265.1 of Cellvibrionaceae bacterium. GTDB lineage: Bacteria > Pseudomonadota > Gammaproteobacteria > Pseudomonadales > Cellvibrionaceae > JBNKFV01. The sequence continues at coordinate 22,953 of JBNKHI010000050.1, forward strand.
CTAATGCGCTTTTGGTTTTATTGTTCTTGCGGGTTAGAAATCACTTCTAGGGCGTGTGCTTTAGATATTTCATACGAGTAATAATTATGTCTCTTTTAAATAGCCCACGACAATGGAGTGGTGTGGCAAAAAGCTTTCACTGGTTGATGGCCGCGTTAATCTTTGCAGCTATTGTTCTTGGCTTAATAGCTGAAGACATGCCAATGTCACCCGCTAAGCTCAATGTGTTTATCTGGCACAAGTCACTGGGTATCACTGTTCTTGTATTATTTGTGTTGCGCTTACTTTGGCGGTTATTTATGTCAGCACCTCATGCCGCCAGTAAACTTTCTGTGTTTAATGAAAAACTTGCAGACCTCGGTCACTGGGCTCTTTATGGCTTAATGCTACTACTGCCCTTGAGCGGCTGGGTACTGAATTCCGCGGCTGACTTTCCCTTTCGCTGGTTTGGTTTGTTCGCAGTACCGTCTATTACTGAGCCTAGTGATAGCCTAAAAGAATTGGGTGAAACTATTCATGTTGGCGCGGCGTGGGTGCTGTTAGTGGCTCTGGCTGGCCATATCGCAATGGCGATTAAGCATCACTTTCACGGTAGTGATGTATTGTTAAGAATGGCGCCAGTATCAATGTTTGGTCGAGTCACGGTCGGTTTACTATTCGCTGCAGTGATTGTGGTTGGCTGGTATGCGGCTGATTTGGGGTCAAATCCAGCCGTCTTGAATAAGCCGTCAACAGCTCAGCCGTTGATGAAACAGGACAGTGTTTTGGACGAGGATTCTGGCGGCACAGTGGCTGTTGATCGGGCTCCGGCCTGGACTCAGTTGCCAGAGAGCAGTTTGAGGTTTGTAGCAACTTATGATGCCGTTGCTTTTGACGGTGAGTTTAAGGTTTTTAACAGCGATATTTATTTTTCACCGACAGCGTTGCCGGAAAGCTCTTTTAACGCTGACATTACTCTTACTTCAGTAAATACACAGAGTGATGAGCGTGACAGTATGTTGCCAGATTCAGACTGGTTTTATACCGATGAATTTCCGGTTGCCACCTATCGAGCGACAACATTTCGAACATTAGGTGACAACCGGTATGTTGCCGATGGAGTGTTGCGGCTAAAGGGCATTGAAAAGCCCGTCGCCTTGACATTCACCTGGACTGAAACAGATATTGCGCGAGCGCATTTGCAGGGCAGCGCGCAACTCGACCGACGCGACTTTAATATTGGAAGTGGTATGTGGGCAGATGATGCGACTGTCGGGTTTAGTGTTGAAGTTCAGGTCGACTTGTTGCTAGAGCTTGCTAAATAACCATGAAATAAAAGTTTGCTCGCGTAGTTTTTGGCCTGAGTTTTATACCGGTTGGCGAAAGCTTTTGGGGCATTGGCTGCGGTTATAGTGCGGTTGCGTGAGTGGTAACAGGTGTGCGGGGTTTAATTGCCTGTCATCAGTTGTCACTGACAATCAACGTTTAAATAATCAAGATGAATCTCACGCTGGTTTTTTTCTCCTCCTATT
>JBNKHI010000051.1:0-24294 GCA_050290265.1 Cellvibrionaceae bacterium
AACTGCGAAAAATCCCAGCTTGAAGCCATGGAAAGCCTTACCGGAAACTTAGCACCACCAAAACCCAGAAATGCCAGCAATGATAACCTGTCGCATTATCTGGTAAACATATTAAGTATTAACCAAAGCATAGCCCGCCAAGCCGTAAGGACCCTAACACCACCCTCCATCTAAAAGCTCACCAGCAACACTTGCAGACACAGCACCAGTCAATATACTGTATATATATACAGTATATTGACTGGTGAAATTCATGATCGAACAACTCATTAGCAAAGGCTACATCTGGCAATCACGCCCAGAACAATCCATAAAGCCAGGATTACCAACCGGTTTTACCACATTCGACCAGCTCCTCAGGGGGCAAGGCTGGCCGAGTGCTGGCGTAATTGAAATACTCTGCAACAAGCCAGGTATCGGAGAAATCAGTTTACTGCTTCCCCACCTTGTAAAACTGAGCCAAACACAAGCATGGCAGCTTTGGATCAACCCCCCCATGTCTGTCAACGCCGCAGCACTTGCACAGGCAGGAATGGATTTACGCTATCTAGTACTCGTTAATACAAAAACAGCCAAAGATACTCTTTGGGCAACCGAAGAAGCCATTAAAAGCGCCCTACCCCAAACAGTTCTATGCTGGCCACAGAAGCTCTCCAGTCAAGAAATACGTCGACTGCATTTATGTGCAACACAGTATCAAACCCCAAACTTTTTATTTCGAAGAGCCGACAGCCAACCCAGCATCAGCGCACTGAAAGTAAAACTACAAGCCAGCGACCATGATGCATTACACATTGAGATACTTAAACAACAACTAGCCCCTGCAGGCCAGACACTCACACTGCAATTAGCAAGGGTAGAACCCTTCCGGTATCCACGACCAATACTCAACAATTGAATGACAACCATGAAATGGCTTTATGCTTATCTACCGCATTTTTATGCCGAAAGCTGCGCTGAACAATTTCGCAGCCAGCAACCCACTGCCATCATCGATCGACAACACAACATTATTGATTGTAACGATAGCGCAAAAGCCATGGGCATATCTGTAGAGATGAATCTCACGAGTGCATTTTGCTTATGCCCAAACCTTTACACAGTTGACCGACATGAGGACAAGCTGCTGCAAGCACAAAATCACATAGCTCAGCTTGCCGAGCAGTTTAGCAGTTGGGTTAGCATCGACGGTGACCAAGGCATGTTTCTCGAAATTGCGAGCATGCGCCGGCTATTCGGGTCTACTCGCCAACTACATCGCAAGTTATGCGCAGTATTTGAGGAACATGCCTTTACAGCTCAAATAGCTGCCGCGCCGTATCCGGCAACTGCACGATTATTAGCTAAAACAGGTATCTGTCGCAGCATCAACAAGTCTCAAGTTGACGCACTACTAGCCAACATACCAGTACACTTTATTGGCACAGACAACGCAACAGAACTCAAACTCCTAAAAATGGGCATAAGCACAATTGGCAACTTACGACAGCTAAATCGAAGCGATCTTGCCCATCGAATTGACAGTAAAATTCTAGAAAGTCTAGCACGCGTATATGGAGACAAAACTTGGCTACCCAAACCATACAAATGCTCAGAAACTTTTTATGATCTAATCGATTTAGAAGAGGAATTTGAAACATTATTACCGCTACGATTTATCCTAGCTCAACGAATTTCATTATTTATTCACTTCTTACGCAAACGACAACTACTTTGCCAAGAGCTGGGCATAACCTTTATCGGCAAAGAAGGATTACAGCAGCATGAAAAATTATTTTTAGCCTGCCCCGATAACCTCATCGCAACCTGGCACTACATGCTCAACACCAATATTCAACGCTGGCAATTAAAGACCCCAGCCGTAAAAATTGAACTCAAGGCATACAACTTCATACCTCAGGCCAGATCACCTTTTAACTTATTTTCTGAGCCCGACAAAGACGAAAAGCAGCAAAGCAATCTTTTATTTAACCGCTTAAGCACCAGGCTTGGTCCATCCGCTTTATACTTTTTAAGCTGCTCCAGCGACCCAAGGCCTGAAAACAATACCGTCCACACCCAACAAGTAACACCAAGCTCTAACAAACCATGGCAACCTAAAATATTTAGCCACCAACCAATTTTTATTTATGAAACACCTAAATTAATTCAGCGCCCAATCAAATATATATTGCATGGACCAACAAGATTGAATACGGGTTGGTGGGACACACCAATGCAACCTCGTGACTACTATGTAGTAGCCAAGCACGATAATGTTCTCAGCTGGGTTTTTCGCATACCCGATGGAAGAATTTTCGAATTGGGCGTATTTTCCTAGAGGTTACGAAATGCCATTTAGCGAGCTCCACTGCTTAACAAATTACAGTTTTTTACGCTCTGCATCCCACCCGGAAGAACTCGTCGAACAAGCAATAGAACTTGGATACTACGCTCTGGCAATCACTGATGAATGCTCTCTTTCAGGCATAGTAAAAGCATGGAATCATCTAAAAAAAATTGAAAACCTCAATAACAAAAAAATCTTGAAGTTAGTTATCGGCGCCGAATTTAATTTTAATGATGACACCTTTGTTGTTCTTGTAAAAAACAAGAACAGTTATATGGAGTTATGCCAACTAATCACATACTGTCGACGGTCGGCAGCCAAAGGTTGTTATAAATTTCATCCAGACTACTTAGAACAATTCATTCGCACTGGAATCATTCTTTTTAAACCATCAAGGATTGATTCCTACATTCCCAAGAATCTGTCAAAAGGAGAGTACTGCAAAATATATCTACTTCTTCAATTCACGCTCACCCATCAAGACAAAGAACACGAAACAGTAATATCTTGGTGGAACGCCAATCGTCACTGGAAAATTGTTGCCAGCAGCGGCGCAAAAATGCACATTCCAGAAAGAAAGAATTTATTGGATACGCTATCTGCCATTCGACAAAAAAGTACCATTAATGAGATAAAAGGAAGCCTACTTGTCAACGCTGAAAATAGCCTTCGATCTATTAAGAAGCTATCCACCCTCTACCCCCAACAGTACCTTGAAAACACATTGGAGGTAGCCAAAGCCTGTGATTTTTCGTTAACTGAAATTTCTTACCAGTACCCAAGAATATCCCTACCCAAAGGCGAAACCCCTAAAGCCTACTTACGTGAAATCACGATTCAGGGCGCAAAACTTCGATATCCAAAAGGTATACCCAAGCAACAAATGCAGCAAATAGAAAAAGAGCTTAAAACCATAAGCGAGCTGCAATATGAATACTATTTTTTAACGATTTATGACATTGTTAAATTTGCACGTGAGCAAAATATTCTTTGCCAGGGACGCGGGTCCGCCGCCAACTCCACTGTTTGCTACTGCCTATTTATCACTGATGTCGATCCCGCACGAGTCAACCTGCTTTTTGAGCGATTCATATCCAAGCGCCGAAATGAACCGCCTGACATTGATATAGACTTTGACAATAGCCGTCGCGAAGAAGTTATTCAGTACATTTACAAACGCTACGGACGCAGCCATGCAGCGCTAGCGGCAACCACAATCACTTACCGCAGAAAAAGTGCATTTAAAGATATTGGGAAGGCATTGGGAATCGAAATAACCAGTCTTGAAAAAGCTATTTCGAATTACGGCTGGCGTTATTTAGATGAGAATTGGCTTGATCAAGTTATCAATCCAGAACTATCTACAGACTCTCATATTCTTCAGAATTTCAAACGACTAGTCAGTGAATTGATTGGATTTCCCAGGCACCTTTCACAACATGTAGGTGGTTTTGTTCTTACCCATACCCCCCTGCAAGAATTGGTTCCCATTGAAAACGCTGCAATGCCCGACCGGACGATTATTCAATGGGACAAAACAGATTTAGAAAGTATGGGACTAATGAAAGTCGACATCCTTGCACTTGGCATGCTTAACGCGATGAATAAGTCATTTCAGTACATTAGCTCACGAATAAACCGCCCCTTCACCCTTAATCATATTCCTAGAGAAAATGACGATAAGGTTTTCACGATGCTACAGAAAGCCGATAGCGTTGGCTTGTTTCAAATTGAGTCTCGAGCACAAATGAATATGTTGCCACGCCTCAAACCTACTACCTACTACGACTTAGTAGTTCAGGTTGCCATTGTGAGACCAGGCCCAATTCAAGGTGACATGGTCCACCCTTATTTAAAACGCAAACATGGAGAAGAAGCCTGTGATATTCCCCTACCAAGTTTACAGCCTATACTCGAACGAACATACGGAGTTCCTATTTTTCAAGAGCAAGTCATAGCACTTGCAATGCATGCAGCCGACTTCTCTGCAGATGAAGCAGAAGATTTACGACGTTCGATGGCTACCTGGAAAAGCCATGGACACATGCATAAACTTCGCAGCAAACTTACGCTCAGGTTACTTAAAAAAGGGCTCAAGGAAGATTACGTCGAGCGGATTTGCCGGCAGATTGAAGGTTTTGGGGAATATGGTTTTCCCGAGTCACATGCAGCCAGTTTTGCCTGGCTGGCGTATGTCTCCGCATGGCTGAAATACTATTATCCCACAGAGTTTCTCTGTGGTTTACTAAACTCGCAACCAATGGGTTTCTATCAACCCAGTCAACTCATTCAAGATGCACAGCGGCACGAGGTAATGATTCTACCTGTAGATATTAATCATAGTGACTGGCTACATAAAGTCATCTACTCACAGAGCAAAGCTGTACTACAACTTGGTTTTTGCAGCATTCGCCAACTGGACAAAACACAGCTGGAAGTATTGCTAGCTCACCGACCCGCTATTGGCTTTAACAGCATAGACCAATTACCCAAAGCAAAGGGTCTTCATAACACCTTAAAAATTTTAGCATCAGCCAATGCCATGCAATCACTTAAAGCCAAAACACATTCATTAGCTTCACTTAACCGATTCCAGGCTTATTGGGAGGTGAGCTCAATCACACCACAAGATGATCTTTTTTCGAGCCACTCTAGTTCTGCAGCCAGTATGCGCGAACCTACTCGCACAGAGAACCTGTTACTCGATAATACAATGACAGGCCTAAGTCTAAACGATCACCCGATGGCTTTATTGCGACCACATCAGGAAGTTATACCTTGCATCCTTGCGAACCACTTACCACACCAGGAAAATGAAAAGGAAGGTTTTGTAGCTGGCGTTGTCACAAATCGACAAAGGCCACAAACATCAGCGGGAGTAACTTTTTTAACATTAGAAGATGAAACGGGAACAATAAATGTCGTTATATGGCTGCAAACTGCACAGCGTCAGTTAAAGGAACTGACCAAGGCAAAACTACTGAAGGTTTATGGAAGGATAGAAAAAGATACGAACAGTGGCGTGATTCACATCATTGCCTATCGCTTGATAGACATCACTAGGCTTTTAGCTAACTTCAACAGTAAATCCAGAGATTTCCATTAAGGCTTTGCAAACTAAAAAAGGCAGCCATTGGCTGCCTTTTTTCTGAAAAGTGAGATTATGATTTAGCTAACTCTTTCTCACGCTTCAATTCACCTTCACAATAGTTCATCCAGTTGTTAGCAAACTTACGACTTCGCTTGTCTTTAGCCGCCTCCTTCATGGACTTCATGCAACTACCGTAATTCTTCAGGTTAGCATTAGCCATACCGACCACAATATACAGTTGGTCTGGACGCTTGATTTTCCCCTTGTCAAGAGCTTTATCAGCGGTTTCCAATGCCTTTTTGTACTTATCATTATCTAAATACAAACCTGCCAAACGCGCATAAAGATCGCCACCATCAGACTTTTGAGCAGCTTCGGCCAAAACAGGAATAGACTTGTCGACTTCCTGAGCCAAACGCCAGGCTGAAGATAACACCTCAAGATTTTTCGACGTTCTCTCGATAATCTTATCCTTCATCCCTTTTTCAATAATTTTGGCAGCACGATATGGATACTCTTCACCCATATACATATATGCCAAATTCATCAGCTCTTTTTCTTTCTGCAGCACACCCATAACATAAGTGGCATCCATCATATTAGTTTGGTCTTTTTCACGCTCAGCCAAACCATACATACCCGCAAGCTGCTTGTAATAAGTACCTTTTGGATAATGACGAACCATTTTTTCGAGGATTTCGATAACTTTTTTATTGTTACCTTTATCGTAATAAATAGCTCGCTGCAATGAATACCAGTTCTCTTTGGGCACCTTGCCCTTGGACTCGTACATATCTACTGCAATGTTGGTATTTTTTAACGCTTCATCCATCTCATTGATTTGGTAATAGCCCTGAGCCAGAAGCATATAAGCATCCGCCCCAATGATAGGAGAAACTTCCATCCATTGCTTCAAGGTAGCAATAGCCGCCCTGTAATCCTCAGTAATAAACTGTAATTGAGCAATCGTGTAGAGAGTACCAACCTCAAGACCCACTGGAATATTCGGAGCCTGCGCAACTACTTGACGATAGTATTTAATTGCTTTGGGATAATCTTCCAAACTGTAATAAATAAAACCGTAGTAGTTATAGACCTGAGCAAGCTCATATTCATTAAACTTACTAGTATCAATCTTATCAAGCTCAACCAGGGCCTGCTTAAAATCAGGCGGTGGTGCTTTGCCACCTTCTTCTTTCGGCTCAGGGTTAGTTAACGCTTGAACCACAGCCAACTTTTTAAACACGGTTTCTCTAAGAGCTGGAGTTTTCCGCGTTTTATACTCAGGCTTCTGCTTATCATCCTGTGCGTAAACAACACCCACACTGGTCGTCAAACCAATGGCCTGCATAACTACAGACGACACTGCGGGCGCTAAAGCCAAAGGTGCTGCCAGCAAAGTATGCCGGACGAGCTTGGTTACAACAGCCGTCACTTTCATATGCTTCTCCCACCCTTACTTCGCAATTGCAAAGCTAATCTTGTTACGAACACCAGGCACTTCAACCGGCTCGCCATCAATAACCCGCGGCTTATACTTAAATTTCAATGCAGCTTTAGTAGCAGCCGAATTAAAAATATTCTCCGGGTCAGCTTCAATCACGACAGGATCCCTAACAGAGCCATTTTTAGTTACTGTAAACTCAACGATTACATAACCTTCAATGCCTCGGCTAAGCGCTCGACGTGGATACGCAGGCTGAACCTTAACGATAGGCAAGTATTCACCATCTGAAGAGAAGCCACCTATACCGCCGACTTTTGCTGTTAAGCTAGCCTTTGGTGCACTCATGCTAATCGCGTCCGGGTTGACATCTGGTGTATCAAACTCAGGCTCTGGCATGTCTGGTGGAGGCTCTTCAGGATCCTCAGGTTTTTCAGGCTTTTCGGTATCGTACCGAGTTTCGATTTTAGTATCCGGCATAGTGATGTCGGCAATTTTGCGGGTCTCTTCTTCTTTAGGTGCTTTTCTATCAGCCTCAATTAATGAGTGCATCAAGAATAGCAACCCAAAAGTTACCACAATTGCTAACGCCGCAGCCGCTATAACTCTTACAAAGTTCATATCGCTATTTCTTCTCAGTAGAGACAGCTACGTCGAGAATACCAAGCTCACGTGCGGCTCCCACCACAATAGCCATGGTCTCAACGTTAGCCTTGTCGTCCGCTTGGATAACAACGGTGCCCTTAGGATTTTCCGCATGCATACGCTCAATGGTAGAACGAACTGCTCGCTCTTCTATCCGACGCTTATCGATCCAGATCTCGTTGTTACTGTTGATGGCTACCAAGATACTCGCATTTTTCTTTGCTACCCAAGTAGTCGCATCAGGACGGTTAACCTCAATCCCGGCTTCTTTAATAAAAGAAGCCGTAACAATAAAGAAGATCAACATGATGAAAACGACATCGAGCATAGGCGTTAAATCAATAGCGCCGGCTTCTTCTTCCGCTTTAACGGTTTTTCTGCTCATAGTAAGTCTCTTACAACCGGTTAGTTCTTGGTGCGATCGCCTTAGTGGTCCATCGTCAAGTGGTCTTCGAGCAATTGATTTTCACGCTCTGCAGTTCGAGTCACCATCGTATTACCGAAGACACCCGAAATTGCGGCCACCATGCCCGCCATAGTTGGAACGGTTGCTTTCGAAACCCCTCCAGCCATTGACTTAGCATCGCCACCGCCCGTTACTGCCAAAACGTTAAACACTTCAATCATCCCCCAAACTGTTCCTAACAATCCAAACAGCGGCGCAAGCGCAACCATCGTTGAAATCAGGTCCAGGTTGTTGTTTACCTTTTCGGAAACACGAGAAATCAAAGCGTAACGAATCTGGTGAGCATTCCAAGATTTGCGTTCAGACCGGGCTTCCCAGGTCTCTAACGCAGCCTGAACATCCTTATTCAGGCCAGATTTGAAATACCAAATGCGTTCAAAAATCAGAGTCCACATGACAAAGGTCAGGATGGCGATCAAAATCAATACTTCACCACCCGAATCCACGAAGGCTTTAATGGCTTCTAATGCATCCATTAATCCCGTCATGATCGATCTCCTTATTTACGCTCAGCGTTTTCGGCGATTATACCGGCGCTTTGCTCTTCGAGAATGTGGAGAATGCGCTTAGCCCGGCCATTGACCAGTGTGTGCATAAGAACAGTCGGGATAGCCACAACAAGACCCAGTACGGTTGTCACCAATGCACCAGAAATACCGCCGGCCATTGCCTTAGGATCGCCAGCACCGAAGATGGTGATCGCCTGGAAGGTAATAATCATACCTGTCACAGTACCCAACAGACCTAGAAGCGGAGCTACAGCGGAGATAATCTTCAACAGATTCAAACCAGACTCGATAGAGGGGCGCTCTTTCAAGACAGCCTCTTCAAGCTTAAGTTCAAGTGTTTCGCCATCCAACCCTTTGTTGTCCTCAGCAACTTTGAGGATACGACCCAGTGGGTTATTGGTGTTAGCAGTCTTAGACTTCAGCTGAGAGTTCACTTTGCTGGTCATACCGGCCAACACTATAAAGCGCCAGAGAGCCAACAACATAGCAAACGCACCTACACCAGTAATGATGTAGCCAACCAGACCACCTTGGTGCCAGCGCTCTTCCAGAGAAGGACTGTTAATCAAGGCTGCCAAGTAAGAACCACCGGAAGGACCTGTTGGGTCTATACCAACTTTGGTAAAGCCTTCGGTAGCATTTTGCAGAGCCATAGCAGCAGCTTCATAACCTGCAGGCTGACGCGTCAACTCAGCTATTTTTTCGCCTTTAGGAATATATTCCAGATACTTGCCATCAGACAGCAAGTTAAAGGTACCAATGCGCACGATATCCTGGGTCAACTGCTCACCAGAAGGAGTAATGACAGTGCCAGAGAACTTGACAACCTTGCCACCTTCCACAGTTTCACGCATTACTTCAGCCCACAGACGCTCAATCTCTTCCAGACTAGGCAGCTGAGTACCGCTGTTCATACGCTCAATCAAGCCGTCAAGAAAATCACCACGGTTAGGGTATTGCGCACTAACCAAAGACGTTTCCATGCTTGAACGAAGGTCGCCAGCAGTCGACGTCAAGTGACCAAACAATTCCTTTAAAGAACCCAAGCGCTCTTGCAACTGCTTACGCTTGGCAGTTACGTCCAGCTCCTGCTTGGCATAAGTTTGCTCAAGACGGGCCGAGCGAGCTTCTTCATCTTCACGGGTTTTTTTCGCTTGATTCAAAAGACTCTGCTGCTGAGACTTCTCTTTACGAAATTGAGCTTCACGTTGCTTGTGCTCTTTAGACTCGGCAATTTTATCCTGCTGGACCATCTTCAAAAGATCTTCCAGCGAAGTAGCCTTGTCTTGTGCTACAGCTAGGCTACTAGCGAATAGACCTGCCGCGGCAACAGCAAGAATGCGTTTTGCAAAAATCAGTTTCATTGCGCAGCCTCCGGAGCCGTTATAGGTAAGTTCATAATATCGATAGAGGCTTGTTTCTTGGCGATACGAATACCCTTCAAGATAGCGCTACGATATTCGCCAGAATCCAGTGGCACCCACTGACGCTGCTTTTGGTCCCAGGCACCAGCCAACTCGGTATCTTTGGTCTGATACATTAATGCAATACGACCTACGCGTAACACATTAACCTCACGATCCTGACCGTCTACTGACAAAGTATCTTCGTAAGTATCAAGCTTACGTCCATACTCAGCCTCGATTTTGTAGGCTTCCAGAATTTGACGGAATTTTTCGGCAACAGAAATATCTGCACGATCCATGTTCGAATTCAACATAGCAATTCGCTCAGCTCTTTCATCGCTATGAAAAGGCACATCCAGCTCAACAAACTGCTCCAGCGCTTCAAGCATACGCAGAACTAAAGGCTGAATTTGTCTCTCCATCACAGTCACGTTATCAATAGACTGTTCCAGCTCGCCAATCACTTTCAATTGGTTTTGAATTTGCTTTTCTAACTGAGAATTGTAAACACGCAAGCTTTCAATTTGCTTATTTACAGTTTTGAAATCCTGCAAAAGACTTGCAGTCTCAGAAGCCAGTTTGTCTATACGCGCTTGCGACTGAAGACCTACGGCCGTTTTTGATTGACCCACTTTCAGAATGGAATCAATAGTTTGATCTGCCAGTGCAACACTACCAAACAGTGTGCCTGCAGAAATAGCTGTGACCATAGCCACAGCTTTAATTCGCTGCTTCCTCATAAATCCCCCAACATGGGTATATGCAATCAAATATTTGCGACAAAAAAACTAGCTACCGCCCGACCCCTTAATATTAGAGCTTACACAGCAACTAAGAGCGCGACATTGTAATAAGAGCATGGCGCATTATTCAATGACTAAGAGAGAAACGTTTTATTTGCGTGTAGGGAAGTAACACTCAGTGGTAACGTGTTACTAAAGACCGGGGAATACCCAGGTAACGAAGAACAAAAAATAACCAATGCGTCGCTTTAACCAACAAACCATCAGCCGCAATCAAAATGTAACATTTCTCAAATACTCAACAAAGTGGTAATTAAGACCGTTTTTTTCGTCTGCAGCATGACTTTCGCGACTAATTTCTCTCCAATCTTCAGGCGAAATCCCAGGAAAAAAAGCGTCGCCATCTACCTCTATATCAACCTCAGTCACATATAATTTATCAACAAAGGGCATGCCTGCTTTATAAAGTTGAGCGCCACCAATCAACATTATTTCATCAACATTGTCTTGATTTGACGCTATTTTTAACGCCTCTTCAAAACTAGTTACTGACTCAACACCCTCTGCAAGCCAGCTAGCCTGTCGACTCACAACAATATTCAAGCGCCCAGGTAACGGTTTACCGATGGAGTCAAAAGTCTTTCGCCCCATAATAACAGGCTTACCCAACGTCACTTTTTTAAAATACTGCAGATCCGCAGGTAACCGCCAAGGCAAATCATTCCCCTTTCCAATTGCCCCATTTTTTGCAACTGCAACAATGATGGATAAACTCATAAACACACTCGCTGTATAACAATAGCGCCGTCACAAAGATAACAGCATCACCAATAAGCGCTTAACATCAAAAGAAGTATCCGCTATTTAAACCGAGAAGGGGTATGCAATTGCCTCGTGGTACTGATAACCCTCTACGTCAAAATCATCCAGCGTCACCCAACTTTCAATATCTTCAAGCGTTTTAATGTCAGGGTTAATATGCAAAGAAGGCAAAGGGAAAGGCTCCCGATTAAGCTGAACGGTTTTCATTAACTCGAGCTGATTTTCATAAATATGGGCGTTTATGATTTTGTGATACGCCTTACCAGGCTTCAAACCCGTAATCTGCGCAATCAATGCTAACAAAGTAAACACCTGCACCTGATTAAAATTAAGCCCCAGCGGCACATCGCAAGAGCGCTGATAAGATGTCAGATACAAGGTCTCACCCAGCAGGGAAAAGGTATGGGTGTGCATGCAAGGGCGCAAACAGCCCAACTCCAACTCCCCGGGATTATAGAACGTCATGATCTCGCCGCGATCGTCAACCCCACGACGAAGGTCATCGACAATTTTCCTGAGCTGATCAACATAACTACCATCCGGCTTTTGCCAGGCGCGCCCCTGAACCCCATATACACGCCCCATGTCATCCTCACCTTTACGCACAGGATTAACCAGCCAGGCGTCGTTTTCATTGGCGTTGGCATTCCAGGTATTGCAGCCAATCGCACGAAATTGCGCGGCACTGTCATAACCGCGCAAGTAACCTAGCAGCTCAGCTATGGCAGCTTTCCAATAACTCTTGCGCGTAGTAATCAATGGGAATGCATTCGCGGCAACATCGTATTCCAAATCCGCATTGATAACGGTTAAGCAACGAGTCCCGGTTCTTTCATTTTCGACCCAGGCACCCTCATCAACAATGCGTTGACATAAATCTAAATATTGCTTCATAAAATACTTTGACCCTGAATTTCAACTCTCAAACATTGTGGTATACGCAGTGCACAAAGTGCTATGCCTTTTGCGTATCACTCTTTGTTTTAGCTACTTTTCCGTACCGATACGCCCAAACCAGCAAGCACAAACCAGCAAACACCATGGGAACACAAAGAACCTGGCCCCGTGTCATCCAGCCAAAAACCAGCTGATCCAGCAAATGACTATCTGGTTCGCGCACAAATTCAACGATAAAGCGAAAACAACCGTAGCCCATCAAAAACAACCCTGAAACAGCACCTCGGGGACGAGGCTTGGTGCTGAACCAAAATAAAATCACAAACAGTAACAAACCCTCAAGGCATGCCTGGTACAGCTGGGAGGGGTGGCGAGCCAGGCCAAGGCTATCGTTTGGAAATATCATACCCCAGGGGCCATCCGTCGGCCGTCCCCACAACTCTTGGCCGATAAAGTTACCGATCCGCCCAAAAAACTGCCCAATTGGCTCCAAGGGAGCGACAAAATCCGTCACGGTAAGTAAGCTCAAACCCAGCTTCTTCGCATACAACATCATCGCGATAATCACACCGATTAAGCCACCATGGAAAGACATACCGCCTTCCCATACCCGAAATAGCCACACCGGATCCTGCAGTAGTTTGTCAAAATGATAGAAAAATACGTAGCCTAATCGGCCGCCAATAATGACTCCAAAAGCGCCGTATACGATCAAGTCTTCAACTTGATTACGCTGAATCAATACGTCACTGCGGCCTGCTCGATACCAACCTACAAACCAGGCACAGATAAATGAAAGCAGATACATAATGCCATACCAATGCACCTCCAGAGGCCCAATGGTAGTTTCGCCGACATTGAATGGTCCCAGGCTCAGGGCGATCGGATTTAAATCAGGGTAGGGAATCATAAATCAGTAGCCTCGCAGACAGGGGCGAAAATTTTACTGTAAATTGGGAAGGCGCGATCATACCATAATCTCTCAAAAAGAAAGGTTTGCTACACTGCGCACCCAACCCACTATCGTCAAATTATGTTATGTGCTTAATCAGCCTCGCCTACCATGCTGACAACGAATACCCTTTGATTGTGATAGCCAATCGAGACGAATTTCTTGCACGCCCGAGCACTCCAGCCCAGTTTTGGCCGGACAACAGGGTTTTAGCAGGCAAAGACTTGCAAGCAGGCGGGACATGGATGGGTATTACCAGAGACGGGCGTTTTGCAGGGATCACCAACTATCGTGACCCAGCAGATTCTCCAGGCCCAGTATCCAGAGGAAAATTGGTAAGTGACTTTTTACAAGGTTATGACTCTACCGCTATCTACGCTGACCACTTGGCAGCAACCGCCAACAACTTCAGTGGCTACAATGTATTGTTCGGACACATCAACGATTTAAGATATTTTAGCAACAGAGGAGGCCGCGCACAGCGGCTAACGCCGGGTATTTACGGGCTAAGCAACCATTTACTCTGCACCCCCTGGCCCAAGATCGAGGCAACCAAACGCGCACTAACCCTCTGGACTCGGACCACCAAAGGAGCGCGAAAAGCGGAACAGTTATTCAGTATTCTCGCGAATCAAACATTGGCAAAGCACGACGAACTCCCGAACACAGGAATTGATATAAATCTGGAAAAAGCATTATCGGCAAATTTTATCAGACTCCCTCACTACGCCACTCGCACGTCGACCATTTTACTGATCAACACATCTAATGAGGTTAC
Organism: Cellvibrionaceae bacterium; assembly: GCA_050290265.1. Taxonomy (GTDB): domain Bacteria; phylum Pseudomonadota; class Gammaproteobacteria; order Pseudomonadales; family Cellvibrionaceae; genus JBNKFV01. The sequence goes on from JBNKHI010000051.1 coordinate 14,083, forward strand.
ATTCATAGAGCGCACGTTTATCTATTCGGATGTGGCGCAAGATAGTCCTGAACCGGAAAAATTTGCGAATCTCTCTGCCGAACCGCCGCCACCAAGGGAAACCAGGACATTCCACTTTGAACTGGCGTAGTTGAACTGGCGTAGTTGAGCTAGTGAACCTCTGTGCGTAGAGGCTGAAAAAAACGGTTTATCCCGGCCTGAGTAAGTACTCGTCTTACGCACTGCTGAATGGAAGAAGCATCAGGCAGGCTCATTACCTGATTTAACAACGTTTCGGCTTGCTCAAGAGTGATACTTCGTATCACAGATTTTACTTTCAACAAGCTTGCCGCATTCATTGATAGCACATCAAAGCCCATCGCCATTAACAAAATGGCCGCGCCAGGGTCACCTGCTAACTCACCACAAATACCCACTGGCGTTCCCTGACTATGAGCCTCAGTGACTACTTGATGCAAAGCCCTTAACACTGCAGGGTGGAGCGATTCATATAAATGTGCAACCCGCGCATTATTGCGATCAACCGCCAATAAATACTGCGTTAAATCATTGCTGCCCACAGAAAGGTAATCGACACGCTGCGCCAACTCTCGGGTTAAATAAACAGCCGAAGGCACTTCTACCATAACGCCGATAGGCGGCAGAACAATATCAAACCCTTCTTCAAGCAGCTCATGATAGGCCCGATAAATAAGATTTTGCGCAGTTTCCAGTTCTTGAATGCTACAAATCATCGGCAACATAATACGCAGGTTATCCAGCCCTTCACTGGCCTTTAACATTGCGCGAATCTGGCCGAGAAAAATTTCCGGGTGGTCCAATGTCACGCGAATTCCGCGCCACCCCAAAAACGGATTCGCCTCATTGATGGGAAAGTAGGGCAGAGCCTTATCCCCACCAACATCGAGCGTGCGCATAGTTACGGGGTTTGGTGCAAAAGCTTGCAATTGCTCGCGATAAATCTGTCGCTGCTCTTCTTCACTGGGAAAGCGATCGCGCATCAAGAAGGGGACCTCGGTCCGGTACAGACCAACACCTTCCGCCCCACGATCAAGTGAGCGCATAGCATCAACCATCAAACCGGTATTGACCCACAAGGGCACACGATGCTTATCGAGGGTTTCGCAAGGCAAATCCTTAAGCGCTTCCAACCCCTTAACAATGAGACGCTCCTCTTCGAAAACGTCCTCGTAATGGTGGCGCAACTCATCACCTGGATCACTGAAAACCACACCTTGGTGGCCATCGACAATCACTTCACGCTGATCTAATTGTGTATAGGGCAAATCCACTGCCCCCATAACGGTCGGGATACCCATTGCACGCGCGAGGATGGCCACGTGGGAGTTACTGGAGCCCTGGACGGATACAAGTCCAACGAGCTTCTCTGCCGACACCTCGCCTAAATTTGACGCGGTTAATTCTTCACCAATTAAAATCGTCTTGTCAGGGAACACAGCCTCGACGCCGGTGCTGGCTTGCAAATAAGCCAATACTCGACGTCCAAGATCACGCACATCTGCCGCGCGTTCGCGCAAATAATCATCTTCCATACTGGAAAAGTTATTCTCATGCTCGAGAATAACCTGACTCCAGGCATAAGGCGCAGATAACCCCTGCCGAATACGCTCGATGACTTCGCCACCCAAAGAAGCATCGTCAAGCATCGACAAATAGGCATCAAACAATGCCCGCTCTTCGCGGCTTAAACGCTCCTCCAGCTGCTGACCAACTTTTTTAATGTCGTTACGTGCCAGCCCCAGGGACTGGTGAAACAGCTCTAATTCCGCATCCACGTCCAGACACAGCTTATAAGGCACAGACCGTAAATCAGCAGCGGCTTGTAAAATAACCGCCCGGCCAATGGCTACACCAGGAGCACCAGCAACACCGACAAACTTTGCCTCTCCGGACAACTGCCCAATTTGTTTAAGTAAGCCTGTGGCTTCAGCGTGAGCAATCACACTCGCCAACTGCGCCGAAATCGTAATTAAGAAAGCCTCATCACCTTCGTCAAACCGGCGATCACGAATCTGTTGTACAACCAAAACGCCCAGGACCTGACGCTGGTGAATGATAGGAACACCCAGGAAAGAGTTATAACGCTCTTCGCCTGTTTCAGGAAAGTATTGATAACGCGGGTGCGCACCGGCATCTTTCAGGTTGATCGGCTCTTCGCGTGCAGCCACCCAGCCTACGAGACCTTCACCCGCGCTCAGCTGCACAACGCCTACCGCCCCAACATTCAGACCTTCTGTAGCCATCAACACGTAGCTACCTTGATCATTGCGCAAGTAAGCGGAGCAAACGTCGGTTTTCATTTCCGCACGAATACGCCGCACAGCAATATCCAACACCGCATCCAAGGATTTAGCGTTATTTACTTCCTGAACGATACTGCGCAAGGCATGCAACATAACGTATTCTCAAAAACTTTGGCCAACGACCAACAATAAGTAAAAGCCATCCCTGCTTGAGATGCAATCTGAGTAAAATCCCGACGACTGACCAATCACCGGGAATATCACGGCCAGAAGCATGCGCATAACATGTGCCACCCCCAGCGCTTAGCTTTCCACCCTTTTTAATTAGCTGATGAACTTTTTTGGGCTTCAAACTGTGCATGCACAGGCGCCAGCTCTTTCATAGCCCGACGGTAAACGTCTTGCTTAAAGGAAACCACTTTTCCGAGCGGATACCAATAACTCACCCAGCGCCAGTCATCAAATTCTGCCACGCCCTGAATATTCAGGTCGATAGCGTCGTCTTTACTGCACAACTGCAGTAAAAACCACTTCTGCTTTTGCCCAATACAGGTCTTATCTCCACGACCTTTGCGCACCAGCCGCTTGGGCAAGTGATACCGCAGCCAGCCTCGCGTACAACCTAAAACTTTCACATCGGCTGGCGACAGGCCAACCTCTTCATTAAGCTCGCGATACATTGCCTGCTCAGGCGTTTCTTTAGGGTTAATACCTCCCTGAGGAAACTGCCATGCATCCTGCCCCTTAACTCGTCGCGCCCATAACAATTTGCCGTCTGAGTTGGTCAGCATAATACCCACATTGGGCCGAAAACCATCGGCGTCGATCAACACAACCTCCAGAGACCTTATTTGTAAGCTATCACTTGCTTATTATAAGCACCAGTAAACAAGCTATTGTTCCACAAATAGTATGATGGCGGCAAACGGCTGTAACCCTCTGACAGCGTTAAATTTTCTTGAACCGAGCAATCCCGGAAAATAGACGCATCATAAAATTTTACACAATCGAGCGCTCAGCCGGTTGTGACCCGATAGGCCGCACAGTATCCTAGCGGCCAGCAAAGACTACACCCCCATTCCCGACCTATCACAAGAGAACCGTTATCCGTGAGCCTTGCAATATTTGACCTAGACAACACCCTCCTCGGCGGCGATAGTGATCACAGCTGGGGCGAATTTCTGGTCGAACAGAAACTTGTTGACCCAGACATCTTCCGTAGTAAAAACGACCAGTTTTACAAGCAGTATAAAGACGGCACTCTCGACATTATTGAATTTTTGGCCTTTGCACTAGAGCCATTGTCGCGTTTTAGTATGGCAGAACTGGACAGGTTACATGCGCAATTTATGCGAGAAAAAATTGCCCCTATTCTATTACCCAAAGCCCAAAGGTTGCTCGACAAGCATCGGGACCAAGGTGACGACCTGCTGATCATTACCGCGACCAACCGATTTGTAACGGCACCCATTGCCAAGGCACTAGGCATCAATGACTTGCTCGCTACGGACCCCGAAGTTGTCGATGGTCGCTATACCGGCCAAGTAGCAGGCACACCCTGCTTTCAAGATGGCAAAGTCATTCGTTTGCGTGAGTGGCTAAAGCATTATCCTGGCGACATGCAAGGCAGTTACTTTTACAGCGATTCCATCAATGACCTTCCGTTATTAGAGCTGGTGAAAAACCCCGTGGCAGTCGACCCAGACGAACGCCTCTTTGACCATGCACAAAAGGCTGGCTGGCAAATAATCAGTCTGCGCGACTAAGCCCTATGAATAGACGCAATATCAATACAGCCCTGTGCTTGCTGATGGTACTGGCAGTCAATGGTTGCGACCAACCAGCAGAAGTTAACCACGACCCAGCGCACACGAATACTACCAAAACGGACAGCCAGCCACCGCTCAAGCTCTGGCAAGCCGCAGAACAGATACTGCGCGACACTCTGGAAGTAACACGGCAGCTCAATAATGCAATCGATCAGTTGCTTGCCGACCCCAGTGACACAACGCTAGCGGCCAGTCGAACAGCCTGGCAGCAGGCGCACAACCAATTTAGCGTGATGCTTCCGTTTATGCGCATGAGTGAGTTACACCCACAACTCTTGCCAGGCATCTACGAACTGCGCCATCAAATTGATGCCTGGCCAATTATGCCCGGTTATATCGACAGCGTTGAGGCCTATCCACATAGCGGCATAGTTAACGACATAGCGCTGCCATTAACCGCGGAATCGCTGCGTGGGCAACACGCACTCACCGATAATTCGGAGGTTAGCCTGGGTTTCCATGCCCTGGCATTTATACTTTGGGGCGAACACGGTGCCCGATCAGCAACAGACTTTATTTTTCAACAATCAAGTCCTGCAGGCAGCGAACTGAGCATCACCGAGCTCCCGAACAACAGACGCCGCACCTATCTTAAGCTGGCCAGCAACCTGCTCACAGATGATCTTGCGCGCCTACACCAGCTATGGCAAAAACAGGAAGTAGCGCTACAGCAACTGGAGCCTGGCGAACAATGGGTACTGGTGGAAGAGGGGCTAGCTAGCGCTATAACCACATGGAAACAACAGGCTGAGCACTGTATAGGCGAAGACGATCCTAGCCAGGATATGGCCGAAGAGGAATCCGGCAATACTTCCCCCGTAGCAGCTATTGCTTGTCACAACCGCTTCGCTGGCGCACAGGCTCAATGGCTGGAAACCGTATTAAGGCGCACCCAAACAGTCCTCAACTCGCTGGACAGCACCCACATGCAGCCATCCCGACTATTAAATGCCTGGCAACCTGTCGAAGCTCAGCTGAACTTCGAAACAGATGCCAATGCCGTGGATTTCGCCAAGCTAGCCCCTGCGCTGCAAGAGGCCCAAGCACAACTGAGCAACCCTCCGACAGATCCGGCAAACAGCGCCTCAAACCAGTAGAGAGCGCACAAACAAAGACTTAATATAATCGGTTTCTGGAATCCCCGGATGGACAGGGTGGTCTGGCCCTTGCCCGCCCTGGTAGATAATTTGAGTATGGCGCTCAAGGTGCCGACCAGCAGCACGCACAATTTCCTTGTGCACATCTTTGTCCAGGTGCATGGAACAAGAGGCGGATACCAGCAAGCCATCTCTGCCCAGCAGGCGCAGGCCCAATTCCGTGATATGCCGATAGGCAGCTTCGCCTTTTTTCTGATCCTTACGGCGCTTAATAAAGGCCGGCGGGTCGAGCACTACGACATCAAACTTTTCGTTTTCCAAAATCAGTGTTTTTAGTACCTGGATTGCATTACCTTCTATGCATTCAACCTTATCAGCGACGCCATTTAACTGAGCATTTTCGTTAACCAGATTTAAGGCTTCAGCGGAACTGTCCACACACACCGCCTGTGCGGCGCCAGCAGTTACCGCCTGGACGCCCCAGCCGCCAATGTAAGAGAACACATCCAAAACACGCGCGCCCTTTACCTGCGCCTGCAGCTGCTGGCGATTCAAGCGATGATCGTAAAACCAACCCGTTTTCTGACCCGACTTTACCGGCGCCAAAAAGCGCGTGCCATTCTCCTCTAGCTCCACAAGATCCGGAACTTCGCCAATTTCCACAATCTCTTCATCCAAGCCCTCCAGCGCACGACCAGAGTGATCATTACGCAATAAAATCCCCTTGGGTGCACACACAGTTTGCAAAGCGCTAATAATGGCATCTTGCAAGGTATGCATTCCTGCAGACGAAATCTGCACGACCAAATAGTCACCAAAGCGATCCACCACCAATCCTGGCAATAAATCTGAATCGCCGTAAACCAGGCGATAATAGGGCGCAGAAAAACTTCGTTCGCGCAAAGCCAGAGCGGCACGAATGCGCTGTAACAACTGGGCCTGATCAAGTAGCTGACGCCCCACCATCCTGGCACAGATCAAATTATTTGGATTAACAAATGCAACACCTAATGCCTTACCCGAAGCACTGCATACCGCCACCTGCTGCCCTACGACAAACTGCTTGAGTGGCGACTTCGCTACATCAACCTCATTGGAATAAACCCATAAATGACCACGTTTGATACGTTTGTCAGATTGGGCTTTAAGGAACAAACAAGGCAGGTCAGAAGACATAACAGCTCCACAAAATATAAGGGCCAAACGGCAGGAATAATAAAAGCCGCTACACTAACACCAACCACCGATAAACGTTAATGCTGAACGGCAAAAATGCCAGGGTTCGGCGCCCCCTAGAGGCCTTAACCTAACCTTGACCTATTGTTGCGTAAAAAAGATGCTCTTAACGCGACTATACTCTTTCTATGTTTGAAAAAATCGGCATACTTAAACGGGCAAATACTAATCCTATTTAGTTGGTTTTTGCCGCAGGTGCAGCCCTAATGACAAAGAACCCCCTTTACCACCGACGCTAGTAGAGGCGAATCTTGACGAACGAACTTAACGAACTTAGTCAGGACCAAATTCAAACGGTCCTCCAAGGCATTGCCATTCCGCCGCAGCCCCAAATAATGGTAGATCTGCAAATGGAGCAGTGCGCGCCCGATTGCTCGATTAGCGCTATTGCGAAAATCATTTCCCAGGATGTTGGTCTCGCTGGCAGTGTTATAAAAACCGTCAACTCACCCTTTTACGGTTTATCCAACAAAATCACATCGGTGACTCAGGCCGTCAACCTCATGGGGGTCAAGTCGGTATGCAATTTGGTTAATGCTTTATCCATTCGCGGTGAGTTATCTGACGAAGATATCGTTGCTCTGGGTCACTTTTGGGACAGCGCAATGGATATCGCCATGGCGTCCACGGTTGTCGCCAAGCAAATTGGCTTTCCGGCAACCGATGAGGCTTACACGCTCGGCTTATTTCACAATTGTGGAATTCCCTTGCTGGCATTGCGATTTAGCCATTATTTCGACGTTTTGCAATCAGCTTATGAACAGTCAACAACGACGATTACCGAAATCGAAAACCAGATGCTTTCAACAAATCATGCCGTTGTAGGTTATTATGTAGGTAAGTCATGGAATCTCCCTCTCTACCTATGCCGCGCAATTCACGATCACCACAATGTAGAAAAGTCTTTTGCCGACGACAAAGCTGACCCAACCAAGAAAACGCTGCTAGCCATATTAAAGATGGCAGAACATATTTGTGGTAACTACAGCATACTCGGCAATCAACAGGAAGATTTCGAGTGGCAACGCATAGAGCAACTAATACTAGAATATGTTGGTTTAAGCTCTTACGACTTTGAAAGCTTGAAATACCAGATTATCGATATGGGTTTAGGTAAAAAAATCTAGCGATGCAAATCATTTAGATGACAAACGTAACCCTAAAGCACTAGGAAGTGAACCATGAAGTATTTTATTTCGTAAACGCTATTGCGTATTTAAAAACCAAAGCCGAAAATGCCACCCGCAAATCTGAGATGAATATTTTACTCTCGACCTCAATATTTTTTAGCACTATGGAAAACTACACTTAACTGCACTTGCTCATTTCTGAGCGGCTTTTTATTGATGTAGAGACAAGCAGGAGAATGCAATGTCAAACACCAAGCGTATTTTTACCCAAACTTTATTAGCTGCCGCATTGGCAACAGCCACTGCAGGCGTAACCGCAGGCAATGTAACGGTCACCCCAGGCGTTGGCCACTATGCATTTGATACCGAACGCGCCATAGAAGATGACACTCATTATTCTATTGGCCTGGGTTACCAATTCGATAGCCCTTGGAGCCTGGAACTTAACTATCTCGAAGCTGAGACCGAAACAGAGGTTGGCGGCATTGATGTTGACCAAGACCAAATTCGTCTTGATGCGCTGTACAGTTTTGCTCGTGAAGGAAACTTGCAACCCTACCTCGCCTTTGGTGCTGGTCAAAATGAAATCGATGCAGGGGTAGCCGGTGACGACAAAGAAAGTGTTGTAAATGGCGGCGGCGGTTTCCGTTATTTCTTCAGCGACAATGTTGCTCTGCGTACTGACTTGCGCGTAATTAACAGCCTCGACAACGAAATGACGGATGTTGCAGTAACGTTCGGCTTAAACATCCTGCTGGGCAGTGTTGGCGAGAAAGCTCCCGCCATGCCAACAAAACCAGTAGTCGTCGATACCGATGGTGATGGCGTAGCCGATTCAGCAGACCAATGTAGTGCTACACCTGCAGGGGTAGCAGTAGATGCAGTAGGTTGCCCGCTGGATAGTGATAACGATGGCGTAGCAGACTATAAAGATCAGTGCCCAGGTACATCTGCTGGCGCTAAAGTCGACGAAAAAGGTTGTTACATCATGCTGAAAGAAACGCGTGAAGTCACCTTGAAAGTGCGTTTTGCCAACGACTCCTCAGTTGTTCCTGCAGAGTTCTACCCAGAAATTGAAGCCGTAGCTAAATTTATGCGTGAATTCCCGCTGACCAAAGTTGAGTTTGGCGGCTATACCGACAGCGCTGGATCGGAAGCCTACAACCAAAAACTATCTGAGCGTCGAGCAAAGGCAGTAGCGGACGTATTGATGTCTGAGTTCAATGTAGATGCTGACCGCATTAGCTCGAAGGGTTACGGCGAAAGCAACCCCGTAGCGGACAACACTACTAGCGAAGGCCGTGCTCAAAACCGTCGTGTAGTTGCTTCAATTTCTGCAACAGCAGAAAAGAAAGCAATGAAGTAAAATACCTGCACATTAAAAAACGCCGCTGAATGCGGCGTTTTTTATGTCTGAGTAAATGGTCGATGGATTATCGATACAAGCAAGCTCACTGACTTTACTCAATCAAATCCACTTCGAACGCTACCCCTGAAAACCAAATTTAAAAATAGAAAGACAGACCAACACTCACACTAATAATATCAGTGGAATCGTGGCTAACCAGCTTAGTACGAATATCAAAGTTGTCCGTTTGTTCGAAAGCAGCCCCTATACCAAAATAACCCTCCGTAGACGACTCATCAAAAGAGATTGAATAAGGACCTGCAGAAAAACGGCCATCTGCCTCAAGACGTTCCGCACCAAGGATGACATAAAGTCGGTTCTTTTCAGAAATATAACCGCCAAGGTTCACCCCTAACGAATAAGAACTAAAATCTACCCCGTTTAAGCCACCATCTCCAAAATCGTTATAAGCGATTTCCACTTCAATATTTTTATTAAGTTGAACACCCGCGCCGAGATCAAAATACAAACTATTGTCAGCATCAGTATCCACCATGCCTAAATCAACATTGCCATACGGGCGAACATCAGCTTGACTCAAGTCAGACACAAGAAGGAGAGACGAAACAAGAAGTGATTTCTTAAACATATTAATTCCTTTAATAATTTTCCAATACGACAAAATAGTAAACGATCTGCAACTTCTGCCAGCTCACAAATCAGAGTAGGCAAAAGCGCGCGGATTGTATCGTTCTACCAAATACCTAGCCAACCGAAAAACAGCTGGCTCGAACAAAAAGTGAGGACCAGTGATAATGGGGGAGAGCAAAACCTAGTTAAAAATTAAAGGGGGGGGAGGGAGGGAAGCGCAGATAGATAAGTAAACATATCTGCGCCAGCAGTATCGGCTACTCTTCTTCCGCCAATGCCTTGTAAGCGTCTGCATCCAGAGCTTGCTCCAGTTCAGCCAGGTCAGTTGGCTTAACCTTAAAAAACCAGCCTTCATCGTAGGGCGATTCGTTAACTGTTTCAGGCGCATCCTCTAATGCTTCGTTCACCGCTATCACTTCTCCAGTTACCGGGGAATAAATATCAGACGCAGCCTTAACTGACTCAACCACACCAGCCTCTTCACCCATCGTCACGGTGCTGCCAACTTCTGGGGTTTCCACGAACACCACATCACCCAAGCTATCTTGCGCGTGATCGGTAATGCCGATGGTCACAGTGCCATCTTCTTCAACTCGTGCCCACTCGTGACTGGCCAAGTATTTTAATTCACTGCGTAACTCGCTCATGCTCTGCCCT
>JBNKHI010000052.1:0-24158 GCA_050290265.1 Cellvibrionaceae bacterium
CGTATTGCAGAACTCTGTTTGGCCGCAGCCTTTGTTCTACTGTATTTACACCACCAAAGCTTTTTTATCACAGACATATTGCAACACTATCCGGTAGCTCACATTGCCTGGGAACAGCAAACTGCAGCCATCCTGCTCGCCATTGTGGCACTGATAAAATGCGCTCAATTGCCCGTGCACGGATGGCTCATCCAGGTCGTTGAATCCCCCACGCCGGTCTCTGCACTGCTGCATGCTGGGGTGATTAATTTGGGTGGCTTCTTAATGTTGCTGTTTGCTCCACTGTTTAGCCAGGTCGCCTCAGCCCAATGGCTAGTGTTAATCGTCGCCGGCTTTACCGCTGCATTTGCTGCACTTGTCATGATGACGCGCATCAGTATTAAAGTAAGGCTTGCATGGTCTACCAGCGCGCAAATGGGTTTAATGCTGATCGAATGTGCGCTGGGCGTATACGAACTCGCGCTCCTGCATTTGATTGCGCACTCTTGCTACAAAGCCAATGCATTCCTAACTGCTGGAAATGCCGTTAGTGACGATATACAACATCAATACACGGGCAACACAAAACCCAGCCTGCCTGCATGGCTAGCCGCTGGCACACTGGCCATAGCAATCGTGACGGCAGTGAATATTGCGTTTGGATTCACGGCGCCTTACAGCCCCTGGGTACTGATCACTATTGCGATTGCTGTCTCGTTAGCCATTCGGTTCACCCAAGCGATCCGCTTCGCCTTACTTCTCGCCGTGATCGATGCATTGGTTCTTATCACGCTCTATATCTTGCTGAAGCTGAGTACAGGTTTTCTGTTTCCCGCCATCGAGCAGACTTATGTATGGCAAGCGGATGCATTTATTAGCGCCTTGTTTATCGGTGTGCTCAGTCTCTACCTGTTTATGGAATACAAACCTTTGAACAACGTATCGCAACGATTATTTATCGCACTTAACGCAGGGTGTTACCTCGACGAATGGTCGACGCGTTTAACGTTATACCTCTGGCCCATTGGCTTACCCAAAACCAATTTTTTAGTGCTGCGCTAAACAGGAAAAGATCATGAATGCAAAAGCGAGACTGGTAGAAACGCATGAATGGTTGGCGCGGGCAGTGAACAGTGCCTGCCAACGTATAGCCCCGGTATGGCCATTGGATAAATCCATCGCTGTTAATCCCTGGTGGACGCAGCGAGCCGAACCCATACCAACCGTTGCAGCCAAGCTCAAAACCTTGGGCAATATCAATATGCTGATGGATAAGTCTTATTATCTCAGCCAATGGCATACGCAAATTACATCAGCCCATCTGGCTAGCGCTGCTGCAACATTAAATATCAAAGCAACGGAAACAGCGTTACTCGATTACCTGAAAGTTGATGATAGCACCCGCCCCTGGATGCATCTTGGCGACTTACTGGACCAACAGGAATGTCACTTACACAAGGTGCCATGGCGCGATGAAGTCATACAGCAAATCAGCCAGTTTACGGCGCTCTATTTTCAGTACCCGGAACGCATGCAACATAACCACGATGTAGAAAATGGTTTCTACAAAATGTGGCGGGAGGTCGCGAGCAGAGACAAGGGCATCGAAATATTAATGGATCAATCGGGCTTGCATGCTCAGTTTTTGCAACTGCCCAATACCATCAACGATGTATTTGCAGCAGCGCAGCTGCATATGGGTCAGAACATCAGTGAAGCTGCGTTTACTCAATATTGTCACTCACTGTTATTGGACATTAACGGCTGGGCGTCCTGGATGGCCAACTGCGCCTGGCAGGATGCCTTTATAAATCAGGAAAATAACTTACTTCAGCAATTGCTCGCTGTGCGCATGGCCTGGGATATCGTGCTGTGGCGACATGCGGATCAACAATCGCCAGAAAAGTTTGCGGTTATCCGCGAGGCTTTTATAACACAAATCAGCACTGTCCAGGCAGCGCAAGCAGCTGCCGAAGACGATCAACGTCTTGGCTGGGTCTGGCAAACTGCACTGGAGTTAAGTTATCAGGAGCAATTACACACTACGCTCCTTGCCCAATCCGATACCGATTCACAACACACGCAGGAAACTATTCCGGAGCTGCACGCTTTCTTTTGTATTGATGTACGTTCTGAGCCCATCAGGCGTGCACTGGAAGCGCAAAGCCCTACCATCAAGACGAGTGGCTTTGCGGGCTTTTTTGGCCTGCCAATAGAATACGCCATTGCAGACAGTTCATTTGTGCGCCCGCAACTGCCCGGCTTATTAAAAGCATCCATTCGTGCCGTCCAAACAAAAACCGCAGGCGCGAGTAAAGTCTCATTGTTTAAACGCATGGCGGCCAAACAAATTGCAGACAGTCCGCCGTCCACATTTGGAGTGATCGAAGCAACTGGTTTGTTGAAATCGTTTAAGCTGCTCAAAAACAGTTTGTTTCCAGCCAAAACACGCCCCGGTGTTTCTGCACTGAATACAACACAACCCTTCACATTGTTAGCTGATAACAAACCGATTGAGCATAGCCAAGCCGCAGAAATTCTTGCTGGCGTATTAAATGCAATGGGTTTAACAACCCGCTTTGCCAAACGCATATTGTTAGTCGGGCATGCTAGTTGCACCGCCAACAACCCCCATGCCGCACGTTTAGATTGTGGCGCTTGCGGCGGGCAATCGGGTGAAGTTAATGTAAAAGTACTTGCTCAGCTGCTTAACGATGCCAACATTCGTTGCGCCCTGCAGAGTCATCACATACATATACCGGACACCACATTATTTTCGCCTTGCTTACATAACACCACCACGGATGAGCTGGAATTATTCGAAGAACAATCGAATCTCCCCGGCGAGCTTTGGAAAGACTGGCTTAGCGCGGCAACCCAAACCGCGCAAAAACAGCGCGCTCACAGTGTTGGCATTAACGAACAGTCCAGTGCGACACAAATTGCAAAAGCCTTTGGCCAACAATCTAACGACTGGGCGCAGCTGCGTCCAGAATGGGGATTGGCAAATAATGCTGCGTTTATTGTTGCGCCCAGATCCCTCACCCAAAATATCAACCTGCAGGGCCGTGCTTTTTTACATGACTATGACTGGCACAAAGACAATGACTTCTCCGTATTAGAACTCATTATCACTGCACCGATGGTCGTGACTAACTGGATCAACATGCAGTACTACGCATCGGTTACCGACAACCCCAAATACGGTAGCGGCAATAAACTATTACACAATGTAGTGGGTGGAAACATGGGGGTTTTTGAAGGAAATGGTGGCGACTTGCGTATTGGACTGCCCTTGCAATCGGTCAATGATGGACAGCAATGGCGTCATCAACCATTAAGGCTAAGTGTATATCTGCAAGCACCCAAACACGCGATTACGGAGATAGTCCGCCGCCACCAACCTATCGAAGATTTAATTAACAACCAATGGCTACATCTATTTCAGCTGGACGATAACGGCCAGAGCATTTCGAAGTTACAAGCCACCGGCTGGGTATCAACTCACAATTCGCCCGCAATCAACAACAATGAAACCGCACCCGAATAGACTCAATCATTTGAATAAACTCAAAGCCGAGGCCATCCCTGGAGCCTCGCCTTAATTGCTATTGCGCAAGGTAACAATATTTACTGCCCATAAGAATTTTGAACTTACCCTTTTTTGAACTTACCCTTTTAATGGCAAAAATATATCCGTGAGCAAATCACATTCATCCACATCATGTTGGAAATTCAGCCATTGGAAGTAACAAGGAAAATCGCGCACCTCCTCACCATTTTGCGGCAGCCATTCTCGATACAACGCATAGATGGCTTCATCTATTTGGTCATGACTACCTTTAAGTCGTATCACCGCACATCGCCCAGCGGGTATCACTCCGGTTTTAACACCAAAACTATTTGGTGGCACATCACCTTTTATTGAACCACAAATATCAAAGCGAAAATCTTCCGGCGCTACGGTATTAGGATCATTTCGCGGAATGCCGAACGTCCCACTCGATTTTATCGGCGAAAGCCCCGTGCTTTTGCGCCAGGCAACAAATTGCGCCGCCGAATCCAGCACCTGCTCTTTTGGACCGCGATGCTCAAACAGCGCAATTTTTGTTTCATCACAATGTATAATCTTTACGTTCATAGTATTAACGCCCTTCACAGGAATTTGGTATCGAAAAGTTGAATGCCATCGCGTCCATTGCGGGTCAGCCATAAACGCCGAAGGGCTCTGGCCAAATTCCCGCTTGAACGCCCGCGAAAAAGCTTCAGGACTGTCAAATCCCGCTTCTAACGCGATATCGATAACACGAAGTTCATCCTTAAACACAATCCGGTACGACGCTCGCTTAAGGCGCGCAAGCTGAACAAACCGCGTCACACTCAACCCTGTATAAGCACAAAATACCCGGTGAAAGTGATACTTGGAAAAGGCAGCCACACGACTCAATACATCGAGTGACAGCTCGGCATCCAGATTCTGCTCGATATAAGCACATACTCTGGCGATTCTGTCTTCGTATTGGATAATGTTTTTGACTTTCATGAATGAACTCCGGCTAACAATGCCGTTATAGTCCCATAGACATTGTTGGCCATCCTGACTGAAGTTGCGCTTTGTTACACTACCTCCATTTTTACCAGAGAAGACACTAACGTTACTAACCTTGCCAACCTTACTAACCGTACCAACCCGGTATTGCTGTGACTGCTATCACTCAAGATCTGAACGGGCGTCGGTACTTAAGATAAATAGTCTGGCATCAGTAATAATCAACGGCCAATTCCTGTTACTTAGCCAAAGCTGCAGGCAGCGTATGATGTGGAGGCGCGACGTGAAATGATTGGTTAGAGGTCGTAATACGCATAGGCCCGAATAACCTTGCCGTTCTCGCCAAAGTGAAAAACTTCATTTGAAAGACCTAAAACCCCCCGGTAAATGAGGGCTACGCTATTTGCACCGCAAAGTGTATGCAGCAAGGTGAACACTAAATCTGGAAACTTCTCTAACGCCCCCGACCAATACTCACCCACAGCAGCTTTACCTCGGAGTATGCCACTGGGCTCCCCGGTCAGTTTAATAATTGCAGGTGATGACATTGCAAAGTCATCGTCATAGTGTGACAGAATCTGGTTTAGATCATGAGAATTCCAAGCATCAATCCATTCTTTTGCAAATTTTTCAGCTTGCTCTTTATTCATGAATATTTGCCCTCTAACATTGCTGTTAGTACTAAATTTTCAGTATGTTGGATTTGAATTCAGATATTCCCGGCCTCTCAGGCCACTCATCGCCTTCCATTTTTTCGGGGACTACACCTTGAACGATCTCCCTGCCCCCATGCTTTTCGATGAACGCAATGAGTAGCTTGATTTTCTTGTATGGCTATTTCTTGTATGGCTATTTCCCATATTCTAAAGAGGCCATTCGAATACCCGTGGCTATAAGTGTGATACCTGCCGCCTTGTTGATAAGAGCAGTAACCCGTGACGTTAATTGCTGCTTGGCAATTCGCTCACCTAGTCGACTAAACAAACTGTATACAATGATATCTGCGAGTAAGCACGAAGTTCCCATAAGAAGCATTTGGAAAAGAACGGGCTTTGATGGATCAACGAACTGAGGAAGCAGCGCAGAGAAGTACATCAGCGCTTTGGGATTGGCTAGCTGAACGACTAGTCCCTGTCTAAACAACTTGTGTCGACTGCATTCTTTTTTATCTAAGCTGATCCTGATTGCTCCTGACTTACTGAATAGTGCTGAGGCTCCCAGGTAGAGCAAATAAACAACACCAAACCACTTAATAATTGAAAACAATAAATTGGAGGCAAGTATCAGTGACGCAATACCTGTCGCTGAGAGAGCGAAAAATGCCACATCAGCGCTAGCCACACCTAGAACACCAAAGAATGCTCTTTGTGACTGGTGTGATGCCCCCTGCCCAGCCACGGTGATTGCCGATGGGCCAGGAACCAAAATTAGCATTACCGTAGTAACAAGAAATATCGAGTAAAGACTTATATCCACATCTGGTTTCTCTTTTTAGCCGAATTGTAGCCAAACGCTGCAATAAACGGCGAACGTTAGTGAGTCCAGCCATCTCTTTGTGGCCAGAATAAACTTGGGCGCCTTATGATTAATTTTAGTTTTGCCAACGATAGCCCATTGAAAAACTTATACTCAAGAAACATTTTATCCAAAATACAATAGGGCCCGCACCATCTCGACATTTAATGTCTTCAATTTCCAGTCAAATTGGGCTAGACGAAATTCTTAGTATTAACGCTAAAAATATCGACGCAAACCATGCCATTGGTAGACCAATAATAACTGGGAACGGCGCGTTAATTAAATTTTCTCACCACTACTGAATAATGGCCTCGATGTCTTCTCGATCTAAAGATCAATCCAAAACCTTCTTATGGTGATCAGGTCCTCAACCGACATGAATGGTACCTCGACGCCAAGAACGGTCGCATTTCGGGTAGGGTATAAATCAAGCAGCAGTGAAATCCAACGCCCTGTACTAGCGTAGAAAATTCATGCACCTTCTGCGTATCCAACCTCGACCTTTGTGCCGCTCTACAGGAACTGGACGTACTGAAAGTCTGAGCCCCGCCATATTGGCCTTACCACCTTACCTATAATCAATTGCGTATCATTAACAATGTGGCCAATTATGTTGAATAGGCATTTTTCCTCTCCGTGTAATTCTTAGTGTTTTGCGTGTGTTTGCGTGCGTTCGCGCTCTTTGCATGTACATCGGTGCCGTTTACCTAAGGCACCGTGCGTGAATCTATAGCACTAAAGACGGTATTGGAGAGTTCATTTTAGTGATGAGGAAAACGCAGTGATCACAGTGTCTATAGGCCAGGAAATTTTGACTATAAACTTACCTTTGAAAATGGGCAGTATGCTGTATCGCTAGCATTCGCTGGATCAGATGCACATCTTAAGGAACGCCAATTTGATGTGCCGGCCAACGGCCCAGCGCTGCGAGAGACTCTAGCATCCTTGAGATCGCAGAGGCGCATCGCAATAGCGGTTCATCGCGGCATAGTCTTGCCGTTCCAAAGTCTAAATATGGCATCCGCAATAGCAATACCTCGCATCGATAAAAGTGATTAAAAGAACGTTGTTAGCAGGTGTAAACTTGTATTTTTGGTAAGGCCACTTTTCCAGATAGCCCGCCAAGTGTTCGCCATACTATTAATGCTAAAAATAAAGAAAATAGGACAACTTATGACTACTCGTAACAGTTTTAAATACAGTCTGCTGTCTGCTGCTATCGGCACAGCCTCCCTGCTCACCCATGCTCCCGTCAATGCAGACGCATTGCTCGAGGAAATTGTCGTAACGGCGCAAAAGCGTGAACAGAACGTACAGGATGTGCCTGTTGCAATTTCTGTGATGAATGCGGGTACCATTGAACGGTTAGATATCAATAACTTTACCGATGTCACCAGAGTATCGCCGTCATTAACGATGGATCAGGGCGAGGCCCCTGCCGGCAACGTGATCCGCATGCGAGGGGTGGGCACCTCCGCTTTCAGTATCGCTACTGAGCCCAGTGTATCTGTAGTGGTTGATGAAGTTCCCCTATTGCGCCAGGCCCAGGCTTTCAACAACCTGGTAGATATCGATCGAATTGAGGTACTGAGAGGACCTCAGGGAACACTGTTTGGTAAAAATGCCTCGGCGGGCCTGGTTAATATTGTGACCAAAGCGCCAAGCGAAGAGTTCAGTGGTGGTATCACTGCACGCTTGACCAATGATGATGAGAAAAACGTTCAGGTGTCTTTGTCTGGGCCTATTAGCGAAACGTTAAGCTACAGAGTTTCTGGCTACTACAAAGATCGCGATGGTTATATTACCAATGTAACCAATGGAGAAGATCTTAACGGTGAGGAAGCTGACGGTTTTCGCGGTAAGTTCGTTTGGCAAGCATCAGAAAAACTGGATATGGAAGTGATTCTTGATACCTCGTCACAAGAGGGAAGCTCTGTTGCGACATGGGTTGAGGCTGACCCTGGTGTTTACGGAGAAGGGATCACCCCTAGTGAAGACAATCGAAATATGCGGTCGGACAGCCCAACAGGCTTCCAGACTGACCAAGATATGGCTGTTTTTAAAATCAACTACGACCTGGCAGCTCATACATTAACCTCTGTGACCAGTTATCAACAGTACGAATTGGATTCGCAAATTGATACCGACCTCACCGATGTTCCAATGGAAGAGGCATTCCCTGCGTTCTTGCTGCCATCCTTTGACCCGCTGGGTATCGGTGGCCCGCAAGTTATTCAAGACTCAAAAGAAGATTCAGACGCCTTCACCCAGGAAATACGCTTAACCTCTAATGCCGAGGGCAATTTCGAATACATGCTTGGCTTTTTCTATTCGGACACGGAAGTAAAGCGTGAGTTCGACAGAAAGCCTTTGCGATTTGTACTGAGTAAATGGGATGGTACTGCAGGCACAGAGAGTATGGCGATATTTGGGCAAGGCTCATTGAGTATTACCGACAAAACCTTTGTTGATCTCGGTTTTAGATTGAATCATGAGGAGATATCGGTTGAATTCACGGATTATTATGCCAATGGATACACCTCTAACGTACCCGTTACGTATTCGGGTAGTGATGAACAAGATGCAGTAACCGGTAAACTCGCGTTGCGCCACTTTCTTGACAATGGGGCGATGATATTTGGTTCTGTTAGCACGGGTTACAAAGGCCAGACTTATGATGTTTCTTCAGGGTTTGTGCAGGCAGATGCTGACAATCCGGTAGGTGAAGAAAATTCGATTTCCTATGAGGTAGGTATTAAGGGAATGAGTGAAAGCCGCCGCCTTCGCTATGAACTTGTCGCCTTCTTGACCGACTTCGATGACTATCAAGCCCAAGGTGCCAGATCGGATGAATTTGGTAACGCTGTATTTACCCTCAACAATGTGGGTGAATTACGCACACAAGGTTTGGAGGCTGATGTGTCTTACCAGGCAACCGATGGTCTGCGTTTGAGCGCTACTGTGGCCTATGTCGATGCCACGATTGAATCCTTCAAAAATGCACAATGTTACTTCGGCCAAACCGAGGAGCAAGGCTGTGATATCGGTGGTGGCCCAGGTGGGTTGGATGTCCAAGACCTCAGCGGTAAAGATTTGAACAACTCCCCAGACCTGAAGTACAACCTGACCGCTTATTGGGAGAGCACTGCGAACGATGCGCCTTTTAATTATTTTGCTCAGGCGAACTACCAGTGGCAGGACGACATCAACTACGACTTGTATGGCAATACATTAAACTCTCAGGATGCCTACGGCATTGCCAATATCAGTTTTGGCATCGTTGAAGCTAATGAGCGCTACAAGGTCACATTGTTTGTTAACAACGTGTTTGATGAAAACTATTCCATGGGCTATGGCGACGCGGCTCAGCGTTTTGGTGGTGCTACAGCAGTCTTCAAGCAATGGACTCGAAATGCCATGCGTTACGCCGGCATTAGCGCAAGCTATAACTTCTAATCCAGCCGAAACTACCCTCTCCTATTCGTAGGAGAGGGTTCTCTGATAAAAGCATCAAGAAACAACTCCTCATAGGCAGTAGCTTCCACTGCTTGTCAGTTATTAAATAAGTGATTATTAGTCTGGAGTAGAGACACATGAAATCTACAATTGTTTTTTTGGCTGGCCTTTTCTTGACCGCCGGTGCCTGGGGCCAATCAAGCTTTGAGCTTAAGCGTATTGATACTCCACCACAGCCAGATGCCATTCCACTGTATGAAAAGGGTGAGATTCCTGAAGGAAAGGTTATTGAGCGTTGGAACATACTCGACCGCGGCGATGGTAAAGGCGACAGCAGAAGAGTTCGTAACGTGACTTGGCCCACTATTACGCCGGTACTTCCAGAGAAAGAAAAGGCGAATGGGCTGGCTGTGCTTGTTGCGCCCGGTGGTGCTTTCAAAGTTCTGGCAATCGATAAAGAAGGCTACGACATTGCCCACTACTTGGCAGAGCAAGGCATAACTGCATTTGTGCTTAAGTACCGAATCAATGAAACCCCTGATGATGAAAGCGAGATCATGCGTCAGATGGCAGCCAATAGGTCCGAGGAAAATAAAGGAAAAGAACCGCCTGAAATCAAGGAGCCTCGAGCTGCCGCCGATGCACTGCAGGCTCTGAGGTTGATTCGGGAGCGCGCCGCTGAATGGGGTGTGGATCCGGAGCGTGTCGGTTTTATGGGATTCTCCGCAGGTGCCATGACTGGCCTGCAGGCGGTAATGACCGGAAAGCCTGACGAGCAGCCAAATTTTCTAGGCTACATCTATGGCCCGTTAAATACTGTTGCTGTGCCCAAACACGCGCCGCCAATGTTTACCGCACTGGCAATGGACGATCCACTCTTTGCGGGCCGTGGCTTCGGTCTTGTTGAAGCCTGGCAGCAAGCAGGTGTACCGGTTGAGCTTCATGCCTACGAGTTAGGTGGCCATGGATTTGGTACAGGCAGGCCAGGAACTACCTCCGTGGGGATTATGGATCAATTCACTCTCTGGTTGAAAAGCCGCAACTTGATGCCAAAGTAATGACTTCTGACATTGCGCCATGCCACTAACCCGGCGCGAGTAACGCCGGGTTAACAACGTTGGCGATCACGCGCTTGTAGCGTGGAGGGTTTTCTTAAATTCGTTCCGGGCAACTACCCAATATATGTACCACTCGCATTGGTTGCCGCCAGATCACCGGCGGCAAAGGCAGAGCGAGGAATCTGTTACCCTTTTGCCGTCCGAATGCATTTAGGCGAAACCTTACCCATTAGTCTTCGCGGGCAAGACTCATCAGGCAGAGCGCCAAAAGCAAGGTTGCAAGAACGCCCGATCCCCCAGCAACCGGTGACGGTAGAAAGGCATCACGCCCAAACGCGATCAACATCGCATTAGCCAACATGGCAACAACGCCAACCAATGCCGTCAGCCCTCCCAACGCCTTTGAGCCACCAGCCATTTTGGCAACGCCGAAAATTAGTCCCGCAAAGCCTAACAAGAGCTTTGCTGCGTAATAGATCATAAAAGACAAGGACACAACTGCGCCAGCTATCGGCCCAAGTGCATCGAGTTGACTAGAGGCTTCGCGAAATGGACCGAACATAGTCAGGCCAATACTCACCTGCACCACATTAAGCACTGCGCTAAATGCAATGGCAGACCACCCTACGTGGAAGTCTTTAGCCTGCACCATCGCAGCGCCAGCAAATGCTGCCAGCATCGTGAAGAGCAGGCCTTCCAAGCCCCAGAAAAGTTGCTGCGAGACATGAATCTCTGCAATATAAAGAAGCGTAAAAAGTGCCTGGGTAAACACCAGCGCCAACAGCAGATACGCAGTGATTTGAATAGTTCGTCTGTTGGTAAAATTCATAGCGACCTGCCTTATATTGCTGTATTTGCTAGTGAAACATTTATTTCTGCCTGCACCTTCTTAGGCAAGCTTTTAACCGCCTTACTAAAAGACCAACTTAGCAACTCTTTTAAATACCTTTCATCCATTGAATTTACATTAACAACAGTAACCCAATGGAACCGGTGCATGTACCTAGCTGGCTTGATACCAGGCTGATCTGTTAATTCGAGAAACCTATCTGGTGTCACCCGGAAACTAAACCGCCACCGTTCTGGCTCGCTAGTTTTGAAGTACGCAAAGTTTTTCCCTCTTACTTTGTAAGAAAGTACATTTGCCGGATGACCACTCTCACTTTCGGTTACCTCAGGAAAGGATCTACAATATTCTTTAACTTGGTCTAAGTTCATTTTTTGATTATTTGACGCAGGGTTAAGGGGCGTGGTGCAGTGTAGCTTAAATTTAGAACAAAAAAACAACTCAAGTTTCTATCATTGTATGACTAAAACCTGAATTAGGTCGCCTTAATTTTTCCGCATTATCCGGTGAAGTTTCGACGCCTACTTGATACCTTTAGCCTGTTGTTCTTTTAGTACCCGACCAACATGAACCAAGCTCGTCAGCTTGATTATCGGCTTAATGATTAACTGCGCACTACCCACTATAAATAACCAAGTGCCGCTATCAACAAGGGACTGACTTAGAAAGAAAAAACTACCAATTAAAAACCAGACAGCTATCAGTAAATCATTAAACGCACCTAAAGCCTCATAGCGACGCTGAATGACTATATGTTGCTTTCCAATATCTATATCCAGTTCAGTACTGTAATTCACCACTTCTCCTCAGAATGATTCAAGTGTTTTCACAGGCTTTTAACACCGGTTTCATCTGCATTGCTCAGATTGAGAAATGAGCGGCGGGTAACGTCAGCCGGAAACACTCGTTAGGCGTTTTAATCTTTTGAGCGAGTTGCAAGATATTCTCCCTTGCCAACAGGTACCAGGCTCGTTGTAAAGTCCGGATCTGATTCTACCAGGGAAATAAATGGTGCCATTTCAGCAGCGTGTGAGATTGCATTATCAACCACAAGCAAGCCGCCAGGGCGAATTACGCGTCTCAGGTCAGGCCACCAACCTGGATATTCTGGCCTTTCTGAATCGAGAAAAATGAGATCATACGTATTATCTTCGGTCTCAGAAAGCAAATTACCAGCGTCGCCGTGTATTTGCTTGATTATTGCAGGCAAATTGCTGCGCGAGAAATTTTTTGCAGCCATATTGAATTTTTGATCGGAAAGTTCAACGGTGGTGACCTCACCACCAATAGCGTTACTTGCGTCAGCGAGCCATAAGGTAGAGTAGCCATTTGATGTTCCAATTTCCAGTATACGTTGAGCATTTGTAGCGCGAATCAAAACCGACAAAAACTCACCCGTGTCGCGAGTGATATTTAACATTCGACGTGATCGATCACTATTACTTTGATCGTTTGATTCACCAAATTTCTCAAGCTCAGTTAAAAGTTCTTGAAGTGAATTATTCATGATTTCTCTTTACATCTAACACCCCGCTAAACAGCGAGTGTTAGCAAGTCCGGTGATGGAAAATTTTTTCTGACGGGAGCAAACTTTAATGGTTTTCAGTGATAACCCTTCAACCTATACAATGGGAATATTGACTACAGGACTTAACGACCTGCAATAGTAATTACTATTCCCTTCCATTTTTGTTGTAGTCAATACTCCGTATAATTCAGGTTTGCTTTAGGTTATGACAGATGTTTAACCTCAATAACGGCACCGTCTTTCTTGGCAGCATCATCGATTAATCCGTCAATCTTTCTCATATTTTCGAGCTGGGCCTGGAGTTTCAATGAAAGCTCACTCAGCTCAGTGGCAGAGAGGGAAGTCTCTTCCGCAGACGCGGCTGTCGAGTGAGTCACCCCATCAATTTCTGACATCCCCTGGTTTACCTGACTCAATCCGATGGCCTGACTTTGCGATGCATTATCTATTTCCTCAATGATGCTGGAGATAGCTTCCACGTGCTTAACAATCTCGTTCAATGCATTCACGCTTTTTTGTGATATTTCATTTCCCTTTTCGACATTTTCTACCGATGACTGAATATACTGCGCCGACTCACTAGCGGCGGTGGCACTGCGCTCAGCAAGCTTTTTTACTTCATCTGCTACCACAGCGAAACCACGCCCCATTTCGCCTGCCCGAGCAGCCTCAATGGAAGCATTAAGTGCAAGTAAATTAGTCTGAGAGGCTATATCATCAATCACCGTAATAATTTCACTAATTGCTTCGCTTGAACGATTAATTTCCTGCATCGCTTGCTCAAGCTCTTTTATTTCACCGGAGGCCATGGTCGCAGCTCGCTGAGCCTCAGACGAGACGGTACTGGCCCTTGATGCACGCTCAGCATTGTCATTGGCCTGCGCAAGAATCTCATTGAGCGAGTTGCCGATTTGGTTAATAGAGGCCGCCTGCTGATTTGACCCTAGTGTCAGAGCCTGGCTGGCAACATTAAGTTCGCTTGCCCCTGTCGTGAGGTTTTGACTGATGGCATCCACATCTCTATAAACGGCTTTTAGCGCAACCTTTTCTGACACTTCCTGTACATATTCAACATGGCCTATCTCGTTGCCATCTAATCCCTTAATGTAAAAAGTGTCTACGCGAAAATCTTTTCCCCACTGGTTAAAGAAAGTGGTCGGTTTGCCTTTTCTCAAACAGTTCACACCACAGTCTTCGGTGTTACAGATGTTTGCTCCCCAATTTGAACAGTGCTGTCCGAGTACATCCTCACGCTTTACTCCCAGGGGATCGGTAGCAGCTCGATTGACGAACGTCCACTTCATGTCCATGTCAGTGACAGAGAGTGCGTTTGGGATGGCATCGAGAATCTGTTCATAAAAGTTGCATTGCTCTCTTGCCTGATGTTCCATTTTTATCAGACCACCTAACAACCCTGCCATCGCTACAACCAAGATCAGCAGGCTTGTATTTTCTATCGCGAATAGCAATGCAACTACGATAGCTACAGTATTGATACCTAGCGCCAGACGATAATATTTTTTCATGATTTTTATTCTATAGATTGATCTCAGAATAATTATAGATGACAAGTTACCAATTACTAATAATTAGGTGCATCGACCAACCGTTGCTGCTTTAAAAGCCTTAAGTTTGCAGCGCCCTATCGCACCTCCCCGATCTCGAACCGCAATCGTTTGCAAGATTTTAAAGTTTTTCCAAAGTCCCAAAGCTACGGCAAGCTGGTCGTCGCCGAAGGCATGGGAATGCTGTTGATGATCAGCCTCGCGGTCGGACAGTTCGCAACCGGCGGCTGGACCGGTTATCCGCCCTATACCGGCACCCGGCACCGCAATGCTACTGACCGGACAGAATGTTGCCGTGACCATCTATAAGATACCAGGACATGACCTTCGTTTGGACGACGCTTTGCACTGCTCCTAACGCGCCCCCCTCTGACATTTGTATTCTTTCTCGAATTTCGCCATGCATGCTTTCTACGCATAACTGCGGAGTACAAGGCTTCCACTGCCGACGCGGGTTAGGCTTTATTTCTACCGCCCTTAATAACAAAGAATAAGTATATAAATATTATGATATTGATAAGGAACGCAGCAAAACCTATAGCATTTGCGTGTACAAATAACTCATAAATTTCGAACGGCATATAAATAGCGCTATTGAACAATGAAAACCATTCAACCCATGAATACTCATTCCACAAGCCATATGCTTCTACAAACCGCACAACGGAATATATAAGCGCCCCGATGGCTATCAACGTTAGTTGCGTATAGGTTATCGAACTGAGCTCACGAAATATGATGCCAGAATATTGATTCGCTGGATTTAAGTGAAGGTGCAGGACCAGGCTGTTTACCAAATTTGAAATTCTTTCGGGCGCCATGTTATGAATACCAAGACCTGCAACAAGAGCCAACACCCCCTTAGCCCCTTCTACAACTGAAATAACCTTTAAGCCTTTTTTCATAGTTAACTCGATGTTCGCAACTGCCTAACGCTGCCATAACCAACAATTGCAGCGCAGACTAGGTTGTCAGGCGCCGAAAAGCGCGAAGTTCATGACCTTGTTATGCATTGCTGGGCCTGACTCGAAAAAAGTAAATTGCTGTCGTACCAATAACGCATATCGAGGAAAATAAGAAGAAGAAAGCGCTCAACCCATAAACACCAAAAAAGCTTTTCAGCTTCGGGCTATACTCCGGACCAATCAATATAACTTGCACAGAATCCCCCACGAAATATGATTGAGGCTTTGAAGAAAGCTTTGATTTAAACCTCTTAACCCCTTCAGTAAGTGAATTGTACTCAATGATAGGCGTGTGGACTCCGTCAGCACCTGAAACACTCTTGACTACGATACCTTCCACTATTGGATTTTGTGTGACTTGCCGATAAGAGTATGAAAATGAGACGAAAAATAGAGTGATCGCAACGAGGGTTATACCCAGTGCAATGAGAAAATGTATTTTGGGTCTCGGACTCCAGCTCCAGCTCCAGTACCGTCGCGAAACTAACATCCTAAATTCCTGTGTCCTTGGTAGTTGGTATAAATGTATAACGCCTTGCTTTGATTCGGCTGGAACATAGCGAATCGACGTGCACGCCGTCCCACCCGATAGGCCACATCACTAACTTATTATGCCTTTGATCTGACCAAGTTATTAATTGCGACAACCCCCGAACACAATGGCCACATCAACAACAAACCAACAATGGAATACTGGATAACAGGAAAGGGCTGAACAGCTCCGCTTGGTAGTCCGTATTGAGATTCTATTTGATAAGATACAACGCACCAAGCAACACCAAATCCCACTGCAAAATACCCACAAATTATTAATAGTATAGATAGGATTTTTAAACTCTTGTCGGCGTATGTTTTTTTGAAGCCTGCCATTATAAGACCAATTAATCCAGCTAGCCCAAGGACAACTGTGCAAAAAGCTAAAACCCACAAAGTCCCGCCAAATGAATTACCAACAAAGATAAATACGGCCCCGAATAGCACTAATGGAATGCCCGGCACCACTGCAAGGGATATGAGGAGTCTATTCATAGCGCATAACGCCCCCCACAATGGAAACCGAAGAGAAGGGCTTTTATGTTAAAAGCGCAGCGAACACAAAAGGCCGCAGCGTAGGTTTTCCGCTTGATGGCGATTGTTATAACCTTACCGATAATTTTGGCCAAATATCTAACCACCCTTTTGATTCTATTCTTTTATTGAATATTTCAATTTCCCGATTCTTGTTGTGCGTAACGAATCCTGCAAAGAGCGACTCCACCCCAAAAGGAGCTGAGATCTTAATTTGGCCACTGCGGTCAATCTTGACGCCGATAGCGGTTTCGATTTCTGGCCAATACTCCATGGCATGAGAAGTGTTCCGATAAGGTTTATCTCCGTTTTTAAGATGCATCTTTGCTTGATTCTTTAACTGCCAATCGTAATTCGGATGCTCTTCCGATAATCTTTTGATGTAAACCGATTCGTCGACCCCTGGATTGGAGTAATAAACTACATCTATATCATTAAGTCGTGTAGCTGAATAATTATGCAAGTGGTCCCAGACCATGTTGCGAACGAATCCTGCGGCAACGTAACAATCGGGCAACTTGAGTCTTGAAACCGTCTTTAAGATTTCAATTCTCTCGACATCCATCTTAATCAGTTCAACGATACGATTCATATTTTAGTTATAACGCCTTTGTCAGTTACGTCTTGGTTGTAGTGGAGTTTTGGGGTAAAGTGGCGAAGCCACCCCAAAACGGAACGTAGACCAAAACGTCAACTGGACAAACTTGTTAGAACTTTTTCTATTCTTTAATACGCTCAATAATGCGTCCACGAACCACCCCTTTTTCAATTTTGTATACCACCGCTTGGTATTCTACTGTCCTAGGATCATCACCATTATACGTAAACTCTCTAGGCCCTATAGGAAGTATAATGTTACCAGTGTACCAACTTGCTTCGATATTATACTCTTGGCCTTTAAACATCTTTGAAAGATCTATCGATTCAGGAATATCTTCACAAGGACCTCTTTCCAAATACCTCAGATATAAAATGTTACCTACGATCATCCAGTGCCCCCGATAACCCCGCCAAGCAGCTGAACAAATTGGTGGTTTGTATAACTCATTAAACTTTTCTTGGGTAATAAAACCCTCTAAAGGCAGTTGATTGAATTCAAAAGGATAACCGTCAACTTCCAGTATTTCTCGGTACTGCTCAGTTGCATTTACATAAGAAGATAAAATTAAGATTAATAGTGTTATATGCTTCATATCGATATAATTCTAACGCCTTGCTAAGGAGCAGCCGAAACTCAGTGTAGGCTGTCCCGCGGAGGCCGCAATTTTTGCGGGCGGAGTGTACTTGAGCAACTTGTTATAAGTTGTATGTGGCACTGATATAACCTGCTATTTCACGAACTAACGGCTCTGCTGCCTTTGTTTTTGCATTTACGATATAGCCAGACCAATTATCCCAATCTAGACCAACCACTTCCTTGCCTCTTTTAAAATCTTGGAACGCTTCGTCAAGGCCGCTAGTTTTAGCGTCTGCAACCTCTAGGTTAAATTGAGCAACAACTTCAGAGGTGATCTTTTTGTACATGCCAGCCCCAATGCTATGAAAGTCGATTGTCAGTCTATCGCTATTATCTCTGTGCTCGTTCATTCTTCGATCTTAAGACTCATAACGCCCGCATAACCGGCAAACAAAAAACGGGGCTTCAAAGCCCCGCTTTTTGTTTGTCCGCGTTAATGCGATTGTTAGGCTTTTGATTTTCTTCGAGAAAACCCCAAACCAGCCAAACCTAGACCAAGCAAAGCTAATGATGCTGGCTCTGGAACAGCACTAATTTGATTAACAGAAATATCATCAAGTAGAAATTGAGCATTATCAGTTCCGATAACACTAAACTCAACGCTTACTAGATTGGTCCAAGATGAATCTAGGGAAAACATATCCCAATCATTCCCTACAAAGCTAACAGAGGTTGATAAGATATCACCAGCATTAGTTAGGCCGGTTATATCAATTCCTGTAGCAGAGGTTCCGAAGCGGGCACCTGAATAAAACGAATCAAGAGAGAATAGATCCCCACTAGCTTCCTCTAGATGGAAAAAAGATGGGCCGTTTGCACTTACTAAGGCCTGGGTCGTATTATTACCTATTAATCCCGCATTACACATCCATAACCCCTCATATGGAGAAGAACTACCATCATCAGTAATAGTGAAGCCTTGACTGGTAATTTGGTTATCATAAAATTGACAACTTCCTGAAGAAACATCCTGAAAATCAATTACCCCAGCATTTACTACTCCTGAAAATAAAAATGCTGAAGCTACACCCAATAGTTTTGTTTTAATCATACCGTCCATCCATATTTTAAACAAAGAAAAGCAATTATCTAGCAAAAATAATACCAAAAACCTATCTCTTTGATTTATATGAGATATAAATCCATGAATAATTAATCATACTTATGACATGTCAAAATATCCGACACCTGATTCGTAAGCCTAACAGCTTAATAGTGCGCATGCGCGGTTTCCCGGTAAAGCAATTTCTAGTTTTACCGGTTTAGCCATTTGATTTAAAAGTGGTTTTTGCATATTGACTCAATCCTTCGTTCCAGAAATACGCGCATGCGCGTTATTCTGGCCTCCTTTGCCTGTTATTTCGGACGGGGTTTTGCTAACCCATTGGTGGGAAAGGGTTATTTTTAGCACCTTCTGGATAGTCGCGCAAACTTTACGTGCCATTTCCAGAAAAACACGCATTAAAATTGCTGCGTGCCAAATATACTGTATAAACAACCTGTATTTTGGCGTATCAAAACGACTCTGCTGGAGAGGTATATTTTTCGGAAAACGACGGGTAAACAAGGCAGGATTTATCTGGATGCCGGTTGGCTGTTGTTTATAGTCGGGAACCATAAGTAATTGATCGGTTTACTGGCAGCGCCTTACGATTTCACCTCGTCTAACGACCATTACACCCAGCCGCCTGCACCGCAGCAGCATGGGTTGTAAACCTTCTGCGGTACATAACACCAAAAATATTGCTAACACCGGGACATTGGCATCTTGGCACGTTGGCACATCGGCACGTTGGCACATCGGCACGTTGGCGCAGTACCTAAACTTGGGACATCAACCCCAAAATCCCAAGCCACCGTTCACAAAAATAAAGTCATAAACCCCTTCCTCCTCCGCCACAGGTCGTTATACTGCGCCCAGTTCGATAAGCGACAGTTAGATAGATGGCAATCCAAAGGGGGCACACCTTGAAACTCGAAGATATCAACCAAATTGAACAAGCGGGCAAGTCAGGCGGCGCAGAAAGTTTTCGCTTTGGCATCGCGGTTTTCTTTATTGTCTGCATCATACTCTACGTAGGTATGACACTTGGTGGTGTTGAAAACAACTTCGTACTGATTGCCGCCGCTATGATTGGCGGCTACATGGCCATGAACATTGGCGCCAACGATGTAGCCAATAACGTTGGGCCGGCCGTAGGCTCCAAGGCCCTCACTCTAACTGGCGCCGTCATTATCGCTGCTATCTTCGAAGCCGCGGGCGCATTGATTGCGGGCGGCAGCGTAGTAGGCACCATCCAAAAAGGCATTATCAACCCGCAAACCATTGGCGACGCAGAAACCTTTGTCTGGCTGATGCTTGGCGCTCTGTTGGCCGCAGCCTTATGGCTGAATATTGCCACCATGGTCGGAGCACCCGTATCGACCACGCATTCCATTGTGGGCGGGGTATTAGGAGCCGGTATCGCCGCAGGCGGTTTTGGTATTGCCAACTGGTCGAAAATGGGCAGTATCGCCGCCAGCTGGGTTATCTCGCCAATATTGGGGGGGATGATTGCCGCAGGCTTTTTGTACCTTATAAAACGAACGATTACCTACCAGAGCGACATGCGCACCTCCGCAAAGAAAATGGTACCGCTGCTGGTAGCCTTGATGGCGTGGGCTTTTGCCACCTACCTTATGCTCAAAGGCATTAAACATATCTGGAAAGTGGATTTCATGACCGCACTGGGTGTCGGCGCCGCCGTCGCTGCCGTTATCTATGCCATTGTGCGCCCGCTGATTGGCCGTGCCGCCGATGCGTTGAACAACGACAAATCCAGCGTAAACAGCCTGTTTACCATCCCTTTGATCTTCGCCGCTGCGCTGTTAAGTTTTGCCCACGGCGCCAACGACGTCGCCAACGCAGTAGGCCCACTGGCTGCCATTAACCAAGCACTGACCGCCGGCGGTATTGGCGAGAAGGCAGCGATTCCACTGTGGGTGATGGTGATTGGGGCTTTAGGTATTGCCGTAGGTTTGATGCTGTTTGGCCCCAAACTGATCAAAACCGTAGGCTCTGAAATTACCGAACTGGACCAAATGCGTGCCTTCTGTATTGCCATGGCCGCAGCCATTACGGTAATTGTGGCCTCGCAGCTGGGGCTGCCAGTGAGTTCAACCCACATTGCCGTGGGCGGGGTATTTGGTGTTGGCTTTTTGCGTGAATACCTGAAGTCGAGCTACGAGCAGAAAATCGACGCCATCAAAGCCCACCATAAAGAACAAGATCCGGAAGTTATTGAACAATTTCTCCGCGACTTCAGAGACGCGCCGATTAAAGAGAAGCGCCTGATGCTAAAACAGCTGAAAGAACATTCAGCCGTTGCCGAACTCACCAAAAAAGAGCGCAAAGACTTGCGCAAAATTTATCGCCAAGAGCTGGTAAAACGTTCTGCCGTGATCAAAATTGCCGCAGCCTGGGTCATTACTGTACCTTGCTCTGCGCTGATGGCGGCCCTGTTCTACTTTATATTGACGGTGCTGAACGCTAGTTAGAAGAAGGCCTTGTAAAGCTCGATTTCGTGCAGGCCTGTGAACTGGCCAACAACCAGCTTCACTCTTTTATATTTGATTTAACCCAAGTTTTTTCTGTAATTTTTGAGTTAAGCCTAGTCTGGAGCCAACCTAAATCCGGGTTGGTCTTCTAGCAAGTAGCAAAACTCCCGGCCAAATATTTTTAAAATTACGACGCGTTGCTACGTGAATAAAACTAAAAATTTCGAACTTTGGTTTCAGCATTAGTTCACGTTCAAATCAGGAGAATTGCTTCACCAGGCTAATCCGGTTATTCACGCCGACCTTGCTGTAAATAGACTGCAGATGATTTTTGACTGTCCAGGGGCTGATCGACAACTCCTTGCCGATTTCCGTACTGTTTAAACCTTCTTTGACTTTGACGATTACGTCCATTTCCCGCTTGCTCAGGCCGTAACGGCTAGCCTGTGTCGAGGCACCAAGCGAATCATGGTTTGCATTGAGCCATACCAGGTGAAACAGTTTGCCATTATGAATAATCACATGATGCCGGAAGGCGCTCGACACTGTTTCACCCTGGTCTTTTATCGGGCTATGAATAAAGCCCATATCCCAGCACGGCATATGATGTGGTGCATGGCCCGGCTGCGTAAATGGGCGGGCGGGCTCTTTAAGTTTGTCCCGAAGCGACTCCAATATCCGCGGCTGCAGGTACAGACTGTCGGCGACCAATTCATCGGCGTTATTGCTTTGATAAATGAGCTCCCGAGACTCGTTTAATAGCATAAAGAACCTGCCGGGAAATAACGACGCAAGGATGTCAACGATGTTATCCCGCTTTGCGTACTGCTGCCGCGTTAGGTGCTCCGAATACGCAGCGCTGAGCATGGGAGCCAACAGATTTGCAAGTTGTACATCTTCAGGGCCAAAGAGCGAGGCATTCTGGTGGCGTGTCAGACTGATATGGCCCAGCAGGCGCTGATTGACAACAAATAAAATTAACAGGATGTCCTGTTGCTTGTTGGGCTGTAAAATTTGCCGGTAGAGCGTTGTGGTTTTGAGTTCGTTCTGTGACGCAATGGAGCTCATTGCCGTCGCCCCAAAGTGCCTTCGACCATTAACCCATTTTGTTAAAGGGTCATCCCGAAACACATCCTGAAAGTAGATATCCTGATATTCGGAAGATAATTGCCAGAAGAGAACATCGTTTCTTTCGAGTTTCGCGACCTCTCCACGAGCGTCCGCCCAATGAAAAAAAGCCGATGTCGAGGCAGAAAAAAACCGCGATAAACGATCGGCGGCCTGATTGCGGAATTCATGAATATCCGACATTTCCAACAGCTCATGGCCGATGGTCTGAATCCGATGAATTGCCGCTTCATTGATGTGCATTAATGCCTCCCCGGCTGTCACCCAAAGGGTCCAGACAGATTAATCAGGGGTACCCTGACGTCAAGGTAATTAAAACCTTAATTGCTGCAAATCACAATCACCTCAGCAGAAGCGCCCTGGCATCGAAAAGAAAAAAGAAATACTAAAATTATTTTAAATACCCTTTTAGCATTAAAAATAGCTCGACCGAATCATCCACCTACCCCTCATCATACTTAACATCACAAGCTGGGCAATTTTAATAACTAAGTCCTGTAATTGAGTGCCTCACAACACAAACAGCACAAGAGGGAGGCTGAATCCAAGTATTCGAAAGAAATAACAAATCAAAAACAAGAAATAGAAAATCACAAGCGAGAGGAAGACAAGACATGTCAAATACAACCAAGCGTCAGTTAGTACTGAGAAAATCTATTGTAGCTGTGCTCGCGGCAAGCGCAGCAGCAGCAAGCACCGCCCAGGGAATGCTTGAGGAGATTGTCGTCACTGCGCAAAAGCGCGCCCAGAGCGCCAACGATGTGGGCATAACCGTTAACGCTTTCACCGGCAGTGCAATCAAAGATATGGGCGTGACAACCGCAACGGACCTGGCCAACTTTACCCCGGGGCTGTCGGTGAACTCCGCCGGCGCAACAGGTGTACCCGTGTATACCATTCGCGGTGTTGGCTTCCAGGATCTCACCACGTCGAGTTCATCCACCGTAGGGCTGTATTTCGACGAAGTCGCAATTCCGTACACTGTGATGAGCCGTGGGGTTTTGTTTGACGTGGAACGGGTGGAGGTCTTAAAGGGGCCCCAAGGTGATCTTTACGGTCGCAACACCACCGCCGGACAAATTAACTTTATCTCCAACAAACCCACGGAAGAATTCGAAGGTGGCCTTACGTTAAGCCTCGGTCGCTTTGAGAACGTTGAACTGGAGGGTTACGTAAGCGGCAGCCTCGCCGACACCGTGCAAGGGCGCCTGTCGTTCAAGACCAACCAATCCGGCAAGGGCTGGCAGGAAAGCCTGACGCGTCCAGGGGATACCCTGGGTGAAAAAGATGTCGTGGCGATTCGCACGCTAGTTAACTTTGACTTTTCCGATAATGCTTCACTGTTATTAAACTTCCACTATGTGGACGACCAGTCCGACAACCAGGCGCCAACAGCCTACGACGGACGGGAGGCCGGTTTCGATGAATTCGGCGCGCCCTACTTCCCACTCAACGAATACCGCCTCCCCACTGGCGCAAACTTCGGCGAGACGCCACCCTGGTACTCGACAGGCGACAACCAGGATGCTGACTGGACCAATAGCTGGACCAATCCGGTGACCGGTGAAACGGATAATCTGCGCCCGGCTCGCGACAACCAACTACAAGGCTTTGCCGCAAAACTGGAGTGGGATCTCGGCGGTATGGTGTTGACATCAGTCACCGGCTACGACGAGTTTGAACGCCGGGAAGTCAACGATGTCGACGGCACATCTTTTTCCGT
>JBNKHI010000053.1:0-24106 GCA_050290265.1 Cellvibrionaceae bacterium
CCCGTAAGCATAGAGGCTGTATCTGATAAAATATCACCGAATAAGTTGCCGGTTACAATCACATCAAATTGTTTTGGGTTGAATACCAGTTGCATCGACGCGTTATCGACATACAAATGGCTTAACTCAACATCAGGATATTCCTTGGCCACCTCTTCCATCACTTCGCGCCATAAAACGGTAACTTCCAATACGTTTGCCTTGTCGACAGAACACAACTTTTTATTACGCACACGTGCAGATTCAAACGCGACTTTGGCGATACGGCGAATTTCAGTTTCATTGTATATATCGGTATTAAAACCTTCTCTTTCACCTTTATCATTGGTACGAATACCACGTGGTTGACCAAAGTAAATTCCTCCCGTCAGTTCACGCACAATCAAAATATCTAACCCAGATACCAATTCCGGCTTTAAAGGTGATGCGTCAACCAACTGCGGAAAAGTAATTGCTGGGCGCAAATTTGCAAACAAGTCTAAATCGGCACGGATATCCAACAGTCCCTGCTCTGGTCGCAAATGGCGCTCCGTTTTTCCATCCCATTTGGGACCACCCACTGAGCCGAACAGGATCGCATCAGCCTTACGCGCTTTCACTTTCGTCTCTTCGGGATAAGGATGACCATATTTGTCGTAAGCTCTACCGCCAAGCATCGCCTCATCAAAAACCAGTCCCAGGTTATCTTGCGCGTTAATAATCTCCAAGACTTTACGAGCTTCACGAACAATTTCCATTCCAATGCCATCACCTTCGATGACCAAAACATTACGACTCATTTTTCATTCCTGTGTTGTTATAGTTGCTAGCAATACCCTGATTAATTAACGACCGTAGTACGCGGTCAAACTAGCAGAGGCCAAATTATTTGCATTTATCATATAACCGATAAGGGCCGAGGTAGCGCCCTCTGGTGGATCAATTTTATCAACCCCTAATGCATATACTGTAAAAACATACCGATGAGGCTTGTCGCCTGGTGGAGGGCAAGCGCCACCAAAACCATAAGTACCAAAGTCAGACCGACCGTGCTCAGCGCCGTTTGGAAGCATCGCACCACCCGTTTGTCCAGCATCAAAAGCCAATGTGCGCGTGTCTACCGGAAGGTTGTAAACCAACCAGTGCCACCACCCAGAACCGGTTGGTGCATCTGGATCATAAACCGTAACGGCATAACTTTTTGTACCTGCAGGCCCTGCAGTCCAGTGTAATTCCGGTGATTTATTCTCCCCGGTACAGCCAAAGCCGTGAAAAAGATAGGTGTTGGATAAGGTGGAACCAGAGGCAATAGCCGGACTTGTTAACGTAAATTCCCCCGCATTAGCCAATGGAGATAGTAGTACCATTAGCGCAGTTAAAGCTGATATCAACATACCTGTTTTTTTCAACATAACAAAAGCCCTCTTGTTGGTATTCGCAAATGCTTAGCGCGTTAAAATTTGATTCAGTAAATTTACAAAAGTAACAGGGGCAGAATTAGCCCCCATTCAAACCTTATCAATCCACCACTACAGCACCAAACTGCCAAGGTGTTTTAGCACGAGCCTTTGACTCATAAGCGCTGATGGCATCTGCGTCTTCGAGTGTCAACCCTATGTCATCCAAACCGTTTAACAGGCAATGCTTACGAAAATCATCAACAGTAAACGTAAAAGTGTCACCAGAAGGAGTGGTAACGGTTTGCGCCTCAAGATCAATACTTAACTCATAGCCTTCAGTCGCATACATTTCTGCAAATAGTTGTTCAACAATATCGGCAGGCAAAACGATGGGCAACAAGCCATTTTTAAACGAGTTGTTATAAAAAATATCAGCAAAGCTCGGCGCTATAATACTGCGAAAGCCATAATCATCCAGCGCCCAAGGAGCGTGTTCGCGACTTGAACCACAGCCAAAATTTTCTCGCGCTAATAAGATCTTCGCACCCTGGTAACGAGGAAAGTTTAACGGGAACTCTTTATTTAACGGACGACTGGCACAGTCTTGATCCGGCTGGCCTTCATCTAAATAACGTAATGCATCAAATAAATTTTTCCCAAAGCCAGAGCGTTTAATTGATTTTAGAAAATTCTTAGGAATAATCATATCGGTATCAACGTTCGCACGATCCATAGGCGCGACAATACCTTTTTCTTGAGTAAAACTTTTCATTTTCAAGCTTCCTATCTAGTAATCGTTTTTACAGATCGCGAACATCGACGAAATGGCCTTTTACAGCCGCGGCAGCTGCCATAGCCGGCCCAACTAAATGCGTGCGCCCCCCGTAGCCCTGGCGCCCTTCAAAATTACGATTTGACGTGGATGCGCAATGCTCACCATTACCCAATTTATCCGCATTCATGGCCAAACACATGGAACAACCAGGTTCGCGCCATTCAAAACCCGCTTCGACCAGTATCTTGTCTAACCCCTCGGCTTCGGCTTGTGCTTTCACTTTACCTGAACCTGGAACGACCATGGCTTGCTTCACTGTACCGGCCACTTTACGACCTTTGGCAACCTGCGCAGCTGCACGAATATCTTCTATTCGTGAATTGGTACAAGAGCCGATAAATACTCGGTCTACAGGTATATCTGTAATTTTCTGGCCAGCTTGTAAACCCATATACTTCAAAGCACCTTCGATGGCAGACCTTTTCACAGGGTCAGTTTCCTGAGCCGGATCTGGCACATTAGCATCGACAGGCAACACCATTTCCGGGGAAGTCCCCCAGCTCACCTGTGGTTGAATAGTGGATCCATCCAGCTCAACAACCTTGTCAAATACTGCGTCGTCGTCGCTAACCAGGCCTTTCCAATACTCAACAGCCATATCCCACTGTTCCGCTTTCGGCGAATAAGTACGCCCTTTCACATAGTCGATAGTGGTCTGATCAACAGCCACCATCCCAGCCCGCGAACCGGCCTCGATTGCCATATTACAGACTGTCATACGGCCTTCCATGCTCATATCTCTAAACACCTGACCACCGAATTCGATCGCATAACCGGTGCCTCCAGCAGTACCAATTTTGCCAATAATAGCCAGTACTACGTCTTTAGGTGTCACGCCGGGGGACAGTGAACCCTCGACCTTGACCAGCATATTATTCATTTTCTTGGACACTAAACATTGCGTAGCCAACACATGCTCCACTTCTGAAGTGCCAATACCATGAGCCAAAGCCCCTAAGGCGCCATTAGTGGCTGTGTGAGAATCACCACACACAATCGTCATACCGGGTAAACAGGCACCAGACTCAGGACCAATAACATGCACAATACCTTGACGCTGATCGTTGATCTTGAATTCTACTATCCCGTACTCATCACAATTATCATCCAGAGTTTGTATCTGGATACGCGCAACTTGGTCCTCAATACCACTGTTACCTTGAGACCGCTCGGCCGTTGACGTCGGCACGTTGTGATCAGGCGTCGCGACGACACTGTCAATCCGCCATGGTTTGCGCCCTGCCAGACGCAGTCCTTCAAAAGCCTGCGGCGACGTCACTTCATGAATGATATGACGGTCAATATAGATTAATGCAGAGCCATCATCGCGCTGCTTAACCACATGAGCATCCCACAATTTGTCGTAAAGGGTTTTTCCGGCCATGGTTATATCTCTTTAATTTACTGAAAGTGAAGTCAGTGTATGGCGCAGCAACCGAGCGCTTTACACAATGCGGAGAATTTTACGCGGGGGCCTTAGATAAAACAAATTCATATTTTTTATAATTTGAATAACAAAATGGAATGGTATTAAATTAGCAGATGGATACTCAAAACCTAAGCGCCTTCGTCAGTGTTGCCGAATTGCAGTCATTTTCCGACGCTGCAGCAAAGCTGCACCTGACACAACCCGCTATCAGCAAACGCATTGCCGTGCTGGAATCCCAGCTGGGTTGCCAGCTGTTTGACCGGATTGGCCGCAAGGTACATCTTACAGAGGCCGGCCAAACTCTATTGCCACGGGCCCAACGGATACTGCAGGATGTGCGCGATGCCCAGCGTATGATTGTCGATTTATCCGGTGAGATTCGAGGTGAACTCCGCATCGCCACCAGTCACCATATTGGTCTTCATCGGCTTCCCCACCTATTGAAGACCTTTATCCAAAAATACCCCAACGTCGATTTGGATATCGACTTTATTGGCTCAGAGAACGCTTACAACGCGGTATCACGAGGCCAAATAGAGCTCGCTGTCGTCACGCTGGCGCCAGAAAATAACCCGGTTATCGCCAGCTATCCACTCTGGCTGGATAACCTGGAGTTCGCCGCTAGCGATGATCACCCGTTAGCCAGGCTAGCTCCCAAAGCCATAACACTGACAACCATGGCCCAGTACCCGGCACTGTTACCCGACCTCGATACGTTTACATCAAAACTGATTACTGCGCCTTTTGAAGCACAGGAGTTACGCATGCAAACGACCATGGCAACCAACTATATGGAAACATTAAAAATGCTCGCCGGAATCGGCCTGGGCTGGACAGTTCTGCCGGATCAAATCATTGAACCACCGTTGCAGATCATCAAGGTTAAAAATGTTTCATTAAAACGGCAGTTGGGTATCATCCATCATCGAAACCGAAGTATCAGTCATGCTGGCAAGGCATTTATTCAGCATTTACGTGAAAACCACATTTGATGTGATACAAGCATGACCAAACCAGAAAAAATAAAATCAAAACTGTTTTTTGATCACGTTAACAACGCAAACTATCTAAATGTCATAGACTGGTACTTAAATTTAAGTACCGATATGACATAAACACCAAAAACTACCAGGGAAACAAAGGAAACTGTTATGAAATTCAAAAAACATGTTCTGGCCATGGGCATTACATCGGCTCTGTTGGCTGCGCCGCTTGCGCAAGCAGACACCGTACTAGGTATCTATGCCGGGGCGGGGATGTGGAAAAGTGATTACAGCGGTGATGCAGGTGCCGTTAGTATCAATATTGACCAGCTAGGTCTGA
Source organism: Cellvibrionaceae bacterium (assembly GCA_050290265.1). Taxonomy (GTDB): domain Bacteria; phylum Pseudomonadota; class Gammaproteobacteria; order Pseudomonadales; family Cellvibrionaceae; genus JBNKFV01. The sequence continues at coordinate 4,967 of JBNKHI010000053.1, forward strand.
AAGAAGAAAACAACGAATACTACTACGTCGCACTGGAACACCCAGTTCCGATTATTCCAAATATTCGCCTCTATCACACGGCCCTGGAAACCACGGGGTTAGGCACTATCTCGCAAGACTTTACACTGGATAATCAAACGTTTACCACTAACACTGAAGTGGCTACAGACTTAGACCTGACCCACACAGATGCAACACTCTACTACGAAGTGCTGGACAACTGGATAAATTTAGATTTTGGACTAACTTTACGTAAGTACGATGGCAACATCACAGCCGTTGATACCAGTGGAACTCTCGCTTCTGAAACTGTTGATATTAATGAAACACTGCCACTGCTCTACGCCAAAGTTCAGTTTGATTTACCCTTTACTGGCTGGGCGGTAGGCGCCTACGGTAACTTTATTTCTTACGACGGCAACAGTTTAAGCGACGTATCGGCTTCTTTAATGTACAGCTTTGAATCTGCAGTTGATCTCGGTTTTGAAGTCGGCTTCCGCCGCACAGCGCTAGAGTTAGATGACACATCAGACCTGCAAAGCGACATCACCATCGATGGCTTGTTTGCTGGCGTAACAATGCACTTCTAATTTAGCAATCAGTATTAAACTAAAAAGAGCCCTACAATGGGCTCTTTTTTTAGTACTTTAACATATATAAATGGCGGCAAATTGATTAACGTGCCTCACCGGTAAAGGTACGCAACGCCGGATTGGTATGATCGGGCATTGCAAGCGCAGCTTTTACCGCTGGGCGAGCCAACATATTTTCTCTCCACTTGACCAGGTTTGGCGCTCGTGTCGCGATTTCCAGCTCTGGAAACATACGTTCAACCATAGCACCACAGTGGCAGAAAAAGTTAATGTCGGCCAACGTATACTCATCCCCTGCTAACCACTTTGTTTTACCTAATTGTTCATTGACTTTGTCCACTGCCGCCTCAATTTTCTGGGTAGCATGCTGCAACTGTTCTTCACTAAAACCGGCCCGCGCAGTTTTCCATTTTTCTCGTTGATCCGCTAATGGAATTTGTTCCATCAGTTTTTCAAAATCACCATCTTCTATACCGCGAGCAATAACGGAAATCATGCGATTCCAGCCATGCATTGATACAAAATTCATAACGTGTTCATCAACAAACTTATTCCAATAACGCATACGTGCTTTACCCACGGGGTCAAGCGGACGCAACGGTATCTCGGGAAACACATCCTCCAAATATTCATTGATGACGGTAGTATGCGTAATAATGACTCCATTATGATCAAGTACCGGCACTTGCCCTTCGGGATTAATAGCTATAAACCAAGGTTGGTGTTGTTCAAATTTATGCAAATCAACATAGACACTCTTAAAGTCAAGCCCCTTTTCTTTTAGTGGGATCATCGATTTTAAAGAATTTGCAGCGGGTTCAGCGTGATAATAAGTTAACGCCATGAGGTTTTCTCCATTGGTATCAGCTGGCAGTGCTGAATATTATTTTTATCAAAGAGCTGGTCGTAAGTCACACCACTGCCTACCAACGTTAGCTGGCAGTAGTCTCACGTAACATCAGGAAATTATTTCAAGCCCAATACTTTTATCGCATTTTCTTTCAAGATTAAGGGCATTACGTCTTCACGGAAACCCGCATCTTTTGCTGCTGCAATCCATTTATCTGGCGTAATGAGAGGGAAATCCGAGCCAAACAACATTTTGTGTTTCAATTGCGTATTCGCATAGTGAATCACTTGTTTCGGAAAGTACTTTGGGGACCAGCCAGACAAATCGATAAACACGTTGGCCTTGTGCAATGCCATAGATAAACTTTCATCTGTCCAAGGCCAACTTGGATGCGCCAATATCACTTTCATATCAGGAAAGTCAGCAGCAACATCATCAACCATCATTGGCTGACCATACTTCAATTTGACACCACCACCACCTGGCAATCCGGTACCCATGCCCGAGTGGCCGGTATGAAAAATAGCTGGCAACTTATACTCTGCAATCACCTCATACAGCGGATAAGCCATACGATCGGATGGATGAAAGCCCTGCATAGGCGGATGGAACTTAAACCCCTTAATCCCATATTCTTCTACCAGCATACGCGCTTCACGGGCACCCAATTTACCTTTATGAGGATCAATCGATGCGAAGGGAATCATGACATCACTATTATCTTTCGCAAACTCAGCAATTTCTTCGTTACGAATACGCTTAGCGCCAATCTCTGCTTCCATATCCACAGTGAACATGACAAAGGCAACTTGCTGTTCACGATAGTACTGAATAGTTTCAGGAATCGTGGGACGCTTGCGGTCCACTTTAAAATACGATGACGCTGCATCAAAGAACTTACCCATTACCGGATCTTCCGGATCACAGCAAGAAACCTCAGCATGCGTGTGCACATCAATAGCTTTAATTTTATCTAAATCAATCATGAACTCTTTTACCTCATGGGAACGGAATGCTCTCGACGAACAAACACTAAATCAAAATTTTCTTGCCACCTTCCAGGGTTTTATCGTCCTGCTCGCCTAAATCTGTTGGCGCTGGCACGGCGCGACCTCGAATAACAGCAGGTCGCTCACCGACTTGTTTTAACCAGCGTTGAAAATGTTCCAGACCGTCGATATTGATACCTGACCACTCGTAACTATGAGCCCAGCTCCAATTAGCAATATCCGCAATCGAGTAATCACCCGCCAGAAATTCATTATCCGCAAGCCGCGAATTTAACACTTCAAACAAGCGCCGCCCTTCGCGCTGATAGCGATCAATGGCTGCGGGTATTTTCTCTGGGAAGTACCGATAAAATACATTTGCCTGGCCCATCATTGGTCCGACACCACCCATTTGAAACATCAACCACTGGGTAACCAAACTTTTACCCTGTGCATCAGCTGGCATTAACTTCCCCGTTTTTTCTGCCAGGTAAAGCATGATTGCGCCGGATTCAAACACAGCAAAGCCATCATCAACAATCGCAGGAATACGACCATTGGGATTAATTTTCAAATACCAAGGTTGCTTTTGCTCACCTTCGCTGAGCTTCAAAGCATGGAGTTCATAGGGCAACCCGAGCTCCTCCAGCGTAATGGATGCTTTCCACCCATTCGGTGTTTCGGATGTGTACAGCTTAATCATTTCGTTTACTCCAAATTTTTATCCTGATTCGCCCGATAAATAACGTAGTGGCGAATGGTATCAACGTCTTCTGCTGTCATGATATTACTCCACGACACCATGCCACGATCGTTGAGCAAACCATCGTAAACGATTGATTTCCAACCCGGCGCCGAAAACAGCATGCCTGAGCGTCTTAGGTCAGGCAGAACACCGCCGCCCACTGCTGCGTCACCATGACATACGCCACAATAATCACCATACAGCTTGCCACCTTGAGCAATAGTGTCGGCATCTGCCGTCACTGCAGGTGGAGCCAACGGTAAGTCGTTCATCGTCGGCTCTGGCGGCAACGTCGCATTACCGTTTAACTTGAACACCAACAGCCGACTGACGTTGCGCACTGGGCCCGCTTCGTCAGACAAGATGCCTCCCGGCGCTAGTGCCCAGATGCCGCCCCAGCCAGCGAGTACTGCAATATACTGCTCACCATCAATAGTGTAGGAAATTGGCGCTGCAATAATGCCGGTCTGAGCTGGAAACGACCAAAGCTTTTTCCCATCGTGGGCCGAATATGCAACAAACTCTTTTCCCGCAGTACCCTGAAAGACGATATCTCCGGCAGTGGCTAGCAATCCACCGTTGCCGGGCGTTGGGTAATCAACACGCCAACGCTCCTTTTGCGTTACTGGGTCCCAGGCAACCAAAGCACCATTAGTGGCATCTTGCGCGCCTTTGCGTGCTGCAGGATCGGCTGGCATCGCCGCCGCAGCGAAATCGGCACCGGTATTAAAACCCTGTGCGCCGGGTTTCCAATCTTTGGCCACCGGAAAGTAAGGTAGCGCAGCAATAATTGCGGGGATATAAACCAGCCCTTCATTCGGGTTATACGCCATTGGATTCCAGCTATGCCCGCCAGAGGCCCCCGGTGTCACCACCATTGGCTTACCTGTTTTATCATAACGAGCAGCCGGGTTTTCGATGGGCCGACCATTTTCATCAAGCCCAGTGGCCCAGTTCATGGGCACAAAGTTATTACCTGAAATAAACTCGCCCGTGGCACGGTCAATCACATAGAAAAAACCATTCTTTGGTGCTTGCATCAACACCTTGCGCTCTTGACCATCGATTGTCAGGTCCGCCAGCATAATATGTTGGGTGGCGGTGAAGTCCCAAGTTTCCCCCGGTGTGGTTTGAAAATGCCAAACGTATTCACCCGTTTCTGGGCGCACAGCCACTATGGACGACAGGTATAGATTATCGCCGCCACCGGGAGAGCGAATAGACTGATTCCAAGGCGAACCATTACCTACACCAATATAGAGCAAGTCCAGCTCCGGGTCATAGGTCATAGAATCCCACACGGTTCCACCGCCGCCCAGTTTCCACCATTCGCCGTTCCACGTTTTTGCGGCGGCTTCTAAATACTCTGGCTGGGGACCATTCGCGGGGTTATCCGGAACAGTATAAAAACGCCACAGCTGCTCACCCGTATCTGCCGCATAAGCAGTGATATAACCACGTGCTCCAAATTCTGCACCGCCACTACCAATAATGACTTTACCATTCACCACAAGCGGCGCACCGGTAATCGTGTATGACCAGTTACCTTCAGTGGTGTTCGTTACCCAGACTGGCTTTCCGGTTTCTCTATCAAGTGCAACCAGACGGCCATCAAACGTACCCAGATAAAGGTTGTCACCCCACGCAGCCAAACCACGATTTACGACATCACAACACCCTTTCACACCCGTTTCACCAGGCACCTCTGGATCATACTCCCAGAGTAAGCGGCCATTTGTTGCATCGTAAGCTTTTACTTTAGACCAAGCAGTAGTGACATACAGCTTGCCATCTATCACTAGTGGCGTCGCCTCCTGTCCACGCTGCGTATCCATATCAGCATACCAAGCCAAACCAAGATCCTTAACGTTGTCTTGATTAATCGCGGTATTCGGACTAAAGCGCTGCGCTTTATACGTCCGATTATAAGTTAACCATTCAGCGCCATTGGCACTGGCAGTAGCAAGTTCAGACTGTCCAATAGTTTTGGTTTTGCTGACATGTAAATCACTTGCTGGCGATGAAGGCTCCTGCTTCGAGTCTGAACATCCACCCAACACTGCAGCGGTTAATACAATACTTATTATTATTTTCATGGCATTTTTCTCTCGTAAAAATCAAGAAAAGAAAACTTACTTATTAAATTTCTAGTATCACTAAATCAATTCACCATCCGCTCACTTTGTCCATCGCCAGCTGCCCCCCAAAATGGTTGGCGCAATGACTTTTTGTCAGGCTTACCTGCCGGTGTACGCGGTATCTCGGTGACAAACGTTACGCTTTTCGGCGCTTTTACACTACCCAGGCGTTGTTTAGCATAAGCAATAATTTCAGCCTCTGTCGTCTTATCAGCAACCACTATTGCTTTAACCGCCTCGCCCCATTTTTCATCAGGCACGCCAATCACAACGCATTCGCGAACTTCTGGCAATTCCGTGATAACAGCTTCAACTTCAGCGCTGAAAACATTAAATCCACCGGTGATAATCATATCCTTTAGGCGATCAACGATATAAATATACCCGTCTGAATCTCGGTAGCCAACGTCACCTGTATGATGCCAACCGTGGGTTCTAATTTCTTCGGTGGCTTGCGGTTTCTCAAAATAACTGTGCGACACTAATGCGCCGCGTACAACAATCTCCCCTCTTTCTCCTGTGGGCAGCAACTTGCCATCAGGGTCCATGATCTCAACTTTTACAGACGACGTTGGCTTACCGCAACTCGCTAAGCGTTGACGGTGCTCACCCCAGGCCGCTGCCGACGCCTCTTCCGGCGACAACCAGGTAATAATCATTGGACATTCAACCTGACCATAACATTGGCATAAACACGGACCAAACACATCGACAGCCTGACGAAATTTCTCTGGTGAAACCGGCGACCCCACCAACAAAAAAACACGCAAAGATGAAAGGTTATGTTTAGTTAATTCAGGAGAACCTAAAAGACCGTATAACGCAGTAGGCGGTAAATACATATGGGTAATTTTATGCTTAGCCACACTTTGTAAGACTTTCTCAGCATTAAACCCCGGCAAAATAACCTGCGTCGCACCTAACGACAACGTTGCTAAACTGACTGGGCCGGCAGCATGCGTGATGGGCGCAGACACAAGAGTCACCGGATTTGTTGTTCGACCATCGAACGCACGAGCGGCTGTCTCAACCATCGTTCCCCAACCGAGGTTCGTAACATTAACGCCCTTCGAAGGCCCCGTTGTCCCACCCGTTGGAAAGATACCCACATAATCATGGATATTACCAAAAGGGTCACCAAAATCAGTGACCGTAGTGCCATCGTAATCACGAATAAATTCAGCAAAAGACGGGTCGCCCTGCGACGGTTTATCAAGACAAACAAAGTGTTTTAACGATGGCACACGAGCTTTCAGTTCCAGCACATCCTCTGCAAGCGACGAGTGATAAAATAGCCAGCCACACTGTACATATTCAAGATATTCCGCATTTGCCTCAATCGCATTGCGGGTATTCACGGGAATCCATTTACCGTTTGCACGCCATATCGATAACAGCGCGATCAACACATCACCGCTATTAGGTGAATACAACGCAACAGAGTCCTGATTACTAAAACCATTACCGTACATTGCCTCTGCACAGCGTTCCGTAAGTTTTTTAACCGCAGAAAAACTGTAGGTTTTATCGCCATCGATAATACAGGTCCTGGCAGGGTCTAAATCATGCCCTCGATCAAAATAATCAATAGATCGCATCGCCCTACCCCCAACGATTAATTTCTGGACCAGGAGCCCAATTTTTTTCTGGCATCTTCGTCACAGACGATGCCAACGCTTTTTGTACCGCTGGACGTGCTTTTACACGAGCGAGCCACTCGACGGTTAATGGTGCCTGAGCAAATGCGTCTGGCACTAGATCAACCATACCAGCCAGCCAGGCATAAGATTCCAAATCAGCTAAGGTAAATCTGGAGAATATCCATTGTGGGTCAGTTTGAGCAGACAATGTTGTTTCAATTTTTTCCACCGCAAGCATGATCTTATTTTTACTATCCGTTATTTTTTCTTCAGGAAAATCATTCTCCCGTACAGCCTGCCAGCGATCACGTAAATCATCGCTGCCAATATTGGCAATCAACTGCGTAAAGCCACTGCTATCCAGCTCTGCCAATGGACCAGTCAAATAAGTTTGAGTGCCTAAAAATGCGGCTGCAGGCGCAGTCCGCTCGATCATATAGCGACACCAAGTCATTACCTGCCAACGCTCATAGCTATCAACTGGCAACAACGAGTGGGAATCACTTATTTCATCCAGAAAACAGCCAATAAAAACCGAATCTGTTAACGGCTGGTCATCAACCACTAACACAGGCCCTTCACCCTCAACACTCATTACCACTTCAGGTGTCTGATATTCCTTAAGGCTATGCCGCTCACCCGCAGCCAAGTCAATGTTAATAATTCTGGCAGGTAAGCCGGTTTCATTTAGTGCAGCTAGCACTGTCAGTGTTGGCCCATTAGGTTCACCGGCGTATAACGTCATATCCATTAGGATGCTCCTCCTTGTTGCGTTTGTTGACGACGCAAAAACGTCACGCGACTGGCAATCTCGGTGCGACCTTTCGCCCAGGTTTCTTGCGTTGCCGGGCGTTCATAAATTTTACGTAGCCATTCCATTAAATGAGGTGTTTTTTCATCATTCGCAAGATGCGGTTGCGACATCGGCAACGCAAACCCTAAGTTAAAACCGTTGATATCGGCTAAGGAATATTGATCAGATGCAAGCCAGGCACGCTGACTCAGTTCCTGCTCGAGCATGCGAATTCCAATTTCGGTGCGCTGTTGTGATGCTGCCAACTCCTGTTCTGAAAATTGACCATAAATCGCCTTTCGCCAAGCAACTCGACGCTCAGGCAGGGGAATGCGCTCAATAGCGTCAGCTAATTCTTGCGGATCTCTGTTGCGCACCGATGGCCCCACAAACCAGCTCCATCCCATCATACTCACAGATGGTGCCAACCATTGATCAATCCATTTCATCCACCACCGAACTCGCCAACGATCAATCGCGCTTGCTGGCATAAGGTCAGGACCGTCAAACGCCTCATTGACATATTCCATAATGGCAGTCGACTCAGTTAATACTTTGTCGCCATGGATCATCGCCGGGATAGTGCCTTGAGGATTAATACGAAGATATTCCGGCTTATGTTGATCAAAGTTTAGGAGGTCTAAATAGTGGCTGCTGTATGGAATATTTTTTTCAGCCAGCGTAAGCATCGGCTTACCGGAGTTTGCATTGGGTTCCCAATGATAGAGTTTTACGTCGTGCATGATAAAACCTTATTATGATTAGAGCTTGGTTCTAAATGGCTTGATTTTAGATAGCTGTTTTATTAGTGACAGTATGTAACCATTCACAATTGAGCGCTCAGTATAAGAAAGGTCGCTAGAGGCTGATAGGCTCCAGAATGGGAGCAAGCGTTCCACGACTGCAACACTAGACCGCACCATAAAACATCAAAAAAGTCACTAAATTGGAAAAAAAAAAGGGCTCAACATGAGAGCCCAAAATCCAGAGTGAGAAAAAGAATTTATAAGATCAGCACACGAACCTAAAAGTTTTTGCGCACTGAAAATGCCACTTCACGTGGTCGCGCTGGCAAGCCTGTAATCATGCCACCACCGGCACCAGTAAGATCAAACTTACTGAGGAAGTAGTATTTATCAAACAAGTTAGTCACCTCCAATGCAGCTTCCAAATCTTCACTGGCACTTCTCCAGGTTAGTCGGAAATTAGACAGCGTGTAGCTATCAATGTCTGACACGCCCGGTGCAATTGCGCTGACGGTTGCATTTGTATGTAAAGAACTTTGATATGACGTATCCAAACGTGGTGTCAGCGTACTGCCATTGCTTAAACCAAATTCGTATTGAATGCCGATACTCGCCTTTTTCTCTGGCGTATAAGGGGATGCATCATTCAGCACACCAATAAGACTGACATCTGCGGCATCCTTATAACTAAAATCCAGTACACTGACAGATAAATCGATAGTCATTCCACGCGTTGGATAAATCATTGCTTCAACTTCGACGCCTTTGACCTCTGCATCTGCAACGTTTTGTGGCAATGCGCAAGGCGCTGCAGCACCTAACTCACCTAAAGTAAGGCCAGAACCATCATTAGCCATGATGCCGCCACAATTGAGCAATGTCAGTTGAATATCTTCGTAATCATTAAAGTACATTGCCGCATTCATGCGCATATGGTTATCAAAGAAATCACCTTTGACACCTAATTCATAAGCGGTAACCTGCTCTGAATTAAAGGTTAACACTTGTGGCGGACTAAACGGTCTTGGGTTAACACCACCCCCTTTAAAACCGGTGGATGTCGACGCGTAAACCATTAAGTCTTCATTCAAACGATAGTTTACAGCTACACGATAGTCAGTAAGTTCATCAGCGTAACTACCGACTTTCCCATTCAAACCACCCAACCGAGGATGCACATTGCCCTGAATATCATAACGGAAGAACGTATAATCTTTGGTTTCTTCAGTATATCGAAGACCAAGGTTTACAGATAAGTCCTCAGTAATATCCCAGTTTAAGTTCGCAAAGACTGCCGCAGTATCGGCATCAACCGGATCATCACCGAGAAACTGCAATGGAGATGGCGCCAATGGATCCGGACTACCTACCAAGAAACCAGGGATCTCTATGTAGCGAAGATCCTGCAACGTAAAGTAAACAGTTTGTTGATTAGAATAAAATGCACCGACTGTTAAGAAAAGGCTCTCAGACAGATTGCCACTAAGACGAAGCTCCTGGCTAAGAAACCAATGATCCAAGGCATTCTTACCAACATTTATAATAGCCGCAGATGCACCATTCGCTTGTGACCACTGAGTTTCATATTCTCGATAAGCGGAAATCGACTTCAATGCAAAATCTTCGTTCAACTGCCAGTCGGTAACTAAAGATGCACTCCAGGCTTCATGATCAATTTGATCACTACCCACAGTAGCTTCCAGCCCAAAACGCGGGTCAGCTGGTGCAGAGTAACGTGTATAATTACAGTACTCGCCACAATACTGATTAGCATCGTAAGGAACGCCGAGAATGGTCACCGGCACAGACGACTTATCAGCGTAAACGGGGACTTCACCCGCTGCAGTGTGGTTTTCTTTTGTATAATCAGCAGCAAATAAAAAGTTTAACGATGATGAGGCCTCATAATTCACAAGAGTTCGAAACGCGTGATACCCCTGGCCACCCATTTTACTTAAGGTACAATCGCCACTGCCACTCAAAGTACCGATAGGCACGACAGCGCTATTAGGGAATTTACAGCCATAATCGATTCGATCGACATAGCCATCCTGGCTTTTAAATACACCAGAAATACGAGCAGCCACTTTTTCGCTAACAGCAAAGTCAGTACTACCGCGAAACTCGGCGCGACGATCCTGCCCGATTAAAGCACTCATAAAGCCACCACCTTCACCGGCAGGCTTCTTGGAGAACATCTTAATCGCACCACCAATGGAGTTTTTACCAGCCAGCGTACCCTGAGGACCACGCAATATCTCTACACGCTCCAAGTCCAGTAGATCAAACATAGAACCAGTTAATGTTGGGTAGTACACGTCATCAACGTAAAGACCAACACCTGGTTCTAAGGCTGGGTTAAAATCGTACTGACCAACCCCCCGTATAGAGGCACCCATAGAAGGTCCAAAGGCAGAACCTTGCTGCTTCATCGTGACACTGGGGGCTTGATTGGCGAGTTCAGAAATATTGGTTTGGCTACGAGCGTTCATCATGTCCGCGCTAATGGCGGTTATCGCAATGGGCGTGTCCTGCACGTTTTGTTCTCGAAACTGTGCCGTGACAACGACCTCTTCTAATAAGGACAAATCATTGCTGCTACCACTAGCTTGAGCTAGTACATTGAACGCACAAGAACTGGATAACATTAAGGTTGAAATAGTGAGTAAATCTTTGCGTGAAAAAGATCGTTTAGCTCTAAAAAATCTCATTATGGGCCTCAATTCTTTTATTATATTATGGGCAAGCACGGGGTCAGAACCGAGAGTGCTATAAGACACTGACAGTTACGCTGAAATACCTATAGCTTGTTATCATTATTATTACCTGAGTCTCCAGGCTCGATAGTGAGTATAGAAAAAGGGGTTTTGTGTAGATAGGCAAAAAAATGAGAGCAGCTGTTCCAAAAATGGGACGCAGGCACCGTATAAATGAATCACAAGGAATTGGGTTTACATGGCGGCTGTAAGTTCAATAGGAATCACGCCATTGACAACAAGCTGGCCAGAAAATTATTACTCGAGCTTATCACTACTGTCAGGTAAACCCCAGTCCACGGCCTCCACTCCTTGCTTGAGCAAGAATTGATTAGCCAGAGAAAAATGCCGGTTGCCAAAGAACCCACGATGAGCAGAAAGTGGTGACGGGTGTGGAGATTTCAAAACCAGGTGCCGATCAGTATCAATAAAAGCACCCTTCTTTTGCGCATAGCTGCCCCACAACATAAAGACAATGCCGGAACGGTGCTCATTGAGTCGCTGAATAATAACGTCAGTAAACTGCTCCCAGCCTTTCCCTTGATGCGCACCAGCATCGCCCTGCTCTACTGTCAATGTCGCATTGAGCAGCAATACACCTTGTTTTGCCCAATGTAATAAAGAGCCGTGTTTTGGTTGTGGAATACCCAAATCTTGCTCGATTTCTTTGAAAATATTCTTTAGCGACGGCGGTAAGCGCACGCCAGCCGGGACCGAAAAGCACAACCCATGAGCTTGTCCAGGGCCGTGATAAGGGTCTTGTCCCAAAATAACAACCTTGACGTTTTCAAACGGCGTTGTGTTCAAAGCATTGAAGATCTGCTCGCCAGGAGGATAAACAACCTTCCCTTGCTGTTTACGTTCCCGTAAAAAAGAGCGCAGAGTCTGCATGTAGGGCTTTGAAAACTCTGACTCTAGCTGGCTTAACCAGCTAGGGTCTAAATTAATGGTTCGATTCGCAGGCATTGGCAAAGTCCGTTAGGTCATTATTCATTTAACGAGGCTGAGGGAGCTGTAAAAATACTTATTCATAACACTGACTCCCTGGTAACCGACGACTTTTTAGTCGCATAGCACTTCTCTTGTCTCATACCAATCGGAAAACTCGGACATTGGCATAGGGCGCGCAAAGAAGTACCCTTGAAACAATCTGCAGCCCATTTTTTCCAATTGAATTCGCTGCGCTTCTGTTTCTACCCCTTCCGCTACTACATCTAAATTCAAATGCCGCCCAATAGCCAGCATCGATTCCACCAAAGGCTGATCTTGTCCGGAGCGAACTTCATCGACGAACGCCTTATCAATTTTAAAGCCATCCAGAGGCAAAACGCGTAAATATGCCAACGATGAATAACCTGTCCCAAAATCATCCAGGCTGATTTTAAAGCCGAGTTTTTGCAACTCCAGAAGTTTTTGTTTCGCCTCACTGATATCGGATAAAAGGGCCGTTTCTGTCAGCTCCAGCGTTAGCAGTTCGGGAGAAATATTATGTTCCGTAGTGAGGTACTGTAAATGATTGACAAAGTTTTGCTGTGCAAATTGCCAGGCTGATATATTGACAGATAATCTTCCTGGAAAACAATTTCCAGCTTTTGACCACTGCTGCAACAGATCCAACGCAGTCTCTAGCACCCAGTCACCCAACTTAAGGATCAAACCACTTTCTTCCGCGACAGGAATAAAACGATCAGGTGGAATCATCCCCTCTTCCGGGTGTAACCAACGAAGCAATGCTTCAGCACCAATAACCGCACCCTCATTATCAATCTGCGGCTGCAAATACAGCTGCAACTGGTGTTCTTTTAGCGCAATACGTAACCCACGCTCTATATCCAGGCGCTCATTCAAGTCTGACTGTAACGAAGATTCAAAAATAACGAAGTTATTTTTGCCTGTACTTTTTGCCTTATACAAGGCGATATCTGCATAGCGTAAAAGATCCAGATTCGAGGGTTTCTCAGTGGGCAACTCGCTAGGAAAAACAACAATGCCGATACTTGCGCCTACACTTAAAATACGCTCACCAATCTGCACGGGGCGCATAATCAAACCGAGAATTTTATTAGCAAAACGCTCAACGTCGGGGTGGCCCAAACTGCAATCGCAGTCCAACACAATAAACTCGTCACCACCCATACGTGCGATAAAACAACTGGCCGGTAATTCGTCCCGCAAGCGCTTGCCGACTTTGCGTATCACTTCATCACCAATATCATGCCCCAAGCCATCGTTAATGGTTTTAAAGTTATCTAGATCCAGTAAATACATTGCAGCCTGAGAGTGCGAACTCTCACATTTGGCTAGCAGGGACTGCAGCTCTTCGTGCATCCTTGCTCGATTAGGTAACTGGGTTAAATAATCTTCAAATGCCATATGACGCATTTGTTCTTCTGCTTTCATACGTGCTAACTCAGCACCGGCTCTTGCGGTAAAAATATCGAGAATATGAAAGCTGTTATCAATCAGGTGCAATGGTCGTGTGTCAATGGCTGCAAGGATACCAACGGGGCCGCCGGAAGGATCAAAGATAGGGGCACCTAGATAGCCCTCTATGCCCATCTCTTGTAACAGCTCATCATAGGGGAATAATTCTTGAACGCCAGATGGGTAACTACAGACTTTGGCGCCATACACCTGCTCACATGGCGAATGTTTTAGCTGGTAGCGGAAATTATCCACGATTTCCCCATCCGAGTAGTGAGACAACGTTTTTATTGTTAACTCACCCTGGACATCGGTGTCGAGCACCCCAATAAATGCTGACTGGGTTTGAAAAACTTCGGCAAAACTACTCACCAAGCTATTAAAGAATGGCTGCGAGTTTGTGAACAAACCAATTTTGGCAATTTTGCTCATTGCCAAATTTATAATTTCTTCTTGAGTTACATCCCTGTGTGAAATAACAATTTCTTTAAACTCGTCATTCTGGTCATACACGGGGTAGGTATTGCAGCGCAACCACGCATTTTTTAAGACCACCCAACCAGAGTAAGTATGCCCTTTTTTTAGCGCTAATAATGTCGCCTTTTCTACCGATGCTCCGTTTGCATCTTTAAACGTTTCACTTGCTAAATTTAGTACGTTAAAGAGGGGTGTTTGACCCTGAAAATTCTCCAGGCAGTTCGCCCAATATTGATCATAAGCGGCATTACTGGTTAGGCACTTGCCAGCTCTATCAAATACAGCCATCGCCAGTGAAGCCTGACTAACCACCTGTTTCCATTTGTAATTCGTCAACTCTGCGAGGCGTCGCTTGGACACTTCTGCTTCAAGCATCTGATTCCGCCGCTCCAGAAGTCGGCTGCGATCCAAATAGTCCAGATACAGGATGATCGACATCACCAAGGACAATAAAACGGCGGAAAAGCCCGACAAGTAGAGCAAACTCACATCACTGGGATCAAAAATATGCCTGTAACCAAACGTAAGAAGTTGAACAACACTATAACCAACGAGCAGCATCGCACTCAGACTTCGAGTTTCGAGACATAAACGGACCAGTCTAACCATCACCCAGACAATGAGCCCCAACTTGCTCAACTGCAACATTAAGCCTGCCAGAAACGAACTACCCTGAGGATAAACATACTGCTGCTGATCAGGTGAGGCTAAGGCATACAACGTTATCGTATCGCCATATTGCAGGCCCAAAGGCGCTAAGGAGTTTATAATCAGCAGTACAAATGCAAACAAACTCAGCCCCACAAACCAGAGCCATGGTTTTGCTTGCCGCGTATACACAGCAATAAAAATAAAAACGCTTGGCAGTGCTAGAATAGACATACCGGTCTGCCACTGCAGACCCTTTTGCATCTGATTGACATCACTGGCATTTAACAAAAAGCTACTTGCCAACTGATACCCGGCAACAACCAAACAAACAATAGAGAAAGATGTGTATAACAAACGATGGGTTTTAGAAAAGAAACTAAGGAGTCCGGCTTGCACCGCAGCCAACATCATCACACCCGATGTCACCATCATAATCAGCGTCACAATGTAAAAATGATTGTCGATACCCATTAACCCCTCGATACCTCAAAATTTAACACGTGCTTCATTCTTTACCCTGTCTACTGCACGAGTCGCAATCTCAAACTGTTTTAACAACTGAGTAAAGACATTTGATGACAGGGTATTTTGCACTTAAGAGAACTACGACGTAATGCTAGCAAAACGCTAATAGCTCTAAGGCGATAGTATGAAGTATAGAGATTCGCCTTGCATCTCTAATAGTCATCTAACAGGATTTAACGCTTTAATTAAGGCGAAATGCCGCTTTATTGCACAATCTACAAACATAGATCTGTATGCAAAAGAAGCAATTGGTTATTAGATAATCTGCATGGCGCATGAATCATTAAGACTGAAAAAAATTCCTACGCCACCATAAACCTGAAAGCAGCCCGCACTTTTTCTTTTGCCCCCCCTAAATCCCTACGTATCGATTGAGTTCAGATCAACTACCTCACTCTACTTTGGTCAAGCGAGCAGCATGTTCTACAAACTTAGTAACATTTGTTATATAATTGGCGCCCTTTTCATCAGCAAGAATTATTAATAATAACCATAAAGCTACCGCCGCAGGCCTCCCCAAAGCGAAGCCAACGTGAAACTTTTACAGGAATTTTCGATGCACCAACCAACACAAACAGCTTTTTTGAAACCGGGGAGCTGGAGCTCTATTATCGGGATTATATTCTGCGGCATCATGGGCCCTACCAGCCTCGCTAAATTTATACCGTTAGGCCAAAACTTTGCGTCGCAATTCAACACCAGTGCCGGGGACTTTGGTTTGTTAATTTCCTTGATTGGTATTCCAGCAGCTATTTTTGCGGTCCCCAGCAGCATTGCGGTCGAGCGTTACGGGGCTAAAAATATTCTACTCGGCTGTTGCAGCATTGGTTTCGCCGTCAATATTGGATACTTTTTTATGCCCTCACTACTGGGCTTTCATCTGTTGCGTTTAGTCGAAGGCTTAGTGATTGTTTTTACCTACACGGCTGCGCCCGCCTACCTAATGTTCACAACTGATGGTAATCGTCGTGGGCAAGCTATGGCGCTGTGGTCTACTTACACACCCATAGGTATGGCCTTAGGACTATTGATCGGTGGACTCTTCGCTGGCACGGCGTCCTGGCGTGACACCTTTCTTGTTCAGGCAGTCCTTTTTGTTGTCGTTGGCCTACTGATTTTACTGCAGCACAATGCTCTACCCATGCAGACAATTAAAACATTTAAAGAACGCCTACAAGACATAGGTAACGCCTACCGCAACCCCACATTGCTGCTGTTAGGCACCAGCTTTTTAGTTGTGGTTTGCGTAGGCCTGGGTACAAATACAACCCTACCCGCATACCTTACTACCGTTCATCAACTGAATCTTGCCGAGGCATCAGGAAGAATTGCATCAGTAACACTAATCATGGTGCTAGGCTCCTTTTTCATCAGCTACTTAGTATCAAAAGGCACTCAACCACGGCCTTTATTTTTGGGGGTTACTCTCGCCGCAATGATCTTTGGCACCCTCTCGTTTTATACTGATATCTCCTTAAATAGCCGCATGATATTTATAGCATTGTGGTTTATTTCATCCGGTGCAATTAATGCCTGTATGATGATGTTAATGCCACTGGTAACAAACCCCGAAGAGCGTGCATCCGCTGCGGCGATTCTTAATCAAGGAGGGGCTATTGCCACATTTATCACCCCGCCTATTTGGCTAAGTCTGACTGAGTTCAACAGCTGGATACCTTTCGCGATTCTAATGTGTGGTGGTTGCACACTCATCGCCGCCATGGCGTTGATAATGCTAAAACGAGCACAGCAATAACAAGTACTCGCCCCCTATTTAGCCACACCACTGTCGTGTGGCTACATTCAAACGTCATAACCACTAGTAGATAGCCAGCCCTTTACGCAAAGCCTGGACAACATTTATTTAGCATCCAACTGCCCGTGTTGCTGTAAACCGCTTTTCTACTCAAATATATTAGATATTGCTAATTTAGATAAATTTAATACAATAACCGAAACGGAGGTGAACCGATGTGTGAAATGCAAAAACTGGCAGCAAAAGCTGATGAAGCGAGCGCACTATTAAAGGAACTGGCAAACCAAAATCGCCTGATGATCTGTTGCATCCTCGGTGACGAAGAACTGTCTGTTGGAGAACTGAATGCGCAGGTTCCTCTAAGCCAGTCTGCACTTTCGCAACATCTGGCCCGCTTACGAGAAGCAGACATCGTGCAAACCCGTAAAGAAAAGCAAACCGTCTACTATTCATTGAATGGCGATGGCGCAAAAGCCGTTATCGCAGCATTAAAATCAATTTATTGCCCCTAGGAGCAAGATCTATTATGAGTGTACAGAACGTATCGGCGAGTGAGTTTGCCCAGAAAATGCATCAAAACGAAGACCTGTTAGTGGTCGACCTGCGGACGTCCGCAGAAGTGGCAACAGAATGCCTGGAAAATTGCTTGCACTTACCCGTTCAAGAAATTACGCCTGAACGCTTGCAGAAACAAATGCGCGACAAAGGTATAGCCGCCAACACGCCCGTTTACTTGTTATGCCAAAGTGGTAAACGCGCAACCATGGCCGTTGAAAAATTAGCATCGTGTTCGGACCTATCGCTAGTGGTTTTGGATGGCGGACTGAATGCAATAAAGGCGCAAGGTACACCACTACAGCGCGGAACAAGAAATGTTATGTCGTTGGAAAGACAGGTTCGCTTGACGACAGGTCTGCTGGTGGTATTAGGCGTAGCTCTTGGCTTCACAGTCCATAGTGGGTTTTATTTGTTGTCTGCATTCGTCGGCGCAGGTTTGGTTTTTGCGGGCATTACCGATACCTGTGCCATGGCGATGATTCTGGCTCGTATGCCTTGGAATACCAAGGCTTAAATAAGGAAAGTACAGTGACTATTGCTATCGGCTTAATCATAGGCATTGTCCTGGGCTTAACTGGCGCAGGGGGCTCGGTATTCGCAGTGCCGTTGTTCCTACTGCTCACTACGATGAGCGCAAGTGATGCCATGGGAATTGCGTTAGGGGCCGTAGCCGTCAGTGCAGTTTATGGCACACTCGCTTATGGCCGACAAAAAGTATTGTGGACGCCCGCCCTGCTTCTCGCCACCGGGGGAATGATCACAGCACCTGCCGGCAAATGGCTATCACAACAAATCAACGAGAATATTTTAGTC
Source organism: Cellvibrionaceae bacterium (assembly GCA_050290265.1). Taxonomy (GTDB): domain Bacteria; phylum Pseudomonadota; class Gammaproteobacteria; order Pseudomonadales; family Cellvibrionaceae; genus JBNKFV01. The sequence goes on from JBNKHI010000053.1 coordinate 23,421, forward strand.
ACTGGTTTTAGTTTGCTCGCTGTGATTATTGCTGCGCGGATGTGGCAGCAAGGCAAGTTACAACATACGGACGCGATGGTTGTACGTGGAAATTTAAGTGATGGTGATAAGCCCATCGGGCTGCTGTGTCGCATGAGTCCAACAGGGCAATTCCAACTCAAACCTCGGTGTATGACAGGCCTAATCACCGGTGGACTCATCATTGGTTTTATGTCCGGTTTATTCGGCGTAGGTGGCGGCTTTTTGATTGTTCCATTGCTCATTTACTTAAGTCAGCTGGATATGCGCGTTGCCGTTGCCACATCACTTTTTGTGATTGCCGTAATCAGCACGTCAGGTTTCGTCAGCCATTTACTACTCACACCCCAGATGGATTGGAACAACCTGTTATTCATTATGCTGGCTAGCATCGGCGGCATGATGTTAAGTCAGCTTTTTAGTCAAAAAATTGCCGGGCCCATGTTGCAGAAAATTTTTGCCATTTCATTGTTATTGGTATCACTCCTAACGCTATTGGAGAAGCTGTTATGATTTTTCGACAACTGTTTGATCAAACCTCATCAACTTATACTTATTTATTGGGTGATGAAACCTCACGCCAAGCCGTACTTATCGATCCGGTTGCAGAAAAAACCGAAGAATACCTGCAATTAATCAGTGAATTAAATTTAACATTAACCCTCGCG
>JBNKHI010000054.1:0-23635 GCA_050290265.1 Cellvibrionaceae bacterium
GGATTCACTTTTGATGAATGGTTTAACACCCTTGACACGGTGCGTTTGGAAACGCCGGCCAAACGAGCCACATCATTGATGGTCGCTGTTCCTTTTATATCATTCACGATTACGCTATCTCATTATTGGATTAAGTCCTGTGCTGACAACAACTTGCCATTCACACTCACATTACGTAATTGTATTTCACTTAAGTTTTCGATAACACCTAAAGAACCCGTATTAGCGATATTGCAATCAACCAGCGCCAAGCCTGTAATCGGGTTATCCTGGAACCCGCGTAACACGAAAGCCTGTTCTGCGTTATCTACAACGAGATTACGAATTTCAATATCTTTGACCGTTGGCTGCCACTCTCCGTTTGGCCCTTCTTCATAGTAAAAGTTGACCACAATGGCGTCACGCACATGACCGACGTGAATATTCTCATAGCGGATATGTTCAATAACCCCACCTCGCGACGCATTGGTCTTAATACGAATTGCACGTTCTAATTCGGGACTACTCATTTCACAGTTACGCGCATGCAGGTTGCGGACACCGCCAGAGATTTCGCTGCCCAGCACTACCCCACCATGCCCGGCACGCATCAAACAGTTTTGAATCAATATGTTCTGACAGGGTATATTCAAGCGCCGGCCATCCGCATTACGCCCAGACTTAACGGCTATACAGTCGTCGCCAGTATCAAAAGTACAATCTTCAATGACAACGCGATCACATGACTCTGGGTCACATCCGTCTGAATTTGGACCATGACTAGCAAGCGTTACCCCACGCACAGTGACGTCATTACACAAGGTTGGATGTACCAGCCAGAATGGCGCTGCAGTGATGGTTACACCCTCAATTAGTACTGACTGGCACTCATAGAATTGAATAAATGCGGGGCGTAGATAGCTCCCCTCAGCGAACACACGTTCATTCACGGGTATATTTTGCTCGGCCATTTCAAACAACTTGTTACGGGCAAGCTTTTGATCCTCGCCGGGGATATTGTTCCAATGACGTTCAGAGTGAGGGCCTTTCCACGGCCACCAGGTATCCGCGTCAGCATTACCATTTAATCGCCCACCGCCTGTAACGGCGACATTTTCCTGCTGGTATGCATAAATCAGCGGTGAATAACCGTACATTTCCATGCCTTCCCAGCGAGTAAATACTGCTGGCAAATAGCGCTCGGGATCAGTGTAGAAGCTGATTTCAGAACCTTCGGCAATGTGTAACTCCACATTGCTCAACAAATGGATTGGCCCGCTGCGGTAAACACCTTTCGCGAGCACTACTCGACCACCACCCGCTGCATGACACGCTTTAATTGCGGCAGCTATTGCCATACTTGAATCATACTGGCCGTCAGCAACAGCTGAAAAATCTTCGACACTAAAGTCATTTGCGGGGAACACCGGAACTTTTGTGTAAGCTTTTATCTCGTCAGCGCTAAGCCATTGCTTGGCAGTTAATTCACCAGGATTAACACCCGCACAACTCGACAACCAACTGGTCGCGGCTCCCAGCCCAACCAATCGGGTAAAGTCTCGACGACTTAACTTGATCTGTCTGCTCATTACTTAGCTCTTTGAAAATTCAAATTGAGGCATCACTGATTCCGAAATAATTGCGCCAGGATGCTGAATAACGGTGCCCGCCAACGTGTTTCCTGCAGCAGCAGCCTCAGCAGCACCTAAGCCGTTAGCCCGCGCTGCCAGATAACCAGCATTAAACGAATCACCTGCTGCCGTAGAGTCAATAACTTTTGCAACCGGTGTCGTTACGACCCACTGCTGGTTACCTGACTCACTCACCAGTACACCCTCTGCACCATGTTTTACTGCAACCTCGCACACGCCATAGTCATGCAGGCGCGCCGCAGTGTCGGCAGGCGACTGGTCACCAAACAACATCGATTCATCATCAAAGGTTGGCAATACCAAGTCAGCAATTGAACAAATCCGTCGGTAGGTAGCCTGAGCCTGTTCTGGAGAATCCCAACCTGCAGGCCGATAATTACCATCAAAAGCAATACGTTTACCGGCACTACGCAACTGCTCTAAACCATTAAACAGGCGCTGCAATGAGATTTCGTCATACAAAGACAGAGTAATACCCGACAAATAAACTAGGTCACACTCGTTTAATTGTTGAAATACTTTTTCGGCACGATCGGCGTCAGCAAATAACTCACGTGCGGGCGCATTTTTACGCCAGTAATGAAAACTTCGCTCACCGCTGGCGTCGGTCTGAATCATATAAAGGCCAGGAGTACGCTTGGCCATTTGCACAACATAGTCAGTACCGACGTTTTCAGTTTTCCATTCTTGTAATAGCCATTCACTGTAGGGATCGTCGCCCAAGGCAGTCACGTAGGCACAGGGAATTCCCAAGCGAGCCAAATAAACAGCAGTGTTTAAGGTATCTCCACCATAAGAAAACTGTAAGCTCATATTTCGGGCAAAAGGCCTACCACTTGGATTTGACAACTCCAGCATACATTCGCCAATGGCCGCTATCTTCCACATATAAAAAACTCCAAAACCAAAATGTACAGATTCATTATTTCGCTGCACCCCGGCAATAATTGATTACTGAATTAAACCAAAATAACGCGGCAGCGCTTCACTGATTGCAGGCACGTATGTAATTAGCATCAGAGCTGCGATCATTGCGACATACATTGGCAACAGCGGTTTGATGATCTTAGCGATACTGGTTTTTGCAATGGCACAGCTCACGAATAGCACGCTGCCAACAGGCGGTGTGCATAAACCTATAGACAGATTTAAGACAATCATGATGCCAAAGTGCAACGGTGACATACCCAACTGGGTGGCCACAGGTAAAAAGATTGGTGTAAAGATTAATACGGCAGGTGTCATATCCATAAAGGAACCCACCAACAGCAATACGATATTAATAATAAGTAATATCAAAAACGGATTATCACTGAGGTGCAGCAGAAACTCTGCGACGTGGGTGGGTATGTTGTGAAACGCCAACAGCCACGACATCGCCACAGAGGTGCCAACCAAAAACATAACAATCGCTGTGGTTTCTGCTGACTTCAATAAGATCGGATATAGATCTTTTCGACTAATTTCACCATACGCCAACCAAGCTAACGCCAGGGCATACAGAACCGCAATAGCACCCGCTTCTGTTGCCGTAAAAATGCCGCCAATAATCCCACCGATAACCACTACGATCAGGAATAAGCTCGGCAAAGCTCGTACACCGGCAACCGCAGTCTTACGCAACCCCTGACGCCCAGCAGTAGGTAAATTATGGCGCTTCGCATGAATTGCGCAGACGATCATTAACATTCCCGCTACCAGCAACCCAGGAAGATAGCCTGCAATAAACAATGCAGCGATTGACACGCCACCACTGGCGATAGCATAAACAATGAGAATATTACTCGGCGGAATCAGTAACCCCGTTGTTGCACTGGTTGCTGTGACTGCAGCACTAAAGTTGCGGTCATAACCATCTTTCTCCATCTCTGGCAGCATAAAACCGCCGACGGCAGAACTTGCCGCCACTGCAGAACCGGAGATCGCCCCGAAAAGCGTGCACGAGACAACATTAACAAACGCCAATCCTCCGGGAACCATTCCCACCAAACATTTAGCAAAGTCAATTAAGCGACGGGCAATACCACCCTGCCCCATAATAACCCCACTGAGAATAAACAACGGGATGGCTAACAGTGCAAAGCTGTTAAGTCCGCCCACCATTCGCTGCGCCATTGTCGCCAGAGCGGGACCAGCGTCCAGAGACATTAATAGCGCTGACAGCGTCGCAACGCCAATACAGAAAGCAACAGGAACACCAATCGCCAACAGGGCAACAAAAACAATAATTAACACAGCAGCACTCATAGTTTTTGTTCCTCTGCGATTTCTGCGTCGCTTAATTTTTTATCGGCTATCACCTCAGCAATAGCAATCAATGCGTACACAATCAGCATTATTCCGCTAATGGGTAAGCTGTAATAAACCACCGACATTGGTACACCAAGCGCCGCAGAATATTGCTTCAGCTCGGTTGTCATTTGAACAATACGCAAACCGCCGGCAACCAAAACAGCGGCTGAAAATGCAATGACAATAACGTGGATGACAATCTCATGTATGCGTTTGGCATTACCGGTCAGCTTTCCGCTCAATAAATCCAAGCCCAAGTGCATTTTCACGTGGTAGGCATAGCTGCCGCCCAGAAGCCCAATCCAAATCAATAAAAAGCGCGACAGTTCTTCCGTCCACTTACTTGGATCACCTAATAAATAACGAGAAACAATCTGCCAGGTAACACACAACACCATCAAAGCAATAAGCGATGCCAAGGCAGCTCGAAACACGCGATCCAGGCCATTTAAAAAAGTCGTTAACATTAGGGGTACTCCTGAATCTGCTTAATCACCTCTCCCAGAGGGGTGTTTTCGTATGACTTAAGCATGCCAGCCACTTTTTCGCGGAACAGCGCCTTGTCTGGATGAATAATTTCAACACCTGCCTCTTTTACTGCCTTCAAGGCACTCTCGGTATCAATGCGCCATTGTTCACGTTGATACGCGACAGATTCATCAACAGCTTGTTGCAACCAGGCTTGCTGCTGTGGGTTTAAATGTTCCCAGACATAGCCACTGATCAGTAATACATCAGGCACCGCAGAATGCTCATCCAGGGTGTAATAACGGGCAACTTCAAAATGACGGGAAAGGAAAAAGCTTGGTGGGTTATTTTCAGCTCCGTCTACAACACCCTGTTGTAACGCAGTGTAAAGCTCACCCCAAGAAACAGGCGTTGGGCTACCCCCTAACGCCGAGACCATCTGCATGGCAGTCTGGCTTTCCTGAACCCGCACTTTCATGCCTTTCAAGTCTGCCGGGGTATACACGGGCTTTTTTGTCGAATAAAAACTGCGACTACCCGCGTCATAATAACCAAGCCCCAGCAAACGTGCGGAAATAGGCTCACGCAATAATTGCTTGCCAATTTCAGAGTCGAGTACACGCTGAAAATGCCCAGCATCACGAAACAGATAGGGAATATTGAAGATTTTCATGGCCGGCACAAAGCCTTCCAGAGGACTGGCTGACACTTTGGTCATCGACAGGCTGCCAATTTGCAAAAGCTCAATCAACTCGCGCTCGCTACCGAGCTGGCCGCTAGGGTAGATATCGATAAGCATTGTGCCACCAGATAGCTCTCGAAGACGCTTATCCATAAGGACCATAGCCTTGTGCACAGTATGCAAAGGATCCAGAGTATGCGCGAGCTTCAGTCGAACGACGTTATCAGATTGACCGCAGCCAGCTAAAAATAGCGTTATTGCCACAATCCAGAAAGATGCTACCAAGCGACGCCTGGTAATTGTTAAGACCATTATTATTCTTCCCATTCTTGTACTTCATAGTATGGAAACACACATTCCTAATGAGGAAAAAGCGTTTGCCACCGGTGGCATATTAGTCAATAAGTCAACTCGATGCAAGCCCAGTGACGGCCAGGCCAGGAGTTTATTCGGTAGGTTTATACGCGTACGCGAATTCTAAGAGGGAAAGCTCGACATAGCAAAGCCAAAAGATAAGTACGTAGTATTAAATTTAGCTAGAGGTTTTACTCAATTTAACCCCGCGCATCAACAATAACAATGGCAGTGTTGCCAAAGAAACCCACATCATCAAACGAAAATCCTGCAGATATGCCAGGGTGAGAGCCTGCTCATTTACATAGCCGTCTAACTTTGCCAAACCCGCCACACTATCCAAATTGTAAACACCCTTTTCAACCGCCTCCTTAATAGCAGGATTAAAGGGATTCACAAACTGCGAAAACGCTGCATGATTAGCCTGGGATTGATTGACTAAATTAGCAGTGACGATAGAGATACCAATGCTGCTGCCAATACTGCGAATAAGGTTACTAAACGACGCCCCATCATTACGGTACTTCTGTGCCAAGGTTGAGAAAGTCACGTTTGACAATGGGCCAAACGTCAGACCAATTCCCACACCTTGCATTAACCCGGTGATAACAATATGGTAAGGCGCCATATCATTTGTAAACTCAGTCATGAGCGCCAATGAGTAACTAATTAATAAGACGCCGACAAAGATGTTATAGCGCGGATCGAATTTGCCGGAAAATTTACCCACAAACATCATTGCCATCATTACACCAAAGCCGCGAGGCGCAAGAATAAAACCAACATCAACGACCGGATAGCCGCCCAGCCTTTGCAAATAAGGTGGAAGTAACGCCATCGTAGCCAGCAGTAAAATACCAATAGCAAATACGAAAATCAGCCCCACACTAAAGTTTCTATCTACAAATAACGCCGGCTCAACAAAGGGGTCTTTAGAGGTACAAATATGCGCAATAAAGAGATAAAGGGACAGAATTCCCACCCCGCATTCTAAAATAATTTCAATGCTGTCAAACCAGTTTAACGTTTGCCCTCGGTCTAACATCAACTGAAAAGCACCGATCGCGACGCTCAGAAATATAAATCCCAGCATGTCAAAGCGCCGCACTTTATCAATAGTGGTTTCACTCAAAAATGATGACAGGCCAAACCATGCTAGGCAGCCAAAGGGAATATTAATGTAAAAAACCCAACGCCAGCTGTAATACTCGGTCAACCAACCACCCAGTGTTGGCCCCAGAATAGGGCCGATCATTACGCCCATCCCCCAGATAGCCATGGCCTGCCCATGCTTTTCCTTCGGATAAATATCAAGAAGTACTGATTGGGACAACGGCACTAAAGCCGCACCAAATACTCCCTGCAACATCCGAAACAACACTATCTGACCGATATTCTGCGCGGCGCCGCAAAGCATAGAGAGCAACGTAAAACCAATGACGCAAATAATAAAAAGCCGTCGACGACCAAGCCGGCCAGCAACAAAACCCGTTAACGGCATGGTAATAGCAGAAGCTACAATATAAGACGTTAACACCCAGGAGACATGCTCCTGGCTAGCACCGAGAGAACCCTGCATATGTGGCAAAGCAACATTGGCAATAGTCGTATCCAAGGTGTACATCAGGGTTGCAAGCATCACGGCAACCGTCGCAAACATACGATTTAACGGGGCGTCGCTGACATTGGTCGCAGCATTCATCGTGGCAACCTACCAAGCCTTACCGAGCAACTGTCGCTTGTGCTCAGTGTCTACAGTGACAATCGCACTTAGCCCCGCGCGTAAAGGTGAATGACCACCCTCCTCTACAATACGAATCCGAACAGGCACTCTTTGCACAATTTTAATCCAGTTACCTGTCGCATTTTGCGCAGGAATAATCGAAAATTCAGAACCGGTTGCCGGACTCAAGCTTTCAACCAAGCCTTTCCATTTCTGTCCAGGGAACGTATCAATTTCTATTTCAACTTGCTGCCCTTTTTGCACATAAGTTAAATCTGTTTCCGGGAAGTTGGCTTCTATCCATAGGTTCCCAGTCACAACAACAACCATCGCGCTGTTGCCCGCTTTCAGATACTGCCCCTTTTCTGGAATTTTAGTCACAACACCGGCAACCGGCGCCTTAATCTCAGCCCGCTCCAGATTCAATGTCGCCTCATCTAAATCGGCCAGTGCCGCCAGGTAACTAGGGTGGGACTCTATCGGTGCATCAGCACTTCCCCCTAACTTTGCCTCCAGAGTTCGCAATTCTTTTTCTAAAATTTCAATCTGCTGCACCGTGATATGCACATTTTGTTGCGCCTGATCAAAATTTGATGCCGAAATAAAATGATCATTAACCAAATTTGACTGCCTTTTTTCTTCACGCAATGCAAAGTCATATTTGGTTTTCTCCAAAGCAATTTCAGCTTGTTTCTCACTATAATTAGCTTTTGTCGCCAAAAGATCTGTATACACTTGCGCTAACTTGGCCTCAGCCTTAGCCACCGCTACCCGATAAGGTTTAGCATCCAATTTAAACAATGGATCACCTTCGGCAACCGTTTGATTTTCTTCGACATAGACATCGGTCACCACACCGTCTATCTCTGTACTGATCGCAGTTTTGTATGCCTTTACGTAGGCGTTATCTGTTTCGACAAAACGCCCACCGTGTAAATAGACTAACGCCGACACGATAACAACAACTGCTGGGACAACAAGTAACAAGACAACGCGTCGAAACTGACTGGAACGAATACCGGTTGCCGAGCTAACGTCTGAATCTGTCATAAAAAACCTACAAGCAATAAGGGAATAACACGAAACGTTTCTAGTTGAGTTACAGGCTACAAAGATTCACACGTAACTTTTTCAACGCACTTTGCAATGCACTGACTTCCTCTGGAGTGAAATTTCCCAAAACATTTTGGGTGACACTGGAGCCCACCTTGATGATGGACTGCAAATAAGGGCCGGCCTTTTCGGTAAGTACAACTAAATGCGCTCGCCTGTCACTCGCATCCGCAGTCCTTTTAACCAGCCCATCTTTGGCTAACTGATCGATCAAGCGCGCCAGCGTCATAGGCCGAACTTCCAAAATATCGGCCAAGTCAACCTGCTTAATACCATCGAATCTGGCGACATGAATCAACACCCGGCTTTGCGCCAGGGTAAGCCCATATTCCTCCATTCCTACTTGAAAGTGTTGTCGGAATAATCGCGAAATATCGCTGAATAAAAACCCAAGATTATCTGAAATATCTTGCATGCCAGCCCTTTAGAATATAGTAAGCAAAGCTTATTATAAGCTCACCTTCCAATCCTGGTCAATTCCCTAACCTTTGATACGATTCGGCTGTCTATGTGTCTGCGTGGATAGCTGTAAGCCTTATGATTACCGACTTGAAACAGGTTGATAGGCAAGCCAAGCCAATCTCAACATCAACACCAAATGCACAAGAACTCCCCGGGCATCAAAACACCCACGCCACATCCTCTCGACCCCAGCCGGGAGAAAGACCAGTTACTACGATTAGATGAATTCGAAGATTTACGTGCTTTTTTGAAAACGGAAAAAGTGCAGGACAGAACACTTAAACAAACACTCGCTGGTGTATTGATCGGTATTATTACGACTCATCAATACTTAAGTGGGCGAAGAGCTCCGCTATGGAAATCCGTCAAAAGGTGCCCAAAAGAATTATCGTCGTTTGATAACGGATTCCTGCATTGCCTGATCAAACAACCTAGCCAATAGCCAAAATCATTTAAACAGCAATGGGGGGAAGAAAGGTTTACAACAAGGTTTACAACAAAGAACGAAAGCTGCGTAATACGCCAACACTCAATCAGGACATTAACGACAAGTGGAGCTAAGTAGGGACCGCGGTTCAAGTCCGCGGCAAGCTCTATTTAATACTCATCCGTGATAGATCGCTTCGCAGCCAGGAAGGCAGGCCAGTCAGCTATTAGCAGGAAACCAGTCTCTAGTCCGATTGGCAAATGCAACTAGCGTCAGCATAACGGGTACTTCTACCAACACGCCAACCACGGTAGCCAACGCCGCACCGGAGTGCAAACCAAACAGAGAAACCGCCACAGCTACAGCTAATTCAAAAAAGTTTGACGTTCCAATCATACTCGACGGAGCAGCAATATTGTGGGGTAGTTTTAATAACCGAGCACTGCCATAAGCAACAATAAAAATACCATAGGTCTGTATTAGCAAAGGAATCGCTATCAGAACAATAGCTAAGGGTTTACTCATTATGGTTTGCGCCTGAAACCCAAAGAGCAAAACCACAGTCGCCAATAAACCAAAAACAGAGACCGGCTTAAGCCTATTTACAAACCGATCAATAGCCCTATCGTTGCCCAGTAATTGCCGAGTTAGCACCCCAGCAACCATTGGCAGAATAACGTACAAGACAACCGACAACACCAGCGTACCCCAAGGTACAGAAATATCCGAAACCCCCAATAAAAATCCAGCGATTGGTGCAAATGCAAAAATCATGATGACATCGTTCACAGATACCTGCACCAACGTGTAATTAGCATCACCTTTGGTAAGCTGGCTCCACAAAAAAACCATTGCCGTACAGGGCGCAACACCTAACAATATCATCCCGGCAATATATTCATTAGCCGTTTTCACATCGACCCAATCGGAAAAAACCACATGGAAAAATAACCAACCAATAGCGGCCATGGTAAAGGGTTTGATCAGCCAGTTGATAACCAGCGTTAACAGTAGCCCTTTCGGATTGTTACCCACTTGCTTCAACGAATTAAAGTTTACCTGAATCATCATTGGATAAATCATAATCCAAATAAAAATAGCCACTGGAATATTCACATGGGCTATCTCCAGCTCTGCAAACCATTGAAAAAGGCCTGTAACTGTTGATCCCAATAAAAGCCCCAGCAAAATAGATCCTGCCACCCATACTGACAAATAACGCTCAAAAATGCCCATTAGTCTAAAAACCTTTAACAACACAATCAGAAATTAATGCAATCTACGTAAAACTAACCAGTTCCTCACCAAGCTGTTCAAGTAACAGCATGCATTCAGACATTGGCTTGTTTTCAGCAATGGCGGTACGCAACTTTTTAATTCGGTTTTTAAGCACATTAATGATAGTCAAAAAGGCCTGTTCAATATCATCATCGGTACCATCAAGTCGTGACGGATCAGGGAGCCCCCAATGTACTTTATAACTATCACCCAACCATAATGGGCACGCTTCGGCGGCAGCACTATCACATACTGTAACAACCACATCTATTTGGTCCGACTCAAAAACATCCCAGGATTTACTGTGTAAATTGTCTGTGCTCACTCCGGAGGCTTGCAGATATTTTAAACTCAAGGGGTGTACATGACCTTCGGGTTGGCTACCAGCGCTCACTGCCGTGATGACACCACCGCCAAACTGATTGGCTATAGCCTCAGCTAAAATACTGCGACACCGATTATGCGTACAAATAAACAATATTTTCATAAGATTGAATACCGATTTCCAAAGGGGAAAGTGTTAAGCGACTGCTGCAAAACAATCATGCCCGACAAGCCTGTTTCTTTAGGCGCATTATCATAGGTTTTAATGTTTGCGCTTCCGCAACGAGGACTAATTTCAAACTATCAATAGCCCAAGCTGGCAATCGAGAATCTAATTTATAGTACACCCAGTGCCCGTCACGCCGGTCTTCAACAATATTACAGAGACGCAGAGGTGCAAGATGACGGGAAATTTTTGGCTGACTAAGTTCAAGCGCCGTCACCAAATCACACACACAAAGCTCTCCCATCTCACTTAACAAAAGCGTCGTATAGAGTCGCGTTGGATCAGCGAGACATTTAAACCATTGCACGGCATTCATTGATACAGTTTCTCAGCAGCATTAATGCATTATTGACTCAATTATACATATGAAAATACGTATATCCATATATTAATAACAATGACAGGCGGTAAATTGCAGAATAATCTGCTGAAAAGTACAGCAAAAAAACTGACAATACGGCATTCGATTGACTACAATCGGGTAATGATGAGTAGGATCAAGGCTTCGCGCTTTTTCATTGCGTTTTTAATTACCTTATTTGCGTTGCAAACAGGGCTTGTTTCTGCGTCCATAGGAAAAGGAAGAGACTGCGATTCACACATAGGAATGCAGGATAAGCCGGCCACCCAAATGCATGGGGACGAACAGCAAAAGCACTGCGATGCGATGCTAGCTAAGCAATCTGCCAACAAATGTCTAACTGCCTCGTCGGAGCTCACACCCACCATTAAGAAGCTGCCCGGCAACCTCCTCCAAGGACATGAGCACCACGCAAATACCGACACTTCCCCCAGTTGTGGCGACGTTTGTGACTGCTGCAAGGTGCATCAGTCAATGGCGTTGACGCTGGATATTCTGGAAACGCAACATTCCACCAATCACCAGCTGCATCTACCAATTAACATTGGCCAGCCAGTAGCCTATACCGATCGTTTGCTCAGACCCCCCTCCTCCTCCGATTTCGCATAATCACCCTGACGAAACCCAGGGCAACTTAACTATCAAGCAGTCGCTTTTAACCGGTTTACTGCGGCTTCTTTCAGCGCGACTGCGAATAAAATCATTCCATGAGGTACGCACCATGAACGGTGACAATGTTCAGCAAACGGACAACCAAAACACTTTAGGGGCGGTCAACCGACGCAATTTATTTAGACACCTAAGCCACGGCTTTAAATGTGCCGCAGCCTTACCCTTACTCCCAATCACGACAGGAATCTCTACCAGCCTGGCGAGCTTGCCAGCTAAAGCCTCCCGACAGCCGGACGTATTACAAGGCAATGAAATTCACTTAACCATTGGTTATCAGGACGTCAATATTTCAGGCACAACACGACGCGCGACAACGATTAATGGTTCACTACCTGGTCCCACTCTCCATTGGAAAGAAGACGAAGAAGTTACGCTACATGTCACTAACCGGCTGGATACAACGTCATCGATTCATTGGCACGGTATCATTCTTCCCTATGAAATGGACGGCGTGCCGGGCTTAAGCTTCGATGGCATCCCGCCTGGACAGACCTTTACTTATCGATTCACCCCACGGCAGACAGGCACCTATTGGTATCACAGCCACTCCGGCTTTCAGGAACAAACTGGCGTTTACGGCGGGATAGTTATTGAGGGTAAGGACACCGGCGCCTTACAGGGTGATAGAGAACACATTGTTATGCTGTCTGATTGGAGCGACCAGGCGCCAGAAAGCATCTATGCCACACTGAAAAAGGTCAGCCATTATTACAACCGTCAAGAACGCACTTTGCGCGATACCTTTGCCGATATAAAAGCAAAAGGTTTTGCTGGTATGTGGCAAGAACGCAAGATGTGGAACACCATGCGGATGAGCGACCGAGATATAGCCGATGTGACAGGTTACACCTATCACTATCTTATGAACGGCAATACCAATGCCAATCACTGGCAAGGACTCTTCTCCAAAGACGAAAAAATCCGCCTGCGCTTTATTAACGCAAGCGCAATGACATTGTTCGATGTGCGTATTCCCGGCTTAAAAATGATTGTCGTTGCCGCGGACGGCCAACCTGTAAAACCGGTGGCAGTTGATGAATTCCGCATTGGCACTGCGGAAACCTATGATGTGATTGTTAAACCTAAGGATGACAAAGCCTATACCATATTCGCGCAAAGCATCGACCGCAGCGGTTTTATCTGGGGGAGCCTGACACCCCGTGACGGTGAAACCGACATCATTCCAGAAATGGACCCTCCCGTCATACTTACTCACGGTGACATGGGCATGGACCACAGCGCAATGTCTCACGGTGGAACCGACCATTCTGCAATGAACCACAATTCCAACGCTAATGAAAATACGATGGATCACAGTCACATGAACCATGGAGAGATGGATCACAGCGCCATGGATCCTACCGCAATGAGCCACGCAACCATGAATCATGACAACATGAATCAAAACGCGATGAACCATAGCACGATGAATCACCAAGGAATGGATCACAGTGCAATGATGTCACCCAAACTTGGCCTTGCCGGGATGGGCAGCAATGCCGATATCATCCATGCAGAAACAGAAAAAGGGCCACAGACGGATATGCAAACAGCCATTCCAGTGAATGGCATTAACGATCCGGGTATCGGACTACGCCAACATAAAGAGCATTTCGGTCGAAGAGTACTTACCTATTCAGATTTACGAAATTACTATCCAACCCAAGACAAGCGCCAACCCAGCCGAGAGATCCAATTGCATTTAACCGGCAACATGGCCCGTTACATGTGGTCATTCGATGGGGTTGGCTATGCGGACTCTCAACCAATCATATTGAAACATGGTGAGCGTATCCGCATCACATTAGTAAACGATACGATGATGACCCACCCAATCCATTTACATGGATTGTGGAGTGAACTGGAAACCGGCGACCCAGACTATATTCCACGTAAACATACCATACTGGTACAACCCGGCAAAAAAGTCAGCTATCTAGTCACGGCAGATGCACTGGGCAGATGGGCTTACCATTGCCATTTGCTCTATCACATGGCCGGCATGATGCGCGAAGTTCGCGTGGAGGCCGTGTAATGAATACAACAAAACACAACAAAGTGATTAAAACTCTGACGTCCTGTGTATTCACCGCTTGTGCCGTTGGCACAGTATCTCTACCGGCACAAGCAGGTGGCAAAGCAGACCCATTAATCAGCTTTTTACAAATAGACCGCTTTGAGCGGCAATTTAGTGATGAGCACAATCAAAGTACCTTATTAGAAGGTAATGCCTGGTTGGGGCATGATCTTAAAAAGCTATGGTTAAATTACGAAGTGGTTTATCACGAAGGTAATGTTGAAGATCTAGAGCTTGAATGGTTATATCACCAAGCTGTTTCGCCTTACTGGAATTTACAATTCGGATTGCGACAAAATATTCGCCCTAACCCAGTTGATTATAGCGCTGTGATAGGATTTGAAGGCACCGCTCCTTACTTTTTTGAAACAGAAACCCATCTATCAGTATCCGACGATGGTATCGCCCGATGGAGTTTTCAACTTGAAAGAGAATGGATGTTTAGCCAGCATTGGATAGCGATCACAGAGTTGAGCGGTAACGCTTACAACAAAACAGTCGACGAAAAAGAAATAGGGAAAGGCTTTTCAGATACTGAATTTTCTTTAAGGCTGAACTACGCAATACGCCCAGAAATAGCGCCCTATGTTGGTATCAACTGGAACAATTATTGGGGAGAGCGAAAAGACTTAGCTAAAGCGGAAGGCAGCGCCACCTCCGAAATTGTATACAGCATTGGTATTAGCCTTTGGTTTTAATACTCTAGAAACAGACATCACGCTGGCCGCATCTTCGGTACCATGACATTAAAGTGCCGGCGTGATGTTTATTTTCTTATTACAACAAATTGAGGCACTCAGTGAGTTCCCATGAACAAAAGTATCAACGGCGAGCGTAGCTAAAAAGCCTAGGCTGTCCTAAACTGACTAACCTGCATCCTTAATTGTTCGGTCAATTGTGCAATTTCGTTACTGGCCTGGGACACTTGCAACGACCCTGAAGCAGTTTCCTCAGAGATTTGCTGTATATTGTGAATATTGCGATTAACCTCCTCCACCACATGACTTTGCTCTTCTGCTGCGGTCGCAATTAAAGTATTCATTTCTGCAATTGAGGATACTGAGTGCGCAATAATATCCAACGACTCTGTAGCAGTCACCGTTTTATCCACTAGCGCCTGTATACCAGAACGGTTCTGCTCTATGGTAGAAACAGCATTATCCGACCCGGCTTGCAGGTCCAAAATCAGGGTTTCAATTTCTTTCGTAGAATGTTGTGTTTTCTGAGCAAGAGATCGCACCTCATCTGCTACAACGGCAAACCCCCGGCCCTGCTCTCCTGCCCGCGCCGCTTCAATAGCAGCATTGAGTGCTAGCAGATTAGTTTGCTCAGCAATACTTTTAATCACGTCAAGCACCGTACCAATACTTTGGCTACCAGACTTAACCGTTAAAATAACAGAAGCAGAGTTTTCTATATCACTCGCCAATTTATTAATGGTAGAGACAACGTCACCAATAACCTGCTTACCGGTTAACGACTGCTGGCTTCCTATCTGCGCTTCCTGCGACGCGCTTTCTGCACTGGTTGCTATTTCCTGTACAGTTGCCGTCATTTCGTTGATGGCCGTAGCAACCTGAATGGTTTCATTCTTTTGGTTTGCAACATTCTCAGTTGTCGACTGGGTTACTGCAGACGTTTCTTCTGTAGCGGTTGCAAGTTGTTCAATAGCCCTGGAAATATCAATCATCATTACTTGCAACTTATTGACAAACTCGTTAAATGCAGAAGAAAGATCACCAATTTCATCTCGACTAGTTACAGGTAAGCGTACAGTGAGATCCCCATTGCCTGCAGCCATACTTTTAAGATTGGCGAGTACAGTCGTAATTGGACCAACAATGCTCCTAATAATAAAACCAGAAAGGAATGCCCCAATAATGGCTGAAGCTAATGCTGCAACTATCAGAAAATGAACGCCAGCGTCTTCATCTTCCAGGACTTTTTCGAGTGTGTGGTTAGACATTATTTCGAGACTATGCAGCATCTCTGTTAGATGACCATCAAGTTTTTCCTGCCCTTGTTCCACCGCTAACAAAGTGGCAACCGAAACAGTTTCTCCAGCATTAAGGGCTGCCATTATTTTTTCAACGTCCCTCTGAAAGACCAAATGCTCTTGCTCCAAATCCTGTAAACTCGTTTCAAGTGCAGCAAGTTCTTTTGCCAAGGCCTCGCTAAGCGCATGAGATTTAGCAGAGGCAAGAATTTTCTGACCCCGTAAAATCTGATCGTCAACCATTCCTCCAAACCCGATAACTTTCTGTTGTAACTCTGGGAGGGATTGCTTTGAGGCATCCAGCTTTGCCAGCCGCAATGCTTTTTCAATAACGACAGCCTGCTCTAGCTGCTGAATTGTTATGTCAGTGGTGAGTGCAACCAGCGGCATTTCTTGGTTTTTTACATTACTGAATTCACTGCTAATGCCGTTTATTATCTTAATGCTGAAGAGCGAAGATATGACCTGGAAACCTATAAGGATAGCGACCAACAGAAGAATCTTTTTTCTAACCGACATATTGTTCAGCATCGCAACTTATTACCTTACGCCTATGGGCGTTCATTTATTAATGAATAGCACAAGCTAAATCACGAAGCTTGTTCGCGAAGCCTCCTTACAACGTAAAATCCATGGAAAATGACCCTCTAGAGTAAAAGAGTCGAGGTAAGCATAGCTGTAAATGAATCTCTTGCGTTGAATTACAGCTTAAAACCATATTTTATATAGGGCTATTTATATAATATTAAGCGACACCCTACAACCTAAAATATAAATAAGGTTAAACAGCCATAATCTACAAACGCCTAGTATTCCAACCAGACTTCTCTGGCCCAGTCCCAGATAGATTCGAAGACCATTTCACCTAACTCATCCCCTTGCCACTGATAGATTTCGCCATTGGCATCCATACAGTAGTAGCCGTCACCATCACGACACACGGGAAAAACGTGTCTTGGTAAGCCATCATGCCAAGCTTGGGCGGTAACATCGGGAAGGTGGTTATAACTACCGGGGTCAGATGCAGTTAATGGCTCAATACTGCCATAGACCACATCGCTAACGGTCAACAGAAACCATTTATAGTCTTTGGGTAGCGGCAGCAATATTTCTTCTTCAACAACAATTAGATCATCTTCGCTAGGAAGCTCCAGAGGAACCGGAACAGATTCCGACAATTCACGCAACTCATCTACGATACCCTGAATATCTTCAGGCAATTCAAAGGCCATACTTTATTCCCGTTCTAATTCTACTGAGCTTTATGTTTCACTTTCTTAATCTGATCCCGAATGCGGGCAGCTTCTTCAAACTCTAAGTTTTTAGCACAAGCATGCATAGCTTTTTCAAGCTCAGCAATAATCTTAAAAGTATCCTTTCCTTCCAGATTGTCGATATCGTAACGACTCTTCTTATCCGCCACACGCTTCTGGCTTTTACGTCCAGTGCCCGGGATATGTGCCCCTTCCATAATATCGGCCACACTTTTCGTAATCCCGGCTGGTGTAATACCATGTTTTTCATTAAAGGCTATTTGTTTTGCACGACGCCGCTCTGTTTCATCAATAGAACGCTGCATTGACCCGGTAATTCTATCGGCATATAAAATGGCTTTGCCGTTTACGTTACGTGCTGCACGACCAATAGTCTGAATCAGCGAGCGATCTGAGCGGAGGAAACCCTCTTTGTCTGCATCAAGAATAGCCACCAGAGATACTTCTGGCATATCCAAACCTTCACGCAACAGATTAATGCCGACCAATACATCGAACTCACCAAGGCGCAAATCACGGATAATTTCTACTCGCTCAACGGTATCTATGTCTGAGTGTAAATAGCGCACACGGACATTGTGATCCTGCAGGTAATCAGTCAGATCTTCTGCCATACGTTTCGTCAAGGTGGTAATCAAAACCCGCTCTTTCACTGCTACTCGCTTATGAATTTCGGAAAGAACATCATCTACTTGATTACCCGCCGGCCTAACCTCAAGCACAGGGTCGACTAGCCCTGTAGGCCTAACCACCTGCTCGACAATTTGTCCCTGGTGCTCCTCTTCATATTTACTAGGCGTCGCCGACACAAAAATCATTTGCGGCGCTAAGCGTTCCCACTCTTCAAAGCGCATGGGTCGATTATCAAGTGCAGATGGCAATCGAAAACCGTATTCAACCAACGTTTCTTTACGCGACCGGTCCCCTTTATACATACCACCTATTTGGGGGATCGTCACATGGGACTCATCAATCACAAGTAATGAATCCGGCGGCAGGTAATCGAAAAGCGTAGGTGGTGGTAACCCTGGGTCCCGGCCTGACAAGTAGCGTGAATAATTTTCAATGCCATTGCAGTAGCCGAGCTCTTGCATCATTTCAAGATCGTATTTCGTACGTTGTTCCAGACGTTGCAATTCAACCAGTTTGTCCATTTCTCGCAACTGCTCGCTACGCACTTTCAGCTCATCTTTAATTTGCACTATGGCATCCAGAATGCGGCTGCGCGGAGTAACATAATGAGACTTTGGATAGATAGTAAATCGCGGGACTTTTTGTGACACCGCACCCGTGAGCGGATCAAACACCGTGATGCTATCAATTTCATCATCGAACAAATCAATTCGGACAGCCAACTCGTCAGAATCCGCCGGGTATATATCGATCACATCACCTCGGACGCGATATGTCCCTCGATGAAAATCCATATCATTGCGAGTGTACTGCAGTTCAGCAAGACGCCTTAACACAGCACGCTGATCAATTTGATCGCCGCGAACCAAATGCAATACCATTTTTAAATAAGCGTCGGGGTCGCCCAAACCATAAATAGCAGATACCGTCGCGACAATAATGGTGTCTTTTCGCTCCATTAGCGCTTTCGTCGCAGACAAGCGCATTTGTTCAATATGTTCGTTTACGGATGCATCTTTTTCAATAAATGTGTCAGACGAAGCCACATAGGCTTCTGGCTGGTAGTAATCATAGTAGGAAACAAAATATTCCACGGCGTTATCGGGGAAAAACTCTTTAAATTCACCATAGAGCTGTGCTGCCAAGGTTTTGTTATGAGCCATAATAAGCGTTGGGCGCTGTATTTTCTCTATCACTTTGGCAACAGTAAACGTCTTACCCGAACCGGTCACACCCAATAATGTCTGGTGCGCTAAACCGGCCTCAATGCCCTTAACCAAGCCCGCTATTGCTGCCGGCTGATCGCCTGCCGGTTCAAATTTGCTGTTAACGACAAACGGTTTAACTTTTTCATTTTTTGAATCAATCATTGGTTACCAAATAGCATTAGCTCGACGCCAATCAGACTTTATGCTGAATAATCCAGCAGTGATGAATTTTTTTATTACGCTGAAAATCAGGGTCCAGTGTTTGCGCCGTTATATTTTCAACCTGAAACTTGTCTTCCAACACCGGGTCCAGTGTAAAACTACGGAGGTTATTGGAAAAAATCAGTTTGCCACCAGGGTTCAGTAAATCCATACAACGAGTCACATATTTCACCTGATCTTGTTGAATATCTAACACCCCCTCCATTCGCTTTGAATTGGAAAAGCTCGGCGGATCCAGCATGATCAAATCAAAAGGCTCTCTACACTTTTGCAGCCAGGCCTCACAATCAGATTGGATTAACTGGTGACGTGTTACATTAACGTTATTTGCTTCAAAATTTTTCCTGGCCCAGTCCAAATAGGTTCGCGACATATCAACACTGACACTCTGACTGGCACCACCCAGCGCAGCATGCACTGTCGCAGTCGCGGTGTAGCAGAACAGATTAAGAAATTTCTTTCCCCGCGCCCACTCAGCTATTTTAAGGCGCACTGGCCGGTGGTCTAGAAAAAGGCCAGTATCTAAATAGTCCCAGAGATTAACCAGCAGTGTTGCCTGCCCCTCTTGTACGGGAACTAATGGCTTTCCGGATTCACCCATCCGCTCATATTGCTGTTTGCCACGATTTCGTTGCCGTTGTTTAACCGCAATTTCACTAACCGGCACCTCAAAGTAGTAGGCAACAGCGGCCAACGCTTCCTTGAACCGCAGTTCAGCAGCTTGCTCATCGATAGTTTTTGGCGCTTGGTATTCTTGGACGTGCACTTCATCACCGTAAACATCAACAGCAATCGCATATTCAGGCATGTCAGCGTCATATAAGCGATAAGCTTCTATACCTTCCTTATTTATCCATTTTTGAAACTGTTTTTTGTTTTTCTTAAGCCGGTTCACCAACATCTTCGAACCTTCAGACAAACTGACTTCAGCTTTAGGCTTTACGTTATTCCAGGGCGAATCTGTATTGATGACAGTTTCCGAGGAACTCGCTTCCGGGCGCTTATCACGAAATAAATTTTCCGGCTGCAAATTGAACATGAGCAATTGACTTGGGATTTTACCGTTAAAAAACTTATAGCGTTTTTCTGGTCGAATTCTAATTTCACGCCCTAAAGATTCATTACCGGTGAATACACCCAATTTCCACCCCATAAAATCATCGACACATTTCTGATTTAGCAGCTGATAAAGCGGTCTCAATTCATCCACTTCACCCAAACGTTCACCGTAAGGAGGGTTTGTAAGAATCAAACCATTTTCGAGAGATTTATGGGTCGGCCGAGTAAAGCTATCTAGAGATTTCTGCATGACGCGGACATGACCGGTTAAACCTGCCTTTTGGATATTGGATTCTGCCGCCATTAGGACTCTCGAATCCTGATCGTAACCACGAATCTCGGGCCACTCTTTACTCAAGCCCTCACGCTTGCGTTGCAGCGCTTCTTCACGCAACTCAAGCCATACATCGTTTTGATGGTGCAGCCAGTTTTCAAAACCAAACTCCCGGCGATAAATTCCTGGCGCGACATCAGCAATCATCAGTGCGCCTTCTAAGAGCAGCGTGCCAGACCCACACATTGGATCAAGCAAGGCTCCGCCACGGGCCGCCACACCCCGCCAATCTGCGCGCATTAAAATAGCGGCAGCAAGATTCTCTTTCATTGATGCAGCGCCCTGACGAGTACGATAACCCCGACGATGCAGGCTTTCACCCGAGAGATCCAAGGCGATCGTTATCTGATCCTTGTGCAACCGCGCATTTAGCCGATAAGTAGGATTGTCCTTATCCACCGACGGACGCGAGCCCAATTTCTGGCGGATACGGTCCACTATGGCGTCTTTAATTTTAAGGGCCCCAAACTGGGTATTGTTTACCGCCTGGTTAGTCCCGGTAAAATCGACACAGAATGTGTCATGAGGTGACAATTGCTCTTCCCAGGCAATTTTACTGGCGGCACTGTAAATAGCCTCACCATCCTCGGCAGGTGCCACCAGTAAAGTCAGCAAGATCTTATTGGCAAGCCTTGACCAAAGACAAGCTCGGTAGGCCGATTTTAAATCACCCTGAAAAAACACACCGGAAACGGTCTGTTTTGGACTTTCAACCTGTAATTCGGTCAATTCTTCCAGTAACAGGCTTTCGAAGCCTTTTGGGCAGGTTGCAAAAAATTGGTACGTTTGTGCCATGAAATCAACTCGTTAGAAGGCGATACGGAGGGTATTTCTAGCTCCCTATCACTGGATGCAATAAGCCAGAGGTCTTATATAAAAAATAAATCATTCACAACACCCTGGCTTTTTTGGTGTACTGAACATTCACCAAACAGCTTATACCGTTTGGAAGAGCAATGTGTAGCAGGGTTTACCTACTATACTCCTAATCAAAGCTCCTACTGATTAGTTCACGGACGTTTAATCTGCTAGTTAAGGTATATGTTAAGTCTATGATGCGAAAGATCTCTCACTCAGCCCTAGATCAACACCCAACTGAACAGTCTACTTTTGAATTGCCGTTAAACGAAACCTAATTGAATACAAGTGGTCACATTTGTGCGCGTAGCGTTTTGTTTTATGTATAAACCTGGCACAAACATGTGTGTTTCAGGACTCCGGGAGCCAGCCCTCCCCCTTAACAGCAAAGCTCTACGACGTTGGTTCCAAAACCTTGGATAGCTCTGAATTATTTGGAGATACCCTGGGCATTTAGACAAACGATTAACTTTTACTTTTAACATTAACGCTTATCAACAGAGGAGTTCTACACCATCAGCAAAAGGCATAGTGCCCTCAAGGCCTTGCGTTTGCGAAATCATTTAACACCCATTTCTGGTACTACGTATTGACGAAGAGGCATTAAAGATTATGAAAAGCCAAAAACGTAACCACACTGAACGTGCATTTTCCAAAGGCTATATGGCCGGTGTCGGTGGACGATCTCGCACTGATTGCCCTCACGACGTTGGTGAAGCTCGCCACGAATGGATCAGTGGCTGGCGCGAAGGCCGTGAAGATCACTGGAGTGGCTATAACCGGATGGCACAAGCTCAAAAATTAAGCAATATTCATTAAGATCACGCATACCCACAATTAATCGCACACATACGTATAAATTGTCCACTCGACAATCACTGTCTAGAACAGCGTATAAAACACCCAAAAGAGGCTTATCGGCGTTGAGCCACGCCTCTTTTGGGGCGTTCCATTTCAGTGTCTAAGCAATAACCCCTATTCAGTCCTGCCTGTTTAGCGAAGCAACTGCATCTGCAGCTGCATGTATAAGGCCTGGGCCTTCGTAAATAAAACCACTGTAAATTTGCACCAAACTGGCTCCCGCACTGATTTTTTCGGCCGCATCTTCGGCACACATTATCCCGCCCACGCCAATAATTGGAATATCTTTGTCTAAGAATAAACGCAGTGCACGAATAGTTTCCGTAGCCGCATCAGTTAGTGGAGCACCACTTAATCCGCCGGCTTCATCGCCGTGCTCCATACCTGTCACGGCGTCACGAGCCAACGTGGTATTGGTGGCGATAACACCATCCATCCGAACGTTATTAATAGTCTCGGCAACGCTTTCCAATTCTTCAGACGTCATGTCTGGTGCAATTTTCACTGCGATGGGGACATAACGCCCATATTCTTCGGCAAGTTCCTTCTGTGTTTCTTTTAAACCACCCAGCAGATTCTTTAAATTTTCACCAAACTGCAGATTGCGCAGGCCTGGCGTATTCGGTGAGGAAATATTAATCGTGATGTAGTCTGCGTAGTCATAGACCTTACGCATTGCGATCTGGTAGTCATCCAGTGCATCTTCTTCCGGCGTCGTCTTATTTTTACCAATATTGATGCCCAGTATGCCTTCATAACGGCGATGCTTCACATTGTTCACGAGGTGATCAACGCCTTTGTTATTGAAGCCCATACGATTAATGATTGCTTCAGCTTCAGGCAAGCGGAACATCCGCGGTTTTGGATTACCTGGCTGAGCTTTTGGAGTAACAGTGCCAATTTCCACAAAACCAAAACCCAACTGGCCTAATGCATTGAAATAGTCACCATTTTTATCCAGGCCAGCCGCCAGGCCAATTGGGTTATCAAATGTGAGGCCCATGACGGTAACCGGGTTACTCGGAACTTTTTTGGCGAAAAGTGGCATTAAGCAAAGGCGCTCGCCCGCCCCCATCAAATCCAGGCTCAATTCATGGGAA
>JBNKHI010000055.1:0-21112 GCA_050290265.1 Cellvibrionaceae bacterium
CTAACTCTTCATCAACGTTGAACTCCAGATTGCGCTGCTCTGCCTGTAAATAATCATTCATTTGAGCAACAACATTTTCCAGTGGTTCTTTTGGCGCGACAGGTTCGCTGGACGTCTGGGCCGAAGGCGGCATTTGCGCTGGCGGCAACACTTTGCCGGCATCAGCCGGATTAGTGGTTGCACCAGACACTCGCTGCCCAGCAGCACCCAGAGATGAAGCACGCGTAACCGCAGAGGCGGTTGTTTGCGGAGTCAATATAACTTCATTCATGGGCTCACCTGTATAATTTGCCGGAGGGCTCCAGCCCTCCAGCGATTAGCGCTCAACTTACTGGAGTAGCGACAAGACCTGCTGTGGTCGGGCGTTGGCCTGCGCCAACATCGCGGAGGATGCCTGTTGCAGTACCTGTGCTCTAGATAGCTCAGCTGTTTCTGCAGCAAAGTCTGCATCGACAATCCGTGACCGCGCGGCCGCAGTATTTTCAGACACGTTCATCAGGTTACTCACAGTAAAGTCGAGCCGGTTGTTGATCGCACCCAAGTCTGCTCGCGTGGAGTTGATAGCTTCAAGCGCCCCATCTACTACGTCGATCGCAGACTGCGCACCCGCTGCAGTTGAGATGTCAATATTGGAAATGGTTTTACCTGCGGCCCCAGAGTTATTGGTCTCGTAGATACCACCGAAGTTGGCTTCTGTGCGACCATTTTGGTAGTCAATGGAAATTTCTTGCCCACCAACAGAGTTCAACACGATACCTCGAGCACCATCAGAGAAACCTGTTGTTGTGCTGACAAAGGCAATAACCCCAGTTTCATCACTGGCCCGATTAACAGCAGCTATCGCTGCGGTCAGCGATGCTGCGGTCCAAGCAGAAATCTCAACACCATTGATAACTATATCGCCCGCGTTAAGCTGGGTGCCAAAGGTAGCAGCAGAATCCGTTTGTTTAATATCACCCGCGGCTGTTCGCTCGTTAATACCAAATGCATCGGCAACGTTTGCCGCTAACGCTGCCGTAGAAGCGACGATATCAACCTTAATTTCTGCACCATCAGTCGAGGTCAGTACCATTTTTGCAGTAACTGTGGCATCGGTTTTACCGATGGCAGTAGAAGCGCCCGTACCACTGGTAGCGATCTGTGCCATTGTGTCCGATGTCATTTCTAGCAAGCCATCAGCATTAACCTTCGCAGAGATTACACCACCCGTAACTTCACCAATTGCAGAAGCGAGCTCTTCCAAACTACTGGTTCCACTAATATTGTAAGTCTGCTGCAAACCATCTTGGTTAACCGCAGTCAACACAAGTTTGTTACCACCCTGAAGAATACCCGTACCCTGAGCAGTTGCGGTAACCTCAACAAAAGCGGTCGCTTCTACAGTTCCAAGTTTGGAGTTGATTTGAGCCAATACATCACCAAGGCCACCCGTTGATTGGTTACCATCCACAATGGCTCCCGCAAATGCGGTAAAACTGCCCAAGCTAACGGTATTAATTTTAATATCGCCAGTGGTGCCACCATTAAGACCATCCAAATCACCGAAATCTAACGCAGTAGTGACAATGTCTCCGCCAACACCGCTACCAAGTGACCCTGAACCAAAGCCTTTGATACTAATATCAATGGTTTCGTTGGCATTAGAGCCAACCTGAAGCGCAATATCACCCAAAGAACCATCGAGGATTTTTTGGCCGTTAAATGAGGTAGTCTCTGCAATACGGTCTAGCTCCGATACCAACTGCTGTGCTTCAGCATCGAGAGTAGCGCGGTCAGTGTCGGAATAGATTCCGTTAGCAGACTGAATGGACAGTTCACGGATACGTTGCAGAATGTTTGTAGTTTCTTCCAGAGCACCTTCAGCAGTCTGAATTAACGAAATACCATCGCTGGCATTCGACATCGCACGATTCAAACCTAAGATTGCAGAGGTTTGTCGGTTAGAGATAGCAAGACCGGCAGCATCATCCGCAGCGGTATTGATTCGTTTACCTGAACTGAGTCGCTCGGTGGCTTGATCTAAGTCCTGACCAGACTTCACCAACTGGCGCTGGGCGTTCAGCGAAGACACATTTGTATTAATTACTAAAGGCATTGGAGCCTCCTACCATTGGTTATTGCTTAACGCCAGTCACTGGACTAGCCCAAAAGGTCCCTGGAAGCCTCCAAACAGTTTGGAAATTCATGCTTCAGGCACTTCTGACTAGGTTATCGACGCAACAAAAGAAAACTTTAGACTTAATTTTCAGGCAGGAGCAATTGGGCCTCAACCCAACATAAAGAAGCTTTTTCTATATATTTCAATAAGTTATGATTTATTGAATAAAAAAAAATTTTTAATATAAAAATGCTATAAAAAAGTTACACGCAACTAAATCATCCTTCAACAAACCGCTTTCTAGCCCGGTACAGGCATACAAAACAAAGCCAGACGAATGTCCGGCTTTGGAGGTCAAACGAATAAAGTTAGTTATTGAGCAGTTGCAGCACCTGTTGCGGCTGCGCATTGGCCTGCGCGAGCATGGCTTGCGATGCTTGCTGTAGCACTTGTGCCCGAGACAGGTTTGCCGTCTCTGCAGCAAAATCCGCATCCATAATCCGTGAACGCGATGATTCAGTATTCTCGACTACGTTCATCAAGTTATTGATCGTAAACTCCAGACGATTATTCACCGCACCCATTTCTGAACGAATGGCATTAATCGTTTCCAGAGCGTTATCAATAATATTGAGTGATTTCTGTGCGCCATCCACTGTACCTATTTCAATATTCGCCACTGTAGAACCTGCACTGACTGCAATATTCGTTTCCAGAATACCTAAAGTTGCCGCTGACCCATTGGCCTGGTAGTCCACCGTAATCTCGGTACCGTTGATAGAATTCAACTGAATTGAGGTTGTACCGCCTGTTACACCGGTTACCACTTGCGCAACCACACCGGTCTGGTCCGAAACGCGGTTAATCGCAATCACCTTCGCGGATGCAGTGGCGCCAGTGGCGGCACCAATAGTCACCCCATTGATGAGCACATCACCTTCAGCCAAGGTACCACCACTAGCCCGGTTATCGCCCAGAATATCTCCGGCAGCAGTGCGCTCATCGAGTTGGAAGATTCCACGCTGAGCAATCGTCATGGTTGTCGCAATATCAACCAATATACCGTTGTCGTCAGTTGCCGTTAACGAGAGGCTAGCTTCTTTAGCGCTAGTATCTGCAAAACCAGTCGCGGCACCCAATCCAGTACCGGAAAAGGAAATCTTTGCGGCTTCATCGGATGTAATTTGCAGGCGCCCGTCGTCATTCGTAACAGCATTAATCACACTACCGGTAACGGCGCTGATCTTTGCTGCCAACTCTTCGATAGACCCTGTATCGCTTATTTTATAAACCTGTTGCGTACCATTCCTAGAATCTAAGGTAATGGTAAGAACATCTGAACCTCGAATAATCCCGGTACCATCTGTAGAAGCAACCATTTCGACAAATGCATCCGCTTCCACGTTCGCTACATTCGCATTAATTTGCGCGAGAATATCGGAAAGCGAACCGGTAGATACCTGGCCATCGTATATATCCGTAATTGAACCACTCGTAAAACTGCCGATATCCTGACCATTGATTTTGATATCGCCTAATGCAACTTGCGAAATATTACCCAGGGACATTGGACCGGTAACAATATCGCCTGCTGCCTGACCACCCAGCGTATCAGTATTCATCGCTGTGATGCCGAAACTGATCGTTTCATAGGCTTCCGAGCCAACTTGCAATGCAACATCACCCAAGCTGCCATCTAGCAGACGCTGGCCATTGAAGGTGGTCGTATCTGAAATTCTATCCAGCTCAAGTTTAAGCTGCTGAACTTCAGCGTCTAGCGTTGCACGGTCAACGTCAGCATAGATACCGTTAGCCGACTGAATCGCCAGTTCGCGCATGCGTTGCAAAATATTTGTTGTTTCGTCTAGCGCACCTTCAGCGGTCTGAATCAGTGAAATACCATCGTTAGCATTTCGTACTGCTTGATTCAAACCACGAATTTGTGAAGTCATGCGATTGGAAATAGCCAAACCAGCAGCATCATCTGCCGCAGTATTAACTCGCTTTCCTGAAGCCAAACGTTCCATGGCCTCGCTCATGTCCCCACCAGAACGTACTAACTGACGCTGGGCATTTAATGCTGCCACATTTGTGTTTATGACCAATGGCATAACTATTCTCCTGATTACGCTTTAAGCTCTACTGCTCTGATCTCACGCGTCAATTCAGTGTTGACTACGCTAGAGCGTTAACAACGTTGCTCTTGCTCGACAGTGAAAATGTAGCGACATCATTCCTGTCTAAAAATCAGTGGTACATAAACCAAGTTTTAGACAAGCCACTACAGCACTTCGCAGATATCGCAAAAGAGCATTTGTTATAGGCTCTAACGCAACCGCCATGCCAATTATCATTTTCTTTTTTAACTGCCTGTATTTATTAGACTTTTTATAAATGAATAATAAATATTGAAGAAGTTGCAAAGGAAGCGGCAAGTCGAAACGGCAAAGAGCTTCCGCTTTTATTTCATCAAAAGCGGCAAAAACATGCACAGAAAATACACATGAAGTTAGCTAGACTGTTGGACCAAACTCTCTGACACCGTACACAAAAGATTGTGATAAACTTTTACAAAATCATTCAGGAAAAACGGAGAAACATGTGAACATTGAGACGGCCAATAGCCAGTTGGAAGAAGCACTAAGTCTTTCGAAAAAAATGTTATCGATGGCGGAAAATCAAGAGTGGGAAAATATCGAAAGCACACTAAAATCCAGGGACGAGCTACTGCAAAAATTAGCTAACACTAGTCAAGATTTACAGTTTAGCGATGAAGAGAATAAAAAACTAAGCGATAGCTTTAAGCAGATACGGGATATCCAACAAAAGATCCAGCTCTTGGCTGAAAAGACGCAGAACAATATCAAAAGTACACTGAAAAACTCACAAAAAAATAGCAAAGCGCTAAAGAGCTATAACGCAAACCGTTAGTATTCTACTGACCTTTATTGAGGTACACCTAGCTCCAACCTAATCTCTTTATTAAAAGCGAGTCTCGTTAAAACTTTCCAAAGGCGCTCTACACTAAAAGCTATAAAAACTGAAATAGAGTTAAACCACTTACCCTAACAAAACTCTGCTGCGCTGCACTAAGCACTAACTGCGACAAAGACAAACGCGTAGAAGCCTCTGCATAATCCAGATCCTGTATGTCAGACAGCACTTCTTGATTCAGCAGTTTGGAATCAGACTGCAGACTACGCACACTTTCTAGTGTATTTAAACGCGCACCGATCTCACTGGTAACCCCCTGAATAGTGGTAAGAGAATTATTCAGGTTACCCAGCGTATCCGCGACAATTTGACTAAGTATTTGCTTATTTTCAGGCGTATCACCTAGATTGCGTAATGCATCAGTAAAACGTTGAACAGTTGTTAACAAGCCTTGGGTATCTGATGAATTTATATAGTACTGATCACCGGGCTGTGCGAGCACGCCATTTATTGACGTAGAACCACTATTGATACCGAGCGCAGCCTTAATATTGGTACCACTACTATTGAATGGATCAACGGTAAAGTTTATCCCTTTGGGCACTTCTAGTTGCGGCGGAATAACACTGTTATTAACGGTAACACCTAAATTGGCCAATAACGGCGCATTAGTCGCACTCGATAATTCAGCGACCAAATCCGCATTGTTCGTTATATTGCTGCCAATAGTCAGCGTTTCTGTTACGCCGCCAACACGAATGGTTAATGTCTCACCCGTTTCATTACCGGCAAAGTTTTGCACCGCATCACTACCGAATGCGATGGTTGCGGGCGTGGCCGCAGTGCCAGAGGCTGGTACACCATTGACGGAAAATTCAACGCCGTTAACAACAACAGGATCTCCGGGGCGATACTGCTGATTAGCTACTATGACCTTCCCAGTGTCACGTTCTGTCACAGTAAAATTAAGATCGGCTGGCGATACTGCGTTAATATCATTGAAGGTAACAACCATATCCTTTGGATAAAAATCGTCATACGCAGTTTGATCTACAACCTGTCCCAACGTAATAGTTACGCCAGGATAGGTAACATTATTAGGATTGGTCGAGGTGGTAATGGTATTTTGCGCGCTGGGCACATCCACAAATAGTCTTTTACCTGAGTCAGTAACGCCAACAGAGGTGCTCTTTGAGAGTTTTATGGATAACTGACCTTCATCACCCTTATAAAGAAAACCGCTACCACCGGTATCTTCAAACGGTGCAGCCCCACCTTGATAACCGGCAAAAATATACTGACCGGAAGCATTCTGAGTGTTAGTGAGTTCTAATAATTCATCCAACCGCGCGTCTGCTTCAGCAGCTAGCGTCTGATATTCATCTTTACTCAACGTGGCCGTGTTACCCGCCTGAGTAGCCAACTCTTCTAGGCGGAAAATCAAGTTGGTAACACTTGATAATGTCTCTTCTTCCAGTCGCAACGTATTTTCGGCAATATCGATATTTTTTTCGTATTGTTCGATTCTCGCTATTTCCTGACTTATCTGCAATACCGTTGTGGCACCGACAGGATCATCCGCAGGCGTAAGAATACGTTTACCCGTGGACAACTGTTCTTGGGTTTTATTAATAGCTGTTTGCGCATCAGCAATACCGACATCTGCAATGTTATAAATTTGGAGAGTGGAAATACGCATGCTGTTCTCTCAAATATCTCAGGCGAATATTTCTAGCCAAAAGTTGACGCTATAAAATCAAAGCGAATTAAGTAAAGTATCAAACAAATCTCGTGCCACACTGATCACTTGAGCATTAGCATTGTAGGCTTGCTGAAAACGAATCAGATTTGCAGCTTCTTCATCAAGGTTCACACCCGAAACGGAATCTCTATTCGCCTGAGATGTAGCCAGAAGACTTTTGCTGATATTGGTATTGGTTTGTGCAAGGCTGCTTTGTGTACCCACGCGCTCGACCATTTGCCCATAGGCATCCGACAGGCTGCGATTACCGCCAACAAGCTTTTCGGTTTCAAGGGCAACCATTTTTAGCGCATTGCGGTTATCCGAACTGGCGTCATTATTAAATTCAACGGTAAAGGTATCGCCACTGTCTGGCGCACCTTGCAAAGCAATTTGATAACCACGGTAGGTAGACTTGGCAAAGTCAGCAGCCGTACTGTCACCGAAAAGCTGACTGGTGGTTGGCAATGTTGTCATATCCACGCCATCAGACAAGGTCACATCAATGCGGCCTCCGACAGTAATCGCACTTTGCGAACCCGCACCAACACCGGTAAGACGCACATTGCTGTTGATCCCATCGTTTACAGAGAGTGAATCCCCAGCAGCAGCCTCCAAGCGGATATCCAGATTTACGCCACTACTCGCTATAAGTCTTAACTCTGGTTGACCACTCACTGGATCAACAGCACTCACAGCAGTCATGCCTTGCCCACGCAAAACAGTGTTGTTATTAATTTGTTCTGCTAAATAATCATTAAAAGCAACTTCATCTACAGTTGGGTCAGGCACCCCTGATACTATAGCGCCCGCATCATACTCAACGAGTGTCTGCCCATTTACCGCAATTTGTAGCGGAGAAGCAAAACTACTGATATTGAAATCAGTGATTTCGGCAGTCGTATACGCATTGGCACTGACACCTGCGACTGAAGTCAGTAACGCTGCCGTTTGTGCAGCGCTAGCATTGTAGGAAGTCGAAACGGTTCGAGTAGAAATTGCGCCACTAACAGGATCAGTGGTTGAAAAACGCAGTAATTCGCCTGGATAACTGTTATTCAGTGCAGGAGCACCTGGCGCTAATGTGCCAGCAACACTGCCATCGGGTAAGCCCAATGAACCGCCTGACGCAGAAACAAGTCGCTCGCCGGGATCCTCAGAAAACAAATAATTAGTGACCCCTGGGATGTAAGATCTATCCCGCATCGGTGGGTCTAAATCGATAGGATTGGTTGGGTCAGAGTTATCCAGAACGTCATACGTTGTTGCTGACGTAAACCGTATAATCAGAGGTGGTGCCAAGCTACCAGCATCGGCAAATGCCGGCAATAAGTTGCCGTTAACATCCACCGTTGACAAAATTTCGCCTTGAGTAGCAAGACCTTTGCCTGTATTGCCCGAATCAGCCAAGGTACGAATCGGTGACGCAAAGGCTAACGCTTCAGAGTCATTTAACGTAACGGCTAAATCTTGTGCAGCAAAGCGAGTGGGCAAGAGGTCAAATGTATCTCCACCTTGAAAAGAGCCGCCATTTAGATTTAGCGACAACCCATCGAATTTAATTGTCGTAGGATAATAGCCATTTAAAGTACCTTGGGTCACTACCGTATTGTCGCCCTTACGAGTAACCACATAATTCAAGGAATTCGGCTGGATCACAAAGCTGTAATCACTGTTGGTAAGCGCAGCAGTATCTTCAATCGTCAGGGTAATATTGCGATCATTCGGTAAGGCATTATTACTGTCACCCACCACACGTTTATTAATCGCAACGTCATTGTTGATATCGGCAAAGAGTTCCCGGCCCCAATCGCCGTTCAAATCTAGCCCTTGAGCTTGAACACGATTAAATTCATCTGAAACAACTATTGCTATTTGACCCAACTGATTAAAAGATGGTTCTAAAGCACCAGCCTTGAAGCGTAAAACTCCACCTAATTGTCCGCCCGTAATCTGGTTCGAAATAACAACGTTACTCCTGCTATTACCAAGAGTAATTTCATTGTTATCATCAACGCCCAAACGGCTAACATCCTGACCGATAACTAATTGCTGGCCCTTACCAATTAAGACATTAATCGCTCCCTCATCCTGATTAATAACCTGGATAGAAACCAACTCTGACAGTTGTCGTAATAATTCTTCCCTCTGATCTTGTAAATCATTAGGCTGAATGCCACGAGCAATACTTTCTGTAATCGAAACGTTTAATTTACCGATAGAGTCAGCTAACGTATTTACTTGCGAAACAATCGTTTCGACATTCCGATCAATACCGATCGTCAGTTCATCCATACGGTCGTAAAGCGTATTAAAACGTAGCGCCAGATTTTCTGCCTGCGTTAACACCAGTTCTCTAGCAGGTGTCGAAGAGGGGTCATCGGCCGCGTTCTGTAAGGACGCAAAAAAGCTCTGAAGGCTCTCAGATAACCCCGTACTGCTATCGGCAAATAACGAATCGATATTACCAATCAAATCGTTAAATTCATTAAAGTCATTAAAACTGGCCGTATCCAACCGTAGTTGATTGACCAAAAACTGATTGACAACGCGATCTATAGCGGCGACGTTTACACCGTTGCCGATCGCTCCAGCACCACTGATATCTGCAGGGCGCGTTGAAAAATCTACTGTCTGACGATTATAGCCAGCCGTGTTAGCATTCGAAATATTATGACCGGCAGTTGAAAGCGCGGTCTGACTACCTTGCAGTCCTGATATGGCGGTGCCCATTAAACTCATAGTTTAGAGCTCCTTCCTGATTAGACCGACATCTTGACCGATACCATTGCTTGCGAGATCGACCACACGTTTATCATTGCCAGATAGACTTTCACTGAAAAATATTGCTTTGATTTTCTTCGCGTAATCCGGGTCAGTAGCATATCCACCCGCTTGCAATGCCGATGCATAGGCAATGGGGTCATGTGCTTGTGCCAACGCCGGCTTATAGCGCTCGCTATTTGTGACAAAATCAGCATAGTCAGCAAAGCTGTCTGCAAACGATGCATATTTTCGAAAACTGGCTTGTTCGCGCTTAGCAATACCATCCCGGTACTCTAACGTACCCACTGTGGCACTGGGACCATCCCACCGCGAATCAGCTTTAATATTAAATAAGTTAAATGTGTTTTCACCGTTAGCGTCACGGACAACAAATTTTCCCCAACCGGTTTCCAAGGCTGCCTGGGCAACAAGTAGTTTGGGATCTACGCCAATACGGCTTGCGTATTTTTCAGCCAAAGGTAATAGCGTTTCAACAAATTCAGACTGGCTAGTGAAGTTGTGGTTTATCGCTACAGTATTATCTTGCTCTGCTTCTATAGGGCTAGGAGCTGCATTAACCAAACGCTTTCTTAGTTGTTCAATGACTGAACGTGCACCGTCACTATCGCTGTTTTGTGCACCATTATCCGGAATACCCAAAGCACCGCCATAACTTGATTTCATTTGCTGATAAAATGAATCCGCAAGACCAATGCCACGCCCTCCCGACAAATT
The DNA here is from genome assembly GCA_050290265.1 of Cellvibrionaceae bacterium. Classification (GTDB taxonomy): domain Bacteria; phylum Pseudomonadota; class Gammaproteobacteria; order Pseudomonadales; family Cellvibrionaceae; genus JBNKFV01. Next base: position 10,275 of record JBNKHI010000055.1, read on the forward strand.
CAACACTAACTGCTGATCCGACATATCTCGGTGCATACCTAAGGCAAAGGAATTCATTTCGTTATCGTCTTCGAAGACAGCATTCGCATCACGCATGCTTTTTAGCATCATGCTTAAAAACATGGATTCAAATTTCTCGGCCACTTTACGTAATGCAGCATCTTTATCTTTATCGCCGAGCTTGTTAATTTCATTCAGATTAGCAAGATCATTGTAATTATCCTGCCACTGACTTTGCAGCGCACTTGAACTGGACTGCATCATAGGCATTGAAGCTAACAAAGACTTACCATTTAACATTTAGATCACCACCAATTCTGCTTGTAAGGCGCCAGCTTGTTTTAACGCCTCAAGTATGGCCATTAGATCACCCGGCGCAGCGCCAACTTCATTCACGGCGCGAACAACGTCATCCAGTGTGGGACCCGGTGCAAACTTAAACATTGGGTTAGGCCCGCCATCAGTGCCGCCACTTTGCACTGTAATCTGATCCGTCTGTGGCACGACTACAACATCGGCACCGTCTGGAGCAAATGCGTTAGGCTGACTGACTTCGGTACGTTCAGAAATAGTCACGGTCAAACTACCGTGGGTCACAGCTACCGGAGAAATACGAACGTGCTGGCCAACAACAATAGTGCCAGTACGAGAATTGATAATGACTTTCGCTGCAGCTTCACCGGGTTTAATTTCAATATTCTCTAAAAGCGACAAAAAATTCACACGGTGAGCCGGGTTTACCGGAGCATCAACGCTAACAGACATCGCATCAATTGGGCGTGCGACATCGGGACCCAGCATTTGGTTAATACTGTCTGCGACACGTTTGGCAGTGGTGAAATCTGCCCGATGCAAATTGAACACAATCGGCTTACCGTCATCGAAGGTAGTAGTCACCTCGCGCTCTACCGTCGCACCATTTGGAATACGCCCAACACTGGGAACATTCACCGTAATTTTTGAACCGTCCTGGCCTTCGACACCTAAGCCGCCGACGACCAAATTACCTTGCGCTAACGCGTAAACTTTTCCGTCTACACCTTTTAGCGGAGCGATCAATAGGCTACCACCACGAAGGCTTTTTGCATTACCTAGCGAAGATACAGTCACATCAAGTTGTTGACCTGGCTTCGCAAACGCGGGTAATTCAGCATGTAACGCAACGGCGGCAACATTTTTTAATTGCATCCGCGCACCCTCCGGCACGGTGATACCAAATTGCTTGAGCATATTTTTAAAGGACTGCGTGGTAAAAGGCGTTTGGTTTGTTTGGTCTCCAGACCCATCCAAACCCACGACCAAACCATAGCCAACTAAGTGATTAGACCTGACACCAGCAATACCGGCTAAATCTTTGATACGCTCAGCATGACTCACCGAGGGTAATACAATCAAAGAAAGAAAAAACTGGACACAAAGCAGTGGGCAAATCAGATATTCTTTGAGGTTCTTTTGAGTACCGAACATAACGACTACCTGATTTGTTTAGAAAGGCCAAATAGGACTGTTAAAGAAACGGGTTAACCAACCCATTTCCTGGGCATCGGCTAATTCACCGGTGCCACTATACGAAATATGTGCATTTGCTAATTTGGTTGAAACCACGCTATTACTGGCATCAATATCGTCGGGTCTTACAATGCCCGCAATACGAATAAACTCTTCGCCACGATTCAGCGTCATCCACTTTTCACCTCGCACAACCAAGTTTCCATTGGGCAAAACATCAGCCACAGTGACAGAAATATTTCCTTGCAAGGTATTACTTTGGTCTGCATCACTTTCACCGGAAAAATCTCGGTTTTGCTGCAAGCTAGTAGACAAACCAAGATTTTTAATGGAAGGCGTCGTACCTAATACCGTGCCATCATCAAAATCAAGTTGGTTCTCTTTTTTGATTGTCACACCTGAGCTTTTCGTTGATACAGTTCGTTCAGACAACACAATCGTTATCAAGTCACCGATGCGGTGTGCTTTGCGGTCATCAAAGAGCGATAGGCTACTGCCATAAGAATAGAGAGAGCCATCAGCAGATTTTTCCGGCGCAGTCGTTGGCCCCAGAACCGGCGCGTAGTAAGGATCACCTGGTCGCGCTGGTGCTTGCACAACACAACCAGAAAAAACGCTGCCCATCATTACGATGAAGGTAAGTTTTGCTGTTTTTGTATAAAAATTTTTCACAACATAACTCTCTCTATTGAATTGCCACATACGGTTAGCTAATTAAAGATTTTGTGAAACGTATTGCAGCATTTGATCTGCGGTGGAGACCACTTTCGAGTTCATTTCATAGGCGCGCTGTGTCGTAATCATGTTCACCATTTCTTCAACAATATCCACATTGGAATTTTCCAACGCACCCTGTGCCAAACTACCCAAACCATTTTCGCCAGGCGTACCCGTTGTAGGCGTGCCACTTGATGCCGTTTCCAGATACATATTGCCACCTTTGGCCTGCAAGCCTGCAGGGTTGATAAAGTCGACCAACTGAATGCTACCAATTTGCTGTGGAGCCGCGTCGCCACTAACAAACGCCGTAACAGTGCCATCAGTTCCAATGGTCACATTGCTCGCCCCTTGCGGAATCGTAATCGATGGCTCCAATAACAAACCACTGGCATTGACAATCTGGCCATCGCCATTCATATGTAATTGACCATCGCGGGTGTATGCCAAGGTTCCATCAGGTTGCACAATCTGTAAAAAACCACGGCCATCAATAGCCACATCAAGTGCTTGATCAGTAATTTGCAAACTACCTTCAGTAAACTGTTTTTGTGTGCCGACTACTCGAACACCAGTACCTAACTGCAGACCCGACGGCAGTTGCGATTCTTGTGTTGTCTGCGCACCTGGCTGACGTTGTATTTGATACAACAAGTCCTCAAAAACCGCCCGATCACGTTTAAAACCGACCGTTGACGCGTTAGCCAGGTTATTAGAAATAGCCGTCAGTTGTGTATCTTGTGCAGCTAATCCGGTTTTACTTACATAAAGTGCAGCGTGCATAAATCACCTGTGTTATGTCTTTCATTCAAAAATACGTTGCTCATTTAAGAAATCTGCAAAAGCTGTGCCGAAGCCTCGGAGTTTTCTTTTGCTGTCTTCATTAACTTGACCGACATTTCATACTGGCGCGCTAAAGTAAGAATACCGGTTAACTCATCAACGGCGTTGACATTAGAGCGCTCCAAAAAGCCAGACACCAGTGAAACGCCTGCATCAGCGTCAAGGGGCTCTCCCGTTTCGTTACGGAATAGACCATCCGGGCCTTTTGCTAACGTATTTAAGTCCGGCTTTACCAATTTGATTCGATCAACCTGAACGAGCACTTCCGGGCCATCGCCCTGCCCGATAATAGTGATGGTTCCGTCAATAGCGATTTCAACTTTTTGCTGTGGCGGCACTGATACAGGCGTTCCGCCCTCGCCCAGTACAGGATGGCCTTCACGGGTTCTCAAAATCCCAACCGTATCTATTTCTAAATTCCCGGAGCGCGTGTAAGCCTCGCTGCCGTCAGGCGCTTGAATCGCAATAAAACCCTCATTCTCGATCGCAACATCCAGATCTCTGCCCGTTTCCGCCATGGCACCCTGCGTGAAATTAATGGCAGAACGCTCAGTCAACGCATAAGCTCGCGTTGGGCTGCCATCACCGCCGTACACAGGCATGCTACGCGCTTGCTCCAAATCGGCTCTAAATCCCGTGGTATTGATATTTGCCAGGTTATTCGACCGCACCGCCTGGGCCAGCATGTTGTGCTTGGCTGCAGTCATCGCTACATACAGGGCCTTGTCCATCCATCACCTCAATTCAACACTCGCGCTTTAGCGCTAATTTTTTGGCTGTTTTACTACCTATAAGGTAAAGAGCAAGAAGGGTGCCAAAGACTTGGCTCTTTCAGGAAAGAGTTAACAACACCCGCGTACCTTAGCCGGCAAGCGTGTTGAGAGACGGGGTAAAGATGGACAAAACGGTGTAGAAACAGAAAAGCGGCAAGCCTGTGCCTCATCCAAGGCCAAGACTTACCGCTTTATTTAGCGGGTAGATTAACGGAGGTTGATAATAGTCTGCGTGACTGAATTAGCCGTTTCAATGGTTTTAGCACTGGCCTGATAGTTTCTCTGGGCAATAATCAAGTTAACCAATTGCTCAGACAAATCCACGTTTGACTCTTCCAAAGCACCAGACGTAATTCCACCGAGCGACGATGTTCCAGGCGCACCGATATTCGGCTGGCCAGATGCAAAAGTCTGCGCCCAAGCACTATCACCAATAGGCTCCAGGCCTTGCTGATTATTAAAATCAGCCAATGCCACCTGCGCCAGTGTTTGCGCCTCACCGTTACTGTAACGCGCAAACACTACCCCGGTTTCATCCACATCCAACCCCGTGAGGCGACCTGTGGTGTAACCATTTTGGTCAACGGCATCCACAGAGAAGTCGCTACCATTCTGGGTACTGCCGTTAATATCAATTTCAAAGTTGGAACTGCTTGGTGGCTCAGCCACTGGAATCGACCCACCTGCTAACGCATTTAACGGACCAAATGTACCGAGCTTATTACCATTTTCATCCACAGGCACCCAATTAGAGATCAGCACACTGTCAGTGAGTAAATTGTTTAACGAACCATCAGCATTAAAGTGAATATTAAATTCTGCCTGGGTTGCTAATGTGTTGTCTGGAGCTGGCAACGTTGTATCGGGGTCGCCTACATCATTACCGTCTATTTGCACATACATTTTCCAATGGTTTGGTGATGTAGTGGGATCAGCCGGATCGTACTCCTGCTTGACAAAATACTGCGTCATTACATGAGCGTTGCCCAAACTGTCATACACAGTCGAGGATGTTGCATGATTATAGGTTGCTTGATCAGCCGGGTTAAAAGCGTTAATAACAAGAGGCGTAAAGGTAGTGGAAGTCACTGGCGCAAATAAATTGCCAACCGCAAGCGTTGACGTATCAACACTGTAATCTTCTTCCAAAACCATGTCGATAGAACCACCGACGGTGACCGCCTGATTAGTTGGCGTATTTGTCAACGTTTGGGCCGTGGTAAATGTTCGACCGGTAATATCAACGGTTCCTGCTGCTGAACCAGAGAAAGTAAAATCAAGGTCATCACCCACTTTTGAAGTAATTACCAAGTCACCGGTATTATCCAGCGTGGCGGTAATACCGGGTAGCGTCGATGTGCTTAAGGCGTTAATTTCCGACTCCAAGCCTGCCAAAGTAGTGGCGGTTAGGTTAACGCTATTCAGCACCAGGTTACTGTTCACGTTATTAAACGTGGTAGCATCAATTGTCGCTTCTGTCGTCGCGGTCGCACTCACACCTACCAGCGCATTTAACTCAGAAGCCGTCTGGGAAGCCGGTGCACCGGCCTGGCTGGTGTAGGTAATCGTAGTTCCTTCAGGATTAATAATATCGAATGATTCGGAGCCATAGCCATTATCTGCAGCGGCTACGCCTGCAACAGAAACCGGCCCGGTCAAGGCCGTTGACAATGCATTCGCGCCAGTAACATTACTCACTGTAATAACGGAACCAACGCCGCTACTTAGGTCCTGCAACTGTAGTTCGCCCCCCGAACCCACGACAGCTTGTACATTGATAGGGCTGGGCGCAGAAAAAATAGCACTATTAATCAAGTTCGCAATATCTTGAACACTGTTCGCCGTTGACGTGTTCAGGGTTATACCCGTTATAGTACCGTTGCCACTGGCCGGGATGGAGCCACTTAAATCCAAATCAAACGTCGTGGGTGACGCGGCGAAATTAATGGGCGTCGCTACAACACCCGCATCCAAGGTTGTAGTCGTTGCTGTGAACTGTCCTGCTTGCGCGACCCCAACAGCAGCACCATCAGTTGCAAAGCTACTCCCGATACTTTGCTTGGTCTGTTCGTTGGCATCCAGATTTACACTAATTTCTGCAAGCGTTGTCTGTCTTGGGGCCTGGGTATTTGCAAGAATTTGTATATCACCAATAACACCGCTGATATTACCGTTCGCATCGGCAGAGAATCCCTGCAAAATAGCCCCGCTGTTATTTACAACATAACCATCTTTATCCAAACCAAAAGAGCCTGATCGGCTATACACCTGGTCGCCTGCATCGCTTAACACAAAAAAACCATTGCCGGAGATGGCCATATCTAATTCGTTCTGGGTAAAGTTTAAATTGCCCTGATCAAACTGTTGCGCGACTTTGGCAAGCTGAACACCACTGCCAATAGCATTCGAACCCCCGCCGAGTAGAGACGTAGCATAAACGTCACTAAACTCCGCGCGCGACTCTTTAAAGCCAGTGGTACTGGCATTGGCGATATTGTTGCCGGTAATTTGCAAATCGGAATTGGCGGCTCGAATTCCGGCTAATGCAGTATTAAATGACATACTTGTTCTCCTGCTTATGCAAATTAATTAAATTGCTTAACATCTGCGATATTGACCGCACCCAATCCAGCGAGATTCAATGTGATCTGACCGTCGCTCTCCAAGGTGACACTGTTTACATTGGCACTTAAAGCGGTTTCAAGCGCAGTGGCCTCACCGTCTTCCATACCACTTATTTCGATTTCATAAACACCAGGACTCAAGGGATCAGCAGATTGCCAATCCAACAACTCACCATTGACCTCAACATTTGCGCCATCCCAGCGAAAAACCATCTCCCCAGATGGCTGCGTTCCCAGAGGTATTTGCTCAACCAAAACGCCCGCCTTGCTGTAAATATTGATATTCATGTTTTCCATATTGGCCGGCACTTCTACCGCACCAGACACAACGCCGCCTTCTGGCAAAATGGCCTTGTCAGCGGCTACCGATACAGAGGAACCTACCAACGAAGAAGCCTGTAAAGCCTGGTTAGACATGAAACTTGCGGAGAAATCATCAAAGTTCTCGTTCAATCGCTCCAAACCTTCCACCGAACTAAATTGCGCCAACTGTGCAATAAACTCAGTATTGTTTTGCGGGTCTAAAGGGTTTTGATTTTCCATTTGTGTAATCATCAATTCCAAAAATGCGCTCTGCCCCAGCGAATTGGGAGATGAATCCTCCTCCTTTCCCGCCGTTTTTGACGCAATGGTTAAGCCACTCAATGCACTGTTTGATGTATCAATGCTGGCCATAGGGGATTCCTCTATATTCGATCTGATAATTCATACGTCGTACACAGTAAAACCTAAAGCGGCAAACTATTGCCCCAGGGTTAATACTCGCTGCATCATAGTTTTAGCTGAATTCATGACTTCAACATTCATTTGAAAAGAACGAGAAGCGGAAATCATGTTTGTCATTTCTTCAACGACATTTACGTTGGGGTATAATACGTACCCTTCTTCGTCTGCCATCGGATGATAGGGTTCATAGCGTTTAACCAGTGGCGCATCGGACTCAACGATGCCCAGAACCTGCACTCCTGGGGTGGACTGAGCCTCTCCAGAAAAAGCATCCATTTGATCATTTACTTGCTGCTGAACCGCGGCAAACACTGGCTGTCGGCTACGGTAGACTTGATCAGAACTTGAGGCGGCAGCTTGAGCATTAGCCAAATTACTCGCTGTGGTATTTAGCCGTAGACTCTGCGCATTCATGCCTGAACCGGCAATATCAAAAATACTTCCTAGTGACATATCGAATTACCTTTAAACTAGCGTTACTCGCCGCGCAATGCGCTGGTTAAGCCTTTAAAACGGCTGTTTAACAACGTAAAAGCCGCCTGAAAAGCCATCGCATTTTCGGTGTATTGGGCCTGCTCCACATGCTCTTCTACGGTATTACCATCGATAGAGGGCTGCGTAGGTGTTCGGTACAACAATTCATTGGCTGAACCAGTACTGGGGAAGCGAGCGATGTGCCCAGACTGTGTGGTACTCAGCGCTACCCGGCCTTCAACAGCCTCTCCCATAGAGGCTTTAAGCGCTGCCTGAAAATCGATATCTCGCGCCTTGTAGTTAGGGGTATCGATATTGGCCAGGTTACTGGCAATCACCTGTGCTCTCTGAGTCCGCAATAACAATGCGGATTCATGTACACCCAACGCATTTGCGAAACTAATTGCCATACCGACGCCTCTCTCCACATATCTTTGACTGTTGTTAGCTGCGGAACATTTGCTTAACAGCTTTGCCAGATATAAAAGCAAGCCCTGTACCAACAACTAAAAAAATAGATAACTCTATGATATATATACAATTAATTTTCATGAGGCACATGAATGGACTAACCAAAACAAACCAGAACGGCAAAGTTTTTCCCTGTCAGCGGCAACGCTAATAAGCAAAACATTGGAAAGGTGGCGTCAGAACAATAGATTGGGAGGTTATGGAAGTGCGGCGGAAAAAGAGGTAGCACAGACTGCCGCAAAAATAGCGGCGGTAAAACGCTCTTTCTTGCTAACGTGCCCGATAGGCGATACCAGGATTGCAATGGACCATTTCAAAGAATTCGCCCATACCTGCAATGCTCTCGGAAGAACCCAGCAGCAGCATACCGCCCGGCCGAAGACAACCATGCAGTCTGCGCAGGATATCGCGTTTGGTTTCACCCGTGAAATAGATCAACACATTACGACAATAGATAACATCAAACTGCCCAAGAGAACTGTAAGAATCGAGCAGATTCAAAGAACGGAATTGTACACGTTGCTTCAGATCAGCATTGATATGCCAAAAACCTGGCTCTACCTCACGAAAGAAGGTTCGTAACCTGTCATCGCTCAAACCTCGAATCACTTCTAGACGCTCGTAGACACCCTGCTGGGCACGACGCAACATATTGGCAGAGAGATCCGTTGCGACAATATCGACTGGTCGAGACAACGTTCCCCGACGACGGCGATACTCCTCGATAATGATGCTTAACGAGTATGGCTCCTGACCAGACGAACAGGCGGCAGACCATATACGCAAAGGTTTTCTATCGGTTTCTGCCATCCACTTAGGCAGCAACACCGAGCTTAGGTATTCATAAGGGTAGGAATCACGAAACCAAAAGGTCTCATTGGTGGTCATGGCATCAATCACTTGCTGCCGCAAAGCCGACTGCATGCCACTCTGCAAACGACTCACTAATTCGCCGACAGAAGCCAAATTGTTATCCAGCAAAATTCGCTTAATCCGCGTAGTTACAAGGTACTGCTTATTTTCTCCAAGGAAAATACCACAAGCTTCCTGCAAAAATTTACGAAACTGATCGAATTCAGCCTGATCTAAAGATCTATCTCTATCCAACACATTGACTTCCTAACGGTTAACGCCGGGAATTATCGCAGCGAACAACAACCGGGTAAATGAGATGATGAACACTTACATCACATCGTAGCTAATTGAGTGAAAAACAAACGTTTTAAACGTGCTTATTCCTCATCCAAAACACCTTCACCCGTCATATCAATAATACGATCATTCACTCGCCGAGCGAGTTCGTCAGGGTTAAATTTCGCCAGAAAATCGTTGGCGCCAACTTTTTTGACCATAGCCTGGTTAAAAACACCACTTAAGGAGGTATGCAGCACGATATGCAGGCGATCCAGGGCGGGGTTACCTCTCACTGCCGCAGTAAATGTGTAACCATCCATTTCCGGCATTTCTATATCAGAAATCACCAAAATCAATTCACTATAAGGATCGCGGCCTTCGGCAACCAGACTTTCCAAATACTCGTAAGCTTCCCGGCCATCTTTCTTCAATGTGGTCTGTATACCCATTGCCTCAATCACACGCTGAATTTGCTTGCGTGCAATAGTTGAATCATCAACGATAAGTACGTGCTTTTGCACAACCCTCTCGCCAATACCATCTTCGATAACGCCCGCACTGATCGTTTCATCAATGGGCGATACTTCTGCCAGGATTTTCTCCACATCAATAATTTCCACCAGCTTACCTTCCACTTCGGTCACAGCTGTCAGATAGTTGGCGCGACCTGCACCACGTGGTGGTGGATGAATATCACCCCAATTCATATTAATAATTCGTTCAACAGACCGCACAAGAAACCCTTGGGTAGTCCTGTTATATTCAGTGATGATCACGAAGCAAGTCTCGAGATTTTCCAGAGGCGCACGCCCGATAGCCAAATTCATATCCATTATTGGCAATGTGCCACCACGAATATGAGCAACGCCACGCACGACAGGGTTACGCTTAGGTATTTCGTTCAAAGGCGGACATTGCAGTACTTCTTTTACCTTGAACACATTAATTCCATACAGCTGATCACCAGCGAGACGAAACAATAACAACTCCAGCCTATTTTGACCTACGAGTTGTGTTCGCTGGTTTACACTATCTAATACACCGGCCATTAAGCGCCCTCAGCTAAATTTGTTCTTATTTGTCGTTAGATCACCTGCCCACCGACTGCGGGCAAATCCCAGTCATTTCCTTGATCCCAGCAGCATCACTCAGGCAGTTTAAATATCGCTTTAAACTCACGAATAGCCTAACAGGCCCTTGAAAAAACCACCACTAATTGATGAAACCATCGCAATTTAAGATTTAGCCAGAAGGCCAACGCTATAAACTGCGGCAACCCTAACTCGGCACGCCACTTGCTTACATAATATTTATAGTTCATTAACGGCCAATATGCGTCAATCTTTAGACGCTATACCTATTATGAATAGCCTGTACGTGGCAAATATCCACACGCTACAGCGCAGAAAATTTACCGGATAAGCCAAAACCCGCGCGCCTGCGGTGGCCTGTAACCGGTATTAAAAGCATAGGACAAATTATGTTATATCGCCGTAAGATCTTGAAAATACTTGGCCTACTCCTGGTTAGCCAGGTCGCCAGTGCCGTCGATCAGGCTCAAGACTTA
>JBNKHI010000056.1:0-20655 GCA_050290265.1 Cellvibrionaceae bacterium
CAAAGCATTAATCCACAACTCCCAGTCTTCGCCGCCCATTACTTTTACAGTATTGGCGATCTCTTCGTCGGACGCAGGCTCTACTGTTACGTCACCTATCTTGAGCGTATCGGTATTCAGGTTTTTTGCTGTGTAGCTCTGACCAATTGGCTTTAATACCGAAGAGTAGGTCTCGCCCGTAGTTGGATCTGTACGCCGCGGAGATGCAAGGCTGTATACCACAAGATCAACCTGCCCCAGGTCCGCTTTAATCTGTGCAATTGTCTGATCCTTGATTTCATTAGAAAACGCATCGCCGTTAATGCTCTTGGCGTACAGCCCGGCTTCCTCTGCGGCTTTATGGAAAGCTACCGAGTTGTAGTAACCCGCCGACGCAGTTCGTTTCTCGGAGGGTGGCTTTTCAAAAAATATACCTAAAGTACCAGCACCAGAACCAAACGCTGCCGTAATACGAGAAGCCAAACCGTAACCGGTAGACGCACCGATCACTAAAACTTTCTTAGGGCCATTTTCAATAGAACCCTGGCTTTTTACATAGGCAATCTGTTCGCGTACATTGGCTTCGCAGCCCTGTGGATGGGCGTTGGTGCAAATAAATCCGCGCACTTTGGGTTTTATGATCATGCTTTTTACCTTGCGTGAAATGAGTAACAACCAATATGAGTGGCCCACACTGGATAATCGGCCGCCATTATAGACATCCCTATCTCTGGTATAAAGTATTCAACGCACTCTGACGCCAGACAGCCGCTACTTATGTCGCTATAATTCGCGCCTCAAATTAATCAGCCGTGCGCTAAACAGCGCTACCGTGGAGCATCACCCGTGAATTTTTTACGCTTTGCCACTCCTGCAGCCTGGGCAGACAAAGTTCTGGAACAGTTTGACGACTTTCTAATAGACCATGCCGCAGCCGAGAAAAAGGCCTCCGGCATGGCTATGTCTATGCTGTCTCATTACCCCGACCGGGAAGAACTGGTAAAAGCGATGGTCGAGCTTGCGATAGAAGAGCTGGCGCATTTTCGAGAAGTGATTAAGCTGCTGCACGCACGTGGGCTACAACCGGCAGCCGACGAAAAAGACCCTTATGTTAATGAATTTAGAAAAAGCTTCCGCAAAGGTACAGATGTCTATTTACTGGACCGCCTACTCATTGGCGGCATTGTGGAAGCACGCGGGTGCGAGCGCTTCGGTTTGATTGCCAAGGCCTTAACCGAACCCAAACTTAAGCAGTTCTATCATGCTATTGCTGAATCTGAAGCCAAACACGAAGAGCTTTTCATCAATCTGGCGAAATTATATTTCCCAGACACCATCGTAGAGCAGCGCCTCGATGAGCTACTGGATGTCGAAGCAAATATCGTAGCCAACCTACCCATCCGGGCTGCGCTGCACTAACCGGTAATTTTTGGACGACATACGTATGACAAGCCCTAACCAAACTCAGCCAGCTAACGCCATGGGGCAAACAGAGTTTGTCATTTTGATGGCCGCACTGATGTCTTTGGCGGCGCTAGCCACCGATGCCATGCTACCGGCACTACTGAGCATAGGCGAAGACCTACACGTTGCCCATGCTAACGATGTTCAGCTGGTGATCGCTCTTATTTTTATCGGCATGGCTGTGGGCCAGCTCTTATTTGGTCCGATGGCAGACACGCTCGGGCGCAAGTCGTCAATGCTCATTGGCGGCGGACTATTTTTGGTAGGATCTGCCATCACCATTTTTGCTGATAGTTTTTACTGGCTACTGGCCGGTCGCGTTATACAAGGAATCGGGCTGGGCGCACCACGAACAATTACCATAGCCATTATTCGCGACCAATACGTTGGACGCCAAATGGCCAAGGTGATGTCAAATATCATGAGTGTCTTTATGCTGGTCCCCATGGTTGCTCCGGTGGTCGGCCAAGTAGTACTGCTGTGGGGCGGTAATTGGCGAACGATCTTTCTATTAATTTTTATTCTTGGCGCACTAACCAACGTATGGTTTGCTCTCAGGCAGCGCGAAACGCTACTACCGGAAAATCGGGTTAACTTCTCTTTCGGAAAATTTTTCCAGGCCATCCTCAATGTTTGCAGCCAACCGGTGGTGATGCTTTATGCTATCGCGACAGGCTTTTTGTTTTCTGCATTCATTTGTTACATCAGCGCATCCGCCAATATCTTTCAACACCAGTATGAAACAGGCCCCTGGTTCGTCGTTATTTTTGCTGTCGTCGCGCTAGCGCTGGCGATCGCTTCACATGTCAACAGCCAATGGGTCGTCAGACTCGGAATGCAAAAAATCAGCTACGCAGCGCTGGCACTCATCATCGGCGCATCGCTGTTATTTATGGGCTACACGCTATTTCTCGACCAGAAACCGTCTATTTACCTTCTCGTTGCTTATTTGGTTATCGTTATGTTTGCACAAGGTGGCTTATTCGGGAACATTAACGCCCTGGCGATGGAACCGCTCACAAAAGGTGCGGGCATAGGGGCAATGGTCATAGGCGTCTTATCAACTATGGTGTCAGTGCCGCTGGGCGTGATCGCTGCACGCCAAATCGTCGACAGCATATTACCGTTACCCACAGCATTTTTTATCTTCAGCGGATCCACGCTGCTTATCATGCTGTTAGTGGAGTTCAAAATAAAAGCCAAAGTGTAGAAAAGCACTGCCAACGACACCCAATAAAAAACCCGCAAGGCTGGCTAACCAAGCGGGCTAATTATTGGCGAATGATTGCCAGACGGTAAAATCAATCAATTAGTCCGTATTCATCACGCAGTATGGCTTCAATTTCGGCCTTAGGGTTGTCAGACAGAGCCAATTTTTTACCCGTGATTTTCTCAGCGATATCAACATAAGTTTTCGACACTTCCATCAACACAGCTTCTGGCAACACATTATCCCGTGCAAGCGCTTCTCGCTCCGGCATGCGGTCTTTGTTCAACAAGATATCAGGGTCTGGAAAGTGACTGAGCAACAATTGCCGGAAAGCTTCCTTGGATTTTTCAACAACTTTGCCTTCCCGGTAGGACGGGCCATCCCAGATACGAGAGGAATCGGGTGTACCCACTTCATCCATGTAAATGAGCTTCTCGTTCCCATTTTCATCGTTGACGTAACCAAACTCAAATTTGGTATCTACGAACACTTGATCCAGCTTTCCAAGCGCATTACTGATAACATCAAAACCTTCTTTTAACAGTTTTTCGTAGACATCAATATCAGCCGGCTTAGTGAAATTAAACGCTGCATAATTGTTTTCAATATCACTCCGGGTAATATTTACATCGTCGGCCTCTGGCACGCCAGGAATGCCTTTTAAAATACCCTTGGTAGAAGGCGTAATCAGCAACTCAGGTAATTTTTGGTCTTTTTGCAAACCTTCAGCGATCTGAATGCCACAAAATTCCCGCTCCCCTTTTGAATAGGCTCGCCACATAGAACCGGTAATATACTGGCGACAAATCGCTTCAATCATCACTGGCTTAGCTTTCTGCACGATCCAGACTAGCGGATGTGGAATATCCAGGATATGGCTGTCGGCCAAACCTTGCTCGCGAAATAATTTAAACCAATGATTGGAAATCGCATTCAATGCAGCTCCTTTGCCAGGCACCCCATTCATGCCACCTTCACCGCGCCAGATGCAATCAAAGGCCGAAATACGGTCACTGATCACCATAATGGCTAAAGGCGCATCGGCGGCGACCTTGTAACCCTTTTCTTTAATCAAACGACGACTATCAGCTTTGGTTAACCAATAAACAGAGCGCACCTTACCACTGTGCACAGGCTTGTCTGTACGGATCGGCAAGTTGTTGTTAACTGCCAAAACTTTATTCGCAAGACTCATAACAGATGACCTATATCCAACACAATAACTGACCGCGACCAGCAGCCATACAGCTGCCCAGTGAGATCGATAACTAAAGTACGGCATTGAACATTGCCAGGCTCAGCCTGCCAAAACGCCGAATGACTAGAAAAAGCACGAAAAATTCAAGGCTAAACAGCGTTGAACAGGTTTACCATTTGAAGGGAAAAACAGGGTGTTTTCTAGACAGCGGATTATACATAATCCAGTTTTGTATACCAGCTCCCCGGCCTGGGAAACTGCTCCAAAGCCACGATCTACAAGGGGGGGTAAAGAAAGGCCTGGTAGAATTCGCCAAACTCTTCACGCAGCCAACAATACCGTCACCCCGCTTTGCGGGCTCTCGCGTTGCGCTACAGGACGGCCACCGAACAACACAGCCAAGACCATTTTATGGGCATCCCTAGCGGTCGCTCGCGCTTTTGGGTAATGTAACGGAACGTTGATAACTACAAGCCGATTGAATGAAACTTTCCAGCCCGCATACGCCAAGTCCTTTTCTAAATGCTATTTTTAACCGCCGCAGTTTCATTTGCATATTCCTCGGCTTTACTTCGGGTTTACCGCTGTTCATTTTGCTACAACTTGTGCCGGCATGGTTACGCAAAGAAGGCGTAGGACTCGGCGAGATCGGTTTGTTTGCCTTAGTACAGTTTCCTTATGTGTGGAAGTTTCTCTGGGCTCCGCTGGTCGACCGTTTTGAACTCCCCTTTTTAGGTTTACGTCGTGGCTGGATGTTGGTTATGCAGCTATTGCTTCTACTCTCGATAGCCGCAATGCCGCTACTCAATATTCGCATATCACTTTGGCCACTGGCTTACCTTGCCTGCGCGGTGGCATTTTTCAGTGCTACCCAGGATATTGTCATCGACGCTTATCGTCGTGAATTACTCCCAGAAGCTGAACTCGGATTCGGCAATGCGGTGCACATCAACAGCTACCGCATTGCCGGCTTGGTCCCTGGGGGATTATCTCTCATACTCGCAGACCATTTTTCCTGGAACCTGGTATTTCTGGTCACGTCACTGTTTATGCTAGCAGGAATCATGCTGACGTTATGCATAAAAGAACCTGAACACGGTTACCATCCCGTCACACTGAAAGATGCCGTACTGGAGCCGCTACAGGAGTTTTTTGCTCGCAAAGGGCCTCAGCAAGCATGGCTTCTGCTGGGCTTTTTGTTTTGTTATAAGTTAGGCGACAGCCTCGCCACTGCGCTATCCACCCCCTTCTACATTGATATCGGCTTTGAGCTTACCGAGATTGGCTTAATCGCAAAAAATGTTGGCTTGTGGTCATCAGTGATCGGTACCTTTGTCGGTGGCATAGCTATGATTCGACTGGGGATTAACCGCGCCCTGTGGGTATTTGGTGTTGTTCAAATTGTATCGATCCTCGGCTTCGCCGTACTGGCACACATCGGCCCTAACCCAGCGATGCTCGCACTCGTGGTAGCGTTTGAATATTTGGGCGTTGGGCTTGGCACAGCAGCCTTTGTCGCGTTTATCTGTAAACATACCAGCTTGCGTTATACCGCAACGCAATTTGCACTATTAACCGCTATCGCCGCATTACCACGTACTTTTGCCAACGCCAGCACAGGTTATATTGTCGAGCTTATTGGTTGGGAATATTTCTTTTATGTCTGCACAGCTTTTGCCCTGCCGGGCATGATGATGTTGCTGTGGATAGCACCATGGAACGAGCCCGCAGATGATCAACAACCGGGCACAAATGACGATTCAATGCCTAGCCAAAATTCTGCCATTTCAAGACAGGATGAACTCACGTGACTACACTGCTGGAAGTCAGAAACCTGTATAAAACATTCAAAAACGTTAATGCCGTTAACGGTATTTCGTTCGCCATTCCGCGCGGAACATGCTTCGGTCTTTTAGGGCCCAATGGTGCCGGCAAAACAACGACGATTGAAATGATGGAGGGTATCCTTCCCCCAAGCTCAGGTGAGGTTATCTATAAAGGCAAACCACAGACCAGCGATTTTAAATTTGAAGCGGGCATACAGTTTCAATCTACCGCGCTCATGGATTATTTGACTGTCAGCGAAGTCCTGGATTTATTTGCCAACTTTTATCGAACATCCCCCGATCGCAAAGCCTTAATCGAACAATGCCATCTAGGTGATTTTCTCGATCGCCCAGCAGCCAAGCTTTCCGGTGGCCAGCGTCAACGGGTACTCCTTGCCGTCGCACTGATCAACGATCCCGAAATCGTCTTTCTAGATGAGCCGACCACAGGACTAGATCCACAGTCACGCCGTAACTTTTGGGAATTAATAGAATCTATAAAGGCGCGCGGTAAAACCATCGTACTCACTACGCATTACATGGATGAAGCAGAACAACTGTGCGATCAATTGGTAATAGTAGATAAAGGTCAAATCATTGCTGAAGGCTCACCAAAAGCACTTCTCAAACAACATTTTGCTAACAGCTTTGTATGCCTCGATCAGGAAACAATCACTCCAGAGTTAGCCCAAACACTAAATGCCAGCTCTCGAGGCAAGCAGTGGATCATTGCGACCCCCGCCATTGAAAAAACACTACAAACACTGATCCAATATCAGGTGGACCTGAGCTCGCTACAAGTTCGCTCACCCTCACTGGACGATCTTTTTTTGAAATTAACGGGCCACAGTTTACGAGAATAATTTTATTATGAAGCAACTCTTCGCACTTTTTTGGGCCCGCAACAAAGAGTTTTACCGTGATAAAGGCTCACTGGTGTGGGCCTTTGTCATGCCACCTCTTATTCTTGGCGTTGTTGCGTTGGCGTTCTCACGCGGCGACCAGACGTTGTTTAACATTGGCCTTTATGGCGATAACGAATCCCTACCCGCTACCCTGCAAACCGAAAATCTTAAGCATAGCTTTCACAGCGTGCATTACGACAACTTAGCGAAGGCTATACAACGAGTGCAATATCACCAGCTGGATTTACTGATTCAGCCTTCAGACACAATACAACCCGGCAAATACTGGATTAATCAAAGCTCACAAAAAGGCCTGGTGGTAGAACAACTATTATTGAATAACTCGACAGAAAAATGGCAAAAAGAACCCGTAAGTGGTCGTGAAATTCGCTATGTAGACTGGGCAATTCCTGGTATTTTAGCCATGAATCTGATGTTTAGCGGGCTGTATGGCATAGGCTACGTAATCGTCCGCTACCGCAAAAATGGCGTATTAAAACGCTTACAAGCCACGCCTATTACACCGCTACAATACTTGGGCGCTCAAATGCTGTCGCGCCTGTGCATCATGATTACCGTTAGCACGCTGGTATTTGCCGGCGCAAAACTATTGTTAGATTTTGTGATGTTAGGTAACTACCTGGAACTCTTTATGGTCGCGGTACTGGGCATGCTGGCAATCTTATCACTGGGACTTATCGTTGCAGCGCGAATAGCGACAGAAGAATTAGCAAACGGCCTAATTAACTTAATGACATTTCCCATGATGCTGCTCTCAGAAATCTGGTTTTCCCTTGATGGCGCACCGGAATGGATGAATGCAATTTCTAATGCACTACCATTAACTCACCTGGTAAAAGCCGCACGCGCTATCATGCTGGAAGGCGCCACCTTTACAGATATATCGATACACATTGCGGCCTTGGTAACGATGACTACAGTCTTTTTAGCAATTGCGGCGGGCTTATTTAAGTGGCGCGAGTAGTGCTATTAGCGACCATTAAATATTTTCATCAGTATGCTTAAAAAATTTATTTTCATAGTACTCGTTATTCCCTCTCTACAACACATATCGGTGAGCGCCGAGATTTTTCGCTGTGTTAACAGCGGTGGAAAAATACAATTTACCGATAACCCAGCGCTTCATTGTGAACAAGATACGTCACCCTCAGAAATAGGTGGAAAAACCACTCAGGTAGAAGAAATAGAGGTAGAAATTCAAAATCTGCACTCGCAATTTGGCACGCATGTCAGCGAAGACTATTATACTTACAGTCAAAAAAAGTATACCTCTCTACCTGGATTTAACTTGTCCCTGTTTGTAGAGAAAGCGCTACTCGATGATAACCCTGAGCTCACACAAAAAGCTGCACAAAAACTCGCTAACAGCCTCAAAAAAGCTAAATCATTTTATCCATCATTTATTACTGCACAATTTAGTGACATCAATTATTTTATTTTTCGAGGAGAAAACTCAAGCTCTGGCGGACGCAAAGGTGGCCAGTGGTACTTCAGACGAGGTAACCGCATATCCAAGCGTTTTGATCACAGCATAGTCATACGTTCAGCCCAGGACTATGTCAACAGAAAAGAAACTTTATCGGTAGCCACGGCAATCCATGAACTTGCGCACGCATACTACTACCTGCATCGTAAGCAGCTATTGCAACCAACGAGAAACGCCTATCACAACGCCTTAACTCAAAAGCTATATCAAAACGTCAAAACCCCAAAAGGCAACAACATAAAAAAGGCGTATGCTATGACTAACGAACGCGAATACTTCGCAGAAATGGCAGTACTATATTTTTATACAAAATATCACCAACCGTTCAATAAGAAAGGACTCAAAAGTTATGACCCAACAGGTTATCAGCTTATGCAGCAGTCATTCATTAAACAACATTACTTCTAGCAAGCGCTTATTTAAGAACAAAAGAAAACTCGCTACACCCGCCCTCCGTATTTGGCGGCCAATTGTTGCGCGAGGGATAAATTAAAACAACGCTCTGACAACACGAGTCAGCAAGCCACCTTTAGCCGCGTGGTGAATACGATACTGCTCAGACGCAACCAAGTCGGCATAATCACCATCTTCATTACGAATATGGTTAATCAACCATTTTTTCAGCATCGTCACTAATTCTGGCACTACATCCTCATCGGCCTGAAACCGTTTCACGTAGGTATTAATTTTCTCAACAAATAGCCTATGTACCCGCTTGTGAGGCTCCAAAAATGGGTAACCTGCCTGTTCCATCAGCGCTTCTTCATAAGAAAAATGGGACACTGTATAGTCAACCAGTTCAGAAATGACGTCGCCGACTTTTGAGCGGTCTTCAAACCCATGCACGTCAATAAGTTTATTGATGTAATCTACGATCTTCTTATGCTGCTCATCAATCACATGAACACCGGTATTCAGATCACTACTCCATTTAACATGCTCAGACATAAAACTTCACCACACATAACATTAAAACGTAGGTGCAGTATGAAATTAAGTAGAAAACGGCGTATTGATTTATATCAGAAAAATGGTTTGACCTTAAAAAACTGGGATAAAAGCTAATGTAGCTTTGCATTTTTGAACAACAGACTTAAACGTCAACAACACTCACTAGTATTGTCTCTGTAGATGAGACGCGACAAAAATGCTAAAAGGAAAGGCTCTGATGAGGTACTACTACAATACTCGGAATGCAGTAGACAGAAATCGTAATAAATTTATGATATTGCAAACACTGGAAACGTACCGTCATTCGGTTATTGCTTGAGTTTGAGTCGCTGGGCTATACACATAAAAGCCATTCTTACCAATGGCTTTAGCAGAGTACATAGCATCATCTGCCTGACGAATTAATTCATCTTGGTCCAATTCGGCTTTTTGAGGAAAGTAGGTAACACCAATACTGACCGAAGTGTTAATTGTAAACTCCTCGACCTTGTAGATTGCAGAAGCTGCTCTTATCAGGCGACTAACAAAATCCTCCGCCTCCGTAGTGGAAGAAAGATCTGTAACCAACGCAACAAATTCATCGCCACCCATGCGCGCAAAGGTATCACTGCTGCGTAAGCACGCGGACATATGCTGCGACACTAACGCTAAAAATCGGTCGCCAATGGTATGTCCATACTGATCATTAATCTCTTTAAAACCGTCTAGATCAAGATACAAGATTGCTAATACCGTACCCCTTCGCTGTGTCAGAGGCATTGCCTGCTTTAGCCTATCAAACAGTAAACGTCGATTTGGCAAGTCGGTTAGAGAGTCGTAGTAAGCTAAATTTTCGAGCCTTTTTTCTATTTCTAATCGGCACTGAATTTCACTGCTTAAACGACGATTCAATCTTGTGATATAAAGCACAACAAACAGCGCGATGGCCAGGGCCGCACTACTAACCAGGACAACCTGTATAAAAAATTTGCGTTTAACAGTTGGGTCCGGGTCATAAATAAAATCACCGAGTGACTTACCCATAGGCACAAGACCAAAACGAGCCAAGGTATCAGCCATTCGTTGCATACGCCCCGGATTGATAGTGCCAATAGGCACCAAGGTTGGCAAAATCAACCCTTCCATTGTGTCTGCTTCATATTGCAAGTGGGCTCGACTTTTTGCCTGACTATAATCAGCAAGAATTAAATCAATAATTTCTTGCTGATTATCCATTGCGTATTGCCAACCCCGCAGGGTAGCCTCGCGCATGGCTTGTACCCTTTGCGGATGATTTTTCAGTTCGGCACGGCTGGTAAAGAAAATATCGCTGTAAAAATCAACGCCGTAATTAATGGGCTGAATAACGGATGCCTCGACATCCTTTTCCTGCATGTAAAACACTTCGTTGGTCAAGTAACCGTTAAAGGCATCTACCTTGCCACTGACCAAATCTTGAATATTGTAACTACTGGGAACGATATCGATATCAGATTCCTTCACTGCTTCGTTCGCCAATACAGCCCGAAAGTCCACATCATCTGTGCCGCCAGCCATCATTAACCGTTTACCAATCAGGTGATGGGGATTGGTTATACCGCTATCGGCACGGGTAAGTATCACGGAAGGAGAGTGCTGGAAAATTGCAGCAATGGCTACGAGGGGCTGGCCTTGTAAGTAGCTGTAAAGTAGTTCGCTATTCGCTTCGCCATATTGGGCACGGCCCGCAAGAACCTCTTTAACCGGCAAACGATTGGTAGATCCCTGAACAATAGTTACATCTAACCCTTTTTCACGATAGTAGCCTTTATAAACAGCAGCATAATAGCCAGCAAACTGAAATTGATGCAGCCAACGCAGCTGAATAGTTATAGGCTCCAGAGGCGCCGAGTCAGACGCTGTCGTACAGAACGATGGAAAAATCAGCAGGCCAGCCAACAACCTATATGTGAGTGATCTTAGATCGAACAACCTTAACAGCATAAACGGGCCAAATATATCTACATGCGTACTGTGTGGGCTTGGTAACTCGTCAAATACCCGCGCTCCCTAGAGAGGTATTTAAACCCAAATATGACACCAATAATAGAAAATATCACCAAAAAGATTATTTTGCCGACACTCAGCGAGTATTTCACAAGACAATCTAACCGGAACAAAGGTAGTAAGGCTCTGCAACTAAAGGCAATGATCATTTGTTTAAATATCAAACAAACAACATCGATTTACCAATAGATTTTAGCCATGTAGTTAATTTTTTCTTGCTACAGACTTTAGACGATTCCTTGATAATCACAACTATAAGCATGCTTTGGAACAGATGCCTAGATACCCCATATCCAGCCAACCGGCATCAAAACCCCGTCTGGCTGCACCAATTTTCTACTTGGCTGCCTGACGGAACCGCTCTATTGCCGCCTCTGTCGATGAATCAAAACTTGGTTGCCGCTCTGCGACGGTCAGTTCATGCATAATACTCGTACCGATCTTTTTACCCAGTTCTACGCCCCATTGATCAAATGCATTAATATTCCAAATCACACTGGAAGCGAACACCTTATGTTCGTAAAGCGCAATCAGTGCACCCAGTGCTTCGGGAGTCGTTTTTTCAAAACTAATCAAACTACTTGGTCGATTGCCAGGCTGCATTTTATGTGGCGCCAACGCAGATGCTTCTGAGCGATCCATTCCAGCGTTGATTAAATCTTCACAGGCTTCTTGCTCAGTTTTTCCAGTCAATAACACTTGAGCCTGGGCCAGGCAGTTAGCCACCAGAATCATATGCTGATTATCTAGCGGGGTATGACTACGCCACGGCACAATAAAATCTGCGGGAATCAGCCATGTCCCCTGATGTAATAATTGATGAAAAGAATGCTGCCCGTTAGTCCCTGCTGCCCCCCACACTACGGGGCAAGTGCCGTTACTAACAGGCCGGCCATCACGCATCACTGACTTACCATTACTTTCCATTGTTAGCTGCTGTAAGAATGCTGGTAACTGTGCAAGATTTTGTTCATACGGCAGAACGACATGGGATTGCGCGCCCCAATAGTTTACATACCAAACTTCCAACAACGCCAAAATGACGGGTAAATTTTTATCCAGCTCAGTTTTTCCAAAGTGTATATCCATATCCTTGGCACCAGCGAGGAGGCGCTCAAATGTTTGCATACCACAGGCCAAGGCAATAGATAAGCCAATGGCAGACCACAACGAATAGCGACCACCAACCCAATCCCACATGGGATAAACCGCATCGGTATTAATCCCAAATTTGTTTGCTGCAGGAATATTAGTAGAAACTGCCACAAAATGATTACTGAGGTCTGTATCAGCGGGGGCGTGCTCCTGTAACCAACTGCGTCCTGCTTCTGCATTCGTCAGCGTTTCAATGGTTGTGAAAGTTTTTGAAGCAATAACAAATAAGGTGGTAGCAGGATTTAATCCAGCCAGCGTGTTCGTCAGGTGTGAAGGATCCACATTGGAGACAAAATGCGCACGAATACCCGAGTGGTGATAAGGAGTTAGCCCCTGTACCACCATTGCCGGCCCAAGATCTGAACCGCCAATACCAATGTTTACAATATCAGTAAAAGCATCATTGCTATAACCCCGGCGCCGGCCTTCATGCACAGCTGCAACTAATTCAGCCATGCGCTTTAAGGTTGCAGCCACCTCAACGGCAGCGGGTTGATCACCAACTGCACCGCCCCGCAAAAGGGTGTGCAGCGCCGCACGCTTTTCAGTAAGGTTTACCTCCTTACCAGACAGCAATGCAGAAATAGCCTCTTCCATACCGCAAGCCTGCGCCAACGATAGCAACCCCGCAAAAATTTTAGCGTTAATCAGATGTTTGGAGTAATCCAACTGAAGGCCAGCGGCTTCGGCATAATAGGTTGCCGATCGATTGGGTTCAGCGCTGAAAAGCTCGCGCATATCTATGTCTGCAAACTCTTGCTTCAAGGCAGCCAGATCGTCCCAGGCCGCTAAAGCAGCTGTTTTATTACCAAAACCCATTAAATCTTGCATCAACATCTACTCCACTATCATCTGGATTACACAACAGAAAGGCCTTTCTGAACTCACCCTTACACACGGATTATCCGCCTTTAAAAGTGTAAGCATAACGGCAAAACTTATTGTAGTGCTAACATCCTGTTATGCAGAAACCGCTGAGCGACCTTTCGAGCATACTTTTTGGGCAATAGTGACCTTTGATTAATACCCAAATCAAACCCGATACTCGTTTTACATAATTAACAAGCAACAAAGGATTGATAAATAAACCTGCTCTACATACCCTATATTTCTGTCAAAATTATGTATTACCCGCAACACTCTACGGACAATGGTTTATGATCGTATTATCCCAGCTGCAGAAAAGCCTCGCTAACCTCAGCAGAGCTGAACGCCGTATTGGCGAAGTTATCCTGTCGGATCCCCATAATATCGTTCATGCAACCACCGCCGAATTAGCTCGTCGCTCCCATGTTAGCGACCCCATGATCTCCCGACTTTGCAAATCTCTGGGGTATAAAAGTTTTCCAGATTTTAAAGTGCAGTTAGCCAAAAGCCTTGTAGCATCAAGCGGTTCATATTTAACACAGTCTGTTGCGTCCGATGATGACATGCCAACGGTTATCGACAAATTGATTGATGCCAATATGGCTGCACTCGAGTATATGCGAGGCCAAATCGACCACAAAACCGTCGTTCAAGTTATTGATTACTTGAATAAAGCACAAAATATCATGCTCTTCGGCATGGGCGGGTGTGCTTCAATTGCACAGGACGCACAGCATCGTTTTTTCCGTTTGGGCACGCCGTGTATAGCTTACGAAGACACGTTAAAACAACGGATGGCTGCTGCAGCAGCAAATACAGATACCGTCATATTATTTTTGTCTTTTACCGGGCGCACCAAAGCGGTGATCGAAACGGCGGAAATTGCGCGCTCCAGCGGCGCCAAGGTTATCGCCATTACGGACCCGAGCTCGCCGTTGGCGCAAGCCTGTGAACTGGTATTAACATCAAGCAGCGAATTAGAAGATACAACCGTTTACGTGCCCATGGCGACACGCATGAGCATTTTGACGGTTATTGATATTCTAGCGACGGGCTTGTCTCAAGCCAGAGGACCAGCCATCCAGCAGCACCTACAGCAAATCAAACAAAGTCTGGAATCCACCAAGGTCCCCTCATCAGGGTTGCCAAAGGTCTAATGTACCGCTGACTGACCACTAGGATCATTCAAACAAACAGTTTAAGTTAAGACGTAAAAGTTACGCCTACAAAACCCTATAAAAACAGATACACAACAGACATGACACAAAGCCAAAAGATCAAAGTTCGGGATATCAACTGCTGTAGCAATGTGGCTTCGCGCTCACTGGCCTGAGCATCACAGACCTCCTCTGGCGCAATCGTCAATGCGCCCACGACATAGTTATACATCACTTCGTCAGTCGGGCGCCGAGCACACCACAGGCACTCAGTCCATTGCTGGAAGCATCCGACAAAATTACCTGTCAACGCAAAGGAAAGCCCCATTAAACGCACGGCTGGCCATTCCAATAACCAAACCAATTTATTCGCCACTCGCCCTTGTGCCTCCAACTCATCCAAATCACTTCCAGGCCGGTGGCTCTCGCGATACCGGTTAGCGCGACATAGCACTGCAAGCCGGTACAATATGGCACCTGCCAAACCCAACAAAAGGTACCAGAAAAACACGGCAAACAAACGTTCAAAACCTCGGTAACTCGCACGCTTAATCATTATCACATGCAACTGGACCCAATCCTCAGTAGCGACTTGAGCAGGCTTTTGGTCAACATCCAAGTCTTGCAAGCATTGCTGTGCCTGATTCCAGTCCTGCTCATGGCATGCCTGGAAATAACGACTGAGGATAGACCCAAACTCGCCGCGCCCCAGACTAAACAGTAAAACCACCACTGAAAATACAAAGTACAGCAGGAGTGATGAACGAAACAAATACACGTCCAGGAGAGCCAAAACAGCGGTAGGCACCAGAATACTGAGCAACACCCATAACTCCGGTGTATTTTTCAGGGCATCGTGCTTACCCAGCCAACTGATATATTCATTAAACCAGCCATCTTTTTGTAAACCGTTGGAAACGCCGCCAAACTGGACGACCAGCAAAACACTCAACACTATCAAAAGTAACATTTTGGCCTCGTTTTTTAATTAAGCATCTATCGCTGAGCAATGCGACCGTGTTCCTCAGGGCTAACCCACACCCTGCTCTCCTTTTATACCCGCACGATAGCGCGACCAGTTAAAATAGGGACCAGGGTCAGTTTTACGACCAGGGGCAATATCACTATGCCCAACTATTCGCTCTAAAGAGATATCTGGATAACTGGCTAGAACAACCCCGGTGACTAACTGTAAGGTTGCATACTGCGCATCAGTAAACGGTTCGAAATCACTGCCCTCCAGCTCTATGCCAATACTAAAGTCATTGCAGTTAGCACGCCCATCAAACATAGAAGCGCCAGCATGCCAAGCGCGATCAAGAAAAGATACAAATTGTATCGGCATACCCAAGCGATCAATCAGTAAATGACTGGAAACTTGCAAGTCACAAATGGTAGCAAAATAGGGATGCTCTTTTGCATTCAGCTGATTGCAGAAAAACTGCTCAACGTACCCACCACCAAATTGCAGCGGTGGCAAACTGATATTATGAATCACCAATAAGCTGATGTCCGAGCCTTGTGGGCGGGCATTCCAGTTTGGAGAAAGAATGTGTTGGCAGGGGTTCAACCAACCGTCACAAATTTGCATAAGCAAACCGTCTTGTCGGGAGCAGATTGACCAGAGTGTAAATGAACATAACCGCTATTCAAGCACAAATAGCGACGAAATATAAAGCGGATGAGGTAAAACTGGGTTCACTAATCGCAAACGCGGGTACTTTAACGATACTCCTTACTGATGTTACGCAACCGGACTGCCTGCTGTATTGTCTCGCGTACGGCGCAAATTACTGATCACGGACTCAAGCGCTCGATCAAACAATACACCATCGTCCAAACTGCGTAGGCTTCCGGACTCTAAAGCCTTTGCCAAGCTCACACGAGTCTCCTCCGCAACTTTGACACCGCTTCGATTCACGAAAATAAACTTCCCGGTCGGCTTAAGGACTGCAGCCAACCGGCAGCGAAATGCACTATCAGCCCCGGAGCTCATTTCAAACCAAGCGCCTTGGCTCAATTTATCAACTTGATCTAAATAACTGTTATCAACAGTTATTTCCTCTTCTTCAACTGCATCAGGCACACTGTCAATATCAGCCGCCGAACTAGCGCTTTCACTACTAGCCGCAGGCGCCTGGACTTCGGCCGCCTCTATTGCTGCATCAATATCGGCAAAGATATCCTCTGATCCTGCAGTTGGCGCTGATTCTGAACCAACTGCTGGGTCAACTTCCCGATTGACTGATGCTGGCTCAACTTTCTCAATACGTTGCTCCGGTTGTGGTGTTGGAACTACAGCCATACCTCTAATGCGCTGCAGATGCAGCTTTTCCAACGCTTTGAACAACGCAGTCATTTCGAAGGGGTTATAAGAAATGCTATCCAAGCCAACACGCAAGCGTTTTAATAAATCCGGCACCAACTTTAATAATTGGCTACGTTCACCACTGTCTATAGGAGCAGCCAAGCTCCACACCAAATCTTCGGCCGTTACCAAAGCATTCTTCCAAGCAAGGCTCTCCTCTCCTTCTTTCAGAATAGTTAGAAAGAGTACGTTACCCCAAGCCTCATGCAACAACTTTTCCGCAACAGGCGGTAAGGAATGCCCTTTGGCTATCTCCGTCAAAGCCGCAGTAACCTGACTTCTGGCGTATTCAGCTTTAGCCTTGCCGTCTTCTGCATCCAAGGTACGCTGTTCAAGCAAGGACGCACGACGACGCTCTTTTTCAATAAAAGAAATAAAATCTGTCAGCAACCCGTTAAATACACCGACATCGTCATCAAAATCCGTCAAAAGGCCATGCACGATACTTTCAATTTTTTCATACAATGGGTCTCGGGCCTTACCCTCATCCTGCCAGCCTAACGCCGCAGTAGACATTTCATTGAGCAGTCTTCGTGCAGGGTGTCCACCTTTGTTGAAAAAGGCCTTATCGGCAATCGCAACCTTTAAAATTGGGATTTGCATACGCCCAAGCAGCGCCTTCATAGGAGCAGCCAACGTTCGATCATCCAAAATAAATTCAAATAACATATCCACTAAATTGATAATGTCAGAATCTACTTGATTGATCTGCCCGACTTTTTGCTGACTCTTCAGAAATTCAAGAATTGCATCTTTTAAATCTGCGCCTACAGACTGACCTCCGCTAAGAACATAATGTCGTTGGATATTCGATAGTGCACTTACGATTTCTTGAGGAGGAAGCACTGGACCGGAGCCGAGATTGGCAGCCTGCCCACTTGCATTTTGCGGAGCTAGTAGTTCTCTTAATGCTTGGAGAACCTCACTTTTAACCGAAGCACTGTCAACATTTTTTGTACGTGATCCCGAAGCGGCCTTTGCATTGGCAGGCTTTAAGGATGGAAGAATATTCTGTTCGATTAATAGCTTATTGCAAACTTGATAAAATTTGGTTAATTGTGACAAGACGTGTTTGTCAAACAATTTAAGTAAAACCAGCTTAGCCTTAATATCTGCATCTAACGACTTAATTCCATCGGCAAAAGCACGACCAATAATATCCGGCCCTAATGGGTTGTTCTTTTGATAAATCTTATGCGGTACCAAGCTGTCGATACGCATGGCCAAATGTTGAATCAATTCACCATACTTATCATTGGCACGATTGATCATTGCATCAACAGCCACAACTTCTTCCAAATCCTCATTCTGGACCAGAGCCAAGTCATCTACGCTGAAGGATTCAACACCGGTTTCAGAAAATTCTTTACCTGACTTCACCACAGCTACATCAGCAAAGGCATCCACTAAAGATTCGGCAAATCGGCTCTCAAGATCACGTCTGCGCACGCGCACTTCGCGCATGGATTCAAAAAATAAGTTCTGGTCATTATTAGACGTAGCTTTGTCAGCCAATTCAAACAAGGCATCGTCAGCGTTATCAAACAATGTCTGTAACAAGCGCAGCAACGCCTGGCGAGATTTTTCCTGCAGCATATGCACAGGGGCGGGCAGTCGAGCTAACTTAGCACGCGCAACTAACCGCTCTTTATTCAGCGGAACGACGTTATTGTTAACTGTCATAACCATACCCCAACCTAGAACGCATATTCGTGATACCCACACAACCTAGCGGAACGTACAAAGTACACAGACAAATGACCAACCGAACAGAACATCTCTGCAGTAACTTATCGGCCAATACAGCTATTTACTATAGCCACCCCTACACAAGTATGCGTACAGAAAGCATAGTAAAACCTCCCGACCGATTAATCAGAGTAACTAGACTACAGAAAACTAATACTTAAGAACCAGTATATGGGTACTTTCCCTGCCACCCAAACGTTAAATTGCGGTATCGAGAAACCGGTCACATGTTAGGATGACGACCTGCGAATGCATGCTGACCAACGGCAGATGGCACAAAAAATATTGTAATGAAAGGAAACCCTGGACATGAACGAATCCTCCTCAGCAGGCCAAGCACAGGGGAAATTTATGATGGTGGCAGCCTGGGTAACAGCGCTGGCGCTGCTGATATGGATCTTCGGCAATTGGGAAGAAAATGCTGCCAATCCTAACCAAAACCCCAAAACTTCATCTGGCAACGGTATACGTGAAGTGACCCTAGCCGGAAATCGAGATGCGCACTACCTTGTTAACGGGAAAATCAATGGCAAGGAGGTCACCTTCTTGCTGGATACAGGCGCTACCTACGTGGCAGTACCCAAAGGTATCGCCCAGGAGTTAGGTTTAGCGGTGAAGGATACAGGTTATGCCGATACTGCCAATGGCCGCGTGCGGGTGGGCTTTACCCGGCTCCAGTCGCTAGAAATTGGTTCCATTAAGCTCAGTGGTGTAGACGCCAGCATTAACGGAAACATGCCAGGCGATATCGTATTGCTGGGTATGAGCGCTCTAAAGCAATTGCAGCTGATACAGGAAAATAATCAGCTTACCCTGCGCCAGATGGTCAATTGAGTAAATACCAACGCAAAAGCTTAACGGGAGACTCTGTCTTCAGCCACTGGCTTAATAGGGTTTCCCAACTCGGCCAAGGCTTCCAATACCTTTGCAGGCGACAAGTCTTGCAGACATTTCAGGTGCCCCTGAGGACATTCCCGCTTGAAACATGGACCACAATCGACGTCTAACGCTTCTATTTTTACATTGTCCGCCAATGGCGGCGTATAACCAGGTGATGTAGAACCGTACACCACTACCAGGGGGCGCCCTACCGCCGCGGCAATATGCATAAGGCCTGAGTCATTACTGACAACCGCATCCGCCATCGCCATTAGATCAATGGCTTCTGCTAGCGCGGTTTGTCCGGCAAGATTAAAGCAGGCTTTGCGGTCAGACTCATTCAGACCTACCCGGATATCTTCTGCTACCACATTATCTTTAGCCGACCCCATCAACCAAACCTGCCAGCCTTGATGAATTTTGGTTTCTGCTACTGCTGCGTAATGCTGCTCTGGCCAGCGTTTAGCGGGCCCAAACTCAGCACCAGGACACAAAATCAGTACAGGCTTTTCTGGATGCAAGCCAAACTTGGTACGCAGGTTATCAAACTGTGGTTTGTTAACCTGCAATTCTGGATGAGGGTAGTTCTCTACCGCAGCTGCATTGGGAGCCCCTGCCAAGGCCACCAATCGCTGCACCATCAGCGGGTAACGTTTTTTATTCAGAAGACGTATGTCGTTCAGAAGGCCGTAGCGCATCTCCCCACGCCAGCCGACGCGCACCGGAACATTGGCAAAGAAAGGTGTAATAGCGGCTTTAAAGGACCTGGGAATTACAATTGCCACGTCATACTTATCGCGCAACTGCCGTCCCAATCGATAGCGAGTTGCCAACTTAAAATCACCATGGCCCAATGGCAGCGTTATGCTGTGATCCACTTCTGGCATACGCTCCAATAGCGGCACGCTCCATGCTGGCGCGATCACATCGATTATCGCATTCGGGTGCTTTTGTTTCAGTGTTTTGAACAATGATTGACTCATCACCATATCGCCCACCCACGATGGACCAACGATGAGATAACGAGGTTCCGACTTTGACGCCATATAACTATTCCATCAACATCACGCTTTAAGACGCATAACCAGTAATATCTAACGGGTGTTTAGCCCTGCTCTAATAAACGACGCAAATCACTGATACCTGCATTGGCACGAGAGATATAGGAGGCCATTACCAGGGAATGATTAGCAACCAGACCAAAGCCACTACCATTGAGAATCATCGGGCTATAGACGAACTGCTGGGTCGCCTCCAGCTCACGGATAATTTGCTGCACGCTAACCAACGCATTCTTTTTATCAAGAATATCTTTGAAATCCACCTCAACGGCTTTCAGAATATGCAGCAGTGCCCATGCGCTCCCGCGCGCTTCGTAAAAGACATCATCAATTTCTGACCAAGGTGTTTTCACC
>JBNKHI010000057.1:0-20212 GCA_050290265.1 Cellvibrionaceae bacterium
AGTTTTTAGACCATTATGCGAAAACACCTATCGCGGTGCGGCTGCGAGCAGAATGGCTAGATGAGCTGGCAGCACAGCGACGCTGGCACGAATACGTTACGTATTACCACTCTGCAAGCGCAAATACGGAGCGCAGCTGTCAGTTTCTGTGGGCTCGCCTACAGACAGGCGACAGAGCCGCACTGAATGAAGTAGGAAACCTATGGAACGTTCCGCATTCGCAACCGAATGGCTGCGACCCGCTATTTGAAGCCTGGATGAACAGCGGTGCTCTCACTGCAGATATTGCCTGGCAACGATTTTTTTCAGCTCTGCAACACAGGCGCTATCAATTAGCACGCTATTTGCGCAAGCAGCTGCCCGATCAACTAAAGGTGGAATCCAAACTGCTATGGAGCGTTTACCGACATCCAGAAAACATTAAAAACCTGGGCCAGTTTGCTATAACGTCACCTTACTTACATGACATTATTTTATACGGTGTCCAACGCTACGCTCGCAGAAATGCCAAAGCCGCACTTTACGCATGGGAGCTGCATGATAGCCAGCAACTTTTTAATGATGCTGACCGCAAAGAAGCGCAATTAACCCTTGCGCTCTCTCTTGCCCGGCAAGGAGAAAATAGTGCCGCTGAAACATTCGGTAAACGCAACAACATCCCGCTAACCAATATTATCGAAGCGCAAATAAAAGAAGAATTAAGACAGCAAAACTGGCAAGCAGTTTTCGCTCAAATTCAACGTCTGCCTACCAACTTACAACAAGAGGATCGCTGGCTCTATTGGCGTGCCAGAGCAATGCAGCAACTGGAAACCATTAGCCCTGCTTTACCAACATCAGATCAGATTTTCACTGAACTAGCCGAAAAAAGAAGCTTCTATGGATTTCTTGCTGCAGACATTCTTGGCAAGCAATACAGCCTTGTTGATAGCCCGGTAAAGCCCTCTCCCGAACTGGTAAACGCTGTCGCTCAAGTACCTGCTCTACTCAGAGCCCGCGAGCTATTTGCCCTTGGTGAGTTTAATTTAGCACGGCGCGAGTGGCGCCATGCAACGAAGGATTTTGACGAGCCAGCAATGTTTGCAGCCGGAAAATTAGCGCAGTCCTGGAATTGGTATCGAAAAGGTATTGAGGCCATGATCAATACCAAGTATTGGGATGACTTAGAGCTCCGTTTCCCTCTGGCTTATCGAGAGTCAGTTAACTTAGCTGCTGCGTCTACCCAAATCCCATCCACGCTGCTTTTTGCCATTACCCGTCAAGAAAGTGCTTTTGCGCACGATGCCCGATCTCCGGTAGGAGCCATGGGGCTCATGCAATTGATGCCAGCCACCGCCAAAGAAACCGCTAGAAGCGCTGGAGTGCGCTATAAAAGGGGTGATTTATTAACGCCAGACACCAACATCCATCTGGGAAGCCAGTATCTAGAAAAACTATTAACCCAATTTCACGGCAATCGTATTCTGGCCACTGCTGCATACAATGCTGGGCCCTACCGTGTTAAGCAGTGGCTAAAACGCACCGAAGCCACGCTGCCCTACGATATATGGATTGAAATTATTCCATTCAAAGAAACCCGGAATTACGTACAGAATGTCTTAGCCTATTCGGTAATTTACGGCTATCGACTGGGCGAACCGTCTAAAATGATCAACAACAACGAACTAGAAATTGCACTCTAACGGAAAGAAGAACGGTAGAATTTCCACATAGAATTCAGCCGTTCGACTCAGTATCTGCAACTCTTTATTCTTCGTTTTTTTTCACGGACCCAGTTTGTAACAGGGCAACCACGTCGGAGTGACTAAAAGGCCAGCCCAGTTCTGCGCCATCGTTATCCAAAGCGATAACGGGAATTCTCACACCGTATTGTTCTATCAAATCGTCGGACTCACTGATCTCAACATCTTGGACAAGCAATGGAAAATCAGCGCTGACCTGCCATAAGACTTGCTTAGCCTGCTCACACAAGTGGCAACCCAAAGTGGTGTAGAGTAAAACGGTTATTTTTGACATATTTAAAGCTGGCGACCCCATAATGAAAGGTGTTCGCTTCAGAAACACACTAGTAACAGAGCATAAAAATGGCCGGAGGAAGCGAATGAATGGGATTTTAATAGAGTTTTCCAAGCAAGCCAAATGGCCCTTCTTGCCTTCTATTCAGACAAGAACATAAGACACTCGTTGCTAGCAGTATTATGCAGCAGCTTCGCTTTTATCCAATAAGCGTTCGACAAAACTTCTCAGGGCGGAAGTATCTTTGGCCCCATTGTCATCGGATCTAGACTTTTCTTCATAAGGCGCAGCAGATTGGTCTAACAAAGTGGAAAGTAACTCTGTTTGCCCAACATGTTTTTCAATTCGCTCCAAAACTGACTGCAAACTACCCATAAACTGACCTACAGGTAACAGTCGTTTTGCTACGGGCTGATGTTCGGCATCATTGCGTTGATATTCCTGAGTCGCGCGCTGGACAGTCGTTTGGGTTAAACTCAACGAGAATGCCGCTATTTGGTCTTCGTCATAGCCTAAACTTAACGCTTGCTCGAATGCCCCCTGTACATCCCCCTGATAGAAGACAGCCGCGAGGTCGTTTACTTCGCCAAGCAAATCATTAATAGCAGCCAGCTCTTCATCACTCAGATCACCATCAACACTGAAGCTAAACTGACTCGTTTGTACCGATGCTTCCTGGTACTTCAAATAGGACCCATTGGAATTTTGATAATTCGCTTGCGCGCCATAGCCAGAAGCGGCCGAAGCGTTAATAGTAACAACATCCCCCTCCTCGGTGGTCAAATTAAACGAAAAGCTTCGTGCTTGAAGTTCTTGATAAGAGAATTTCGCCCAGATACTGCTGTCAGACAACGTCTTAGCGCCATTGATTGATGCATTAGTTTGTTTCCTGTCACCGAGAATCGAATCATTCTCGTTAGCGCTCTTTTGCGCGGCTTTCTCCGCCACTTGACGCTGAACATCCTCTACGACCTGCAAAGAGCTGAGCGCATTTAATTGCGCTTGAGCTTTTAACGTCTTCTGATCATACGTTAATAACGTAGAAGGTGGAGCAACAGCTGCAGGCACAGTGCTGACTGAGCCAGATTGAACAGACTCAGCAGTATTTGTTACCTTATCGCTTTCATAGCTACTTAAATCCAAACGGTAACTATCTTCCAAATACTGTTCACTCAGCGCGCCTATACCTTCAATGACTTTATCAAAGGTACCTTCTATTTCCGCTGCAATATCAGGATTTAACTGACCCAAGCCCTCAAGTTGCGCCGCAGCATCGCCATAACCACTAAGGAAACCTTCTAGCCCCGCCTGCAATCTGGACTGCAGTTCTTCCTGCGTTGCGCCGTCTGCAACGTCTTGGGCCAATCGCTGAGCTATAAAACCTACGATTGTGCCAGCAGCAGACGCGATGCGATCACTAGCGCCGGGAATAGCATTAACGGCTGAGCTTTCTACGTCCGTCGAATCTTTCGGCGCTTCAACCTCATTATTCGAAAAGCCAGTGCTGGCTTGCAGGAGAGTATAAGAACTTTGACTGATAGTGACTTGAGCACCCAAACCACTCAATGACTGGCTTTTACCTGAATCCGAATCAGCGTCATTAGCCAACGTACGACTTACCGCAGTCATGCTATAACTGCTGTACTGAGAACTGTATGCTGAAACAAACATAGGGGCCACCACAAAGATAAATTAATGCACTCTGTGGGTTATCGGCATAATTCGAGAAAACTTTAGGGACAGGCATAGATAGCTACCTGCCTCGTCATTACTTGTTTTAAGGCAATAGTAAAATTAGACGAATCTTTTGATCCAACAAAGTAATTAGGTAAACTCTTTCGGGCGATTAGCCAAAACCTTCAACAAGATTGGCCCGATTAGATGACAACATACAGTGCCTTAAGTATGCTGAGTTTATCAACACGAATTCTAATTCATACTCGACTGACAGGTTCAACCCTTTGAATTTCAAGCAAAAACGCCGTTTTTCTTGCAGCAGCCTAACCGATGTTGGACGAACCCGCAGCAATAATGAAGACCGTTATCTAGAACTTCCCGCAAGAGGTGTTTGGGCTGTCGCGGATGGAATGGGTGGTCACGCTTCCGGCGAGGTCGCGAGCCAGATAGTGATTGAAACACTGCAACAAGTTCTGGCCTCCAGTGCAACCGCCGTACCCACGT
This sequence comes from Cellvibrionaceae bacterium, assembly GCA_050290265.1. Taxonomy (GTDB): domain Bacteria; phylum Pseudomonadota; class Gammaproteobacteria; order Pseudomonadales; family Cellvibrionaceae; genus JBNKFV01. Next base: position 4,198 of record JBNKHI010000057.1, read on the forward strand.
TAGAAGCCGCTCTGAAGCAGGCACACACAAAGATATTATTGGCAGCGAAGAATAACCCCAAATTAGCCGGCATGGGGTCTACCGCTGTTGTACTTAGCATCTTCGAACAACACTACGAAATCGCTTGGGTAGGTGATAGTAGAGCATACTGCTGGACACCCAGCACCGAGACTAACGGCGAGCTACTGCAGCTGACCACAGACCATTCTCTCGTGCAGGCGCTAGTGGATAAGGATATTTTAACGCCAGCAGAAGCAGCAACACACCCGGAAAAACACGTCATCACCCAGTGTCTAGGGGCGCAGGGGAACACTCTGAGCATCGATAAAATTACCGGCACACTACTTCCCCAGCAATGGCTTTTGTTATGCAGCGACGGACTCACTAACGAACTTACAGATCAGGATATAGCAGACCATCTCGAACAATCTAAAGACATTAATCACGCTAGCAAACAACTTTTGGATGCAGCATTAGCTGCTGGAGGCAAAGACAACATCACCTTGCAACTTATCGGACAAACACAAAGCTCTTTACTAAGTAACTGGGTAGACAAAGTTAAAACAACACTGCACACATCACGAAGCTAAACAATTAAAGCCTATGCGAATAAAAATAGACATACCGACCCAAAAGCTCTTCGAACACTCTATTGAAATCAGAACAACTGATGTCAACTTTGGCAACCACTTGGGGAACGAACGCATCTTAATGTTTGCACAAGAATGCCGCGGCAACTGGTTTAAAAATTATGGCGTTGATGAAACAAACCTTTGGGGAACACATACATTGGTAGCGGATGCCGCAATCCAATATCTTAAAGAAGGTTTTGCGTACGATATGTTAGATATTCGTCTTTATTTAGGCTCTATGCACCGCTATGGTTTTGACCTGTATTATGACGTGGTGCGTCAAAGTGGAAGCAATGCAATTCAGGGCGAGGAAGAGCACATAGCTCTTGCCAAAACGGCGATTTTGTTTCGCGACAACCTGTCCAAAAATCTTGTCGCCCCGCCCCCCGAATTATTGGCCATTATTAAATAGACACTGTCATTTTCTGCAGCTGAGCTAGACTGGAGGGCCACTATGGAAGCGAAATTCGGTATCAGCAGCTAAGACTAACTGCTCTTCAATCTCTAAAAAAAGATCAATACGAGGCTGAATATCACCACCTGCCGCATGCTGTGCAAGCGCCAAATAATCGCGATAATGACGCGCCTCAGATTTTAATAATGAGCCATAAAATTTTTCCAGTTCCTCATCAAGTAGCGGTGCCAGTTTTGCGAAGCGCTCACAAGAGCGAGCCTCTATAATGGCACCCATAATTAACGTATCAACTAATCGGCCAGGTTCGGAAGTACGAATAGGCTTTCTTAACTCGGAAGCATAGCGCGAAGGTGTAATCTGCGGGTATTCCAAACCGCGGCTTTGCATAATGGCAATCACCTGCTCAAAATGTTTTAGCTCCTCTCGCGCTAAACGAGACATCTTATTTAAAAGCGAAAAATCACTGACATAGCGGTACATTAGATTCATTGCTGTACCAGCAGCTTTTTTCTCACAATTTGCATGATCAATTAATAACAAATCAATATTATTAACGGCAGACTCAAGCCAGCGCTGCGGTGTCGCACAACGAAGAAAACTCTCAATGGCGGCAATATCCGTCATATTCAACCTTTAAAGAAGTAGCAAAAAGATGGGCGCGAGATTATAGCGCCCGACGCTGTGCATGAACAGCTTAGCAGTATTAGCAAGTCACACTTTATCCGCGGAATCCTGAGAAATACCAGGGGCGATATAACGCTCGTAATGGGCACAGGATAACGTGTAAAAATCGGCATCAATAGCATTACGAATGTCAACCATTGTTGCATCCTGCCAAAGGTGCGTTTTCGACAAGCCATAAGCATCGAGATCATAAACTTGACTAGCGCCAGCCTTAAGTAAAGCAAAGACCCAACAGTGAGGATCCTGATTTTCGTTAAAGGCAATCTGTTGATGCTGTAATTGTAATTTCAAACGCTGAGCATCGACAACGACCAGCTTATGTCTAACAACCGTCACCAAAAAGCTCTCTAAACGACTAGCAATAACCGCGCGTTCAGAGTCTGAATATAAGTTCCAATTAATCACCTCATATTCAAAACGCTTACAGCCGCGACAAACATCATCGCCAATTCCAGTAGAACAAATACCAACACAGGGCGTTGGTACACGCTTAAATAACACCGATGAAAACCTCAACTAAGATAGCCAACTTTCTTGACTCAAAACCCGCGAATACTATTCATATTGCCGGAATCAAAAACACAAATACCACCCAGAAATGCTATATACGCGACGCTGAACTGTACATAATAGGAATGCTGAGCCGCGATATAAAAGCCGATCAGTTTACCACAGTTAGGGGCTATTTGGCCGAGCATGTTGGCCGAGCATGAACAGAATTCAAAGGCGTGAGAACTACAGGCACCTAGCAAAAGCAGTCAGCCTGCGCAATTTATCTACAAATGTTTGGCTTATACTTAATCCATAGCAACATAAACATGATGAATACTGGCTATTAGGACTGCTAACCCTTTGATTTTAAGCTGATCTTAGACAGATTTTAGTAATTACTGTAATATCCAAACGCCGTTTGGAGAGCATTTTGCCAACGCCCCATCCATGTCGGTCATGGATAGCCTCCTCGCCCAGAGATCCTGGCGAAAGGAGTAACTTTAATGAATGAGGAAGACACCCGTGCTTGAAGCCTATCGAAAACACGTTGAAGAACGCGCATCAGAAGGTGTGCCACCTAAGCCACTGAATGCTGAGCAAGTTGCTGGATTAGTGGAGTTGCTTAAAAACCCACCAGCAGGCGAAGAACAAGAGTTACTGGAACTGATCACGAACCGCGTTCCCCCCGGTGTAGATGAAGCCGCTTATGTAAAAGCCGGCTTTTTAGCTGCTATTGTTGAGGGCGAAGCTACTAGCCCTCTTATCAGCAAAGAACACGCCGTTAAATTATTGGGCAACATGCATGGTGGTTACAATATAGTAACCCTTGTAAACCTTTTGGATGATGCCGACTTGGCGGCGCTAGCTGCTGAAGAACTCAAGCATACTTTGCTGATGTTCGACGCATTCCATGATGTGGAAGAAAAATCTAAAGCAGGTAACGCTCATGCGAAAGCTGTAATACAGTCTTGGGCAGATGCTGAATGGTTTACCAATCGCGACAAAGTCGCTGACAGCATCAAAATGACTGTATTTAAGGTCACCGGCGAAATCAATACCGACGACCTATCCCCTGCTCCTGACGCGTGGAGCCGACCTGACATACCACTGCATGCTCGAGCAGCATTTAAAATGACTCGAGATGGCCTAACACCAGAAGAACACGGCGTCACCGGCCCGATGTCACAAATTGAAGAAATTAGCGCCAAAGGCTACCCGGTTGCATTTGTTGGCGATGTAGTCGGCACAGGTTCTTCACGCAAATCTGCAACCAACTCTGTACTGTGGTTTTTTGGTGATGACATCCCAGGTGTTCCCAACAAGCGCGGCGGCGGTGTATGTATTGGTGGCAAAGTTGCACCAATCTTCTATAACACGATGGAAGATGCAGGCGCGCTGGTATTTGAAGCACCTGTAGACCAGCTTAATATGGGCGATGTCATTGAAATTCGTCCCTATGAAGGCAAAATCCTCAACGAGGCTGGCGAAACCATCAGCGAGTTTGAACTTAAATCTGACGTGTTGTTAGACGAAGTACAGGCTGGCGGACGTATTAACCTGATTATCGGTCGAGGCCTGACAACCAAGGCTCGCGAATCACTAGGCCTACCGGTTAGTACTTTATTCCGAGTTCCAGAAGTACCTGCCGACTCAGGAAAAGGTTTCTCTCTCGCCCAGAAAATGGTTGGTCGAGCTTGCGGACTGGCTGAAGGTCAAGGGGTGCGCCCTGGCACTTATTGCGAACCCAAAATGACGACTGTGGGCTCGCAAGATACTACCGGCCCAATGACGCGAGACGAACTGAAAGACTTGGCATGCCTTGGCTTCTCTGCCGACCTTACCATGCAATCGTTCTGTCACACCGCCGCTTACCCAAAGCCTGTCGACATTGACACTCAGCACACGCTACCAGACTTCATTATGAACCGTGGTGGTGTATCTCTGCGTCCAGGCGACGGTATTATTCACTCTTGGTTGAACCGTATGCTGCTGCCAGACACAGTAGGTACTGGCGGAGATTCACATACACGCTTCCCAATGGGGATTTCATTTCCAGCGGGATCTGGCTTGGTCGCATTTGCTGCTGCAACCGGTGTTATGCCATTGGACATGCCCGAATCAGTATTAGTGCGCTTCAAGGGTGAAATGCAACCAGGCATCACTTTACGTGATCTAGTACACGCCATTCCTTATTACGCGATCAAAGAAGGCTTGCTAACTGTTGAAAAGAAAGGCAAGAAAAACATTTTCTCCGGTCGTATTTTGGAAATTGAAGGTCTTGACAATTTGACGGCAGAACAAGCTTTCGAATTATCAGACGCCTCCGCCGAACGCTCTGCTGCCGGCTGTACTATCAAGCTGTCAGAGAACTCTGTGGCAGAATACTTGCGCTCCAACATTGTATTGCTCCGCTCCATGATTGCGGACGGCTATGGTGATACCCGTACATTGGAACGCCGCGCACAGAAAATGGAAGAGTGGCTGGCAGCACCAAGCTTGCTGGAGGGTGACGCTGATGCCGAATACGCAGCTGTTATCGAAATAGACCTGGCTGAAGTCAAAGAGCCTGTGGTTTGCTGCCCGAACGACCCTGATGATGCGAAATTATTGTCTGAAGTTGCTGGCGATAAGGTTGATGAAGTCTTTATTGGCTCCTGCATGACCAATATTGGCCATTTCCGTGCAGCAGGTAAATTGCTGGATCAACACAAAGGCGGCATCTCTACTCGTCTTTGGATTTCGCCACCAACAAAAATGGACGAGCACGTCTTAATGGAGGAAGGCTACTACAACATCTTTGGTCGTGCAGGAGCACGAACCGAAATGCCAGGTTGCTCGCTCTGTATGGGTAATCAGGCACGTGTAGCAGCCAACAGTACCGTGCTGTCTACTTCGACACGTAACTTCCCTAACCGCTTGGGTGATGGTGCTAATGTCTACCTGACCTCAGCTGAACTTGCTTCTGTTGGCGCCATTCTGGGTAAATTACCAACACCCGCTGAGTATATGGAATACGCACAAAACCTGAACGCCATGTCTGCGGAGATATACCGCTACTTGAACTTCGATCAAATTGCTGAATTCCAGAAAAATGCGGAAAAAGGCAAGAATATTGCGGCAGTTCAGATAGAAGACGTTAAAGTGTAAATTTTACTACTTTCGTTCTGTATCGACTAAAACCACCCTACGGGGTGGTTTTTTTATATCTGAGCCAATAAATCAATCACTTTTGAGCAGCCATAAAAAAGCCGACCCTAACAAAAGGTCGGCCTTTGGGTTGAAAAAGTAAGCAAATAAATCCAGCGATCCGTTACAATTTCAACATCAGTAGCTTAAGCTGCACCAAGGCTTACAGTGAAACTGTATTTACAATTTTACCTTGAGTGTATTCAGCTAAACCTGCCTCACCCAATTCACCGCCTAAGCCGGACTGTTTACAGCCTCGGAAAGGGATGTTGGCGTCAATTGCCAAGTGCTGATTAACCCAAACAGTACCCGAATCAATTCTAGAAGCAACTTGAGTAGCGCGTTCTACGTCAGATCCCCATATCGTACCGGCCAAACCATACTCACTTGAATTGACCTCGTTAATCACCGCATCGAGATCGGTATAAGCTAATACCGGCAACACTGGACCAAACTGCTCTTCACATACAATTCGAGCATCACTAGGCACATCGCGAACGATAGTAGGCGGAATAAAGTATCCCTTACCATCAGGTATCTCACCACCAGCGATCACATTGCCTCTAGCCTTCGCGTCGGCTACGTACTCTTTAACCTTTTCATACTGCAGTTTGTTTTGAATCGGACCAACCGTAACACCCGGTTGCATACCGTCACCCACCACTGCCGCGTTAGCCAGTCGAGATAGCTCATCACAGAATTGGTCATACATTGCAGCAGGAACGTAAGCGCGCTTAATAGCAACGCAAATCTGACCAGCGTTAGTAGTGGCACCGGTATAAACTTTCTGTGCAATAGCGATAGGGTCAACATCGTCTAGTACGATAGCGGCATCGTTACCACCCAACTCAAGCGTTACTCGTTTGATAGAGTTAGCAGCCGAAGCCATCACTTTTTTACCGGTTGCTGTAGACCCGGTAAACGCAACTTTTGCAACATCAGGATGAACCGTCAACTTACCGCCCAAATCGTTAGCGTCAGCAATAATATTCACAACCCCTGCCGGTAAAAGATCTCGGCACAATTCACCAAACAGCAGGCTGGTTAGCGGTGTAGAAGGCGCTGGTTTACACACCATGGTATTACCGGCTAACAGTGCTGGCCCCAATTTATTCATTAACAAGATAACCGGGAAGTTCCAAGGCGTAATTGTAGCTACGACGCCTAACGGCGTTCTATATTCAACCACGCGATTGGTGCCATCATCACGAAGAACTTTAGGCTCAATTTTCATTTCACTAAAAGCACGTAGTGTAAAGACTGAGCCCATGATTTCATACATGGCTTGATCTAATGGCTTACCCTGCTCTTTGGTGAGCAACTGAGCAAATTCTTCGCTACGTGCTTCCAGGGCATCGGCAAGCTTATTAACTAAAGCAGCGCGTTCGGCAACGGTTTTAGCTGCCCAAGCTGGAAATGCTGCTTTAGCGGCGGCAACTGCTTCATTTAGCTGCGCCTCATCAGCTCTAGGACACTGTGTAAACGGCTCACCGGTCGCAGGATTAATAACATCCATAACGCCGGCGCCGGCAACTAGCTGGCCATTGATCAATAATTTAAAATCACTCATGTTCTTCCCTCGCAATTTATTTGACATTTATTTTATTCAGGTTTTTAACACGTCCAACAAGATTTGCTTCTGTACTTTGCCTGTGGAGTTTCTCGGAATAGTATCAGAAATAATAACTTTTTTAGGTACCTTGTATTTAGCTAATCGCTCGATACAGTGTGCAACGACATCCTCTGGCTCTACAACTTTACCTGAGACAGGGACTACAACAGCCACACCAACCTCACCCCACTTCTCGTCTGGACAACCAACGACAGCGACTTCGGCAATATCATGAATTTCTGAAATGGCAGCCTCTACTTCTGCTGGGTATACATTTTCACCGCCAGAAATAAACATATCCTTCTTACGATCAACCAAGTAATAAAAACCGTCCTCATCACAGACCGCAATGTCGCCAGTCATAAACCAACCATCAACGAAAGCCTTCTCTGATAACTCGGGTTGATTCCAATAACCTGAAGTAATCCCTGGCCCTCGCAACAGGAGCTCACCAGGCTGCCCAGAACCCACCTCTGCGCCTTGCTCATCAATAATTCGAGCTTCTACGCCAACGTACAAGGTCCCACACGAGCCGGCCTTATTAACAACGGTCTCTCCGTCACTAACAGGCATGCCGGTGACAGAGCCTGTTTCCGACATTCCAAAACCGTCGGACATTTTGATCCCTGCACCAATAAAACGTTCAATTTGAGCTTTAGAATTTGGCGCCCCACCCGTTGCATAAACTTCCAACTTCTGCAGCAATTCGGGCTTAAACTCAGGGTGATTCCACAACATTTGTGCCATTTGCGGTACTGAAAAATAATGCGTCACACCGAGCTCTACATCTGACAGCCGCGCCAACGTTTTTTCTACATCAAAAGCGCTGGAAATCAACGCAGTACCGCCTACCAAAAAAGCAGACCGGGTATTTGCAAGTAATCCAGCGGTGTGAAAAAGCGGCATATCACAGAGAAAAACACTGTGCGACCACGCATTATTACCCGCCGAAAAATTATAAATACTCCAAAATACATTCATTTCACTGAGCTTCACCCCCTTGGGGCGACCACTTGTACCAGAGGTGTACAGCAACGTGGAAGGCTCATCCAGAGCCTGCGACGCATTGGCTGGAGTAGAAACAGCGTACTCCTTAGTCAGTACAAGTAGCTGTGAAATTGAAAAAGTATCTACACCCTCCAGTACTGGCAGCTCAAATTCATCATTTTTGAAAACAATGGATACCCCTGCATCGCCTAAAATCACCGCAAGTTCAGCAGGAGATAGACGCCAGTTAGTCGGCACAAAAATGGCCCCGGCACGAATGCAAGCAAAATTCAAAATTAGCATTTCGGCAGAGTTGCGCGTTACCGTAGCAACGCGCGCCCCACTTCGTTTGCCTAATCGCTCAACTAGCCAATTAGCAACCTGGTTTACACGCTGGTGAAATTCTAGATAACTCCAGCGCCGATCAGTTTCCAAATCTACACAAGCTACTTTATTTGGCGATCGTTGTGCATATGTAGCGACTGCATCAATTATCATATATCTGATCCAAATTAAGTGCGGTCTTTATTGTATGCGCCCAAGCCAGGCTTATAACTTTTCTCATCGATAAACTGACGGATACCTTCTTTACGACCAGTATTATCGAAATAGTTGGCAGCTTCCTGAGCACGGATCAAATAGTCTTCTGCGTCGTCATAGCTCATCAGACCAACTCGACGAACCGCATCCTTGGTCGCTTTAAGAGCAACCGGATTTTTCGCCAACAACACGTTAGCGACTTCTGTAACTCGCTCTTTTAACTTAGCCAAAGGAACAGCCTCATTAACCAAGCCCCACTCGGCGGCTTTTTTGCCGTCAACGTTTTCACCCATCATAGAATGGTACATTGCGTTACGGAATGACAATAACTCAGTAGCCACTTTAGTGGCACCACCGCCAGGCAAAATACCCCAGTTGATCTCACTTAAACCAAAGTTAGCTTCTTCCGCAGCAAAGGCCAGATCACACGCATAGAGAGGGCCATAACCGCCACCAAAACACCAGCCATTAACCATAGCGATGGTAGCCTTTTGGTACCAACGTAAACGTCTCCACCAACCATAAGATTCACGCTGGGATTGGCGAACCCCACGCAAGCCCTTTGCTTCAGTTTCACGAAAGTATTCTTTAAGATCCATACCTGCAGACCAAGCAGTACCTTCACCAGTAAGCACTAAAACGCCCACATCATCACGAAACTCAAGTTCGTCCAAAACCCGCATCATTTGGCGGTTCAAACTTGGATTCATGCAGTTACGCTTTTCTGGACGATTAAAGCTTACCCAGGCGATACCATTTTCAACCGTGTAAGCAACTGTATCTTGTTCCGTTTTTTCAGAACTCATTGTCAACCTCAGCTATATTTAGTGAAAAATCGCGGTTTTAGTCTCGAAGACTAAAACCGCAAATTATTTAAATCATACGAACATTTAGATTGGGTAGTGACCCGGCAACGTTTCCATTGTGATCCAGCGTAAATCCGTAAACTCGTTAACTCCAGCCTTACCGCCAAAGCGCCCGTAACCGGAAGCACCCACACCACCAAATGGCATTTGTGCTTCATCGTGCACAGTTGGGCCATTCACGTGACAGATACCCGACTTAATTTGACGAGCTACTCGCAAACCTCTTGCCGAATCTTTAGTAAATACTGCAGCGGACAAACCATACTCGCTGTCATTTGCGATACGTATTGCGTCAGCTTCATCTTTGGCACGGATAATACCGACAACAGGACCAAAGCTTTCATCACGATAGATATTCATACTGCTATCCACGCCATCAACGACAGCTGCAGACATAACCACGCTGTCACCTTTTGCACCAGCAACCAACTTGGCGCCTTTTGCAACAGCGTCGTCGATCAAGCTATTTACCGTATCAATGGTTCGCTTATCAACAACAGCACCTAATGGTGTTTTACCTTCAACAGGGTCTCCAGCTACCAATGTTGCGGCTTTAGCAGCAAACATTTCAGAAAACTTGTCAGCAACAGCATCTACAACAATCAAGCGCTCGGTTGACATACAAATTTGACCTTGATTCATAAAGGCACCAAAGGCCGCAGCCTTAACGGCTTCTTCCAAATCTGCGTCTTCCAACACCAGCATTGGCGCCTTACCACCGAGCTCTAATAGCACAGGCTTTAAATGCTCCGCTGCACGCTTGGCAATAATTTTTCCAACATGGGTAGAACCCGTGAAGTTAATACGCTTAACAGCAGCGTGATCGATCAACGCAGCCACTACATCGCCAGCATCTTCAGGCGCATTTGTAACCACATTGACAACGCCCTCTGGAAAACCTGCCTCATTAAAGGCATCAACAATCAAAGCGTGAGTTTGCGGACAGTTTTCTGAAGCCTTCAGCACCACTGAATTACCGCAAGCAAGCGGCATTGCAATAGCCCTAACACCAAGGATAATGGGCGCATTCCACGGCGCAATACCAACACATACCCCTACAGGCTGGCGAATACTCATAGACAAACAGCCAGGCTTATCTGACGGGATAGTCTCGCCGCCAATCTGTGTAGTCATGGAGGCAGCTTCGCGGACAATTCCTGCCGCCAACATAAGGTTGAACATTGCCCACCCAGCGGTCGCGCCAATCTCTTTCACCATGGCATCAACAAAGGCATCTTTTCTAGCTTCTAGGGCGTCCGCCGCCTTTAATAACACAGCTCTACGGGCATTGGGCCCCTGCTCTGACCATGCAGTAAAGCCTGCTGCAGCAGTATCGCAAACCTTAGCAGCATCGACCGCCTTCATAGCTTGAGCTGTACTGGCCACGGTTCCTGTTAACGGGTTAATTCGTTCGAAATTCATTTACAACTCCTGCGGGATTACCAAGTATTTATTAACTATTAATTTGGCAGTAAAGCGCACATTAAAGTATCATTCGTTATAATATGTAACACATACTATATATAACTATTTATCCCATATCAAATATGGCTGTAGAACTATAAAGCGAGACTTTGAATAAATCACGCAAAAATTGAAAAACAACTGCCTTATAGAGGTTAGTACAGTAAGGAGCGGAAACGATTGTTACGCGGGAACAGCAACCACTGCCCCGCACTGACCGGTTACGTGAAAATAACGATGTAGAGCTGCAGAAGAGATTGCGTACTTATTGAACCAGCTCGTTATCCGTAAATACTCCATCAAAAAGAGCTGTACTTAGGTAACGCTCACCAGAATCCGGTAACACAACCACAACCAACTTGTCTTTATTTTCAGGCAATGAAGCGACTCGTCTCGCAGCGGTTAATGCTGCTCCACACGATATACCCGCAAGAATTCCCTCCTGCTCCATCAACAACCTAGCTGTAGTAATTGCATCTTCATTGGTGACCTGCTCCACTGAATCAACTAACGAAAGATCTAGGTTTGCAGGCACAAATCCAGCACCAATCCCTTGAATCTTATGTGGCGAAGGCGTTAGTTCTTCACCCTTAATTGTCTGACTAATGACAGGTGAAGCTTCCGGCTCAACTGCGACCACATGAATGGGTTTAGACTCGGTATTTTTGATATATCTTGAAACCCCAGAGATAGTACCTCCAGTACCAACACCACAGACTAAAATATCGATCTGACCGTCAGTGTCATTCCAGATTTCAGGCCCTGTAGTCTGCTCATGAATAGAAGGATTGGCGGGATTTTCAAACTGCTGCAACATCAAATGAGAAGCTGGCTCCGACGCGACAATTTCCTTGGCCTTAGCAATTGCGCCGTTCATACCCTTGGCCGGTTCTGTCAATACAATCTCCGCACCTAGTGCCTTCATCAGCTTGCGTCGTTCAATAGACATTGATGCAGGCATGGTAAGAATAAGTTTGTAGCCTCGTGCAGCAGCAACGTAAGCCAATGCAATACCGGTGTTGCCACTGGTAGGCTCGACTAATGTCACGCCTGACTTTAGTTCACCACTTTTTTCAGCGGCGTTAATCATACTGGCCCCAATACGGCATTTTACCGAGCCTGCAGGATTACGAGACTCTATCTTCCCGTAGAGATTACCCAATGGGTGTATGTTTTTTAATTTTACAAGTGGCGTATTACCTACCGTCAGCGAAACATCGTCATAAACTTTCATAATGTACCCTTACTCTATTCTATTAATCACTAGTAAAACCATCCCGTAGCATAACAAATATCACCACTCCCTACTGAAGTCAGAAATAAATGCTTTAAAACATCGGGATACCCATCAACCACCCAATAACACGCAAACTTCCAAGGCCTATATCCAGCCTGGACTAGTCACTTAACGCCACCAAGTTTTCATACAGTGCTGGATAATCATTTAAAAGCGACGCAATTGCCTTAATATCGAAAACCTCCACCTTGTTCAACAACTGAGCAGCATAATTAGCAAGGGGGCGAAATTTTTTCTCATGCGCGTAAGCATTGAGTTCTGATGCCCACCGTTTTACGTCAGACACGTTATTCGTCTCTTTAATTTTTTCCCATGCTGACATTTTACCCTGCATAAATTCAAGAACACTCGAAACCACAGCAGATTCTGAGGCTGTCAACTCAGGGACACCCTTCTCTGGCACACTATCGGCTCGCTTGTTATAACCTAAAAATTCTCCCAGAGTTTGAAACAGCTCTGCCCGGTTAAAAGGTTTACGAATATAGCCATCAAAATGCTCAGTTTTTAACTGGTCCAAATCATCTTTCATCACAGATGCTGTCAATGCCACAACAGGAATTAAGCTCTCCGATTTAATGATAGCTGCCGCTTCATAACCATCCATTACCGGCATTCTTAAATCCATTAGCACAAGGTCAACAGCATTTTCACGCACGATATTAACTGCTTCCCTACCATTCACAGCCTCCATAATTGTCAATGCGCTGCCACTTAAAAGGTCGCTCACCAATCGGCGATTGGGTTCAACATCGTCGACAACGAGTACAACTGCCTCCGCAAATTTTTCTGGATTAGCCTCTGCCTGTGCTTGTCTACAAACGTTATTACCAACGCCCTCGACTACCTCAACACGGTCAAGACTAACCGTGAACGTAGAACCCTTATTAATCTGACTTTGCACAGAAAGCCTGCCACCCATTAGTTCAACCAACCGCTTACTAATCGAAAGCCCCAGCCCGGTCCCACCAAACTGTTGAGACTCCTGCCCCTCTTGCTGCTTAAATTCCTCAAAAATGGATTCTAGCTGGCTAGAGGGAATGCCAATTCCACTATCCATGACCTCTATAATTAGATTTAAATGGCCAGAACCTCTCTCATATTTAGCAGCTCGCGCGTGAATTTCTACACTACCACTTTCGGTAAACTTAATTGCATTGCCAATAAGGTTAACTAGAACCTGGCGCAGGCGCACAACATCAAGCAACAATGCATTAGGCAAGTTAGCATCGATATCTACAAGAAAGTCCACCCCCTTATTGTGACTACTCAGAGAAAAAATATTATTTAGCTCTGCCAGTAGAACATGCAAATCTGTCGCACCTTTAACGATTTCGACTTTTCCTGCTTCAATCTTGGACAAGTCCAGGATGTCATTAATCAACAGTAACAAATCATTTCCCGCTGATTTGATAGTTTTTAAATAGGACTTGTGCCGAGTATCCGTCACTTCATCATAAAGAATATCCGTAAAGCCAATAACCGCATTCATGGGAGTACGAATTTCATGGCTCATATTGGCAAGGAATTCAGACTTAGCTCGACTGGCTGTTTCAGCCTTTTCCTTGGCATCCCGCATCTGCGCCTCCAGCTCCTTACGCGCAGTAAAATCGACAGCAATAGATAGCAATGCCTCCCGGTTATAAAAACGTATAGGCATCACTGAGATCATCATGGATCGAACTTCACCATCTAAACGTTTAAAATCCACGATCTTTTGATTTACCGAACCCTTGCTAGCAATTTCTTCAGCAACTGCTACCCTGTCGTTCTCATCAACATATAAGTCTTTAATGTTAAAAAGACCTATCTTATCAATACTGACACCGTAATCCTTTAACGCCTGAGGATTTGCAGTTAAGATTTCCCCGGCAGGGGAAGTAACCACAACATGAAGTGGTATATGTGTAATCAGAGTTTCCGTTTGCGCTTCAGCCTCTTTTCTTAATTCAATTTCTTTTGCTAGTTTTCTATTCCAAAACAATATGAAAGCTATGAGCAACAAGAAAGCACAAACGATTTTTGCCACCAACCAATAGTCGATTCTAGTGGAAAATTGATAAGCGCCCCACTCATCCAGAACAGCCTGTTTTTCTGACTGACTAATATCGGCAATAGCCCGATTAAATAAGGACACCAAAGGCTCAAGCTCTTTCGCCACGCCAAAAGCCAACCGCGTCGAAAACTCTGTTTTCCCCACAATGCGAACGTTATGAACACCCAGTTCAGAAATGTGGTAACTTGCCTGGGCTAACGTCGCGAGCAATGCGTCGACTTCACCTGTTGAAACAGCAGTAAGCCCCTCTTGGATGCTATCCACTTGAACAAAATTTATATCGGGATAGCCTTGCTTAATCGAATTGACATATCCATAATCTGTAATAAGCGCAATTTTTTTGTTTGCAATATGAGAAAGTTCATCTACATAATGCTCAGAACTTTTCATAACAATCACAATAGGGCTCGCCAAATATGAATCGGTAAATGTCATATGGGCACTTAATCCTGAGTCAGTAGTCTCCGATACAATATCAACTTCTCCGCGCCTCACTTTTTCTAATGTCTGATCCCAGGTGTCTGTAGCGATGATATCGACAGTGATCCCAAGCCGCGCCTGAATTAGCTTTAAATACTCGGCAACGATACCCACATACTGACCATTCGCATCAAATGCTTCATAGGGCAACCAATTTGGGTCGCCTGCGAAACGCAAATGAGGATGCTGCCGCAGCCATAAAACGTCTTTTTTAGACAAGGTAGATGCAAAGTCATCTTTACTGGGCATAAGACTAGACAGCCAGCGATTTTGAATTTTTCGACGTTCTTTGTAGGTAATGCTATCCAAGCCCTTCTGTATAATTCTACTCAATTCAGGCATAGATTTTTGGGTAGCAAAATGAATAAATTTATTTCCAATATTTCTGGTTGATCGGAATGGCACTATTGTTTTGATACCTTCCTTTTCAAGTTTATAATTGATAATGGCATAGCTGTCGTAGAGCATGTCTGCACGATTCTCGAGCACCATATCAATAGCATCACCAAGCGTTTCTACAGTAAGCACTTCGATATCAGGGAAGTTCTGGGCAAGAAAGTCAATATGGGCGTAGTCTTTTGGAATAGCCACGTGCTTACCCTTCAAATCATCAAGTGTTTTAACGTGGAGCCGTTCAGAAATAAAAAAGAAGTCCAGCATTTCATGAAACGGGCTACTAAACTCCATGAACTTTTTACGCGGCTCAGTGATATACACAGCGGGCAACAAATCAAGTTCACCGCGTTTAAATGCCCGAACATTTTCGCTCCACGGTGCGACTTCAACACTAAAAGTCAGACCGGTACGTTCACCAATCAACGTCAGAAAGTCCCACGCAATTCCAGCGTAGTCACCACGGTCATCCACAAAATCAAATGGCGCCCAATCCGGGCCACCACCCACCCGAATTATCGGATGCCGCTTTATCCAAGTTTTTTCTGCTGACGTTAATTCAATATCTGCGGGCTGTTCAATAGTTTCAGATCTTGCCGCAACCAAAGGCGATTGGACTAAACAAAATACGAGCAGGAGAATACAAATGGAAAAAAATGAAGAGGAAAAATGGCAAAATCTGACCAAAATGCAGAGCTCCTTAAGATTTAATCAGGTAATTTTAAGAATCTCTTTGAAATCGCTCAGATTATTGAACAGTAAATCGACCAACACAGGGTCAAAATGGCTGCCACGCTGAACTTGTATAAAATCTAAAGCCTCATCTATCTCCCATGCGTCTTTATAGCAACGCGCGTGAGTCAGTGCATCCAACACGTCAGCCAACGCTACTATTCGACCATAGATGTGGATAT
>JBNKHI010000058.1:0-20141 GCA_050290265.1 Cellvibrionaceae bacterium
TTGATCCGGCAAGTGATAAAAAGCCAAGTACTGACCGATCCAATGCTGCACATGGGATGGATACGCTGTGACGATGCTCGCCGCAACAGCGTCGGCAGGCGCAAGAAACCGCTGAAGCCAATCCTTTGTATCGGCATTCCATTCTGGAGAAGGTCTCGCACAATCCATAATTAACCTTCTTTAATCGGTACTGATAGGCAAGCCCGGAAACCGGTGGGCATATTTTTGAATCCATTCGGCAGCAGCTTCCTCATCCGTCAACTCGCGGCCTGCAACCAACTGCTGCCGGAGCTTATAAGCACGAATGTGACAAATTTGCTCCACCATCCGAACAGCGAAAGCGGACTCTCCACTGGGAAACTGCACACCAATATCAAACCGCTCTCCATCTGACTGGCACCACCTCACCACCGCGTCGACTTCAAAAACCGATTTGCTAATGTGAATATTCAAATGGACTACGACACCGGGCTCTATAGGGCTTTCATTACTAAAGCACAAACCACCCAGGCCGATATCACGACTTTTCTTGCGCCCCACACAATAATCCGCAATATCAATATCCAAAGGGACAACAACAGGGTGACGAATAAAGTCTCGCTGCAACATACTCTGTAACCGCTTTTAAACGCTAAATCCCGTTCAATACCAATAGATTTTGGTAGTTTAGCCTAAGTGAGGACGAACACCCTAGAAAGACGGTCTGGAAACTAAATAAATAGAAAATAGTAGCCGAGTTGCCCAACCACCTGCGTGTTCGTTTCTATCTAAAGATTTGGACCCAATACGACTGGCTCTAGAGAGCGATTATCACGCTGGTGGCATTACAAGTTTCCAAAAGCTACCAACTAATTTCCAGCGCCGAACTACAACGCTGGAAAATCGAAGCTTCAGAAGAAAAAAGTCTATTTAAAGATGAGGTTCGATTGAGTAGTAAAACCCAAGAACCCCGCAGTGAAAACAACCAACTCATCTATCAAATAGCTATTCAAAAAACTTTTTAACGCTAAACTTTTTTGACGAATTCAGACTTAAGCTTCATGGCGCCAATACCAGGGATTTTACAATCAATATCGTGATCGCCATCCACCAAGCGAATACCTTTCACTTTGGTACCAACTTTCACCACTAACGAAGAACCTTTTACTTTTAAATCTTTAATAACACTAACCGTATCACCGTCCTGCAGTGGATTACCATTTGCATCAACAATCACCTTCTCTGATGAAGTACTGCTTGCTTCTGCAGGGTTCCATTCATGGGCGCATTCAGGGCAGACCAGCATCACACCATCTTCATAGGTGTATTCAGATCCACACGCAGGGCAATTTGGTAATTCACTCATAACACAGTTCTCGCTAAACATTAAAGACGCGGGTAAACTCGAGCTGCCTCAGCTCTTAATAACCCCAAAAAAGGTGCGCATTCTAACACATTCCAAACTGTATCGCGCTCATGTGTTTCCCCAATATCACATCTGTAAAAGCTCTCTTGGCAGGCTCACCGGATGCAGCACCGGCGCATACCATTAGCGGTAACAGGTGTTCCTCACGGGGATGCGCAATTCGCGCTGCTGGTGCATCCTGCCACCGCTGCAGCATGAATTCACGATTCGGATTTTCAACTACATCCTCTAATAGCCAGTCATCAAAAGCCTTCGATGCTGCCAGATCATCTGCATTTGGATCGCGAAAACGACGGAGATTGTGGTAGCTCAAACCGGAACCAATAATTAAGACATTCTCGCCTCTCAGTGGCGCTAGCGCGCGGCCCAGTGCAATATGTTCAGCGGGATTCAACCCTTGCTTAAGGGAAAGCTGAACAACAGGAATGTCCGCTTCTGGAAAGCTGAGCAGCATGGGTACAAAAATGCCATGATCATAGCCGCGCTCAGCGTTACTAGCGCTCGCAAATCCTGAATGTTGTATTAACTCGATAACTTGTTGAGCTAGTAATGGGCTACCCGGCGCAGGATAACTCAATTGGTAGGTGTGCTCCGGAAAGCCATAATAGTCAAACAGCATTGACGGGTTTTGAGCATTATTGACCGTAAACACGGGCTCCTCCCAATGCGCACTGACAATCAACAAAGCACTTGGCTTTTCCGGCAATGCTGTCGGAAATGACCGCAACCAGAGCGCCAAGCCATCCCAGGTGCCTGGTGGATCTATATCCATAAAAAAACAAGGGCCACCACCGTGGGGAATATACAACGTTGGCTGTTTAATACGCATAGATATACCTGAAGCTAACCGATAGGCCTGTATTGAATGGGCTGAGTCAATAATTTAAAGTCATGTTTAACGTTCTAGATTGACGATTCTCGATGATAGCGCCAAGATACAGTCAGAGCGGCGTCTTTTCAGAACATTAAAACAGCCAAAATAACCGATTTTTATACCGGAGAACATAATAAATGGCCTTGTTTACCAAAAACTTATGCACATTAGACCGTGTGTTACGCGGTATTATCGGAATCACCGTTACGACTTACGGAATTTTCTGGGGCGAGCAAATTGGTGACCCTCTCCTACAAGGTCTCGTCATTTTATTTGGCGCTCTTAATCTTGTGTCATTAGCAACTGGCTGGTGTGCGGTCTATCAAATAGCTAATATCAAAAGCTGCAAAGATAGTGACTAATACTGAGAGTAATTCCGGCATTGACCTTGAAAAACTTATCAATGTCGTAAAATTACGCTGGTGCTTGCTGGCAGGCTGTATTGGCATGGCTGTTGTTGTATCAGCCATTTTCATCATTAGCGCTTATCGCCTTTCAAGTGATATGGGAAAAGCACTTGAATTGGAAGCCCTAGATCAAGAAAGCCAGCAGATGCTCCTGCAACTGCAACTAATCTCAGCAGACAAAGTCCACTTTACCCAACACCTAGAAGATTTAACCACTGGCAGAACGCATCCACAACAAGCCGACTCAGGGCTAAACATATTAAATTTCAAAATTAGAGATAAAAGCCACATTATTAATGGTGAAGAATACGCACCACTACTCGAACTGATTAATTCGAGAGCCAACACCAACACCCGACATGACGTTATCACTTATCAGAATACAACCTTTGCCTGGAGCCAGGCCCAGGATGGAGACAGGCAGCTCACTGTTCTTGTTGTAAAAAAATTAAGCTCTCTAGATACAACAATGGATTACATTAGCAAACGATTATCCATCACCTCTTTTTTAACATTCTGGGGAGCAATTTGGGCTGCTTTAATTATTTCCGGAGTCGTTGCTCGTAAGGTAGAACTTAGCAAAAGCGTTTTAGTCCACATGGCTACCCATGACTCCCTGACCAGCCTACCCAATCGGGTACTCCTAATAACCAAGATCGAACAATTTATCAAAAAAAACAACCTACAACGATCACCCAAGCCCGCGGCCCTACTTATGATCGGCCTCAATAATTTTAAAAAAATTAATGACAGCCTAGGCCATAGTGCCGGCGATTCAGTGCTACGAACTATCGCCAGCAGACTGCAAACTATTGCCAACAAAAACTGTGTAGTCGCAGCCTACGGAGGCGACAAATTTGTTTGCTGGATTGAAAACACCAGCTTTGAAAATATTTTTAAAATTGCTCAAAAAATATCTCGCCTTTGTCATAGACCAATCAGACTGAACACTGAGTACTTCGAACTTAACAGCAGCATAGGTATTACTGAATACCCAACAGACAGCACTGATTGGGAAGCTTTACTTAACAATGCAGACATTGCTATGCACCGGGCTAGAAATATGCGCATGAGCGTGGCGAAGTATCAACAAGAAGATACATCAAATAAAAAATTGCAACTCGTGCTTCAGGGGCAACTGCAGACAGCAATCGACAAGCAGCAGTTTGTTTTATTTTATCAACCCAAAGTGGAACTAATTTCAAAAAAAATGATGGGCGTAGAAGCCCTAGCGCGCTGGCAGCATCCAACGGAAGGCCTGTTATACCCAGACAGTTTTATCGATCTAATTGAACAAACAGGCATAGTGCACAACTTTAGTCGTTACATCTTGGAACAAGCAATAAGTCAAGCATCAACCTGGGCCCAAAACGGCCAACCTCTTTGTGTTGCAGTCAACCTTTCACCTTATAACTTAATTGATCCAACACTCATTGAATTCATCAGGGAAAAACTCGATCAATACGAACTACCACCGAGCTTACTCGAAATTGAGCTCACCGAAAGTGCAACCATGGTTGAACTAAAAACGGCGGCAAAAGTGTTCCAAGCATTACACGAATTAGGTATAAAAGTATCTATCGATGATTTTGGTACAGGCATGAGTTCTTTAGCATATTTAAAAGGCCTGAATGTAGATTATGTAAAAATTGATCGAGCCTTTATTGCCGACATCACCGATGGTGGACAAGGGCATGCTATTGTCGAAGGAATTACATCGCTTTGTAAACACATGGATAAAATTGTTGTCGCTGAAGGTGTGGAAACAGCAGAGCAAGCCGAGTTACTGAAAAAAATGGGCTGCCAATTTGCCCAGGGCTATTTTTTTGGTAAGCCTATGACACCAGACAACCTAGTTATTGCCCACTCTCTGCAAGATGTAGTGTATACAAAAGCTATATCAACCAGGCAATAAAAAGCCCGCAATAAGCGGGCTTTTTATTCTATCAAACAATACGTTACGTTAGCGACGCATCATAAATACTTTGAATAGTACTATCCAACAACGCATCGAACTCGGCCGTAGTTTGTTGCGCGCTCAACCCTTCGGTCAATGCACGTGAAAAGCTGGCAATCATGCCAACATTCTCTGCTACTTTTTTATTTGACTCGTCGCGACTATAACCGCCAGACAAGGCCACTACACGAACAACATTTGGATGTTTTACAAAATCTGCATAAAGATTAGCTTCAGTAGGCAATGTCAACTTAAGCATTACCTTATCTTCCGCAGGCAGCGCATTCAGCTGCGCCGCAATTTCGGTTTTCAATAAAGCTTCAGCGGCTGCTTTGTCTGCGATATTAATATCAACTTCAGGCTCCACAATAGGTACTAAACCTGCAGCTATGATTCGCTTAGCCACTTCAAATTGCTGCGCAACAACCGCACCAATACCAATAGCATTTGCGCCCTTAATCACTGAACGCATTTTCGTTCCAAAAATTCCATTCGCATTTGCTGAGGCTAACAAGTCGTCCAATGCTGGCATTGGCTTCATTACTTGCACATCATCTTGCAAGTCAGCCAGGCCTTTATCAACTTTCAAAAATGGCACAACATTTTTTTGTGTCCACAAAAATTCCGCAGTTGGAAGGTTATCAATTTTACGATTCATCGTATCTTCAAATAGAATCGCACCTAAAATTCGCTCACCCGTAAAACTTGGACTTTTTATGATACGTGTTCGCATGGCATGCACTGCCGCAAACATTTCAGCGTCATTACTATATTCACTTTCATCAACGCCATACAGTTTAAGAGCTTTCGGCGTGCTGCCACCGCTCTGATCCAAAGCAGCAATAAATCCTTTTCCTGTTTCTATTTTTTTCAGCATATCTTGCGTGTTCATATCTGCCATATCAGCAACTCCTTATTCTCTATACCCTACGGGACAATTCAAAAATTTATAACCTGTTGTAGCAAACCAACTATTGCGCAGCCCGAGACTCAAGGATAGCGACAGCTGGAAGAACTTTACCTTCTACATACTCTAAAAATGCACCGCCGCCAGTTGAGATATAGGACACTTGATCGGCGATACCATACTTATCTACAGCCGCAAGTGTGTCACCACCACCGGCAATCGAAAATCCAGCACTATTGGCAATCGCTTCAGCCACAACTTTTGTGCCCTCGCCAAACTGATCAAATTCAAAAACACCTACTGGACCATTCCAAATAATGGTCTTTGCATTAGCGATAATTTCTGCCAATCGCGCTGCTGATTCGGGACCGATATCAAAAATCATATCGTCCGAAGTAACGGCATCTGCGGCTTTTAGTTCAGCAACAGCGGTTTCAGAAAACTCTTTGCCCGTCACAACATCAGTGGGCACTGGAATTTCAGTTTTTTCCATTAACGCTTTAGCGTTTGGGATTAAATCTTGCTCATAGAGAGATTTTCCAACGGGCTTGCCACTGGCCGCCAGAAACGTATTAGCAATACCACCACCTACGATAAGCTGATCCACAATGTCAGACAAACTTTCCAGCACAGTCAACTTGGTGGATACCTTAGAGCCGCCCACAATAGCAATCATTGGCCGAGCTGGCTCAGCCAATGCTTTCTCTAGTGCATCCAATTCTGCAGTCAACAATGGACCGGCACAAGCTACTGGAGCATATTTTGCCACACCATGGGTTGATGCCTGAGCGCGATGAGCAGTACCAAACGCGTCCATCACGAAAACATCACACAACGACGCATAAGCTTTGGCTAGATCTTCAGCATCTTTCTTTTCGCCCACATTAAAGCGGACATTTTCAAGAAGCACCAACTGGCCATCGTCTAATTCCACACCGCCCTTCCAATCAGCAATCACTGGTACAGTACGGTTGAGTAGTTTACCAAGGTGTGCGGCAACCGGAGCCATGGAAAACTCCTGAGCGAATTCACCTTCTGTTGGCCGCCCCAAGTGGGACATCAACATCACTTTTGCGCCGGCTTTTAGTGCGGTTTCTATAGTGGGCAATGCTGCACGAATACGGGCATCAGATGTCACTTCACCGTTTTTGACAGGAACGTTCAAATCCTCACGGATTAATACTCGTTTACCCTGTAAATTCAAATCGGTCATGGAAATTACAGCCATCTTGCATCCTCTTTTACATTATCGGTCAGGCATAGAATTAACGGTTAGCGTTTAACTTTTTGTCCCAATAAACCAAGATATCGATCAATCGATTCGCATAGCCCCACTCGTTGTCAAACCAGGTAAGCACTTTAACCAAATGCTTGCCGGCAACCCGAGTTTGGCTGGCATCTACGATGCCTGAACGGCTGTCATGATTAAAGTCACAGGAGGCTAACGGTTCGTTAGTGTACCCGAGTACACCAGAATAGTTGTTATGGGCTGCATTTGTTAACACCTGGTTCACTTCAGCCACTGTTACCGGCGTTGTTAGCGTAATAGACAAATCTATGGCAGAAACATTGGTCGTCGGTACGCGCATCGCCTGTGCTTCAAAACGACCACTTAAATGCGGCAATAACCTATCAATTCCCCGGGCCAGGCCCGTATCCACAGGAATAATGGAGTCAAACGCCGAGCGTGTTTTACGTAAATCAGTGTTGTGGTACGCATCTATCACGGGCTGATCATTCATTGCCGAGTGAATAGTCGTTGAAACACCATGCTCGACGCCAAATGCTTTGTCTAATGCATCAATCACTGGAATCAGGCAATTGGTAGAACAGGCACCCGCAGAGACAATAGACTCCTGCCCCGTAAAGCTAGACTCGTTAAAGCCATAGATCACCGTGGCATCGACATCCGCCTGCGCAGGATTGGTAAAGAGCACATGCTTTGCCCCTTGATCCAAATGCAGCTGAGCCTTACTGCGCTCAATGAACTGACCACTTGCCTCAATAACAATATCAATATTCAACTGTGCCCATGGCAGCTTGTGCAGTTCGGGCTCATGTAATATTTGAATACTCTGATTATTAACGTTGAGGCTATCGTCTTCCAGTACTACGAGGCCTGGAAAACGCCCATGAGTAGAATCATATTTTGTAAGGTGTGCAATGGTTCGGGAATCTGCGAGCTCATTAATTGCCACAACATTGATGACATCGAGCAAATTGCGTTCTTGCAGCCCACGTAAAAAACTGCGCCCAATGCGGCCATAGCCATTGATTGCTATTCGAATAGGCACTTTTTTATCACCTTTGTCATTGCTTTCGGCTTGCACCCAGGCGGCTGATTCAATATCAGCCTAACCATAGATAATGTGGTTAGGCTGACAAAGATTTTTTCAAACACTTACTTAGTCAATCAGCTCGGAAACGGTGTTTACCACGTTTGCAACGGTAAACCCAAACTCTTCCATTAACGCATTACCGGGCGCTGACTCACCAAATGTAGACATGCCAATAATACGCCCATCCAAACCAACATACTTGTACCAAAAGTCTTCATGGGCGGCCTCGACAGCCACACGCGCAGTAACATCCAGTGGCAACACAGACTGCTTATATTCAGCATCTTGCGCTTCAAACACTTCTGCTGACGGCATGGACACAACGCGGATCAACTTACCTTTACTAGAAAGCTCCGCAGCCGCAGTAAGCGCTAACTCAACCTCGGAACCCGTAGCAATAATAATGGCATCAGGAGTACCGTCACAGGCTTTAACAATGTATGCGCCCTTTGCGATATTGGCCAATTGCTCATTGTCACGAGCAACGGGCGCCAAATTCTGACGTGAAAACACCAAAGCACTGGGCCCATCACGACGCTCAACCGCTGCTTTCCAGGCAACCGCAGACTCAGTCGCATCACATGGACGCCAGGTTTGCAGGTTTGGCGTTTGACGCAAGCTGGCAATTTGCTCTACTGGCTGGTGGGTTGGCCCATCTTCACCCAGACCAATAGAATCATGGGTGTAAACGAAAATACTCTGGATACCCATCAATGAAGCCATACGCACAGCATTACGCGCATATTCCATAAACATCAGGAAGGTCGCACCGTAAGGTACAAAGCCACCATGCAACGCAATACCATTCATCATGGCGCTCATCGCAAACTCACGCACCCCGTAATTAACATAATTACCAGAGGCATCTTCACCAGTAAGTGGTTTACTGCCGCTCCAAAGCGTTAGGTTAGATCCAGCCAGATCCGCAGAACCACCAAGGAATTCAGGCAGCAAAGGACCATAAGCATTCAGGGCGTTTTGCGAGGCTTTGCGCGAGGCAATTTTGTCGCCCTTATCCTGGCACTCACGAATGTACGCATCTGCTTTTTCAGCAAAATTTGCCGGTAACTCACCATTGATTACACGGCGTTCAAACTCTGCAGCGAGCTCTGGGTAGGATTCTTTATACGCACCCAGCAATTCCTTCCAAGCAGCTTCAGCACGAGCACCAGCCTTCTTAGCATCCCAGCCGGCATAAATGTCTTCTGGAATCTCAAACGGTGCATAATTCCAGTTTAATGTTTTCCGTACCAAGGCAATTTCTTCTTCGCCCAGCGGCGCACCATGGCAATCTTCCTTACCTTGCTTGTTAGGCGAGCCGAAGCCAATCACGGTTTTACAACACAGTAATGTCGGACGATCCGTAACACTGCGAGCCTCTTCAATCGCAGCTCTTATCGCATTACTATCGTGGCCATCAACATTTGCTACCACGTGCCAACCATAAGATTCAAAACGCTGTGGCGTGTTATCGGTAAACCAACCTTCCACCTCGCCATCGATAGATATGCCATTGTCGTCGTAGAACGCAATCAGTTTACCCAGCTTCAAGGTACCCGCTAATGAGCAAGCCTCATGCGAAATGCCTTCCATAAGGCAACCGTCACCCAGAAACGTATAGGTGTAGTGATCAACCACATTGAACTGCTCACGGTTAAACTGAGCTGCCAACACTTTTTCTGCCAGAGCCATACCCACAGCATTCGTAATCCCTTGACCCAGCGGGCCCGTGGTTGTTTCTACGCCGGGCGCATAACCATATTCCGGGTGACCAGGCGTTTTTGAATGCAACTGACGGAAATTTTTTAAATCTTCCATCGACAAATCGTAACCACTTAAGTGCAGCAACGAATAAATCAGCATAGAGCCGTGACCATTGGACAGCACAAAGCGATCGCGATCAGCCCACTGCGGGTTAGTCGGATTGTGTTTCAGATAGTCGTTCCACAACACCTCCGCAATATCGGCCATCCCCATAGGGGCACCCGGGTGTCCACTTTTGGCTTTTTGCACTGCATCCATACTTAAAGCACGGATTGCATTGGCGAGTTCGGTACGCGATGACATGGGCTATAGCTCCTCGACGAGGTCGTGGTCAAAAAAGGGCGCTATTGTCGCTTAAGCACTGCAACAGGTAAACCTGTTGGCTATAAATTTGCCGTGAATCCCGCGCAAATATAGCGTTTTTAGCACTTAACGCTCCAGATCACAGTATTATTCAGAGGCATACCTCAATCTATATCAAAATAATTTGATATAGATTGAGGTTCTTGTTAGAGTGCCACCCATGAATAGCCAAACTTCAGCCCAAAAAGACGAACTTCACCTGCTAGCGCCGGAAAGCACCGGTGAAAAGCCCGTGAATTTTGACGACCTTGCCAGCCTCTATAAGGCTGTGGGCGACCCATTGCGCCTTGAGATCCTGCGCGTATTGGCCAATCAGTCTTATGGTGTACTGGAATTAAGCACCATATTCGACACCAAGCAGTCAGGCATGAGCCACCATTTGAAGGTGCTGGCAAACGCCGGGCTGGTCGCGACACGACGCGAGGGAAACTCTATTTTTTATCGCCAGGCCCTGCCCGGCAACGACACTCAAGGCCAAATCAGGCAACAGATTTACAACGCATTAAAAGACACAGCGCTCACAGCCGCAGTTGCCGAGCGACAAACACACGTACAAGCTGATAGAACAAAAGCTTCACAGCTATTTTTTAGCGACAACGCCACCAAATTTCGCCAGCAACAAGATTTGATCGCCAGCTATCCGGTCTATGCGGAGCAAGTCACTGAGCTGCTATTAGCAACGCCTTTTCCAGCACAAAAATTGGCATTGGAACTGGGCCCTGGTGAAGGTGAATTTTTAAGTCAGCTCAGCAAAAAATTTCATCAGGTAATTGCTCTCGATAATAGTGCGCAAATGCTAGACAAAGCTCGATCTACAGCCGTTAACGAGCAACTGACAAACATTGCCTTTGAACTGGGTGACAGTACTCAGCTGCACGAACAGCTACATAATATTGACTGCATCGTCGCCAATATGGTTTTGCATCACACCCCAGCCCCAGCCGATATCATTCAGCACTTAAGCCAGGCTATGAAGCCTGGTGCGGCATTATTGGTCACTGACCTGTGCTTGCATGACCAGGTTTGGGCACGTGAAGCCTGTGGTGATATTTGGCTGGGTTTTGACCCGGAAGATTTAACTGCCTGGGCCGCCAATGCAGGTCTGGTCGACGGCCAAAGCGTATTTTTCGCGCTACGTAACGGTTTTCAGATTCAAATTCGTCAATTTTTTAAGCCTTCCTTATAGAAGGAAGGAAAGGAGTAACCATGTCTAACTATTCTTTATTTACATCGGAGTCGGTGTCTGAAGGTCACCCAGATAAAATGGCTGATCAAATCTCTGATGCCGTATTGGACGCAATCTTAAAAGATGATCCCAATGCTCGTGTTGCGGTGGAAACCATGGTGAAAACCGGAATGGCAATTGTTGCCGGTGAAGTTCGCACATCAACATACGTTGATCTAGAAGACCTTATCCGCAGCGTCATTGTCGACATAGGTTATAACTCCAGTGACGTTGGCTTTGATGGCGCATCTTGTGCGGTACTCAATGCTATCGGTAAACAGTCCGTGGATATTGCCATAGGTGTCGATGAGGCTGAAGACAAAGATTTGGGTGCCGGAGATCAGGGTTTAATGTTTGGTTATGCCACCAACGAAACTGACGTGCTAATGCCCGCACCGATTTACTATGCGCACCGGCTCGTTGAGCGCCAAGCAAAACTGCGGAAAGAAGGTGTGCTGCCCTGGTTGCGACCAGACGCAAAATCACAATTGTCACTACGCTATAAAAATGATAAGCCGATTGCCATTGATGCTGTGGTGCTTTCAACACAGCATGACGCTGACATTTCGCTAGCCAATTTACGTGAAGCCGTATTGGAAGAAATTATCAAGCCGGTATTGCCGGTCGAATGGCTACATGCTGACACAAAATTCCATATCAACCCCACTGGAAATTTTGTTATTGGCGGACCATTAGGCGACTGTGGTTTAACCGGCCGTAAAATTATTGTTGATACTTATGGTGGAATGGCCCGCCATGGTGGTGGTGCATTTTCTGGTAAAGACCCGTCGAAAGTAGACCGTTCTGCAGCTTATGCAGGCCGTTATGTTGCAAAAAATATTGTTGCCGCAGGCTTGGCAGATCGCTGCGAAATTCAGGTGTCTTACGCCATCGGTGTTGCTGAACCAACATCAATAGCCGTCAATACATTTGGCACAGGAAAACTTACCGACAGTGAAATTGCAGCCCTAATACGCGAGCATTTCGATTTACGTCCACGGGGCATTATAGAAATGCTGGACTTAAAACGACCTATTTATCGCCAGACTGCTGCCTATGGTCACTTTGGCCGCGAGCTCGCAGATTTCACCTGGGAAAAAACAGACAAAGCTGCTGCACTGAAAGCCGCACTGTAAAAATTCATTAAAAATTTAGGATCAAGCTAATGAACACTCAAGCTAACATCGTAGAAAAATTTTCTGATTACAAAGTTGCCGACATTTCTCTCGCCAACTGGGGCCGCAAGGAAATCGATATTGCTGAAGGCGAAATGCCAGCGCTAATGGCTCTGCGCCAGAAGTATCAAGACCAACAGCCGTTAGCCGGTGCGAAAATCATGGGCTGCATTCACATGACTATTCAAACAGCTGTATTGATTGAAACACTGACGGCACTAGGTGCGGAAGTGCGCTGGTCGTCATGTAATATTTTTTCTACACAAGACCATGCCGCAGCCGCTATTGCTGCAGCTGGCATTCCCGTATTTGCCTGGAAAGGTGAAACCGAGGAAGAATTTTGGTGGTGTATTGAGCAAACAGTCCTTAAGGATGGTGCAGTCTGGGATGCAAATATTATTTTGGATGACGGCGGCGATTTAACACAACTTGTTCACGAAAAATATCCGGCGCTGCTCGACAATATTCATGGCATTTCAGAGGAAACCACTACCGGCGTTCATCGCTTACTGGAAATGCTAGGCAAAGGTGAATTAAAAGTGCCTGCGATCAACGTAAATGATGCTGTCACAAAATCAAAAAATGACAACAAGTATGGCTGTCGTCACAGCCTGAACGATGCCATTAAACGCGGCACGGACCACCTGCTCTCTGGAAAGAAAGCACTCGTGATTGGTTATGGCGACGTAGGTAAAGGTTCAGCGGCGTCGCTGCGTCAGGAAGGCATGATTGTTCGCGTCACTGAGATCGATCCAATTTGTGCCATGCAGGCTTGCATGGATGGCTACGAAGTCGTTTCGCCTTATATAGATGGCATTAATGACGGCACCATGGCGTCCATTAACACCGCGCTACTGGCCAATACTGATCTACTTGTAACTACAACTGGCAACATTAATGTTTGCGATAAGAATATGTTACAAGCGTTAAAAAATGCTGCCGTAGTTTGTAACATTGGCCATTTTGATAACGAGATTGATACCGCATTTATGCGCGAGAATTGGAAGTGGGAAGAAATTAAACCACAGGTTCATAAAGTGATGCGCAGCGAGGTTAACGGCGACCACCTGATTTTATTATCAGAAGGTCGACTGGTTAACCTCGGTAATGCAACCGGTCACCCTTCGCGAATCATGGACGGATCGTTTGCTAACCAGGTACTTGCGCAAATGTATTTATATGAACGCAAATTTGCCGACCTGCCTGCAGAAGAAAAAGCGCAGCAACTTTATGTAAAGGTTCTGCCCAAAAAATTGGATGAGGAAGTAGCGGCGGACATGGTCCGTGGTTTTGGCGGCGTTATTACACGCATGACCAAAGTTCAGGCTGAATATATTCACGTGAATGTAGACGGCCCTTACAAACCCGAATCTTATAAGTATTAATACCCTGTTGTAAGCACAACGCATAGCTTAGCTAATATGACTTGTGCTACAGCAGGGGCCCGTAAAGGTAACATGCAATGTCTAACAATATTCGCTTAAGCTTTGAATTTTTTCCAACTAAAACTGAAGCTGGAAAAAATAAATTAATTCAGGTCAGGAATGAACTTTCTGCATTCCAGCCTGAATTTTATTCCGTCACTTACGGGGCCGGCGGCTCTACCCGTGACAACACGAAAAATATTGTAACTGAATTCTCTCAAGCAGGGTTTTCAGTTGCCCCACACCTGTCCTTTGGACGTGATAACGAAGAAGCTATTTACAAGCTCATCGAAAGTTATATTGAGCAAGGCGTAAACCGGATAGTAGCGTTACGCGGCGACCCGCCAGAAGGCACGGATGGAAGTTATAAAGTCGTTTATGCCAGCGAACTCGTGGCTTTCATCCGCAAGAACTTTGGTAATGAATTAAATATAGAAGTCGCAGCTTACCCAGAAATTCATCCGGAAGCAAAATCGTACCAGAGCGATATTGGTTTTTTAAAAAACAAATTGGATGCTGGCGCTAACAGCGCGATCACCCAATATTTTTACAATCCCGATGCTTATTTTCATTTTATCGAACAGTGTGACGTAGCCGGGATAAGCCAACCTATATACCCTGGGATATTGCCAATCATTAATTATTCTAACTTGCTAAGATTCAGCGAAAGTTGTGGAGCAGAAATTCCTCGCTGGATTCGTCAACGTTTAGAAGGTTTTGGTGATGATAGTGAAAGTATTATTAGTTTCGGCATAGACCTAGTATCGGAGCTTTGTGAGACACTACTTGACAACGGCGCGCCGGGCCTTCACTTTTACACCATGAACCTGACAGATCCAACGGCAACTATTTTAAACAACCTCAATTTGGCTCCTGCCAAACTGCAGAGCGTAAAATAGGAATCAATCCCCTCCCAGCGCTATTCGTTTCCGCTGGAGGGGAATATCTACCCAAGAAAATCTTTTACCATGCGCATCCCAAGACTTTATTCTTCACAACCCTTATTCCCTGAACAAACAATAGTTCTGGATGAAAAAGCATCGCGATACTTAGTGACAGTTTTACGAATGCAACAAGGGCGCGCACTATCTGTTTTTGATGGCCTGGGTGGAGAATATTCAGCAACACTAGTCAATGCTGATAAGAAGCGGGCCCAAGTCTATTTAGAAAAACATGTCGACATCAATCGTGAATCACCACTGCAAATAGAGTTGGGGATCGGAATTTCTCGCGGCGACCGCATGGATTGGGTTATCCAAAAAGCTACTGAACTTGGTGCTACAAAAATAACACCACTAATGACAGAACGAACTGAAGTTAAGCTTAAAGGCGAGCGACAGGAGAAAAAACAGGATCATTGGTTACAAGTTGCCATTAGCGCTTGTGAACAGTGCCAACGCAATCAATTACCCATTATCACTCCACCCGCCGGCCTGACAGATTGGATAAGTTCGTCGAAAGCGGATAAGAAACTTGTTCTACACCACCGCACAGATGAACGATTAAGCAGCGGTGATGATGTTAGTAGCTGTTGCTTATTGATCGGACCAGAAGGAGGACTTTCTGACAGTGAGATCAATCTAGCATTGGACAATGGGTTTCAGGCACTAGCCTTAGGACCGAGAGTTTTACGCACAGAAACTGCACCGGTGAGCGCCTTAAGTATCTTGCAGTTTCTATGGGGTGATGTTTAACACACTTAGCAGTACCACAATACTGAAAAAGAATAAGTAATCTAGGCCTTAGTTAAGCTCTAATCCCAAGTACACCTGTTCCAATGCTGCCACATCTGGAATAACAGCTTTTTCTCCAGCAAGAGATACATGTAAAGTTTCAAATGCTTTGCATTGCCCGTTATCGTCTCGAGTAATTTCCTCAGCCGTTACGCGCGCTAAACGCGGGATACCCTGAGTCAACAGAGCGATAAACGGAAGGTCTGCACTAATGCCAGTGCTGTTTAGAACTGCCACACGACTTTTGGGCCGTGTGCCTGGGCTTGTCTCGCCATTTAACACCTCAAAAGACAACAAAGGAATTGCTAAACCGCGCCATTGGAAGAACCCCAAAAACCAATCCGGGGTATCGGGCACGCTCGACGGTTCTTTATAAATAGCCATTTCTGCAACACTAACCGTAGGCAGCAGCAATGTGCGACCCGCAAGAGGCACTAATAAACTGGTGATATCCTGAGATGAAAAGTTCTGCAAAACCTGGGGTGCAGCCATGATTATTTCCTATTACTCTTTGTATTCATAAAGCAGTGTATTCTAATCAATGCGGAGCCGAGGCTTCAGTTTTTGGCATCGTATAATTCATCATAAACGCTCGACCTAGCTCTTCAGGTAAATCTATTTTGTCTGCGCCAGTCTGCGCGATAACGCTATCGACCATCGACGCGACTGTGCAGGACTCACGCTCCTGCAACCAGACTTTTCCGCCCTTTTGCGCTAACCATTTACAACCTCGGGCACCATCGTCCCCCATGCCCGAGAAAACAATAACACCAGAATTACTGCCGTAAATATTTGCAATATTTGCGATTACCTGGTCTATAGACGGGCTATAAGCTCCGTGCCAACGATTACCTGTGCGCTGAAAAGTCCCGTTTGGTAGCAAGTCTATTTGCTCTGCTGCTGGTATTAGGGCAACACTGCCTACTTTCAATATATCACCGTGTTTCGCCAAAAACGCATTCAAAACCGTTCGATGGTTGATAGCCTGTATCAAATTGTTTTCAAAAGACGACTCAATGTGTTGAACGTACACAAACGCAACTGTTGGCAACACTTTTGGCAACTGCTGCAAGAAAGCCATTACCGCATCCGGTCCTCCAGTAGACGCTGCCAGCACCCAAACACGTTTAGCGACGCTTGTCGCAGATTGACTTAAGTTAATGTGCCCAGCCAATTGAGTCAGTTTACTCGTAAGGCGTCTCGACCAAGAGCTATATTCCTCGGTGAATGGGGCGGGAACAGAGCCTTCTACAAACATCACAGGCACTGACAAGTCATTCAACGTCTGCTCTAAGCTTTCCTGTTGACTTGCAGGCAAACTGTTATCACCGTCAAGGTTTACCAGCCAAGCATCAAGATCCATATGCAAATCAAGCGCTACATCTATTTTACCTGCCACCAGCACTGCGCCAACGTCACAACCGGCCGCGACAATGAGCTGACGATAGGCATTTATTGATAAACCATCAGTAACTAAAATGCCAACTCTTAACTCAGTCATAGCATCGCAATCAAGAACGAACGGGTTCCAGCAGTTCGTGAATTGTCTCCATCAGGAGATCTTCTTGATAGGGTTTGCCCAAATAACGATTGACGCCTAATTCCATGGCTCTTTCCCGGTGTTTTTCCCCAGTACGTGACGTAATCATGATAATTGGCAGGTGTTGCAAACGGCTACTGGTACGAATATTTTTAGCCACTTCAAAGCCATCCATACGCGGCATTTCAATATCAAGCAACATCACATCTGGAATCAGCGTTTGTAGCTGTACCATTGCATCGGCACCATCTTTTGCGGTGACAACAATAAAACCCTCGCGTTCAAGAAAGCGTGACGTTACCTTGCGAACTGTCACGGAATCATCAACAACCATAACCGTTAAAGGCTGGTCTTCATTAGCAGCCAGCAACGCTGTTTCAGGAGCAACAGCCTCAATCCCGATACTGGCGATCTCTTTTCGAATCATGGCGTGAGGATCAAGAATAACAACTACAGATCCATCACCCATCACCGTGGCACCGGACAAACCTTGTACAGCACTGAATTGTTGCCCTAAAGTCTTAACAACAATTTCACGGCTTCCCATAAGACTGTCGACTTGCACCGCAACGGAGTGCTCAGCTGATCGCACCAGGACTACAGGCAATGGCAAAGCATGCCCTTCCAGACTTGGCCGCTCATCCACATTTAGAAGTCCACCAAGATAGCGCACCTGGTAATTTTCACCCGCATAATCAAATCGCGCATCGGTGTTTTCATAGTAGTATTCAAGTTCAAATGGGTTAATCCGAACGATACCTTCGATAGTATTCAAAGGAATCGCGTAGCGGGCCTCACCAATTCGGACCATCAGTGCACGGTTAACCGATACCGTAAATGGCAGACGAATTACAAACTCCGTACCTTGCCCATAGACTGAATTAATACTCATCGAACCGCCCAACT
Source organism: Cellvibrionaceae bacterium (assembly GCA_050290265.1). Classification (GTDB taxonomy): domain Bacteria; phylum Pseudomonadota; class Gammaproteobacteria; order Pseudomonadales; family Cellvibrionaceae; genus JBNKFV01. Next base: position 18,020 of record JBNKHI010000058.1, read on the forward strand.
GCTTTATCTCGCTATGGACAACATCCATACCGACACCGCGGCCAGAAATCTGGGTAACTTTATCGGCAGTCGAGAACCCGGCATGCAAAATAAACTGCATAATGTCATGGTCATTCAGCTTAGCCTCGGCACTCATTAAGCCGCGTTCGATCGCTTTCTCTTTAACCCGATTGAGATCAATACCTTGTCCATCGTCAGCCAATCGGATTACAACATCACCGCCCTCTCGCGATAAAGCAAGGACGATACGACCATTTTCTGGCTTGCCGCGCTCATAGCGCTGCTGTGCTTTTTCTATACCATGGTCAACCGCATTGCGTAACATATGCTCTAGCGGCGCAACCATACGCTCGAGAATCGAACGGTCCATTTCACCTTCAACATTCTCCATTTCAAGGCTAACGGTTTTATTCAGTTCGCCAGCAACTTGACGGACAATGCGGCGTAAACGCGGCACCATGCGTGAAAAAGGCACCATGCGCGAGCGCATTAAACCTTCTTGTAATTCGGAGTTCACCCGTGATTGTTGTAGTAACAACGTTTCGGTATCGCGCTTTTTATCTACAAGCGTACTTTTTAAATCTAGCAAGTCAGAGGCGGACTCAATCAAAGAGCGCGACAACTGCTGCAGCTGTGAATAACGATCCATTTCCAGCGGGTCAAAATCATCCAGCTGCTGCATTTGTTCCTGACGGAACAGTATTTGCGCTTCTGTTTCAATATCCAGGCGCCGCAATTGTTCCTGAAGTCGATTTAATGTGATCGACATTTCATCCAGTGCACCACCAATTTCACTGACTTGTTCCTCTACCCGGCCACTTCCAATGGCAGTTTCGCCAGCGAGGTTAACCAGTTCCTCCAACAAGTCAGAGGATACCTTCACCATTTCTTGCGGCGCTGCCCTGCGGGCCTGTAGCGGACTTGGTGTAGATGTCGCGGGTTTAGGGCGCTCAAAGGGAACAATATTGTTTACAAAATCTGGAGCAGGTTCTGAAGCTGGAGCTTCTACGACGGTAGTGTTATCCGCCGGCTCAGGCTCAGACAAATCGTCTTGACCTTCCACCGCTGATTCGCCAGTGACCACGCCATTATCTACGCTTGATTCTGACATTAATGTATCAGTGGTTGGCATATTGTCTTGCTGAATAACAGGCTCATCAACCGCAATAAAGCCTTCGTCTGGCAACGCTAATGCTTCCGATAAATCACCCGCCTTTACTTTGGTCATTCCTTTTAGCAGCTGATCTTGATATTGGTGTATACGCGCAAAAAAAGCGTCGTCTACATTATTGGCATCACCTAACTCAATAATGAAAGTTTCAAAATCATGTGCCTGTTCACCAATACCCATTAATCCAGCTAACCGAGCGCCACCCTTAAACGTATGCAGGACACGCTTCAACGACTCTATAGGTTCGCTCAGTGACCAATCCATTTCCCAAGCGTGAACAGAATCATCAATCTCTTCCAATAATTCATCAGCTTCTTCGACAAAAATTTCAATAATTTCGGGGTCGATAGCATCTTCATCAAAACTATCTGTTACGGGATCCCTGTCCTCACTGAACTGATCGGGCTGAGACTGATTGCTTTCTATATTAACCGGGGATTCATATGAAAGTGTTTCAACTTGATCCGTAGTTTGCGCATCATTAACGTCAACTGAGTTAGCAGTACCGCCGTCATCCGCTTGGTATTCTTGTTGATTCTCAGACGAACTAGCATAAGCGTACGATGTATTTTCGAAAGCATCTAAATCTTGTTCAATGTCACCGACATTATCGATATCGTTGTCAGTTTCATTAAGATAGGCTGCCGGATCGAGGTCAGTGGCTTCAATATTGTTTTCAGATTCTGGCTCATTACCTTGCACTGCAAAATTTTGCGTATCTTGAGGGATCTCAGCACTCTGCACTGATAAGTCAAACCCATCACCAGAAAATATTGCATTTTCCAAATTCAGATTGTCTGCATCGCCGGAAGTCTCGAGAACGATGTTAGGTATATCTTCGCCATCTAAATCTTCTGCGGAAAATTCAAACCAATCGGCTTCGGCTTCGGCTTCGGCTTCGGCTTCGGCTTCGGCTTCGGCTTCGGCTTCGGCTTCGGCTTCGGCTTCGGC
>JBNKHI010000059.1:0-17101 GCA_050290265.1 Cellvibrionaceae bacterium
ATGAATGAGTTGATCGCCATAGATGGCCTTAGCGGTATAAACGCTTTATTCAAAACAACAAAAGAAGAACAATACAAAGAAGAAATGATTAAAGAGTTAAGCACAATAGTTAGGGGAAAAGCTGATGCACTAGCGCAAGCCCAATCCCGCTCAGTAAAGAAAGTTTATGGTATCACTACAGAGGGAAACTTTGGCCAAGCATTCGCCATATTTTCACTGCAGTCTCAACCAAGATTTGAAGGCCGATTTTTAGCCGACATGACAACCTATAAACGCGGCGAAATGGATTTAACGATGATGGTTCCAGAATATATTATTGCGAACCAAACCCTAACTGCACTTTTTGAGCTTAAATGACATCATCACAAACATAGCAAAGTGAGAGAGTACGTTACCAGGGCCTTCAGACGCCGTGGACAGTGTTACTGCGCACAGCGAGTGCTTTACTTATTTTGCTGATTGATTCGCTCTTACATTGTTAACATCTTTTGTAATTGCTCCGCGATAACGTCGTTTCCTCGGCAACCTGGGAGCCAAGGAGTACCAACACTCAATGGCTCCCCCTCACATGCGGTAGGGCCCATAGAAAGCACATCTGCACTGGGGGCGAGGCCTATTCTTGCCTCGATATGTAAGCCGTTCCCCTTCTGTAAAACTTTCGGTGAAGAGATCCCCTACATAGTTAAGATCATTATCACCTACAGTAATCGTTACCAGTTTGGTATCACTATTCACGGCACCAATTTGCGACGAAATGTCGCTCCAGGGTTTCAGTAAATGTGGGGACATTACATCGCCGCAACTGTGGTCTTCAAGTATAAGATTCAGTCGAGTTGCCAATAAGGAGACAAACTCGCAGGATCCACTACTGCGAGGGCTAGACGCTAGTACAGTCTGTTCCACCTGCACCCATAACGACCAATAATGCACCGAGTATTACTCTATTTATTCTGAATTCCATCTGTTTTCCTACCTGGCAACCATTTTTTTGCTATACAATTTGCAGTCTAAAATGAAATTGATATACAAGCCTGAAAAATACTAAAGCATCGTTGGAGTAATTGACCCTAATGAATAATTCGTACAACGCAAAGCCTTTGCCCGGCCACTATAGTCAGTACACAAAAATTGTATTATCGGGCTTAGCCGCTAGCGCGGTAGCGTTTATTGGCATTATCGTTTTTGCAAAACTTGAGCTCACTATATTGAGTACGCTATCTACCGTTTTATTTGTACTATCCTGTATTTATGTACTTGCTTACCCAACCTACAAATTAAAACATGTGAAATGTCCTACCTGCGCTCGACGTTGTGAATCGCACAAGGATCAAATGCAGAATGAATGGGTTACTGATTGCCCTGACTGTCAAGTACGCTGGCGCCTGGGTATCAGTACCCGGTCAAAAAACTGGTAAGCCTTCTTAAAACAAAAGGGGGGGGAAGGCCGTTACTGTAAGTTATTAATATTTTGCTGACGACGGTTGCATTTATTATAAATACAGTGAAAGATCTATTTCTTGGCATCGCCCGCCAGTCCTCTTCCAATAGACTTATAACAAACAGGAACGCTTATGACCGATTTAACCGATAAAATGGCTGAGATTAGAGTGCTGAATCAATTTAATCTTGAATCTACCTCCACTGGAATCAAGATTCATTCTCACGAAGCACCTCAAGATTTGGTTGACGCAGCAGCACGGCTGTTCGAAAAAGGCTTTACAGATCATGTTGATGGCGGATATTTGACCGACAGGGGCATTGTTGCAGCCAACCATGCACAAACGCTACTCCGATTATTGTCTGAATAACCTGACAGCTATCCATCGTCTATCTAGCGACTTTACCCGCCGCCAGCTACGATAATACGTCAATCAAACAACTATGAGTTTCCAGCTGGCTGTCACTAATCCAGCTGGTCCTTGTTTATACAGCGGTAAAGAATACACGTTCGGACTGTTCATTTTCATGCAGCATTGCTACTAACGGTTTCAAACAGAATTTATCAACAACCTTCTGATTATTCACCATCAATTTAATCGGACGATTACCCTACACCTTGGCGTATTTTATGAAGTTACTTATTCGCAACCTATCCCGAAGCACCACGGAACACGAGCTTAAATCTCTGATTGAACAACATGCCGTCGTACAATCTTGCACACTAGTTTTAGATAAGGAGTCTGGGAAATCGAAAGGTTTTGCGTTTGTAGAGATTCCCAAAGCTGGCGAAGCCAAAATCGTCATGAAAAATCTGAATAACACAGACTTGGACGGCAATACGATCCGAGTTAAAAAAGCAGAAGATAAAGCTGCGCCGGGTAAAGCCGACGAATAGAAAAAATGACCACCAAGGTATTCAGCCAAGGTGGTCATTTATTTAAGGCAGTCATTTCAGCCAAGTAAAGGTTTAACCAAGTTATGCTAAATCAAACCGGTCTGCGTTCATTACTTTTGTCCACGCAGCGACAAAGTCCTGAATAAACTTTTCTTGCGCGTCGCTTTGAGCATAAACTTCCGCCAAAGCCCGCAGCTGTGAATTAGAGCCAAACACCAGATCGACGCGCGTGCCAGTCCATTTTACAGCCCCGGTTTTACGATCGCGCCCTTCGAACACGTTAGCGTCCTCTGTGCCAGGCTTCCACTGAGTACCCATATCCAACAAATTAACAAAAAAGTCATTAGTTAGCGTTTCTGGATGCTGTGTGAAAACGCCATGCGTTGACTGACCGACATTAGCATTTAACACACGCATGCCGCCCACCAACACGGTCATTTCTGGTGCTGTTAACGTAAGCAGTTGTGCTTTGTCGATTAACAACTCTTCCGCAGACACGGTGTATTGTGTCTTCATGTAGTTTCGGAAGCCGTCCGCCAGTGGTTCCAGTGGCGCAAATGCCTCAACATCGGTTTGCTCTGCAGTAGCATCGGTGCGGCCAGCACTGAATGGGACTGCAATATCATAACCCGCAGCTTTCGCGGCTTTTTCAATAGCAGCACAACCACCCAAAACAATCAGGTCGGCTAGCGATACTTTTTTGCTATTTGTTTGGGCATTGTTAAAACTGCTCTGGATACCTTCCAGTACATCCAGCACTTTGCCCAATTGCGTCGGCTGGTTTACCGCCCAGTCTTTTTGTGGTGCCAACCGGATGCGTGCACCATTGGCTCCACCCCGTTTATCTGATCCACGGAAAGTGGACGCTGACGCCCAGGCAGTTGCTACCAGCTCGGACACTGATAACCCAGAGGCAAGAATCCGATCTTTTAAATCTGTCTCATCGCTTTCACTAATGAGTTCATGGTCCACGACCGGCACAGGATCCTGCCAAATCAACTCTTCCTGTGGCACATCAGGTCCCAGGTAGCGCTGAATAGGGCCCATATCCCGGTGCGTTAATTTGTACCAAGCTCGCGCAAACGCATCGGCAAATTCGTCAGGATTCTCATGAAAATGCTTGGATATTTTGCGATATTCCGGATCCTCACGCAGGGACAAATCCGTGGTTGCCATAAACGGTGCATGGGTTTTCGATGAGTCATGCGCATCAGGTACCGTACCCTTTCCAGCATCGCCTTTGGGTTTCCATTGGTTAGCCCCGGCCGGACTTTTGGTCAGCTCCCACTCGTAATCAAACAATATATCAAAAAAACTGTTATCCCACGTGGTGGGAGTGTAGGTCCAAGCGCCCTCCAAACCACTGGATATGGTATCTGCGCCTTTACCGCTGCCCATAGAGTTATTCCATCCTAAGCCCTGTTCTTCGAGCGGTGCGGCTTCTGGCTCGGGCCCTTTATGCTCTTCTGGACCCGCACCATGGGTTTTACCAAAGGTGTGTCCACCGGCAATAAGCGCCACCGTTTCATAATCGTCCATTGCCATACGAGCAAACGTTTCACGAATGTCATGGGCTGCAGCGACAGGATCAGGGTTGCCATTGGGGCCTTCAGGGTTTACATAGATCAAGCCCATTTGTACAGCAGCCAATGGTTTTTCTAACTCACGATGGTCAGCGGCGTAACGCTCATCACCCAACCATTTGTTTTCAACGCCCCAATACACATCTTCTTCAGGCTCCCAAACATCCGCACGGCCACCGGCGAAACCAAAGGTTTTCAAGCCCATGGACTCAAGGGCAACGTTACCCGTCAGCACTATCAAATCCGCCCAGGAAATCTTGTTACCGTATTTTTGCTTAATGGGCCATAACAAACGGCGAGCTTTATCCAGATTCACGTTGTCTGGCCAACTGTTAAGCGGCGCAAACCGCTGCATACCACCACCGGCGCCGCCACGACCATCACCAATTCGGTAAGTACCGGCACTGTGCCAAGCCATACGAATAAAGAATGGGCCGTAATGACCGTAGTCTGCTGGCCACCAATCTTGGGAGTCGGTCATCAGTGCATGTAAATCTTGCTTTAGCGCTTGCAGGTCGAGCGTACTGAAAGCTTTGACGTAATCAAAATCGTCGCCAAGCGGGCTGCACACGGATGTATTTTGGTGAAGGATTTTCAAATTGAGCTGATTTGGCCACCAGTCAAGATTCGACGTTCCTTTATCGCCAGCCTGTGTTCTAGAACCATGCATGATTGGGCACTTGCCCGCTGATTCGCCATCATTTCTGCCCATAATACGCTCCTCATTGTGCGTGTATTTGAGAGTGTGTACGTAAACGTTAGTTCAAACGATTAACTGATAACGACTTTAGGACTCAGCAAAACCAAAATGAAATTTATTATAGATAACCTTACAATAGTATTTGGCTATGTTTAATTTATAAGTAGACAGCCAGGACCTGACAAGGACATAAAACGTTTAATATGACTTGGGAGCGTTACGCCCCAATAACGAATTCAACCAATGCGTTATTAATAAACTCTGGTTTTTCGATTTGCGGGGTGTGGCCACAGTCTTCTAGAATTTCCAGCTTGGAGCCTGGGGTAATCGTCTGAGCAAATTCAGAGTGGGCTAAGGGAATCACCAAGTCCTGACGACCATGAATGAATAACACTGGCACGGTGATAGCAGAGAGAATCTCTTGAGTTTGGGTCACAATAGATTGGCGTTGGCCACCAAAGGTTGTCATTTCGTAAAGAGTGTTAACAAAAGCGGCTTGAGCGCCTGGGCGCATCATATTGCGCTCGATAATCTTCTTAACCCTCGGTGTGGCGACATAAGACTCATGGAAAAGAGTTTGAATGTGTTGTTGCACAGCCATATCACCTAGGCTACTCATAATCGAACTCAGTACTGACGGTGAAGCCAGCCGCAAGGGCAAAACGAACTCTGTGTTCAGGGTAGCCGCACACAGCAAACACAGATGGGTAACATTCTCTGGCCGCATGTCCGCCATAGCGATAGAAATGGCGCCACCCAAAGAGTTACCCGTCAATGCGACCCTTTCTATATTGAGTGCATCCAGTAACTGCCAACCGACTTGTGCAAACTTCGCAGGACCGTAGGGTTGATCACCAAAATCTGACAAGCCATGACCGGGTAAATCCCAAGTAATAAGGCGCAATTGGCTACCAGCGCTCGCCAACTGTGCCTCCCAGGTTTCAAGCGAGGCACTAACACCATGCGTCAGCAACACTACTGGGCCAGGGCCGCCGGTGTCTCGATACCTGATTGCACAGTTACCGAGCTTTAACCACAAATCGTCCATTATTATTCTCTCGATACTGAAGAAACATTAACGATGACACCAGCCCACAAAATAGTGCTACCGTTACTTTCGTACAACGTGATTTTTCGTACAACGTGACGCAGGTTATACAAGAGTTACCCGTAAGCGACCAAGGAGTTTTTAATGTACCACATAAAATTGGAGTGCCAATGTGGCCGAGTTCAGGGAATGGGAAGAGACATAGCCCCAACCGATGGCACTCGGGTGAAATGCTATTGCCGGGACTGCCAGGCATTTGCACATTACTTAAATAGCACTCAGGCAATACTGGATGAGTACGGCGGCACCGATATTTACCAACTGGCACCCGCACGTTTAAGCTTTAGCCAAGGGCAGGACCTAATCCGATGCGTGCGTTTAACGAACAAGGGCTTATTTCGCTGGTATGCGTCCTGTTGTAACACGCCGATAGCGAATACCGTATCAGGCAAAGTTCCATTTGTGGGATTAATCCATAACATTATTGCTGACGAACCTATCGCAGGTGAACCACTGACAACACAGGAAAAGCTCGGGCCTGTTCAGGCCCATGTCAACACAGCTTCAGCAACAAGTCCTCTACCCGCCAACATAATACAACAGGCACATGCACGCCGTTATACGATGAAAATTCTAATAAGGATTTTGTGGTGGAAATTATCCGGCAAGGGTAAGCCATCACCATTTTTTGATGCGAGTGGGGCGCCCATTAGTAGGCCACATAGGGTGAACGAATAATAATCCACCAGGGTATTTCTAAACAATTAGCAGGCATCCCTGACACAGGGGTGCGCCGCAAAAATCGATAACTGCCAGCTTTAGATTTTTTGAGTCAAATGGAAAACATATTTTTGGTCGTGGCGCTCTAAATAATTCATAAATGAATTATTTAGAGCTATCCGAAAGGAATTAAATGCTACCCGAAGGCCATTAAACCTTTCGCAACGACTTGGCGTTACTACTGTAATCAATGGCCACATCGATAACATGTACACCGCCAGATTCGAGTGCATTCGCCAATGTACTTTTGTACTCAGCAAGCGTAGTAGCGCGATGACCGTGGGCACCATAACTCTGGGCATACAGAACAAAATCAGGGTTGTTAAACTGTAACCCGTAGTCTTCCATACCCATACCATTTTGTTTCCAGCGTATCATTTGATAAGAATTATCATTCAAAATAATAACAACTAAATCCTGCTTCAGACGCACTGCTGTTTCCAGCTCTTGGGAGTTCATCATAAAACCACCGTCACCGGCGATAGCCACCACCTGACGATCTGGATAAATCATTTTGGCTGCCATTGCTGAGGGCAAGCCCGCGCCCATGGTGGCTAACGCATTATCCAGTAACAAGGTGTTTTCGTGGTAAGTTTCGTAATGGCGAGCAAACCAGATCTTGTACATACCGTTATCTAACGCAACGATGCCATCATCGGCAATCAAACTGCGCGTTGCTGTAACCAATACTTGAGGCGTTAATGTTTCGGCACTGGCAATATCACTGGCAAACGCATTATTAAGCTTGTTTTTAGCAGCCTCATGATACGTCGTGTCCCAATGAGAAACATCCACATGCTGTAAAGCTTCTTTGATTTGCCAGATAGCATTGGCAATGTCACCCACCACTTCACACTGGGGGTAATAAATATCGTTAACTGACGCAGAGTCAAAGTTGATATGCACAACCGGGCGGTCACCCGTCATGATAAAGGGTGGTTTTTCGACCAGTTCGTGACCGATGTTAATCACCAAGTCGGCCTGATCAATCGTATCATGCACGTAATCATCACTACTGAGGGCTGCGGTACCGGCATACTGCGGCAATGCTTCTGAAATCACGCCTTTCCCCATCTGTGTAGGTACAAAGGGGATATTATAGGCTTCCACTAACTGCGTAAGCATTTTCGAAGTGCGCTTTCGGTTGGCACCTGCGCCCACAATAATGATGGGACGAGTTGCCTTGCGTAACAGCTCTACGACTTGGCGAATAGATTTTTCTTCCGCGACAGGACGTCGAGTCAATGAAACAGGCAATGGCTTATAAGTAATTTCACCACCGGCAATATCTTCCGGCACTTCAATATGCACAGCACCTGGACGCTCTTCCGTGGCAATACGGAACGCTTCGCGCACAGTTGAAGCAATCATAGAACCTTCAACCACTTGCTTGGAAAATTTGGTAATCGGCGTCATCATGTCAACGACATCAATAATCTGGAAAGCACCTTGTTTACTGTGACGAATGGGCTTCTGGCCAGTAATCATAATCAGTGGCATAGCGCCCAATTGCGCATAAGCAGCACCCGTAACCAAGTTCGTTGCACCTGGGCCCAGAGTCGATAATGCAACGGCGGGAATACCAGTCAGGCGACCGATCGTCGCTGCCATAAACGCAGAAGCTTGCTCATGCCGAGTCACCACAAAAGTAATGGAAGAATCTTTGATGGCATTGAGAACATCCAAGTTTTCCTCTCCGGGAACACCAAATATATATTTTATGCCCTCTGCTTCCAGGCTTTTTACCATTGCTAATGCCGTGTTCATTATCACCTCTAAGGATTTACAACCCACTATATCTAATCAAAAAAAGGAGCAATTCTTATATTCAAACTCATGCTCTTTAACTTATTCATAAGTTAAAGAGACACCAATAATATCGACTGACCCAACATACTTGCCCCAACGTAATAAGGGCGCGACTTTAGCATAATCGCCAAATAATTCCTGCATTTATACCTATAGGCTCACCTATAGGTCTGATAGATTTTTTTATGATTTACGGTGCACAGATCGGCAAACGGCAACCAAATTTAGTATTTAACACATACAATATTCAGGCATACTATGAATAATATTCACACTAAAAAATTATTAAACAGTAAATGGACAGCAGTAACGCCGCACAATAGAGAAAAACATTTTTTGATTACATCAATGGAATATGATGACGACAGCAATGTGATTGCATGCGAAATAGAAGCGGTAATGATCAAGCGAACGCAGCAGATTGATTGGCGTGATTTAAAAGATTCGTCACTGTGGTTATCGGGCTGGCAATAGCGTTATGATGAATCCTTATACTTAAATTATTTAAGCGGGGCCACCGTATGTCTACTCATAAACTTTTAATCTTTTTCGCGGCCGGCTGCCTCGGTGCGTTGGCCAATAGTCTAGTGGTCTGGTTATTTGGCAAATATGGTATTACCACATCTCTCGGAGTCGCTATAGCACCGTCTCTATCGCCCAACTGGCTGTATCCTAGAATTGTCTGGGGCGGTATTTGGGGCCTGTTTTTTGTACTCCCGCTATTGCAATCCCGTCTTTTACTAAAAGGCGCCGTGCTAAGCCTTCTGCCCACGGCAGTGCAATTGTTTATCGTTTTTCCGCTGAAAGCACACAAAGGTGTTGCCGGCATTGAGCTAGGCTTATTAACACCAGCCTTTGTCCTATTCTTTAACTGGGTGTGGGGCATTGTTACCGCCGCCACCATAAAGCTTGGGCGCTAACAGGTGGTGGCACAACGTAGTTGAGTAGTAAATTGATCGACACAGTAAAACCGAGGAACTAATGATGTTTACAATCGCTGAGCTCACTGAATTTTTTGGCTGGTCGACACTCATCAATTGTGCAATGTTCTTACTCGCAACGGTCGCTGTTATAGGGTTCCGCGACACAGTAGCAAGCATCCATAGTAAGCTGTTTGGAATCGACCCTACGCAATTACCCGCTGCTTATTTTCGCTACCTTGCTAATTATAAAATCACAATTATTGTATTTAACCTTGCGCCCTACATTGCCCTAAAAATCATGAGCTAACACAACTGCCCCACTATCCTGATGGCAATATTCTGAACACCTGTAAGAGCCTATAACATATCCTCAATAAACCAGGCAGACAGCGCATGCCGACCCGGCAAACTCGATTTTTGATAAAGCGCAGAAGCCTGCTGGCGAATCGTTTTTTCAGTCGTACCGCGCAACAATGCAATTTCTTTTAGACTGTAACCTTTCAGTAACATGAGCCCTACCTCGCGCTCACTTTGCGAGAGTTCCCACTGAGCAAACTGTTCCGCAATAGCTCGACTTAACGAATGCCGAGCTTGTGTAACCTCTGAAGAGGCGGGTGCAGGCATCTCTTTAATCGCTGCCAATGTCTGGTGCAGCTCTTGCAGCTGGATTTTCTTATGCCGGAATTCACGCAGTATCCAACCAAGAATACTCAACGCCAGCAACAGTAATAGACCCTCCTGCAAAAGATGACTATTCGTAGCACCTGCACTGACATCCGCTAGCAAGTCTCCTGCACTCGCCAATATCACCATTAGCAAGAAAACAACGAGAAAATGGTCCTGCGTTAAGCGTAGGCTCATAAAGCACCCTCTTTGATTAAAAAATCAGCTCATAGGACATATGTCGGATAGGTTTTTAGTCTGATTTATCCGCCAACAGTACATAAGTCCGATTCACTATGCGCTAAATTCGAACAAACTCAGCACAAGGATACTAATGACTTTTTGAGCACATTGCATTGACCTCGATTAAGTCACTACATTCTACGATTTCAACAAACGCGGGAGCGCATCATGAATACGACGGTATATGTCTGGGACAAATTTGTCCGACTGTTTCACTGGTCACTGGTAATACTTTTTATCACCAGCTACCTCACGGGAGAAGAGGAAACGATCATCCATATCTATTCTGGCTACGCGATTGTAGCGCTTTTACTCGCAAGAATTCTGTGGGGATTCATTGGTGGGAAACATGCTCGCTTTAACGATTTTGTTCGGTCACCAAAAGCAACCATAGAATATATTAATAGTCTGAAAAGCGCAGAACCTAAACGCTACCTTGGCCATAACCCTCTGGGTGGCCTAATGGTAGTCATCATGCTGATAACACTATTAACTATAACGTTTAGTGGTTTAAAGCTTTATGCGGTTGAAGAAGGCGCAGGACCTTTTGCTCAAGACATCAATATTACCGTTTTACAAACAGCCCAGGCGGATGATGACGAGCATCACCATGGCTATACCGAAGAGGATGAAGCAAGCGAAGATTTTTGGAAAGAAATTCATGAGGCGGCTGTAAATTTCATGCTGTTCTTAATCGTACTGCATATTGCAGGCGTCATTTATTCGAGCCGCATACATAATGAAAAACTGGTTAAAGCCATGATCACAGGACAAAAAAACCAAGGATAAACATCAGGAGCCCGGTGAAGCATAGGCCAACAATTTTCTGTTGGCCTATGTCAATCTGTAAAACCCTAGACCCTCAAGATTTATAAAAAGCTTGCTGCTGCCTGTAAAATGTTAGCCGAGTTCTTTTTTGTTACCCAAACAACAATCGCAGTTTGCCGCTGCCCTTTCTTAGGAACTGCCTGAGCGACGACATCCCACATTGCTAAATCCCCCATGGCATTCGCTGCGTGCACTTGCCAGTGTTTAAGGACAACAAAATCATGCTTGAGCGTACGTCTTCTGTTTTCTCCCGCCGTAACCTGGCTTTGCAGCCCCATACCCAAGTACGCAATATTGAGCACTAAATGCTGGTCACTGGGAAAAGTAACCATCAAGTGATTATCCATTAACTGACACCGAAGCACGCCTGGAGAATGAGAATCATTAATGTGCGGTAACGTTTTATTAGTAGTAAACCATCCACGCCACTCCTTACTGTTAACGACAAACGCAGGCGTATAAACAGACTTCAGAATCCCTTGTTCAGACAACCATCGCTGGCGTTGCGAGTATACTTTCTGAGCAAACACATCTTGCCATCCAAGGTAATCCCAGTAGTCCACATGAAAGGCCATGGGTATAACGCGATTAAAAACATTGGGATCAGAGACATATTGCCCCAACCATTTATCCGCTGGAGGGCAGCTGCTACAACCTTCAGATGTATAGAGTTCAATGACCGTGCTTTGCGTAGCATTACTGACGAACTCTAACGCCAAAGCAACAGTACTGTGAATACAACTGATTACAATTACGAGTACTTTTAACATTACCTTGCACCATTCTGGATTCGACTTCAGTGTAAAAACAAATTCACCCCGAATCCTCACGAATGTATAACTTTTGCGCTAAAGCCTCTGAATTATTGCAGAATGATGACTGGAGAGTGTTTCCGTTAGATGCGCGCTGGTGGGATTTGTTACCTTGGGTAATACGCAGAATTTTATTCTTCTTTATTTGCCATTCAGCGTTGCAATGGGGCGCCACTCAGGCCAAACTTTTATCACTTTATCTGACACAGACTGCGTTGGCGCTAAAATCAATTTAGAGTAATTTCCAGTCAACGAAGCAATACCGCCAACGCACTCAACGGCTGCAAAGACCAGCCCAAGATTGGTGATACACAATGAATAAAACGATAAAACAAGGTGACACAGAAATGGGCTTTATTGTGAATGAGAAAGGCGAAGAAATCGAAATCACCGAAGCGATGATCGAAGAATCGCTACACACCGCCGAAAGTATTTGCCTGGGCTGTGAAAACAGCAACCCCGAGGACACGTCGTCCTACGCTTAACAAACCCGCTAGCCTGCGACACCAAACATCAGTCCAACACCGGCTGTTAACGCCATTGCAAAAGCACCCCAAAAGGTCACTCGCAGGGCACCGGTCATTATCGGTGCACCGCCCGCACGGGCAGCTACGGCACCGGTTAGCGCCAAAAAGATCAACGAACAGATAGCCACTAATAGGATCTGGAGAGTACCTGGAAAAAGCCAAGCAATAGCTAAAGGTAACGCTGCTCCTACAGTAAAGCTGGTAGCAGAAGATATCGCAGCCTGCACCGGGCGTGCACTTCCAATTTCGGTCAGGCCTATTTCATCCCTCGCGTGAGCACCTAAAGCGTCATGTTCCATAAGCTGGGTTGCCACTTCGCTAGCCAGATCTTTCTCAAGACCCCGCTCGACGTAAATTGCTGCCAACTCTCGCTTTTCGTATTCATAGTCTTTTTCAAGGGACTCGGCTTCCAGCGCAAGATCCGCCTTCTCCGTATCAGATTGAGAACTAACGGAAACATATTCACCCGCAGCCATCGACATAGCGCCCGCAACTAATCCAGCAACACCTGCAAGCAAAACACCACGCTGGTCGGTACTAGCTGCAGCGACACCGATAATAAGGCTTGCGGTGGAAACGATACCGTCGTTAGCCCCAAGCACTGCCGCACGTAACCAGCCGGTACGATGTGAGCGATGAATTTCATGATGACTCATAGGTTTTCTCGTTAAACTATCAGGCTGTCAGTTAAGGCACAAACTAACATACTCAAGACAAAAAGCCCTGCTATCAGGACTTTCGATTTTTGACTCAGCAGCAAAACTACTGGAACCGACGTCAGGTTTCCATCGTTGCCATGATGGTGGCGTTGTACCGCTCACCTTGCACCGTGTTCTCATTAATCAGGTCGTCCAGACGTTGAACAACAGACTCGCTTAACTGAACATCAGCCGCCGCCGCATTTTCTTCCAGGAAGTTAACATGCTGAGTACCGGGAATCGGCACAATATTGTCATCCTGTTCCAGCACCCAGGCTAATGCCAATTGTGCCGGTGTGCAGTTTACTTCTTTAGCAATGGCTTCAAACTCAGGGAGCAGATTTAAGTTTTGTGTAAACTCCTCACCCATAAACCGCGGCATGGCATGCCGTATGTCAGTTTCAGGCAACACTGACATATCACGCAATTTACCCGTCAAGAATGCACGAGCAAGTGGACTGAATGCGACAAAGGTTATGCCTAATTCCTTACAGGTATCTAATACAGAACCTTCCGGATTTCGGGTCCACAATGAGTACTCGGACTGCAGAGCCGCCACTGGATGAATCGCGTGGGCCTTACGCAAGGTAGTGGCATTTACCTCCGACATCCCGATATTTTGAATCTTTCCTTCTTTTACTAAATCCGCCAAAGTACCAACCTGATCTTCCAATGGCACATTGGGATCAACACGGTGTAAATAATAAAGATCGATTACATCAGTTTTCAGGCTTTTTAATGAAGTTTCACAGGTATAACGCAAGACCTCGGGCCGCCCGTTTACGCCACGCTTGCCGTCTGGGCCCTTGCCCAAACCACATTTACTAGCCAACACGTATTCGTTGCGACGCGAACTTAGCACTTCCCCTATGAGCTTTTCATTTTCACCAAAGCCATACAGTGCTGCAGTGTCCAGAAAGGTATAACCAATATCCAGCGCACGATTGAGCGTTGCAATTGCTGATGCGCGATCGGGCGTACCATAAGCATGAGACATACTCATACAACCCAAACCCAGTGCGGATACCGTAAACGGTCCAACTTTTCTCGTTTTCATGGAATATCTCACCTGTAGTTAGAATAAATACTATCAGTTCTTAATATCGCCGCTACCGGCATCCCTGCCTCACGCGGCATACGCCCCCCAGGGATGGTGGAAGTGCAAAAAGTGCAGGAGCAACTTTTTTGCCGGTTCGTCCTGAACGTAAAAACCCCGGAGCCAGCCTAACCAGTTCCGGGGAGCATCGTTTCTATAGCCTTAAAAAAGCTTAGCCTTCCAGCTGCTTTTCCATTGCATCCAGCGTAATCATCGCCTGAAGACATTGCTTCACGCTGGCATTTGGCTCGCGGCCGTCTTTGATTGCCGCTATAAATTCACGATCACACAGTTCAATACCGTCCATTGATACATCCACGTTGGATACATCAATTTGGTTTTCCTTGCCGTCAAACAAGTCATCGTAGCGGGCCAGGTAAGTACCCTTGTCACAAATATAGCGGAAGTATGTTCCCAGAGGACCGTCGTTATTGAACGACAAAGACAGGGTACAAATGGCGCCAGAAGGCACCTTCATACCAATACTCATATCCATCGCAATACCCAGATCCGGGTTGATAGGACCTTGTAAGGCATGCATCTGTGAGCAGGTTTCACCCGTTTGATATTGGAACAAATCTACAGTGTGACAAGCATGGTGCCACAACAGGTGATCGGTCCAACTGCGCGGATCGCCCGCTGCGTTAGTGTTAGTGCGGCGGAAGAAGTATGTCTGCACATCCATCTGCTGAATTTTCAGCTCACCAGCCTTGATCTTATTGTGAATCCATTGATGACTCGGGTTAAAGCGACGGGTGTGCCCAACCATGGCAACCAAACCAGTTTCTTCCTGTTTTTTAACCACAGATTCTGATGCGGCAAGGCTATCAGCCATTGGAATCTCTACCAGTACGTGCTTACCCGCTTCCATTGCCTGAATTGCTTGCTCAGCATGCATTTGTGTTGGCGTGGTCAGAATGACTGCATCCAGTTCAGGGTTTGCCAGGGCTTCTTGATAGTCAACCGTCCAATTGGGAATGCCGCGCTCTTTGGCCAAGGCTTCAGTGGATTCTGGACGACGCCCAACGATAGACACCACTTCCACACCATCAATACGCGCCAAAGCGTCCAAGTGTTTCTTTGCAAATGCGCCGACGCCGGCTACACAAATCTTCATGAGCAACTCCTATTGTATTTATTTCAACCTAAAAAAAGGCCCCATAACTCAGTGATGCTAAAGCACAACTTTGACAGGGGCAAATTACAAATTATTGAAAGTTAATACAATTGTTTACTCAATCGCATCGAAAGGCAGGCCAACATAGTTCTCTGCAATGGTTTTCAAGCCGTTTTCACTGTGCAAAAAGTAATCCAATTCAGCATCAATCAACTTATCTTCGATAGGATCATTGTCGAACTTGTGCAACATGGTGGTCATCCACCAGGAAAAGCGCTCCGCTTTCCAGATACGACGCAGACAAGTCTCAGAATATTTTTCGATCAGGTCGGTACGACCTTCTTCGTATATTTTGGTCATTAAGCTATATAGTGTCGCAATATCACTGGCTGCCAGGTTCAACCCTTTAGCGCCAGTAGGCGGCACAATATGGGCGGCATCACCCGCAAGGAACATACGGCCGTATTGCATAGGCTCAGCTACAAAGCTGCGCAATGGCGCAATACTTTTTTCGATAGACGGGCCAGTCGTTAAATTTGCAGCGGCATCAGCGGGCATACGGCTCTTCAATTCTTCCCAAAAACGCTCATCTGACCAGTCTTCAACTTTTTCATCCAGACCAACCTGCACATAGTAGCGGCTGCGAGTTGCCGAACGCATGCTACACAAGGCAAAGCCCCGCTCGTGTTTAGCGTAAATGAGTTCATCCGCTACCGGTGGTACATCAGCCAACACACCCAACCAGCCGAACGGGTATACGCGTTCATACTCTTTCAAGATATCAGCGGGAATACTTTTACGAGATACACCATGGAAACCGTCACACCCGGCAATATAGTCACAGTCAATGCGGAAGGTTTCGCCGTTTTGTTCGTACGTGATGTAGGGCGCGTCGGTCTTTAAATCGTGCGGCTGTACATTGTCAGCAGAATAGATGGTGGTTGCACCGACTTCAGCACGCGCTTCCATCAGGTCTCGCGTCACTTCTGTCTGGCCGTAAACCATTACGGTTGAGCCGCCTGTCAGCTCTTTCAGGTTGACGCGAACACGCTCATTATTGGCAACAATCTCAAAGCCATCATGGATGTAGCCTTCTTCATCCATTCGTTTATCCACTTTGGCTTCACGCATCAAATCAACAAAGCCTTTTTCTAATACACCTGCACGGATACGACCAAGAATATATTCGCCAGTCTGACGCTCAACAATAATATTATCGATGCCACGGTTATGTAGCAGTTGACCGAGTAACAGGCCTGATGGCCCTGCTCCAATGATAGCGACTTTAGTTTTCATTATGATATCTCCCATGCCAGATGCACTGCCGAGTAGCTGATCGACAGTGTCGTTGTTGATTATTCATTGTTACGCAGATAACTTTTTGTATTTTCAACAACAAAAGCCTAGTATAGAAGGCATATTTCTGACAAAAAATTGTACTTTTCCATCATTTCAGCATTTACCAGGTCGATTCCTGCCCCATGAGCAAAGCCAGCAGCAATATCCCAATTTTTAAACTCTATGGCGAAGCCGAAGCCTGGCACACACCAGACCTCATCCATATTGAAGAAATTGCCTATCGCAGCCGCCCCAACAATTGGCTGATAAAGCCTCATCGCCATGCTGACATACTGCAGTTACTCTATATAAAACACGGTAGTGCGGAAGTTTTACTGGATGGTGAAAAGCGCACACTGGAATCTCCAGGCTTGGTACTCATACCCATGATGAGTATTCATAGCTTTCAATTCTCTGACGACATATCTGGTTACATCTTGAGTCTGGCCGCCCCACTTCTGCGCCAACTGCAAGGTGTATTGGGTACCCAATACACCTTGCTGGATAAACCTCTCTGCGGCCCCAGTCTGGGCACCAGTGCATCGGCGATCGATGCACTCTTTACCCTACTAAACGAAGAGTACCGCCGCACCGCACCAGG
>JBNKHI010000060.1:0-16653 GCA_050290265.1 Cellvibrionaceae bacterium
AATAAGTGTATACCGCAGAGTAGCCAGACGTGAGCTCGTCGCAGACGCTAACGCCCATTAGTGTTCCTTGTTTCCTGTATTCGATATACCGTGTTACGCCCCATTCGTTACTTAAAAAGGAGGTAAATTGTTCACGGCTCGGTGGATACATATCTCCATCGTGATGCCGCAGCTCAATATATTTTTCGTAGAGAGCGTAGTGTTCATCTGTCTCGATGTTGTCAACGAATGTAACGTCCAAGTCCGCATTTTTACGTAAACAACGGCGTTGTTTACGATTTAGCATCAATTCATTAACGGGAATACGAACGGGAATACACGCTGTACAACTTGCGCAGTGAGGTCTATACAGATGACCTCCACTGCGGCGAAAGCCTATATCTGACAAATTACTATACAGCTGCTTATCGACTTCGGCATTTGGATCAATAAAGACAGTTGTTGCCTTTTTACCTGGCAAGTAGCTGCACGGATGCTCGTTCGTTGCGTAAAGCTTGATGCTCGATAGATTCGTCACAATACTGCCTAACTATAGTGCCAGTTTATGATCCAGGGGCGGGGAGGGCCCGGTCTCATTTTATACTCTAGCAAAATTTTCTCGAATTCGTCGCGCGGTATTTCTTCCGCTCCCAGCGAAAGCAGGTGATCATTAGTGACTTGGCAGTCTATGATTGGAAAGCCCCACTCACGCAACTGGCCGGTTAGGTAGACCAGTGCTATCTTGCTCGTATTCGAAACTTTGCTGAACATGGATTCGCCAAAAAAAACCTGGCCAATAGCCACGCCGTATAGCCCCCCAACCAAGTCATCCTCATCCCATATTTCGACAGAATGTGCGAACCCCAATTCATGAAGTGCTGTGTACGCGTCGAGCATAGGCTTATGAATCCAGCTTTCCGGTGCATCTTTTCGCGGTTCGCCACAGGCCTCCATAACAGCGGTAAAGGCTTTATCGAAAGTAACGGTTAAAGAGGATTTTTTTAGCGCTTTGTGTAACGACTTCGAAATATGAATGTTTTCAGTACGAAGAATGCAGCGAGGATCCGGACTCCACCAAACAACTGGCTCGCCAGGATTAAACCAGGGAAATATACCTTTTCCGTAGGCGTCCAACAGCCTGCGTGGACTTAAGTCTCCCCCAATAGCAAGTAAACCATTAGGGTATGAACGAGCCAGATAGGTTGGAGGGAATGGACTGTTGGGGTTATCTAAAACAATAAAATCATCCAACGATATATGCCCTCCGAAGAATCAGCACCAGGAGCCTGCTGCCCGTGGTGCTATATTCATCACTCTAAATCATCTAAATATTTTTCAGCATCCAGTGCAGCCATACAGCCGGCACCGGCAGATGTGATTGCCTGGCGATACACCTGATCAGCCACATCTCCGGCGGCAAAAACGCCAGGAATACTTGTTGCTGTAGCTCCACCACCCAGACCACTTTTCACATTGATATAACCATTTTTCATGTCTAGCTGTCCAACAAACATGTCTGTATTCGGTTTGTGGCCAATGGCGATAAATACGCCCTGTAGATCGAGTTCTCGGGTTGAGCCATCTTCGGTGCTTTTGATACGCACACCCGTCACGCCTGAGTCATCCCCCAGCACTTCATCCAGGGTTGAATTCCAGGCCAGCTTAACATTGCCGTTCTTGGCTTTTTCCAGGAGTTTGTCTTGTAGAATTTTTTCCGATCGCAAGGTGTCACGGCGATGGATTAGAGTCACTTCACTACAGATATTAGAGAGGTAAAGAGCTTCTTCAACGGCGGTATTACCGCCACCAACTACGGCTACCTTCTGATCACGGTAAAAGAATCCATCGCAGGTTGCACAGGCGCTAACACCTTTACCCATAAATGCTTCCTCAGAAGGCATGCCCAAGTATTGTGCTGATGCTCCTGTGCAAATAATTAATGCATCGCAAGTGTAGGTGGAACTGCCTTTGAGAGTGAAGGGGTGCTGTGATAGATCGGTTTCTTCTATATGGTCAAAAATAATCTGTGTATCAAAACGCTCTGCGTGCTCCTGCATCTGTACCATCAGGTCGGGGCCTTGCAGGTCGTGAACACCACCCGGCCAGTTTTCTACTTCTGTCGTCGTCGTCAACTGACCGCCTTGCTGCATACCCGTTATTAATACGGGATTCAGGTTTGCCCTGGCAGCATAAATAGCCGCTGTATAGCCAGCGGGACCAGAGCCTAGAATGATTAGCCGGTGATGGTTCTCATTACTCATTGAATTATCCTTTTACATCGTCAAGATAGTTGGGCACCAAGCTGTTTTAGGTGCAGCGATTGGTTGTACGCAAATAAACTGAGCCGGATGATAGGTTAAACCTATTTTTGCTGCAAAATTAAATTCGCAATATTGTAGATTGTTGAAAACTATAGCACTGGAGACAGATCAATCACTGTGTTAAGTTTCGGCCCTAACATTATGAAAAATCAACGATTAACTTATTGCTCATAAGGCATAAAAATCAACGGATCACAACTTGATCAGGGTATAATCCGGCTCAAAATGGCTTTTCGAGCAGATTACCAACTAAGGCAGGACAGTTTTTGAAAAAGAATGCAGAGCTAAGTGCGCCCGCGGTCCCAGGCTCATCAAAAAACACACTCAACAAGGTATTACGCGAAGGGGCTCTTATCGGGCTTACTGTTGTTTGTGTTTATCTTATGCTCGCGCTTACGAGTTATAGCCCCAGTGACCCAGGCTGGTCGAGTACGGGTAGTCGGGATGATATCCAGAATACCGTAGGGGCTTCAGGAGCCTGGCTGGCTGATGTGCTCTTTTCTCTATTGGGCTATATAGCCTTTCTCTTGCCTGCGGTTATCGTTCTTAAAGCCTTTCAGGTCTATCGGGCCAGACAAAATGGCTTTTCGTTTGACAGTCTCGTTTTTGGGCTACGAATTGTAGGTTTCTTACTCATTCTTGTTGCGGGTTGTGGGTTAGCGAGCCTGAAATTCGGTGCCGCTGGCTCAGAATTACCATACTCTCATGGCGGTATTCTCGGTGTTTCCGTGGCTGAGGCGGTAGAGGCATCCTTTAATTACGTCGGTGGTGTTCTTTTATTAGGTGCCACGTTCCTCTTTGGTATAACTATTTTTACAGATTTTTCATGGTTGGGCTTTCTTGATCGCGTTGGCAGCATTACCTTGGCATTTATACAGCAGGTACAGACTCGATGGGCGGAGCGCCGACGCGAGCAAATAGAAGTAAAACGTGTCACTGAGGTTCATAAGGCGCGTAAGGAAGCCGTCGAAAAACAGGTGCTTGAGGTCGCCAAACGTGAACCACTAAAGATTACCGAGGTTCCCAAAAAACCACAGCCTAGTGTTAGAGCGGTGAAAGAGAAGCAGGCTTCATTGTTTGATGGACCAGTTGAAGGCCATTTACCGCCGTTGAAACTCTTGGATGAGGCAAAGAAAGATAAGTCGAAGGGTTATTCGAAAGAATCTCTTGAAGCGCTGTCTCGGCTGCTGGAATTGAAGCTAAAAGACTTTGGTATTATCGCAGAAGTCGTGTCAGTCCTGCCGGGGCCTGTCGTAACACGTTTTGAGATTCAGCCAGCCGCAGGGGTAAAAGTCAGTAGAATTACTAACCTTGCTAAAGACTTGGCGCGTTCTCTCGCCGTAATTAGTGTCCGTGTTGTAGAAGTCATCCCAGGAAAGTCGGTTGTCGGTATCGAAATCCCGAACGAACACCGGGAAATCGTGTACTTAAGCGAGGTTTTGTCTTCGGATACCTATGAAAATTCAAAGTCTTCTTTAACCCTCGCTCTCGGACACGACATTGCCGGCGAACCCGTAGTCGCGGATTTGGCCAAAATGCCACATTTACTGGTTGCCGGAACTACCGGTTCCGGTAAATCCGTTGGCGTGAACGTTATGCTGTTGAGCTTACTCTACAAGTCGACACCGAAAGACGTCCGTCTAATTATGGTCGACCCGAAAATGCTGGAACTTTCGATTTACGAAGGAATTCCTCATCTTCTTACCCCTGTTATTACTGATATGAACGACGCGGCGAATGGTTTGCGATGGTGTGTGGGAGAGATGGAGCGCCGATACAAATTAATGGCTGCTCTGGGTGTACGCAACCTGGCCGGATTTAATCGTAAATTAAATGATGCCATCAAAGCTGGCGAGCCGATTGCCGATCCACTCTGGAAGCCGGAAGAGCATTACGAGCCAGGCATGGAGCAGGCTCCCGCGCCGGAGCTTGAACCATTACCGGCTATTGTTGTTGTGATTGACGAATTTGCTGACATGATGATGATTGTCGGCAAAAAAGTAGAACAGCTCATCGCCCGTATCGCACAAAAAGCCCGAGCAGCAGGTATTCACCTGATACTTGCGACACAACGTCCATCGGTAGACGTGATTACTGGGTTAATTAAGGCTAACGTTCCCACTCGAATGGCATTCCAGGTTTCATCCAAAGTCGATTCGCGCACCATTCTTGACCAGGGGGGAGCAGAGCAACTCCTGGGGCATGGCGATATGCTGTACCTGCCGCCTGGCAGCGGAGTACCAGTACGTGTGCATGGTGCATTTGTTGACGATCATGAAGTTCACAATGTGGTCGCTGATTGGAAGCGTCGGGGTGAACCAGACTACCTCGAAGGTGTCGTAGACGATAGTACAAACAGTATTCCTGTGCCCGGGCTATCTACAGACGGGGACGGCGAGGGTGGAGAGGAAAGTGATCCCCTCTATGACGAGGCGGTTGAGTTTGTAACTGAGTCTCGAAGGGCATCCATATCGTCAGTGCAACGCAAACTACGCGTCGGTTATAACCGCGCCGCCCGACTTATCGAAACCATGGAAGCCGCAGGTGTTGTTAGCTCTATGGCCTCCAATGGCAATAGAGAAGTACTGGCACCACCGCCTCCCAAACACTAGGGGCTCACACCCATCCAAGGACTACCTATGTTGAAACGATGTTGTAAACCTTTATTTGCGTTACTGCTGGCTACCTTAAGCCTTAATAGCGTTGCTGGGGTGGAAGTGGATGAAGCTGTCACAGGTTTGGCAGATTTGTTGAGTCAAGTGGATGACCAAAAAGGTCGGTTCGAACAGGTCCTCGTTAACGCTGACGGTGAAACCGTACAATCTTCGTCAGGTAAATTCTCAATCCAGCAGCCGGGCCGGTTTCGCTGGGAAACACTAGTACCATTTGCGCAATTGTTAGTCAGCGATGGCAAAACACTTTGGCTTTACGACCCTGATTTAGAGCAAGTTACCGTACGCAATGTCGCGTCGACTGATGCCAACAGTCCCATGCGGCTTATCAGCGGCGAGTTGACGCACTTAGGTGAAGATTACAATGTCACATTGTTGACCAAGGAAGATGGGCGCCAACTATTTCAACTCAGTCCCAAACTGGCTAATGACTATTTCGACAAAGTAACCATGAGTTTTGTTGATGGGTACTTAAGTGAAATGCTAATTCACGATCTGACAGGCAACGTCAATCGAGTGCATTTTTCTGACGTAAGTCGCGCACAAACCTTGGACCCGAATGCATTTACTTTTACGGCCCCTGCGGGGACGGACGTAATTATCGATGGCTGATCTATTTTCAGTGCCGCCCTATGAGCCATTAGCTGCACGAATGCGGCCCCGAAATTTAGATGAGTACATTGGGCAAGAGCATATTCTTGGCCCTGGAAAGCCTCTGCGTCAGTCTATTGAATTGGGGATGCTGCATTCCATGATTCTCTGGGGCCCACCGGGAGTAGGGAAAACGTCCCTTGCCCGAATGCTCTCGGAATTAATTGATGCGCGGTTTGAAACGCTGTCTGCTGTTCTTGCTGGTGTTAAAGATATCCGCGCTGCGGTAGCCGTAGCAGAGCAGGAGCGTAATGCCTCTGGTCGTAAAACGATTCTCTTTGTAGACGAAGTGCATCGTTTTAATAAAGCACAACAAGACGCATTCCTGCCTTATGTAGAAAACGGTACGTTCATATTTATCGGTGCTACCACCGAGAACCCTTCATTTGAGTTAAATAATGCGTTGCTCTCTAGAGCTAGAGTTTATCTGCTGCGCTCATTGAGTGAAGTGCAGCTCCAGAAGTTAATCAATGATGCCCTCCGTAACGAAGAACGTGGATTGGGCAAAACAGCGGTTAAATGTGACGATGAAGCTTCTCTACTCATTTCCAGTGCCGCCGATGGCGACGCCAGAAGGGCTTTGAACTTACTTGAAGTCGCTGTTGACCTTGTTCCTCTGGATGGAGACAAAGTCTTAACTAAAGCATTGGTTGCTGAAACTCTGGCTCATGATGTACGACGATTTGATAAAGGTGGCGACCTGTTTTACGAGCAAATTTCAGCGCTGCATAAATCGGTTCGAGGATCCTCAGCTGATGCAGCCCTATATTGGTTTTGCCGAATGATTGATGGCGGTTGCGATCCGCTATATATTGCGCGCCGAGTTGTGCGCATGGCGTCTGAAGATATCGGCAACGCCGACCCGAGGGCACTCCAGTTGGCGCTTAACGCTTGGGATGTTCAGGAACGGCTGGGATCACCCGAAGGTGAGTTGGCAATAGCCCAGGCTATTGTTTATTTGTCTGCGGCACCTAAAAGTAATGCGGTGTATAATGCCTTCAATCAGGTCATGGCAGATGTCCGAAAGCTTCCAGGCTACGATGTTCCGGTGCACTTGCGCAACGCACCAACTGCATTAATGAAGGATATGGATTACGGCGCTGAGTACCGCTATGCCCACGACGAACCAGATGCGTTTGCGGCAGGGGAAAACTATATGCCGCCAGAGCTTGCTGATCGGGAATATTATTATCCGGTACCGCGAGGACTAGAAATTAAAGTGTCCGAAAAACTGGCGCACCTGAAAACATTGAACAAGCAAAGTAAAAACCAGCGGTATAAGTGATACACCCATATCGTTGTTAACAATATTTAATCAAACAAGGTGGTTTACTCGACATGCAATGGCTGGCAGTTGCTCTGGGCGGTGCATTAGGTGCAATAGGAAGATATAGCGTAGGACTTTATTTTCTGCCAATGACTGCAGGCCGGTTTCCGGTCGGCACTTTTATTGTCAACCTTGTAGGGTCATTGCTGATTGGCGTTTGCTATATCTTGGTCGTTGAAAAATTTTTCTTAAACGACTATTGGCGTCATTTGATTATGGTCGGGTTTCTTGGTGCCTTCACAACATTTTCAACATTCGCTTTGGAAAGTGTTGGTTTGTTACAGAGCGGACAAAGCCTGCTTGCTGCTATTTATATAGGGCTTTCGGTAGTGTCTTGTCTATTCGCAGTGTGGTTAGGGGCAACCATTACGTTGAAACTTTTATAACAGCTACAAAAACACCACATTTAATTTTTAATACATCTCCAGAAATAGTGAATTTATGTTAGACGCAAAACTAGTCAGAACCAACCCGGAAGCTATTGCTCCAGCCTTGGCCAAAAAAGGCTACACCCTTGATATAGAAAAAATTAAGGGACTGGAAGAACAGCGCAGAACCATTCAGGTAAAGACTGAGAGCCTACAGCAGGAACGCAATAGTCGTTCAAAAAATATTGGTAAAGCCAAAGCTGCGGGAGAGGATATTGCGCCTTTACTCGCGGAAGTCGATAGCCTAAAGCAGGCCTTGGCTGATGCAGAAACCGAACTTAATGGTGTCCAAGAGCAACTCGACGGCATATTAGCCGAGATTCCTAACGTCCCCGTTGATGAAGTGCCCGAAGGCGAGAGCGAAGATGACAATGTCGAAATTCGCCGCTGGGGTGAGCCTAAAACATTTTCTTTTCCCGTTCGAGATCATGTTGACCTGGGTGGCCAACTGGGCGAGTTGGATTTTGATACCGCAGCAAAACTTACGGGTTCGCGCTTCGCGGTAATGAAAGGCTCCATTGCACGCCTGCACCGCGCGCTCATACAGTTTATGTTAAACACCCATATTGCAGAGCACGGCTATAACGAGATCTATGTTCCCTACATCGTTAACAAAGAGTCGTTGTTTGGTACCGGGCAGTTGCCTAAATTCGAAGAAGATTTATTCAAGCTGCAGGATGATGAGCGCGAGTTTTACCTCATTCCCACCGCCGAAGTACCCGTGACTAACATCCTGCGCAATGAGATATTCGACGCCGCTGCTGAACTGCCATTGAAGTTTGTTTGTCACACACCGTGTTTTCGCAGTGAAGCGGGAGCCTATGGCCGTGACACCCGTGGCATGATTCGCCAACATCAGTTCGAAAAGGTTGAGCTGGTGCAGTTTGTCAAACCAGGAGAAGCCGAAGCCGGTTTGGAAGCCTTGACGAAACATGCTGAGGCCATTCTTGAAAAACTGGAACTGCCATACCGCACGGTCATTCTTTGTGGCGGCGACCTTGGCTTTTCTTCTGAAAAGACCTATGACATAGAAGTATGGTTGCCATCACAGGAGAAATATCGCGAGATATCTTCTTGCAGTAGCTTTGGGGATTTTCAGGCCCGCCGTATGAAAGCACGATATCGCAATCCGGAAACGGGCAAACCTGAATTACTGAACACGTTAAATGGTTCCGGACTGGCAGTAGGGCGAACCTTGTTAGCTATTATGGAAAATTATCAGCAGGAAGACGGTAGTATCGTGATTCCTGAAGTACTGCGCCCCTATATGGGCGGAACGGATATCATAAAAGCCTGACAAAACCCGTACCACGCCGTTGACTAAGGGCCGCTTGCGGCCCTTAATGCCCTTGGAGCAGTGAGTCCATGCAGTATTTTCCCTTCTTTTTTGATCTTAAAAAACAGACGGTATTAATTGTTGGCGGAGGGGCTATTGCTACGCGCAAGGCTCGATTACTGCTTCAATCCGGGGCACGTTTGCGGGTGGTGGCTCCTGAAATTTGCGAAGAGTTACAACACTTAGTCCAGAAAAGTGACGGGGAGATGTTTCAGCGGCCGTATCTCGCTACAGACATAAATGACTGTCGTATTGTTATTGCAGCAACAGATATCCGGCCTTTGAACGAAGAGGTCTCGCGCGCGGCAAAGGCGCAAAATCTTCCGGTTAACGTCGTCGATAATCCTGATTTATGCAGTATCATTTTTCCCGCTATCGTGGATCGAGATCCCCTGACCATCGCCATAACCAGTAGTGGTCAAGCACCGGTATTAGCGAGATTGCTTCGTGCTCGCATAGAAACTTTGCTGCCAGCCAGCTACGGTACCTTAGCCCAATTTGCCAGCCGTATTCGTGATCGCGTGAAAGCCCACTTCTCTCAGGGTGAACTGAGGATGCGCTACTGGGAGAACGTAATCAGTGGCACGATTGGCGAATTGGCTATGCAAGGCAAAATAGAGCAGGCCGAACAGAAAGCCATGGCGCTGCTTGAAGATGAGAAGACCAACACCTTATCCGGCGAAGTTTATCTTGTTGGCGGTGGGCCGGGCGACCCGGGGCTATTAACGGTGCGAGCATTACAACTGATGCAACAGGCAGACGTGGTACTTTACGACCGTTTGGTATCAGAGCCGGTAATGAATTTGGTGCGTAGAGATGCCGAACGTATTTATGTTGGTAAGAAACGCAGTGAACACGCAGTCCCCCAACCCGAGATTAATCAATTATTGGTAGATTTAGCCTTACAAGGCAAGCGAGTGCTGCGGCTCAAAGGAGGGGACCCCTTTATATTTGGGCGGGGTGGAGAAGAAATTGAATTGCTCGCGCAACATCAGATACCGTTTCAGGTAGTGCCTGGTATAACCGCGGCTTCCGGTTGCTCCGCTTACGCCGGCATTCCTCTCACGCATCGGGATTATTCTCAGTCTGTTAGATTTATTACCGGGCACCTAAAAGCGAATACAACCAATTTAAGCTGGTCAGAACTCGCTTTAGCTGATCAAACACTGGTTTTTTATATGGGTTTAGCGGGCCTTGATGAGATCTGTGCAAAATTAATCAGCAGTGGCCGCTCACCTAACACGCCCGCCGCCATTGTGGAAAAGGGTACAACCCCTGATCAGCGCGTACTTGTGGGTGATTTGGCGTCCTTACCGCAAAAAGTTATCGATGAGCATGTTAGTGCGCCAACGCTCCTGATTATTGGCGAAATTGTTGATTTGCATGCCAATTTAAAGTGGTTTACGCCAAGCCTGTAGGCAAACCGCCCCATAATGATCGTTTTTTGCTCAAGCTGCTATAATTGGCGCCGATAGTATTTATACACAGTAATGACAATTTTACCGGACAAAGCCGTACTAGGCTCCGTTAGGAAAATGGTGATACCGATGGTAAATACAATAGGGCCAACAACTCCCGCTGTACCGACACGACGCGTGACCCGAAAATCTGAAGCCAATACATCTGATTTGCCTATGTCGGAGAGTAGTACCGATCGGCAGCAGCGAACCGTCGTCTACGAGCGACGCAAGGGGAAAGATCGACGTAAAGAGCGCCGTCGAGCATTGCTCGACCTTCGTGCAGGCTCCGAGCGCCGCCGAAATACTGATCTCCCATCCATTGATATCGATGTCTAAGCAATGGCATAGTGCACACCTACGACGATGTTCGCCCATCTAGTGATTTAACCCTTACTTACCTCAGTAAACTCTACACTGTGAGCCAGTATTACGGTTGTTAAGGGCGTGTTTTACTCATACAAGAGAGGTTTTAGTGACAACTTTCGACTACGATTTATTTGTTATTGGTGCTGGTTCTGGTGGTGTGCGTGCCAGCCGTATAGCTGCCCAGCTAGGTGCCAAAGTGGCAGTGGCTGAAGAGTTATTTTTGGGTGGTACTTGCGTAAACGTTGGCTGTGTTCCCAAAAAACTGTTTGTTTATGGCGCACAGTTTCACGAAGAATTTGAAGCTGCCAAGGGTTTCGGTTGGTCTGTGGGTGATACTCACTTCGATTGGGCTACACTGCGTGATAACAAAACCCAAGAAATAGAGCGTTTGAACGGCGTGTATCAACGTATATTGGATAACGCCAACGTTCGAATCATCCGGGGTCGAGCCAAAATTTTGGGCCCTAATCGTGTGCTCATTAATGACCGGGAAATTACTGCGGAACGCATTCTTATTGCCGTGGGGGGATGGCCTTTCGTACCGGAATTTGAAGGCTCCGAGTATGTAATCGATTCAAATCATGCGTTTTACCTGGAGACTTTTCCAAAACGCGTGATGGTAGTTGGAGGCGGTTATATTGCGGTTGAATTTGCCGGTATTTTTAACGGGTTAGGTGCTGACACAACACTTGTGTATCGCGGACCCATGATTTTGCGCGGTTTCGATGATGAAACGCGTCGTTTTTTGGCAGAGCAAGTGCAAGCTAAAGGTATAAACCTTCAGCTTAATAGCGATATTCAGCGCATTCAAAAGCATGATGACGGCAGTCTTGAAGTATTCATGAAAAATGGCGATGTCCACTGCGTGGATGCCGTTATGTATGCTACTGGCCGCAAGCCTAAGACGGAAGATCTTGGCCTGGAAAATACAAAAGTCGAGCTAACCAAGAATGGGGCGGTTTGTGTTAATGATGAATTCCAGACCGATGAACCTTCTATCTATGCTGTCGGCGATGTTATTGACCGGGTTGCCCTGACACCCGTTGCTCTCGCTGAGGGCATGGCGCTAGCCAGGCATTTATACGATAAAGAATCCATCAGCGTCAGTTATGCCAATATACCAACTGCTGTGTTTTCACAACCGAATGTAGGCACGGTGGGATTGAGTGAAGAGCAAGCTGCTGAGCAGTATGATGAAGTCGCGGTATATACATCATCCTTCACTCATCTCAAGCATACATTGAGCGGTCTCACAGAAAAAACCTTTATGAAACTGCTTGTCGATGTCGAAACCGATAAAGTCATCGGGTGCCATATGGTTGGCCACGATGCAGGTGAAGTTGTTCAAGGTATTGCCATTGCTATGAATGCCGGGGCAACTAAGCGAGACTTTGATCGCACTATTGGTGTGCATCCTAGTGCGGCTGAGGAATTCGTCACCATGCGAGAACCCGCGCGGGTGTTACGAAAAAGCTAGCAGTAGGAATTAGTGTCTATACTGAGAAGAGTGGGTTGGTGGTTTCGCACGGCCAGC
This sequence comes from Cellvibrionaceae bacterium, assembly GCA_050290265.1. Lineage (GTDB taxonomy): Bacteria > Pseudomonadota > Gammaproteobacteria > Pseudomonadales > Cellvibrionaceae > JBNKFV01. The sequence goes on from JBNKHI010000060.1 coordinate 12,075, forward strand.
CCAATCCAGCCATTATTAATGGACGCTCAGTTATGATTTTTGGTAATTCATATTTACTGGCAAGTGCACTGTTTCGGTTTTACTGGGAGTTGATCAACAGCTTTATTGCGCCTTATCGCCCAGACTTGTTGACGCTTAATGAATCGGCAGAAAACCATCCCCATTATCGACGCTTTACCAAGCGGTACATGCGGAAGCGAGGGCTTGTTAAATCACTTTGGATTGTGGCCGGGGTTATCTTTTTGATAAATCCCGTCATTCAGTTGATAGCCGTAGTCGCACTTTTTACGACGTGTCTATCATTTGCTATCTTGGATGAAACACCGTAAGAGGCGTAAAATTCAAGTGCGATAGGTTGATAGCCCCTACTGAAAAGCGCGCGACAGCCGCTAACGAAACAATAATATTTGGTGAATAGGAAATCTAATGTCTGGAGTAATGTCGTCAGTAGACCAGCGAACTAAGCTCGTTGGTGAGAATCGGCTGGAACTGCTTATGTTCAAGTTAGGCGGACGACAACTGTTTGCCCTCAACGTATTTAAAATTCAAGAAGTATTGAGAACGCCTCATCTAACCAGTATTCCCAAACGGCACCCTTATATCTGTGGCGTTGCCCATTTACGTAACAAAACGATTAGTGTCATTGACCTTGCCGCTGCAATTGGCTTAAGGCCGATGCTGGATAAAAAAGACGACTGCAATATTATTGTTACTGAATATAATCGTTCCGTACAGGCATTTTTAATTGGTGCTGTGGACCGTATTATTAATTTGAATTGGGATAAAATTTTACCGCCCCCTCAAGGTGCTGGTCGAAGCTCTTACCTAACGGCAATAACACAAGTTGATGACCAGATCGTTGAGATTTTAGATGTTGAAAGGGTATTGGCAGATATTATCCCTTACGACTCTACTGTCTCTCAAGAAGTTCTGGACCAGGGCGTTGTTAGCGAAGCAAAAGCCTACGGTTTTAAAGTATTGCTGGTGGATGACTCGGAAACTGCACTATCTCAGGCTCGGTCGACGATCGCACAGCTAGGACTGGAAATTCACGAAGCCAAAAATGGTCGGGAAGGCCTGCACATTCTGCAGAAATGGAAGTCAGAAGACCCTGACTTTCAGCGTAACGTGTTAATGGTTGTTACTGATGCTGAAATGCCGGAAATGGATGGGTACACGCTAACCCACAATATCCGCCAGGATTCGGACCTGAAGCATTTATATGTTGCACTACACACATCTCTTAGCGGAAGCTTTAATCAGGCAATGGTCGATAAAGTGGGTTGCGATGCCTTTTTGTCAAAGTTTCAGCCAGACGAGCTAGCAACATTGGTACAAGACCAACTCAAAAGGAAAATGGCTGAATTAGCCTAGCAGGTAAAATATTGAATAAACAGGGCGGCAGATAACCGCCCGTTGATAATAAAAATGTGTGTTAACGCTGAATAGTACACGTACCCCACTTACAGGTAACAACGCGTTCTGTGCCATCTTTGCAATAGCCAATGTAAGCTTCTTCAGGCCAGTCATTAATGAGCGTTATCACCTCTTTGCTTGGGCAATTTACTTCTTCAAGTAATTTTTCGATATGGAAAGCCGAGCGTCCCTTTTCCGGGTTTAATTCAAATTGACCAAAAGGCAATGGAAACGCTGTCAGTTCTGGCTGATCGGTTTTTCTATTTTGGCTATACTCCATAATTTGTAGGTAAGCTTGTGGTTGACTCAGTGCAAAGGAAGGCAGCTCAGCATTACTCCCAAAGTCATCAATCAGCCTCTGGCATCTAAGTGCTCGGTTGGCGTTTGAATAACGCATGAAACTCAGGTCATCCTCAATATTATCCAGCTCTTTATATATCCAGTAGATTGTTTTGAGAGAAATGTCCTGGTCATCAAATGTGATTAATTCATCACCCAGTAAGTCGACGTAGTAATCATTAGCGTTACGCATCAGAAGGCCATAATTAGTCAGCCAGTTATTACGAGCCGTATTCATAGCATCTTTAGTTGCGCCACCTAGCGAAGAGCATCGATCGGTTACCATCATCAGGTACAAATGTTCAGATAATAACGATTCAAGATGAATGCGCATTTGAGCGCTGCCGACACGCGGTTCAGGAGGTGTGGCGCAAGCACTCAGTAGTAATGCAGCAGAGAGCAATAAAATAGAGCTCGACACGCTGCTCGCAGTCTTTTTATAAAAATGTGAACTCAGTAAAAACAACATTTAATCTCCAGCGTTAATGGGTAGCTTAATCGTAAAAACCGTACCTTTGCCCAATTGCGAATCTACCGCTATTTCACCACTATGATGCTCTGCAACAATAAAATAAGATACCGACAATCCGAGACCAGTTCCATCACCAACCTCTTTGGTTGTGAAGAAGGGCTCAAAAATATGCTCTTTCACACTGTCTGTTATCCCCACTCCGTTGTCCTCAACCTGAATGCATAAATAGTCTTCTGTTACAAAAGTTCGCACCCAAATATGCCGTGGCTCGTTATTGACGGCGTTGCGTTCAGGCGGGAAAGCCTGGCTCGCATTACGAATTAAGTTGAGCAAAACTTGTTGCAGCTCAGAAGCGGAGCAGGGGATGCTGGGTAAGTTTTCTGCCAGTTCAGCGCTGACTGAAATGCGATTCACACTGTTTCGGGTGCGAATAATCATCATATTCTCAGCCATATCTAAAGCATGTTTTACCAGGTTATTGATATTCTCATAGCGAAATTGTTGGCCATTGCCGCGTGAGAACTCCAGCATATTAGTGACTATTTTGGCAGCTTGCTCACCAGCCAAACGGATACTGGATGTAAATTGATAAATATCCCGTTCAGTGAAATAGTCCTGTAGCTGTTGTATTGAGAAACCTAAGCTTTCCGCTACATCATGGTTCTTTTGCAAATTTGCGGATGTTCTACGTTCGAGGTTTTGCAAACCATTTAAAATAGCCGCCAAAGGATTGTTTATTTCGTGAGCCAGTCCGGCAGCCAATTCACCTAATGAAAGCATTTTTTCATTTTGAATGAGCATGTTTTCCATGTGAATACGTGGTGTAACATCATCAATCCGAATCACTGCGTTGGTTTGATTATGACCATGTACCAATGGGTAAATTGTCAGGTCAAAGTAACGGGCCTGATTACCTCGCCCTTGTTGAAGGTTTTGGCTAACAATAGGAATTCTGCTTGCGGTCGCATCTTTAATATCCTGTTCGCTAATGTGCAGAGTAGGGTAGGCTTTAGCTAATGGCATTCCCAGTGCGGCGGCAGCACTTAATCCGGTGTCAGCTTCTGCTGCTGCGTTCCAATGGGTTATCTCACCGTCGCTGGTAACTCCCATCAATATGGACGGCATTGAATTTAAAATGCTGTGCAAATAATCTTGAGTCCGTAATAGTAAAGCTTCAGTTTTTTCATGGTTTGAAATTTCTCGGTACAGCTCCTTATTAATGCTTTCCAATTGACGTGTGCGATCGATAACACGTTGCTCAAGCTCTTTATGCGTTTTCGCCAGCTCTGCCTTTGCGCGTTTGTGCCGAATCCGGTTCTTTTGTAGCCCAATAATTAATAACGACTGTATAACAAGCAGTGCTATCACCAATAAAAGTAAGCCTTGATTAGACTCTTTTAGTAGCGCACTAGGTTGCTCCAGTGCAAACACAGGCAGGGCTGTCGCACCAATAACCCAAGGCATAATGTGCAGGTTAAATAAACCGACTATTTTCATATTCCAGGTATACCTGAGTATTGATTTACAGAGTCCACTTCTGCAGGAACTCAATCACTAATGTAATGCGATACAAAGAGTCTACTACAGACTAGTGATTTGGATACAGAGGGCTCTAGCGTAGATTACGGTGACGTGGAGCAGGTAAAAAATGGCTATAAAATCAACAGGTTGTCGATTTTATGAATTAATTTAAAAAGTGCCGATAATTATGCCCAAAAAGCCCAAAAACATTTGACAGGCATAACCATTGGGGTAGAATGCGCTCCTCTTGACGAGTGGGGTGGTTAGCTCAGCTGGGAGAGCATCGCCCTTACAAGGCGAGGGTCACAGGTTCGATCCCTGTACCACCCACCAACTTTAACTGTAATGGTTAAATCAAGCATTTGCGGACCGGTAGTTCAGCTGGTTAGAATGCCGGCCTGTCACGCCGGAGGTCGCGGGTTCGAGTCCCGTCCGGTCCGCCACTATTCCTAAAAGCACCTCAATCGAGGTGCTTTTTTTATGTCCCTAAAATACGCAGGCCGGCCAAACCCAATAAGCTGAAGAATAGGAAAGCCCGAACGGTTTAGCCGTACATGTTCTGTCTTGCTATACCTTTCAGCCCACACTTCACACTTGGTGCTTTTTAATCTCAAAACAAAAAGTAACCAATCGGCATCTAAATAACATCGCCCTAGTTACCCTTTATTAGTCTAAAAATACGCCTTTCCAACAGAGTCGTTGTCAGTCAGTAAATTACTGTTTATTTATACAGTATATTTAAAGGGTGAAAATTTTAATGCGTGTTTTTCTGGAAATGGTACGTAAAGTTTGCGCGATTATCGAGAAGGTGTTAAAAATAACTCTTTCCCA